>NZ_JACHZF010000001.1:0-58626 GCF_014193375.1 Halomonas campaniensis
AGAGCTACCGGCTGAAGCAGAAGACGCTCAGCTGACGATCACGGGTGGGTCAATTTTGTTGACCGCTGGTGGGTCAGTTCTGATGGCCATTGACAATGGCCTCTCTCGCGGCGTGCTGTGCGATGGCGTAGGCAGCCCAGTGGCTGAGAACTTCGCTATCCAGGGCAACGGTCGGAACGTGGATGGACATGGCGTGTCTCCTCTGTATTGGCATGACCAATTAACCACGAATATCGATTTTTGTCGAGAGTCGCGACAATTTGCCACTTTTGACGCCAGAATCGTCCTGCCGGCAAGGCGCTGGGGCGATCCCTTGACCTGGCACCTCGCCATCCCGGGCCCCGCCTGCGATGCTGAAGGGGAATCCTCGCCGGACGAGGGCATCATCGGAGAGCGCTGCGATGCAGGAACACGAACGGACCCTCATCGCCCTGGACGACCTGGGGCGCGAGTACATCATCGACATGTTCGTCAGCGTGCGCGACATCAGCGACCTGGCCCATGCCGGCGCCGTCGGCGGCGGCGAACCCAGCTTCCGGACCCGCGAGGGGCATGCCGTCACCCATCTGGGCGGCGGGGAGTTCTCGGTGCAGCTGCCGGGGGAGGAGCCAGGGGTGACGGTGCGCACCGACGACCCGGAATTCGTCTGACCCATGCCCAGGGCCGCGCCGAGCCTGCTGCCCAACCGGCTGAAGAATGCCCTGCAGCACCTGCTGATCCTGGCCGGCCTGGCCCTGGTGCTCGCCGTGCCCGGCTACCTGCTGGCCGGCCTGTTCGGCGTGATCTGGTGCTTCGCGCTGGTGGCGCTGACCCTCTACCTCAGCGGCCGGGTGCCTGCCCGGGTGGTGCTGGCCAACGCCAGCGCCGGGCTGCTGCGCCGCCACCAGGCACCCGAGCTCTACCGGGTGCTCGATGCGCTCTATCGCCATGCCGGGCTGACGGCCGAGCCGCTGCTGTTCTATTCGCCCTCCCCGGGGCTGAATGCCTTCGCCGTGGGCGATCGCCATGACGGCGGCATCGCCATCACCGAGGGCCTGATCCGTACCCTCAACCTGCGCCAGCTCGGCGGGGTGCTGGCCCACGAGGTGAGCCACCTGCGCCATGGCGACACCCGGGTGATGTCCATGGCGGCCACCATGACCCGGCTGACCATCTGGGGCGCCTTCCTGGTGCAGCTCGGCCTGGTGATGATGCTGCCGCTGGTGATGGCCGGGGAGATCGACATGCCGTGGCGGGAGCTGCTGGTGGTCGGCCTGACGCCCACGCTGAGCACCCTGCTGCAGCTGGCCCTGTCGCGAAACCGCGAGTACACCGCGGACCTGGAGGCCGTGGCGCTGACCCACGACCCCCGGGGGCTGGCCTCGGCGCTGGCCGTGCTGGAGCGCCACGACAGCCTGTGGCTGACGGCCATCTTCGGCCGGCAGCCTCCCACCTGGCTGCGCTACCTGCAGACCCACCCGCCCACCCGCGAACGCATCCGCCGCCTGCTGGCCCTGGACGGGACAGCCGCGGACAGCCCGGCCCCTCGGCGCGAGCCGTCGCCGGAGGCGCCGGTGGTCATCTCGCGCCCCGATGCCCAGGGCCGACGCTACTGGATCCTCAGGCGCCGCTGAAGCGCCGCCCGATGCCAGGCGCCTAGATCAGCTTGAACGGCTCGATATCGCGGAAGATGCCGGTGCGGGTCATGTCGCGGCGCAGGGTGAAGGCCGCCAGGGCCTGGACCGGGTCCACCTCGTCGAGGCGGTCGAAGTGGATCTGCTCCCACTGGCGGCGGCTCACCTTGGCGCTGAACAGGTACTGGTCGCGCTCGCCGCCGGTGGCGGGATCGGTGACCTGGCGATACCCGGAGATCCTCGCCTCCTCGACCCGCGGCAGCCGGGCGAAGACGGCACCCAGCACCCGGAAGGCGATGCCGTGGACGTGGTCGCGGTAGAGCTTGCGCTGGCGGGTCGCGCTGAGCCGTCGCGACGAGAGCCTGAGCCGGGTCGCGGGCAGCCGCCAGAGCCGGTCGGGCATCTCTTCCTCCCCCGGCAGGTCGATGTCCACGGCGATGGTCCGAGCGTCCTCTCCCAGGTCGAAATCGACCAGCGTCTCGCGGGGCCAGTCGATCTCGGCGAGGCGCTCGGCCAGGGTCTGTTCCATGGCCGCCGGGTCTTGCCAGACGCCCTCGCCCTCGCGCTTCTCGCGCGCGAACTCGCGGGCGTCGAAGTCGGCCTTCTGCCACTCCCACTGCCGGTAGGCCTCGCCGTGGGCGGCACGTCGCTGACGGTTCTGCGCCTCGTGGCGCTGGCGGGCCGGCGGCCACAGGCGGTGCCACCAGGCAGCCTCCGGGAGGACCAGCGGCGCAGGAGGGGCCTCGGGAAAGTGACGGGCCTCGTAGCCCTGCTCGTCGGGGGACGGGGTCTGCTCATGCAGCCGGCCCAGGCGTTCGATGTCGGCATTGAGCCGTTCGCAGTGGGCCGCAAGCTCCGCCCGCAGCGCCGGCTCGGCATGGCGGCGCAGCACCCGCACCTCGTCGCGGCTCATCGGGGTGCCGTCGGCGTGGCGGTAGCGGACCTCCCCCGACGCCTCGATCTCGAGCTGCAGGGCCAGCTCGCCCCCATCGGCCAGGTGGGCCTCGAGACCGGAGGCGCCGCCGCCGTCGGTCGTGCCACCATCGGCCGAGGCACCGGGCGGCGAGGCGCGATCGAGCCTCTCGCGCCAGGCCAGGCCGGTGCCGGGAATGCCGCCATGGGCCTGGACGCCCCGCGCCCCGACGCTCAGGCTGGCGCCACGCGGCCCCACCGAGAGGCCCAGGCCCCGCTTGCTCAGGTTGAGCCTGACGCCCGGCGCAAGGCGAATGCGACGCTGGAAACGAAATCCCACGCTGACCTCCCCTGTCGAAGATGCTGTCCTGATCGCCAGCCTAGCACGGACGGCGTTCGCGGGCGCCGAGGCCAGACGCAGGAGGGCGGCGCCCGTCACCGGACGCCGCCCTCCTGGTTCCCGGGCGGCCGCCTGCCGCCCGAGGGCCCCGCCTACTGGGCGGGCTGCTGCTGTTGCTGCATCTGCTGCTGCATCTGGCGCATCTGCTCCTGACGCTCCTGGACCTGACGCTCGAGCTCGTCGCGCTGTGCCTGGGTCAGGGTCGCCTGGAGGCGAGACTGCATCAGCACGCTCTCGGCGGTCATCTCGCCGGTCAGCTCGCCGAGACGCTCGGCATCCTGGCGGATGGCGGCCTCGTCGTAGTCGTGGCCGATGCTCTGCTGCAGCTGCATCTGCACCGACTGGGCGTCGGCCTGCAGCGACTGGATGCGCTCCTGGGAGTCGGTCAGCAGTGCCACCAGCTCCTGCTCCTGGCCGGCCTCCAGCTCGATCAGCTCGCCCAGCTGGGCCACCTGATCCTGGGCGCTCGGCGGCCCGCCCTGGGGCATCTGCTGGGCCAGGGCCGGGGCCGCCAGGGCCACGGTCAGCGTTGCGACGGCAAGGGACTTCGCGAAGGACATGCAATCTCCTGATAACTCATTGGGGTGACACGACCCTAGCACGCCGCCGGGGGAGAATGGCACCCACCGGCCGGCAACGACTTGCGCTAGAATCGCAGGCCACCATCCGTGACAGCCAGGGAGCCATCGCGTTCACCATGAAATACCTCGGAGCCCATGTCAGTGCCGCCGGCGGCGTCGACCAGGCGGTGCTGCGCGCCGTGGAGATCGGCGCCGACGCCTTCGCGCTGTTCACCAGGAACCAGCGCCAGTGGAAGGCCAAGCCGCTGGATGACGCCACCATCGAGGCCTTCCGCACCGCCTGCCGCCGCCACGGCTTCGGCCCGGGGCAGATTCTTCCCCACGACAGCTACCTGATCAACCTGGGCCATCCCCAGGCCGAGGGCCTCGCGAAGTCCCGGGCGGCCTTCCTGGACGAGATGCAGCGCTGCGAGCAGCTGGGCCTGACACTGCTCAACTTCCACCCCGGCAGCCACCTCAAGGCCATCGACGAGGCCGACTGCCTGTCGCGCATCGCCGAGTCGATCAACGAGGCGCTGAGCCGCACCCGGGGCGTGACCGCGGTGATCGAGAACACCGCCGGCCAGGGCAGCAACCTGGGCTGGCGCTTCGAGCACCTGGCCGCGATCATCGAGCAGGTGGACGACCGCTCCCGCGTCGGCGTCTGCCTCGATACCTGCCACGCCTTCGCCGCCGGCTATGACCTGCGCACCGCCGAGGCCACCACCGCCACCCTGGACGAGTTCGATGCCGTGGTGGGGCTCGACTACCTGCGCGGCATGCACCTCAACGACGCCAAGAGCAAGCTCGGCAGCCGAGTCGACCGCCACCACAGCCTGGGTCAGGGCAACATCGGCCTGGCCTGCTTCACCACCCTGATGCGCGACCCGCGCATCGACGGGATCCCCATGGTGCTCGAGACCATCGACCCGTCGATCTGGGCCGAGGAGATCGCCTGGCTGCGCGCCCAGCAGGAGGTCACCCCATGATCCGCATCCGTCCCTTCCAGCCCGAGGACTGGCCGGCCCTGTGGGCCTTCATGGAACCCGTGTTCCGGGCCGGCGAGACCTACGCCGTGCCCCGCGACATCACCGAGCAGGACGCCCACCGCATGTGGATCGAGCTCCCCCGGTCGGTGCGCGTCGCCGTGGACGGGCACGGCACGCCCCTCGGCACCTACTATCTCAAGGCCAACCAGGCCGGCCCCGGCGACCATGTGGCCAACTGCGGCTATATCGTCGCGCCGGCCGCCCGCGGCCAGGGCGTCGCCGCCCGGCTCTGCGAGGACTCCCTGGCGCTGGCCCGGGAACTCGGCTTCTCGGCCATGCAGTACAACCTGGTGGTGTCGACCAACGAGACCGCGGTGCGCCTGTGGCAGGCCCATGGCTTCGCCATCGCCGGTACCCTGGCCGGGGCCTTCCGCCATCCGGCCCTGGGCCCGGTGGATGCCCATGTGATGTACCGGCGGCTGTAAGCCGGCGCCCCGGGGGCGATTGACGCTACCGACGGGCTGGGGCATGCTCGATCGCTGTTGGACACCACAAGCCGTTGACACCAATAAGGAAACAGAAAAATGAAAGGCTTACTACGCAGCACGCTGGCACTCTCCGTCTCGCTGGCCCTGGCCACCACCGCCCAGGCCTCCGAGTTCGCCGACATGGATCCGGTCACCCTGCGCCTGGCCCACGTGGTCAACGAGCAGGACGGCTTCCATATCGCCGCGGTCAAGTTCCAGGAACTGGTCGCCGAGCGCACCGAGGGCGCGGTCAGCGTCGACATCTACCCCAACGCCTCCCTGGGCGACGAGCGCACCCTGCTCGAGGGGATGCAGATCGGCACCGTGGACATGGGGGTGATCACCAATGGCCCGGTGGCCAACTTCGTCGAGGAGATGGCCGTCTTCGAACTGCCCTTCCTCTTCCCCTCCCCCGAGGCCGCCTACGCGGTGCTCGACGGCAAGATCGGCCAGGAGCTGCTCGACAAGCTGGCGGACGTCAACCTCAAGGGCCTGGCCTACGCCGAGCGCGGCTTCCGCAACCTGACCAACAGCGAGCGGCCGGTGAACTCGCCGGAGGACATGGACGGCCTGCGCATCCGCGTGATGGAGAACCCGGTCTACGTGGACACCTTCCGCGAGCTGGGCGCCAATGCCATCCCCATGGCCTGGACCGAGGCGCTCACCGCCATGCAGCAGGGCACCATCGACGGCCAGGAGAACCCGGTCAACGTCATCCACTCGTTCAAGCTCAACGAGACCCAGACCTACATGACCCTCTCGCGCCACACCTATGCACCGGCGATCTTCGTGATGGGCATGCCGGCCTGGAACCAGCTGCCGGACGCCGCCCAGGAGGTGCTGGTGCAGGCCGCCCGGGAAGCCGCCGAGCACGAGCGTCGGGTGAATGCCGAGATGGAGGCCGAGCAGCTGGCCGAGCTGCGCGCCGCCGGCATGGAGATCATCGATGACGCCGACCTCGAGGCCTTCCAGGCCGCCGTGGCGCCGGTCTACGAGAAGTACGGCGAGCAGTTCGGCGACTACCTGGAGCGCATCCAGGAGGCGCTGCAGTAAGTGCGAGCCCTTTCGCGATCCCTGCTGGGCCTGCTGCAGCGGTGTGAGCGCGCCCTCGACGCCGTCATCCAGCCCGTGGTCTTCGCGGGGATGGCGGCGTTGATCGGCGTGATCACGCTGCAGGTGGTCTCCCGGGTGCTCTTCACCGCCGTGGGCTGGACCGAGGAGGTGGCCCGCTTCCTGCTGGTGTGGATCACCTTCCTCGGCGCCACCCTGGCCTTCCAGCGCGGGCGCCACATCGCCGTGACCTTCGTGGTGGACGCCCTGCCGCTGCGCCTGCAGCAGCTGGCGCGCATCGCCGCCGTGCTGGTGGCGCTGGGCTTCACGGTGGCGCTGATCGTCATCGGCCATCGCTACATGCAGGTGCAGAGCTTCCAGAAGTCCGCCTCGCTGCGCATCTCGATGACCTGGATCTATGCCGTGATCCCGCTGAGCGGGGCCCTGATGAGCTGGTACGCGCTGGTCGACCTGCTCGAACTGATCGTCAAGGGGCCGGCGGGCAGTGACCCGGGCAGCGGCACCGCCGAGGAGCCTCCCGCATGACCGGCCTGCTGTTCGTGCTGTTCTTCGTCTTCATGCTGCTGGGGGTGCCCATCGCCCTGGCCATCGGCGCCAGCACCCTGCTGGCCCTGAATGCCCAGGGCGTGCCGCTGATGGTGGTCACCCAGCAGATGTTTCAGGGCATCAACTCCTTCGCCCTGGTGGCGGTACCCATGTTCATCCTGGCCGGCGACCTGATGGCCCAGGGCAAGGTCAGCGAGAAGCTGGTGGACTTCGCCGACTCGCTGTTCGGCTTCCTCAAGGGCGGGCTGTCGATCGTCTCGGTGGGGGCCGGCATGTTCTTCGCCGCGATCTCCGGCTCGGGGGCGGCCACCACCGCCGCGGTGGGCTCGAGCCTGGTACCGGAGCTGCGCAAGAAGGGCTACGACCCCGCCTCGGCGGCCAGCCTGATCGCCGCCAGCGGCACCATCGGGGTGGTGATCCCGCCCTCGGTGCCGATGATCATCTATGCGGTGATCGCCCAGCAGTCGGTCTCCAAGCTGTTCCTCAACGGCTTCCTGCCGGGGCTGGCCATGGGGCTCGGCCTCGCCGCCATCGCCATCGTCCAGGCCTACCGACGCAACTACCCGCGGGGCACCGCCTTCTCGCCGGCCACCATCTGGCGCACCCTGAAGAGCGCCAGCTGGGGCCTGATGACCCCGGTGATCATCCTCGGCGGCATCTTTTCGGGGGTGTTCACGCCCAGCGAAGCGGCCGTGGTGGCAGTCAACTACGCCCTGCTGGTATCGCTGTTCGTGTACCGCGACCTGCGCCTGCCCGACGTCTATCGCATCCTGATCCGCTCGGCGATCACCACCTCGGTGATCATGCTGGTCATCGCCACCTCGGCGGTGCTCAGCTGGACGCTCTCCAGCTGGCAGGTGCCCGGCGCCATCGCCCAGGCGGTACTGTCGCTCTCCACCAACCCCTACGTGATTATGCTGCTGGTGGTGGCGGTGATCCTGCTCACCGGGGTGTTCATCGAGACGGCCAGCGCCCTGATCATCCTCACCCCGGTGCTGCTGCCGCTGGTGACCCAGCTCGGCATCGACCCGGTCCACTTCGGGCTGATCATCGTCGTGGGGCTGGCCATCGGCATGATCACCCCGCCGGTGGCGATCAACCTCTACGTGGCCTCGTCGGTCACCCAGCTGCCGCTGGAACGCATCACCCGCGCTATCCTGCCCTACCTGCTGGGGCTGATCGCGGTGCTGCTGCTGGTGGTCTACGTGCCGATTCTGGCCGGCTGGTCCGGTTGAGCCCGACGCGACTTGACCCGCGAACGGCCAGCCAGCAGGCTGGCCCCACTGCCCTGTGCCATGAATATCATGCCCTCGAGGAAAGCCCCGTGATTCGATCCCGACCCCTGCTGCTGCCCGCCGCCGGCCTGGCCCTTGCCCTGCTGGCCGGCTGCACCACCTACACCTTCCCCGACGGCAGCCGCGAGACCCTGTGGGGCGTACCCACCGAGGACGAGACCAAGACCCGCGAGGAGCGCCAGGCCGAACCGCTCCAGTACCGGGTGCCCGGCGAGATGCCGGAGTGAGGCCTTTTCGGGGTCAGACCCTTAAGCGGATTTAAGGGTCTGACCCCGAACGTGGACCTGAAACGAGAACCACGCAGAGGTTGTTGGCGGGCATCACCACCACGCGCGCCGGCGCCAGGCCATGACGAGCGGCCTCGGCGGTGACCTCGGCCAGGTCGCGGATGCCCCAGCGGGGATCCCGGCGCCTGAGGTCGGCACCGAAGGCCGCATTGCTGGGCGCCGTATGGCGCCCCTCCCGCCGGAACGGCCCGTAGAGCACAAGCACGCCGCCTGGCACCAGGCAGCGCCCCGCCCCCGCCATCAGCGCCTCGGTCGCCGCCCAGGGCGAGATATGCAGCAGGTTGATGGCCACCACGGCGTCGAAGGTCCGCGGCGGCCAGTCGCCTTCCACGTCAAGCGGCACCGGTTCGCGCAGGTTGGGCAGGCCCGCGGACTCGCGCCAGGCGGCGATGGAGGCCAGGGCCCGCGGATGGGGATCGCTGGGCTGCCAGGTCCAGCCCGGCTCGGCGCTCGCGAAGTGGACGGCATGCTCGCCGCTGCCGCTGGCGATCTCCAGCACCCGCGCCCCGTCGGGCAGCACGTCCCGAAGGACCTCGAGGATCGGCCCACGGTTGCGGGCGGCGGCGGGGCTCTGCAGACGGGAATCGGTCATGGGCGCTCCTTGCGGCCGGAACTTCTTTCGGTCGGGACTTCGCCAGGCGGCTACTTGCGGCGGCGGGGCTTGCCGGACGGGCTTCCGCCCCTGGGCCGCCCGGCCTTGCCCGGCTTGGCGCCCGCCGGCTTCGACCTGCCCCCCTTGGCGGACGGCACGGCCTTGCCGCCTCGGGACGTCGCGGACCGGGCCTTGTCAGGCGCAGCCTTGCCGCCCGCCTTGCGCTTCGCCCCCTTCCCCGCGGCGGCCTTGGCGCCCTCGCCCCGACGGCTCGCGCCGGGTTTGCCCGGGGCCGACTTGCCCGAACCTGACTTGCCCGAACCAGACTTGCCGGCACCCGCCCTGGCGCCATTGCCCGCCTTGCGTCGGGCAGCGCGGCGGCCGGGGGCCTGGGCCACGGAGGAGGAGTGCTCGGTCATGGCGAGGATCGTCGACACCTCGGCGGGGGTCAGGTCCCGCCAGTCCCCCTCGGCCAGCCCCTTGAGGGTGACGTTCATGATGCGCAGCCGCTCGAGCTTGACCACCTCGTAGCCGAACACCTCGCACATGCGGCGGATCTGGCGGTTGAGCCCCTGGACCAGGGTGATGTTGAAGACGAACCTGGACTCCTTGACCACCGGGCACTTCCGGGTGACCTCGCCGAGGATCGGCACGCCGCCGCCCATCCCGGCGATGAAGTCGTCGGTGATCGGCTTGTTGACGGTGACCCGGTACTCCTTCTCGTGCTGGTTGCTCGCCCGCAGGATGCGGTTGACCAGGTCGCCGTTGTTGGTCAGGAAGATCAGCCCCTGGGAGTCCTTGTCCAGCCGCCCGATGGGAAAGATGCGTGCGCCGTGGCCGATGAAGTCGACGATGTTGGCCTTCTCGCTCGGCTCGGTGGTGCTGACGATGCCCACCGGCTTGTTGAGGGCGATGAACACCAGGTCCTCTTCTTCCAGCGCCAGGGGCTCGACCACCTGGCCGTTGACCTTGACCACGCTGCCCGGGAAGACCTGGTCGCCGGGGGTGGCGCGGCGGCCGTCGATGCGCACGTTGCCCTGCTCGATGTAGCGGTCGGCCTCCCGCCGCGAGCAGATCCCGCTCTCGCTGATGTACTTGTTGATCCGTTTCGAGAGGGTCTGGGCCATGGGACGCGTCCGGGACGAGGTGAAGAGTGGGCCGATTGGCACGGCGGCATGCCGCGCAGTGTAAGGGCTGGCCCGCCCGTCGGCCAGCCTGGGGCCGGGCGCTCGGCAAGCAGACACTGCCCCTGGCGGGAGCCCGTGTGACGGGAGTCGCTCAGGCCGGCGCCACCGGGTCATCACCACCGAGCCCGCTGGCCGCGGCGATGAGCGCGGCGCGCAGCAGCAGGGTCTCGGGGATGGTCTCGTAGGTCACGCCCTCGACCTCGACGGTGCGACAGGCCTCGTCCCCGCAGACCGAACAGCAGGGGCTTCGACCCACCTCGGCGTCCAGCCAATCCTCCATGGGTCGCCCGGCAATCCAGATGCGATTGGACGCCAGCGGATCGGCACGGAAGGCCGCCTCGTCCAGTTCGCGGATCTCGAGGCGAGGCTCCAGCCCGAGCGGTGCCAGCGCCGCCTCGAGGGTCGCGACGGCCTGCTCCACCTCACGCTGGGTGGCGCGGCAACGATCACAGGTCTCGCCCTTGCTGACCAGGCGCTGCCACACGATAGGAAGGGATCGTTTCATCATGGAATCTCCGTGAATGGGACTCTCGTCAGACGCCTCGGCCGCAGCACGCCTTGAGCTTGCGACCGCTGCCGCAGGGGCAGGCCTCGTTGCGGCCGGTCCTGAGCCGGGTGACCCTGGGGCTACCGTCAAGGTAATACCACCGTCCGGCCTCCCGGCGGAAGCGCGAGCGCTCCTCCAGCGCGCCGAAGCGCCGACCCTCGCGGAAGGTGGCGCGGAAATGCACCTGCCCGTCATCGCCCTCCTCGCCGCTCTCCAGCACCTCGAGGCGCAGCCAGCGAGTGGTCGGGTCCGGGGCCAGCTCGGCCGGGCGGGTGCTCGCGTGCCAGCTCGCCAGCAGGTAGTCGGTGAGGTCCAGGGCGAAGGCGCTGTAGCGCGAGCGCATCAGCGCCTCGGGGGTGGGCGCCGGCTCGCCGGCGTGGAACCGGCCGCAACATCGGGCCAGCGGCTGGCCGCTGCCGCAGGGGCAGGCGGGTCGGACGTGAGTCATCACGGTTCCTCCTGGAGACTAGAGCGCCATGTTAACAGGGGCTTGCGACCGCCTCGACTCCACCCACACCTCCCTTGAGCTCAATGACTTGGCGCGTCAACCTGTCCTGGATCACTGCACTGCAGCATGCTGTATGGTAGTTATCTATCCAGCAGCCCCTGACATGTGCGGAGGAGTAAGGATGACAGCGCCGAGACACAGCGAGCCCACCGCCTGGCATGCCCTGAGCGAAGAGGAATCCCTCGACCGGCTGGAGAGCACCCGGGACGGGCTGAAGGGCGAGGAGGCCCGGCGCCGGCTGGCCGAGCACGGCCCCAACCAGCTGCAGCAGGCCGAGGCGCGTCCCTGGTGGAAACGCCTGCTGGCGCAGTTCAACAACATCCTGATGCTGGTGCTGAACGTCGCCGCCATCGCCAGCCTGGGGCTGGGTCACACCCTGGACGCGGGCGCGATCTTCGGCGTGGTGTTGATCATCGCCCTGATCGGCTTCTTCCAGGAGGGCAAGGCGGAACAGGCCCTGGAGAGCATCCGCCAGATGCTCTCGCCCCAGGCCCAGGTGCTGCGCGACGGCAGGCGCGAGACGATCCCCGCCGAAGAGCTGGTGCCGGGTGACATCGTGCTGGTGGAGAGCGGTGACCGGGTGCCGGCGGACCTGCGGCTGCTGGAGGCCCGGCGCTTTCGCACCGAGGAGGCCTCGCTGACCGGGGAGTCCACGCCGGTGGACAAGGCCAGCGATGCGGTGGCCGAGGACGCCGACCTGGGCGATCGCAGCAGCATGGCCTTCGCCAGCACCATCGTGGTCCAGGGCAACGCCCGGGGCCTGGTGGTGGAAACCGGGGCCAGCACCCAGATCGGCCGCATCTCCGAGATGCTGCGCGGCGTGGAGCAGCTCAAGACCCCGTTGCTGCGCCAGATCGACCGCGCCGGCCAGGTGCTGGCGTTCTTCATCCTGGGCGCCGCGGTGCTTACCGGGGCCTTCGGCGCCCTGGTGCACGGCCAGCCGCTGGGCGACATGTTCATGGCCGCGGTGGGCCTGGCGGTCGCCGCCATCCCCGAGGGCCTGCCGGCCATCGTCACCATCGGCCTGGCGCTGGGCGTGCAGGCCATGGCGCGGCGCAACGCCATCATCCGACGCCTGCCCGCGGTGGAAACCCTGGGCTCCATCTCCACCATCTTCTCGGACAAGACCGGCACCCTGACCCGCAACGAGATGACCGCCCAGGCCATCTGGCTGCCCGGGGGAGAGATTCGCATCGAGGGGATCGGCTTCGCGCCCGAGGGCAGCTTCCACCGCGCCAGCGACGGCGAGGCCGAGCCGGAAGCCCTGGACTTGGACGACGACCACGCCCTGCGCCACTTCCTCAAGGTGGGGGTGCTGTGCAACGACGCCGAACTGGCCGAGGAGGAGGGTCGCTGGCGAATCCACGGCGACCCCACCGAGGGCGCCCTGGTGGTGGCCGCGGCCAAGGCCGGGCTCTCCACCGAGAAGCTGCGCGGCGACCACGATCGCCATGACGCCATCCCCTTCGAGTCCGAGCGCAAGTACATGGCGACCCTCCACGAGGTGGACGGCGAGCCGCTGCTGCTGGTCAAGGGCGCCCCGGATCGCCTGCTGGAGATGTGCCACCGGGTGCGTGACAACGGCGAGGACAGCGAACTGGACGTCGAGCGCTGGGAGGAACGCATCCACGACCTCTCCTCCCGGGGCCTGCGGGTGCTGGCGCTGGCCGAACGGTCGATCCGGGACGTCCACGAGCTGGCCGACGAGCACGCCGAGGAGGAGCTGGTGCTGCTGGGGCTGGTGGGACTGCTCGACCCGCCCCGCGACGAGGCCATCGAGGCGGTCAAGGACTGCCTGGCCGCCGGCATCCGCCCGGTGATGATCACCGGCGATCACGCCGTCACCGCCCTGGCCATCGCCAGGGAGCTCGGCTTCGCCCACACCGAGCGGGCCATCAGCGGCCGCGAGATCGAGGGGATGTCCGATGCCGAGCTCGAGGAGATCATCCTCGAGGTGGACGTCTTCGCCCGCGCCGCGCCGGAGCACAAGCTGCGGCTGGTCCAGGCAATGCAGGCCCGGGGCGGCATCTGCGCCATGACCGGCGACGGGGTCAATGACGGCCCGGCGCTGAAGCGGGCCGACGTGGGCGTGGCCATGGGCATCCAGGGCACCGAGGCCGCCAAGGAGGCCGCCGAGATGGTGCTGGCCGACGACAACTTCGCCACCATCGTCGGCGCCATCCGCGAGGGCCGCAAGGTCTACGACAACATCCGCAAGACCATCACCTTCCTGCTGCCCACCAACGGCGGCCAGGGCCTGGCGATCATGCTGGCGGTGCTGGCCGGCTCCACCCTGCCGGTGACCCCGCTGCAGGCGCTGTGGGTCAACATGGTGGTGGCGGTCACCCTGGGCCTGGCGCTGGCCTTCGAGGCCGCCGAGCCGGACATCATGAGCCGCCAGCCCCGGGACCCGGACGCCTCGCTGCTGGATCTCTTCCTGCTGTGGCGGGTGGTGTTCGTCTCGGTGCTGCTGCTGGTGGGGGTGTTCGGCATGTTCGGCTGGATCCTCCAGCACGGGGGCAGCGAAATGCTGGCCCGCACCGGCGCGGTCAACATGCTGGTGATGGGCAGCGCCGCCTACCTGATCAACAGCCGCTTCCTGCTGCGCAGTACCCTCTCCGTCGATGGCCTCTTCGGCAGCCGCCCGGTATGGGGCTCCATCGCGACCATCGTGGCGCTGCAGCTGGGCTGGACCTACCTGCCCTTCATACAGGTGATCTTCGGCAGCGAGGGGCTCGGCCTCGGCCACTGGGGGGTGATCCTGGCCGGCAGCCTGGCGATCTACCTGATCGTGGAGCTCGAGAAGCGCGTGCTGCGCGCCCGGGGCGTCAGCAGCCAGCCCACCGCCAGCCACGGCGGGCATGATCCCAGGGAGGCCGAGTCCTCCTGATGCTATTTGCGCTTGGTCCGAGCGGTGGCCTCGGCAGTCGTGGGGTCCTCCGGCCAGGGATGTTTCGGGTAGCGGCCGCGCATCTCCTTGCGTACCTCCGGGTAGCCATTGGCCCAGAAGCTCGCCAGGTCCGCGGTGACCTGCAGCGGCCGGCGCGCCGGCGAGAGCAGGTGCAGCAGCACCGCCGCGCGGCCGTCGGCCACCCGCGGCGAGGCCTGCCAGCCGAAGCACTCCTGCAGCTTCACCGCCAGCACCGGCGGCCTGTCCTCCCGGCAGGGCGCATAGTCCACCCGATGGCTGGCGCCGCTGGGCACCGCGAGGCGCTCCGGCGCGAGCTCGTCGAGCCGCGAGCGCAGCGGCCAGTCGAGGGTATCGAGCAGCAGGCGCGCCAGGGGCAGGCGCTCCACCGCGTCAAGCCGGGTGATGCCCTCCAGGTGCGGGGCGAGCCACGCTTCGAGGGTCGCCAGCAGGGCCTCATCGGACCAGTCGGGCCACGGCAGCGCCTCTCCATCGGAACCGAACGTACGACGCAGCAGTGCCACCCTGCCCTGCAGCTGGGTCAGGGCCTCGTCCCGGGGCAGCCCCCGGCGGCGCAGCGCCTCGAGCAGCGCCGCCCTCACCGCCTCGGCCGGCGGCCGGGCCAGGGGCCTTCGCTCCAGCACCACCGCCCCCAGGCCACGCACCTGCTCGCCGACCAGGCGGCCCTCGGCGTCGGACCACTCGAGGCTCGCCCGCCACTCGCCGCACTCGGGATAGATCGCCTCGAGGCGGCCGCGGCCCAGCGCCACGGCACGAAAGATGCGCGCCCCGCTCGCCTCGCCGTCCAGCTCCACCGCCACCAGCAGCCCGGCGTGGGCCAGGGGGTGGTGCTCGGGCAGGGTCGCAAGGCCCCCGCCGGCCAGGCGAAAGCGGCCCGGGGCGTCGAGGCGCTGGGCGATGCGCTCCGGGTAGGCCAGCGCCAGTAGCTCCCCCAGGGGCGAAAGGCTCGCCACCTCCAGTGATACCCCCGCGATGCGCGCCAGGCGCTTGGCGTCATGCTGCCACTGGCGATGGGCACGGGGCTCGCGCAGCCGGGCCTGCAGCGCCCGCTCCAGGTCGCGCTCCTCGTCCAGGCCGCGCCCCTCGAGGAGTGCCACCAGGGCGCAGGCCAGCGGCAGCGCGTCGAGCTCCCGGGCGCGCTCCAGCATCGCCGCCAGGCGCGGATGGGTGGGCCAGCGCCCCGCTCGGCGGCCCAGCTCGGTCAGGTGGTTCTCCCCATCCAGCAGCCCCAGGCGCTTGAGCAGCTGCCGCCCGGCGGCTAGCGCCGTCGCGGGGGGCGGGGTCACCCAGGCGAGGCTTTCGGGGTCGGTCACGCCCCAGCGGGCCAACTCGAAGGCGAGCGGCGCGAGGTCCGCCTGGCAAATCTCCGGCTCGCCGTGGGGGATAAGCGGCTGCTCCTCGGCCCATAGCCTGAGGCAGAGGCCGGGGCCCTGGCGGCCGGCGCGGCCGCGGCGCTGGTCGGCGCTGGCGCGGTTGACGCGGCGGGTCGCGAGGCGAGTCAGGCCGCTGCGGGGCTGGAAGACGGGCACCCGCTCCTGGCCCGCGTCCACCACCAGGCACACCCCATCCACGGTGACGCTGGACTCGGCGATGGCGGTGGCCAGCACCACGCGACGCTGCCCGGAAGGATCGGGACGCAGGGCCCGGCGCTGGGCCTCGAGGGGCAGGCGGCCGTGCAGTTCCATCACGGCAAGCTCCGGCGCCCGGCTGGCAAGCTCCCGGGCCAGGCGGCGGATCTCCGCCACCCCCGGGAGGATCATCAGGGCGTCGCCTTCGTGCTGTGCCATGGCGTCGAGCAGCGCCCGGGCCTGCTGGGGCGCGGTGTCCTCCCGGGCGTTGAGGGCACGGTAGCGGGTCGCCACGGGAAAGGTGCGCCCGGGGCAGTCGATCACCGGGGTGCCCTCGCCCAGCACGCCGAGCAGGGCCTCGACGTCCAGGGTGGCCGACATCACCAGCAGGCGCAGATCGTCGCGCACCGACTGGGCGTCCAGGGCCAGCGCCAGGCCGAGGTCCGCCTCCAGGCTGCGCTCATGGAACTCGTCGAAGAGGATGCCGGCCACCCCCTCCAGCAGCGGGTCCTCCTGGAGCATGCGGGTGAGCACCCCCTGGGTGACCACCTCGAGGCGCGTGGCGGGCCCCACCCGGCTCTCGCCGCGCATTCGGTAGCCGACGCTTTCCCCCACGCGCTCACCCAGGGTATCCGCCATGAAACCGGCGGCGAGCCGCGCCGCCACCCGCCGAGGCTCCAGCAGCAGCAGCCTGCCCTCGGCGGCCCAGGGCACCCCGAGCAGCGCCAAGGGCACCCGGGTGGTCTTGCCGGCGCCGGGCTCGGCCACCAGCAGCGCCCGGGGGTGTGCCGCCAGGGCGGCCTGGATGGCATCGAGCCGCGCCTCGATGGGCAGCGTCGCCGTCATCGAACTGTCATCCTGTTTCATATACGATTTGCCAGATATATTGACGCTTCCTTCCATGCACCCGCGACACCCCACAGGAGTTTCCCATGACGGTCAGGATCGGCATCAACGGCTTCGGCCGCATCGGCCGCCTGGCGCTTCGCGCCGGCTGGACGAACCCGGACCTCGAGTTCGTGCGGATCAACGACCCGGGCGGCGACGTCGCCACCTTCGCCCACCTGCTGCAGTTCGACTCGGTGCACGGCCAGTGGACCGGCGGCGGCGATGATATCACGGCGGTCGACAGCGCCCTGACGGTGGCCGGCCGGCGCATCGCCTTCACGGCGAACCACGAGGTCGAGGCCACCGACTGGTCCGGCTGTGACGTGGTGATCGAGGCCTCCGGCACGATGAAGACCACCGACAAGCTCCAGGCCTATCTGGACCAGGGGGTCAAGCGGGTGGTGGTGAGCGCCCCGGTGAAGGACGAGGGCGCGCTCAACCTGGTGGTGGGCGTCAACGACCACCTTTTCGACCCGGCCCGGCACCGCATCATCACCGCGGCCAGCTGCACCACCAACTGCCTGGCGCCGGTGGTCAAGGTGATCCACGAGGCGCTCGGCATCCGCCACGGCTCCATGACCACCATCCACGACATCACCAACACGCAGGTGATTCTGGATGCCCCCCACAAGGATCTCCGGCGCGCCCGGGCCTGCGGAATGAGCCTGATCCCGACAACCACCGGCTCGGCCAAGGCGATCACCGCCATCTTCCCGGAGCTGACCGGCAAGCTGAACGGCCACGCCGTGCGGGTGCCCCTGGCCAACGCCTCGCTCACCGACATGGTCTTCGAGGTCGCCCGCGAGACCACCGAGGAGGAGGTCAACGCCCTGCTCAAGGCCGCCGCAGAGGGCCCGCTTGCCGGCATCCTCGGCTACGAGGAGCGCCCGCTGGTCTCCATCGACTATCGCACCGACCCGCGCAGCTCCATCGTCGACGCGCTCTCCACCATGGTGGTGGCCGGCACCCAGGTGAAGCTCTACGCTTGGTACGACAACGAATACGGCTATGCCTGCCGCACCGCGGAGCTGGCCGCCAAGGTGGGGATGGCCGACGCATGATCGCCCGCGTCGCCGCCCTGCCCCGGGAGATCCGCCAGTACCTGCTGGTCACCGGCAACTACTGGGCCTTCACCCTTACCGATGGCGCCCTGCGCATGCTGGTGGTGCTCTACTTCTACGGGCTCGGCTACTCGGCCCTCGAGGTGGCGCTGCTGTTCCTCTTCTACGAGTTCTTCGGGGTGGTGACCAACCTGGTGGGGGGCTGGCTGGGGGCGCGACTGGGGCTCAACCGCACCATGAACCTGGGCCTCGGCCTGCAGGTGGTGGCGCTTTCCATGCTGCTGGTGCCGGTGGCCTGGCTCTCGGTGCCCTGGGTGATGGCCGCCCAGGCGCTCTCGGGCATCGCCAAGGACCTCAACAAGATGAGCGCCAAGAGCGCCATCAAGACCCTGGTGCCGGCCGGCGACGCCGGCCATCAGTCACTCTACCGCTGGGTGGCGCTGCTCACCGGCTCCAAGAACGCGCTGAAGGGGGTGGGCTTCTTCCTGGGGGGCCTGCTGCTGACCCTGATCGGCTTCCAGGGAGCGATACTCGCCATGGCGGTGATGCTCGCCGGGGTGCTGGCGCTGTCGCTTGCGCGCCTGGACGGCGACCTCGGCCGGGCCAAGGCCAAGCCGAAGTTTCGCGAGATGCTCTCCAAGAGCCGAGCCATCAATATCCTCTCGGCGGCGCGGATGTGCCTGTTCGGCGCCCGGGACGTCTGGTTCGTGGTGGCCCTGCCGGTCTTCCTGGCCACCCAGTTCGGCTGGGACAGCTGGCGGGTGGGGGGCTTCCTGGCGCTGTGGGTGATCGGTTACGGCGCGGTGCAGGCGGTCGCGCCGCGGATCACCGGGGGCACGGCGGGGCGCGGGGCGGCCATCGCCTGGGCCGGGGCGCTTACCGCCCTGCCGGCGCTGATCGCCCTGGGTCTTGAAGGACAGCTCCTGGAGGTGCAGCCGCAGGTGGTGCTGCTCGGGGGGCTTCTGCTGTTCGGCGCGGTGTTCGCGGTGAACTCCAGCCTGCACAGCTTTTTGATCGTACGCATGGCGCGCTCGGACGGGGTCTCGCTGGACGTGGGCTTCTACTACATGGCCAACGCCATGGGGCGGCTGATCGGCACCCTGCTCTCCGGCTGGCTCTACCTCGCCGGCGGGCTCGTCGCCACCCTCTGGGTCTCCAGCGCCCTGCTCGCCGCCACCGTGCTGATCAGCCTGGCGCTGCCGAAGGAGGCGTGAGCCCGCACCCCTTGAGGATCACCCGGGTGAGGAAGGCGGTGATCTGCTCCACGTCGGCGTCACCGAGCTCGCCCTTGCCGGTGATGCCCAGCACCTGGGCCTCGAAGTCGGCATAGTGCTGGGTGGCGGACCAGATCAGGAAGATCAGCCAGACGGGGTCGACGGGGTCCATCAGGCCACGCTCGGCCCACTGCTCGAAGATCCGCGCCCGGGCCTGGACCCAGCGGCGCAGCTCGCCGCTCAGGTATTCCTGCAGGAAGGGGGCCCCGCCGAGGATCTCGGCGGCGAACAGTCGGGAGCCCTCGGGATGGCGCCGCGACAGCTGCATCTTGCTGTGGATGAAGGCCTCGAGCACCTCGGCCGGATCATCGTCCACCGAGATATCGTCCAGTAGGGCGTTCCAGCGCATCATCATGCGCTCCAGCAGGCGCACGTAGAGGTCACCCTTGCTGCCCATGTAGTAGAGCACGTTGGACTTCGGCAGCCCGGCTTCCTCGGCGATCGCCTGCAGGCTGGCCCCGCGATAGCCGTGGCGGGCGAAGACCCGCTCCGCCGCCGCCAGGATCTCCCGCTCGTTGCGCTGGCGCGTGACGCCGTTCGCCTCGCCCTTCTCTCGCGTGCCTCTCGCCGACACCGCTTGCGGCTGCCTCATCCTTCCCCCTGTGCCCCATCATGGACCGACGTCAGGATAGTGCCCCAGCGCGGTGCGGGCTGCAAACGGGCTTGCAAAGCGACAGATTCTGACCCATGCTGAAATTATCCTGACCAAACGGTCAAGAACCGGACATCCCCCTGACCGATGTCATCCGGAAGCCAACACCTTCGGTAGCCAACAACAGAGACAAAGGCGATGATCGACTTCCATCTCAACGGGCAGCCCCGCCACTGCGAGGCGTCGCCCGATACCAGCGTGCTCGACCTGCTTCGCGAGGCGCTCGGCCAGACCGGCACCAAGGAGGGGTGCGCCTCGGGTGACTGCGGCGCCTGCACCGTGGCCATCGGCGAGGCCGGCCCCGACGGCCGGGTGCGCTACCACAGTGCCAACGCCTGCATCACCCCTGCCCACCAGCTCCAGGGCCGCCAACTGGTCACCGTGGAGGGGCTCGCCCGAGGCGACCGACTGCACCCCGCCCAGGCCGCCATGGTCGACTGCCATGCCAGCCAGTGCGGCTTCTGCACCCCGGGCATCGTGATGTCGCTCTTCACCCTGCACGAGGCGCAGCGGCGCTCGCCCGCCCCCCTGACGCCCGAGCGGCTCGAGGCGGCGCTGGGCGGCAATCTGTGCCGCTGCACCGGCTATCGCCCGATCCGCGACGCGGCACTCTCCATGGGGGAGCACCCTTACGCGCGTCCCGAGTGGCTGGACCTGGCCATCGACGCCGCCGCACCGCAGCAGGAACACGCGGCCGACGCCGCCTTCTTGCAGCCCGCCACCCTGTCCGAGCTGATCGATGCCCGCCGCCGCCACCCCGAGGCGCCCATCGTCGCCGGCGGCACCGACCTCTGGCTGGAGGTGACCCAGCGCCTGCAGCGTTTCGAACGCCTGGTGGACGTCACCCGGGTCGCCGAGCTCAATGCCATCGAGGCGACCACCCTGGACGATGGCCGCGAGGGCTGGTGGATCGGTGGCGCGGTCACCTACGCGCGCATCGAACCGCTGCTCGAAGAGCACTACCCGGCCTTCGCCCACCTGCTGCACCGCCTGGGCTCCGCCCAGGTGCGCAACCGCGGCACCCTGGGCGGCAACATCGCCAACGCCTCGCCCATCGGCGACACCCCGCCGGTGCTGCTGGCGCTGGGCTCGCGACTGTGGCTGGCCGGGCCCGAAGAAGGTGCTGGAGAGGCTGAACGGGAGCTGCCCCTCGACGACTACTTCCTGGACTACAAGAAGACTGCCCTGCGCGAGGGCGAGGTGATTCGCGCCGTCTTCCTGCCGCGCCCCGAACCGGCACGACACCTCAGGGTCTGGAAACTGTCCAAGCGGCGTGAGGACGACATCTCGGCGGTGCTGGGCGCCTTCTCCTGGCGGCTGGAGGAGGGCGTGCTGCGCGACGTGCGCCTGGCCTTCGGCGGCATGGCGGCCACGCCGGCACGTGCCGCCGCCGCCGAGGCGGCCCTGGAGGGCAAGGCACCGGATCTGGCCGCCTTCCAGGCCGCCAGACTGGCCCTGCAGCAGGACTTCTCGCCCATGAGCGACGTGCGCGGCAGCGCCCACTACCGCGAGCTTTCCGCCGCCAACCTGCTGGAGCGGCTGCGCCTGGTGCTCATGATGGAAGACCAGGGACAGACCGACACCGCAAGCTCCCCGGAGGTGATGCTCCATGCGTACGCTCACTAAGCTTTCCAAGGCGCCCGGTGCCGCGCCGGCTCAGGCGCCCGGTGCCGCGCCGGCCAGGGAGCCCGACACCGCGACGGACCTCTCCGCCGATGCCGCCCGGGCCCGCCAGGCGCAGCATGACCGCATCAAGGGCGATGGTCCCCTGGCCCGGGAGATCGCTCAGGCTGCCAGCCATGGCCATGCCGGCAGCGCCCGGGCCCACGAGAGCGCGGTCAAGCACGTCACCGGCCGCGCCGCCTATATCGACGACCTCAAGGCACCGGCGGACTGCCTGCACCTGGCGCTGGCCCTCTCGCCGGTGGCCCACGGTCGCCTGACCCGCCTCGACCTCGACAGGGTCCGCGCGCTGCCCGGCGTGGTGGATGCCGTGGGCTTTGATGACGTGCCCGGCCATACCGATATCGGCCCGGTGTTCCCCGGCGACCCGATCTTCGTCGAGGACGAGATCAGCTATGCCGGGCAGGTGCTCTTCGCCGTGGCCGCCGAGAGCCATGCTGCCGCCCGGGACGCGGTGAAGGCCGCAATGGAGGCCGGCGTCGTCGAGATTGACGAGCAGCCGGCGAGCCTCGACCCGGTGGCCGCTGCCGATCGCGGCGAGTTCGTGCGCCCCACCCACATCCAGCAGGGCGGCGACTGGGAGGCCACGCTGGCAGGCGCCAGCCGGGTCGTGGAGGGCGAGCAGTTCGTCGGCGGCCAGGAGCACTTCTACCTGGAGGGCCAGGCCTGCCTGGTCACCCCCACCGAGGACGAGGGCGTGGTGGTGCATACCTCCAACCAGCACCCCAGCGAGACCCAGAAGCTGGTGGCCGAGGTGCTGGGCATCCCCTTCCACGCCGTGACCGTGGAGGTGCGGCGCATGGGCGGCGGCTTCGGCGGCAAGGAGACCCAGGCCTCGCCCTGGGCCTGCATCGCCGCCCTCGTGGCCCGGCGCACCGGCCGCGCCGCCCGGCTGCGCCTGCCCCGGGCCGAGGACATGCGGGTCACCGGCAAGCGCCACCCCTTCCACAACCGCTACCGGCTGGCCGTGGACGAGCACGGCGTGATCCAGGGCGGCGAGATCACGGTGATCGGCGACTGCGGCTACTCGCCGGACCTGTCGGATGCCATCGTCGACCGTGCCATGTTCCACGCCGACAACGCCTACTCGCTGGGGGCGGCCCGGGTCACCGGCCACCGTGCGCGCACCCATACCGCCTCCAATACCGCCTTCCGCGGCTTCGGCGGGCCCCAGGGGATGATGGTGATCGAGGCGGCCATGGACGACATCGCCCGCCGGGTGGGCGAGGATCCTCTCACCGTGCGCAAGCGCAACCTCTATCGCCAGGGACGCGACGTCACTCACTATGGCCAGACCGTGGAGCAGCTCGGCCTGCTGCACGAGCTGGTCGAGCGGCTGGAGGCGAGCAGCGACTACTGGGCGCGGCGCGAGGCGATCACCGCCTTCAACGCCAGGAGCCCCGTGATCAAGCGCGGCCTTGCGCTGACCCCGGTGAAGTTCGGCATCTCCTTCACCGCCAAGCACCTCAACCAGGCCGGCGCCCTGCTCCACGTCTATACCGACGGCAGCGTGCAGATCAACCACGGCGGCACCGAGATGGGCCAGGGGCTGCACACCAAGATCTGCCAGGTGGTGGCCCGGGAACTTTCGCTGGACATGGAGGCGGTGCGCATCACCGCCACCCGCACCGACAAGGTACCCAACACCTCGCCCACCGCCGCCTCGAGCGGCGCGGACCTCAACGGCATGGCCGCCCGCGACGCCTGCCTGACCCTCAAGGCGCGGCTCTTCGACTTCGCCGCCGAGCACTTTTATCAAGGGCATGCCCTCGACCGCGAAGGCATGCGCCTGGAAGACGGCCACCTGGTGGCAGGCGAAGGCGAGAGCGAGCGGCGCATCCCCTGGGGCGAGCTGGTCCAGGCGGCCTATCTCGGGCGCGTCTCGCTCTCCGAGAAGGGCTTCTACGCCACCCCGCTGATCCACTACGACCGCGGCTCCGGCCAGGGGCGCCCCTTCTACTACTACGCCTTCGGGGCCGCGGTGGCCGAGGTGAGCGTCGACACCCTGAGCGGCGAGTACCAGGTGGACCGGGTCGACATCCTGCATGACGTGGGCGACTCCCTGAACCCGGCCATCGACATCGGCCAGGTGGAGGGCGGCTTCATCCAGGGCATGGGCTGGCTGACCAGCGAGGAGCTGAAGTGGAACGAGGCCGGCCGGCTGATCTCCGACGGCCCCGCCACCTACAAGATCCCCACCTACGGCGACCTGCCGCCGGTGTTCAACGTCGAACTGATGGAGGGCCACCCCAACTCCATGGCCAGCATCTACCGCTCCAAGGCCGTCGGCGAGCCCCCCTTCATGCTGGGCATCTCGGTGTGGTCGGCGCTGCGCGACGCCCTGGCGAGCCTCGCCGACTACCGCGAGGCGCCGCGGCTTGACACCCCGGCCACGCCCGAGCGGGTGCTGCTGGCCGCCGAGGCGCTGCGCTCGCGCCACAGCGACTGGCCGCCGGCCTTCGAGGAGCCATTGCCGTGACCCGCGCCGTCGACCATCGCCCCGAGAGCTGGCACGCCGCCCTGGACCGCCTGCAGCGGGACGGCCTGCCCCACGCCCTGGCCACCCAGGTGACCGGCGCCGGCTCCACGCCCCGGGAGCCCGGGGCGCGGATGGTGATCACCGCCGATGGCGTCTTCGACACCCTGGGCGGCGGCACCTTCGAGTACCAGGTGATCGAGGCCGCCCGGGCGAGGCTCGCCGGGAAGGATGGCAGTGCCGAGGGCGGAATGAGCCTCGAAGCCTTCTCCCTGGGCGGGCGCAGCGGCCAGTGCTGCGGCGGCTTCGTCAACGTGCTGATCGAGGTCTTCCCCGGCAGCGCCACGACCCTGGCGATCTTCGGCGCGGGCCACGTGGGCACCGAGCTCGTGCGTCTGGCCGCGCCGCTGCCCTGGCGAGTGCACTGGCACGACAGCCGCCCGGGGGTCTTCCCCGACTGGGCGGCAGAGCAGCCTCGGCTGGAGTGCCGCCACGCCCCCGACCCGACCGCCGCCGTGGCCGCCCTGCCCGCCGGCGCCCATGCCCTGGTGCTGACCCACGACCACGCCGAGGACCGCGCCCTGATGGATGCCCTGCTCGCCCGTGGCGACGTCGCCTCCCTGGGCCTGATCGGCTCGAAGAGCAAGTGGGCCAGCTTCCGCTCGCGGCTGCGCGATGCCGGCCACGGGGAGGCGGCGCTCGCGAGGGTGCGCTGCCCCATCGGCATGGCGGCGGGTGGCACCGGGGGGGACAAGACCCCCTACGCCATCGCCCTGGCCACCCTGGCCGAGCTCTTGCCGCTGACGGCCAGCGCCGAACGCCCCGACCAGCGCGGCCTGGAGCCCGCCGAGCTGAGGGCCATCTTCAACAGGTCTACCCCCTGAACCTAGGGGCGCCGGGGGCATGCCGAAGAGGGGAAAGGAGGCCTGTCGCCGGATCAGCCCCGGTGACACCAAATGATGAGCTTGACGACAATGACGACGACCGATTCGCGCCTGCTGCGCGCCGAACTGCTGAGCTTCGATGCCGACCCCGGCGACGACGACACCCCTACCCCGGGCAGCGTTGTCCACTACCCGGACGGCGCCCTGTGGATCGAGAACGGTCGCATCAGGGCGATCGGCGACTACGCCACCCTGGCCGCCGCCGAGCTGCCGCCTGGCCTGGAGGTGATCGACCATCGCGGCAAGCTGATCACCCCCGGCTTTATCGACAGCCACGTCCACTACGTGCAGCTCGAGATCATGGCCTCCTACGGGCGCCAGCTGCTCGACTGGCTCAACGACTACACCTTCCCCGAGGAGCTCAGGTTCACCAGCCGCGAGCACGCAGACGCCCTCTCCGAGGCCTTCCTCGACGAGATGCTGCGGGTCGGCACCACCACCGCCCAGGTGTTCTGCTCGAGCCACCCGGTGTCGGTGGACGCCTTCTTCGCGGCCAGTCAGCGCCGCGGGCTCTGCATGCTGGCCGGCAAGGTGCTCATGGACCGCCACGCCCCCGAGGGGCTCACCGACGATGTCGTGGGCGGCATCCGCGACAGCGAGCGGCTGATCGCCGACTGGCACGGCAAGGGGCGGCTCGGCTACAGCCTGACGCCGCGCTTCGCCCCCACCTCCACCCGCGCCCAGCTCGACGCCACCGGCGCCCTCCTGAGAAGCGACGCGAGCCTGTGGCTGCAGACCCACCTGGCGGAGAACACCGGCGAGCTCGACTGGGTGGCGGAGCTCTTCCCGGGCAGCCGCGACTACCTCGCGGTGTACGAGCAGTCGGGCCTGGTCGGACCGCGCAGCACCTTCGCCCACGGCATCCACCTGGACCGGGAGATGCGCGCTCGCCTCGCCGAGCGCGGCGCCAACCTGGCCTTCTGCCCGAGCTCCAACCTCTTCCTGGGCAGCGGGCTCTTCGACCGCCAGGCGGCCCGGGAGATGGCACTCAACGTCACCTACGCCAGCGACGTGGGCGGCGGCACCGACCTCTCGGGACTGGCCACGCTGAAGGCCGCCTACCAGGTGGGCCAGCTGCGCGGCCAGCCGCTCACCGCCTGGCAGGGCTTCTTCGGGCTGACCCTGGGCAACGCCCGGGCGCTCTCGCTGGATGAGCGCATCGGCCGCCTGGCACCCGGCATGGACGCCGATTTCGTGGTCCTCGACCCGGCGGCCACCCCGCTGCTGGCCCGGCGCACGGCGCGAAGTCGAACGCTAGCCGAGACGCTCTTCGCACTGATGATGCTGGGCGACGACCGCAGCGTGGCCGAGACCTGGGCCGCGGGGCGCCTGCAGCACCGCCGCACTCCCACCTGAGCTCCATGGAGCGTTGACTGACCGGCCAGACAGCAGGTTTGTCCGATCGGTCAGTCAGCGTAGGCTCGGTACGGCCTGATATTGACCGATTGGTCAGAAACCCACAACAACAACGGGATGCCCATGAAAACCCACGACTCCTCCCTGGCCGACGCGCCGGTGCGCGGCTCCTCCTCGACGGATCGCCACTGGCTGGATCACTACTTCGGTGTCTCGCGGCGCGGCTCGTCCCTGCGCACCGAGTTCCTCGCCGGGATCGCCACCTTCCTGGCCTCGATGTACATCATCGTGGTCAACCCGGCGATCCTGAGCGATGCCGGGATTCCCTTCTCGGCGGCACTCTCCGCCACCGTACTGATCAGCTTCATGAGCAGCCTGGCGATGGGCCTCTACGCCCGGAACCCGATCCTCGTCGCCCCCGGCATGGGCATGAACGCGCTGTTCACCTACACCCTGGTGCACGGGGCGGGACTCTCCTGGGAGGTGGCGCTGGGGTGCGTGTTCTGGTCGGGCGTGCTGTTCGCCACCCTGGCCATGTTCAACGTGCGCAAGGCGATCATCGAGGCCATTCCGCCCTCGCTGCGCTATGCGATTACCTGCGGCATCGGGCTGTTCATCACCTTCATCGGCTTCAAGAATGCCGGCTTCATCGTCGGCAGTGACGCCACCCTGGTGACCCTGGGCAGCATGGACCCCGGCCTGATCACCTTCTTCATCGGCATGATGGCCACCGCGATCCTGGTGATCCTGCGCTTCAACGGCGCCCTGATCCTCGGCATCGCCCTGACCACCCTCCTGGCCACCCCCATGGGGCGCCTGTGGGGCGGTGACGTGGTGGTGGAGTGGAGCGGCCTGGCCGCCTGGCCCGACTTCGGCGCGGTGATGCAGGTGGACATCTGGGGCGCGCTGAAGGTGGCCTACCTGCCGTTCATCTTCGTGATGCTCTTCACCAACTTCTTCGACGCCCTCTCCTGCTTCATGGCGCTGTCCGAGTCGGCGGACCTCAAGGACAAGGACGGCAACCCGCGCAACCTCAAGCGCTCCATGACGGTGGATGCCTTCGCCTCGATGATCGCCGCCCCGCTGGGCACCAGCGCGGCCCAGACCTTCATCGAGTCCGGCGCCGGCGTCGCCCAGGGGGGCCGCACCGGCCTGGTGGCGGTGACCATCGCCCTGCTGTTCCTGCCCTTCCTGTTCCTGTCGCCGCTGCTGTCGCTGGTGCCGGGCATCGCCACGGCCCCCGCCCTGGTGCTGGTGGGCCTGTTCATGCTGGCCCCCATCGGCAAGATCGACTGGACGCGCTTCGAACAGGCCTTCCCGGCCTTCCTGGCGATCATCCTGATGCCGCTGACCTACTCGATCACCCTGGGGATCGCCTTCGGTTTCCTCAGCTTCGTGCTGATCAAGCTGTGCACCGGGCGCCTCCAGGACATCCGCCCGGCCATGTGGGTCTCGGCCGCGCTTAGCGTGGTGATGCTGGTCACCACCCAGTGACCACCGGGGCCGCCAGGGACGGCGGCCCTCGCCCCCGCTCCCGGCTGGAGCGGAGGCGGGGTGCTACTGAGCGGCGCTGCTAGTCGGCGGTTTCGTCGCGGGCGTCGAGGGTGAGCAGCCAGCTCACCAGTCGCTCGATGTCCTCCTCGGCGACGCGCCGGTTGGGGGTCATGCGCTCTTCGCCCCAGTTGCCGCTGCCGCCGTCGCGCACCGTGGCCACCAGGCGCCCGAGCGCCTCGTCGTCGTCCCGGTAGCGCTCGGCCACGTCACGCCAGGCGGGCCCACGAAGGGTCTTGTCCAGGTCGTGGCAGTTGAAGCAGCCGCTGTCCCAGGCCAGGTCGATCATCGCCTCGTCCTCCTCGACCGCATCGGCCTGGGCCGGGCCCGAAGCCAGCAAGGCGGCCAGCAGGCTCGCCGCCAGACCGTTCATCGTCCCCCTACTCACCGTACCCCTACTCACCGTCCCCCTACGCATCTCGCTTTCCTCCCAGCAGGGCATCCCCCACGCGGAACACCGTCAGGACCGCCAGCGCGGCGGCGAAGAGCATCGGCATGCGGTAGTCGGCCCGGGTCAGGATCCACAGGTGGGTCACGCCCAGCGCCGCCGCCACGTAGACCAGCCGATGCAGCCAGTGCCAGGCAGTGTAGCCCATGGCCTTCTGCATGCGCCGGAAGGAGGTGAGCGCCAGCGGCACCAGCAGCAGCAGCGCCGCCGCCCCGTAGCGGATGTAGGGCAGGTCGACCATCTCCCGGCGGATCCAGGGCCAGTCCCAGAACTGGTCGAGGCCCATCCAGGCCAGCATGTGGGCCACCAGCCAGAAGAAGGCCCAGAGGCCGATCTGGCGCCGCGCGATCATGATCCCGACCCAGCCGGTCAGGCGGAATGCCGGGCTGAAGGCAATCGTCACCAGCAGCAGGATCAGGCCGGTGCGGCCGGTGAAGTGGACCACCGCCTCGGCGGGTACCGCCCCCAGGTCGCCGAAGTACCACTGCCAGGCCAGCCACACCGCGGGCAGGCTGCCGGCCAGCAGCACCAGCAGGCGGAAGGCGAGGATTCGCTGTGATGCATCCGGCATCGGAGTTTCCCTGGGGTCAGAAGTGCTTGTTCAGGTCCATGCCGGCATAGAGCTCGGCCACCTCGTCGGCGTAACCGTTGAACATCAGCGTCTCGCGCCGCCCGTTTTCGCCGATGCGCCGCTCCCGGGCCTGGGACCAGCGGGGATGGTCCACCTCGGGATTCACGTTGGCGTAGAAGCCGTACTCCTCGGGGTTCTGGTCGATCCAGGAGGTGGTGGGTTGCTCCTCCACCAGGCGTATCTTCACCACCGACTTGATGCTCTTGAAGCCGTACTTCCAGGGCACCACCAGGCGGATCGGCGCGCCGTTCTGGTTGGGCATCCGCTCGCCGTACATGCCCACCGCCATGAGGGTGAGCGGATGCATGGCCTCGTCGATGCGCAGCGCCTCGCGGTAGGGCCACTCGATGATCGAGCGGCGCTGACCGCGCAGGTTGTCCGGGTCGAGGATCGACTCGAAGACCACGTACCTGGCCCGGGAGGTAGGCGCATGGCGCTTGAGCAGCTCAGCCAGTGGGAAGCCGATCCAGGGAATCACCATGGACCAGGCCTCCACGCAGCGCAGGCGATAGATGCGCTCCTCGAGGTCCTGGCCGGCGAGGACATCCTCCAGGGCGAAGGTGCCGGCCTTCTCCACCTCGCCCTCGATGGCCACCGACCAGGGGGCGGTGACCAGGCGGTGGGCGTAGACCTCCGGGTCGCTCTTGCGGGTGCCGAACTCGTAGAAGTTGTTGTAGGTGGTGGCGTCCTTGACGTCGGTGAGCGCCTCGCCGTCGGCCAGCGACCGGCTCGGCAGCTCGCCCTCGAGCTGCCTGGCCAGGGTCGCCTGCCAGGCCCGGGCAGGAGGCGTGAAGAGCAGCCCCGGGGCGGCCGCCGCCACGGCCAGCGCGGCACCGCGTTTCAGGAAGCGCCGGCGCTGCTCGAAGAGTTCCCAGGGCGTCACCTCGGACTCGGGGATGGGGGGATAGCGGTAACGTGACATGTCGATCGTCTCTGGCCAAGGGATCGCAGTGACTCCAGCTTCACCCGATGGGCCCGGGGGCGTCCAGCCGCGATTCTCAACAAGTGTCAAAAATTGACGTGGCTCAAGACACCCTGTTATCCGACGGTTTTACTAGGTTGATTGGCGTCAAGTGGCAGCACTAAGGTGCCGGCAGAAGGTTAAGCGCGGGTTACCCCGCGCCACTGACCCGGATCATCATCACAAGGGGAACTGTCATGATCACCAAACGCCTGCTGGCCTCGGCCATCGCCATGGGCTCCGCCATCGCCATCGCCGCTCCGGCCCTGGCCGACGACGGGCTTGGCGACTATCGCGACCGCTTCGAGCCGCTGCCCCACTTCCCGCCGATCCCCGCCGACAACTCCCTGACCCCGGAGAAGGTGGAGCTCGGCAAGTTCCTGTTCTTCGAGCCGCGCATCTCCTCCAGCGGCGTGATCAGCTGCGCCACCTGCCACAACCCGGCGCTGGGCTGGGCGGACCGCATCCCGCGGGCCACCGGCCACGACGGCCAGATCGGCGAGCGCAACACCCCCACGGTGCTGAATTCGGGCTTCCTGGGGTCCCAGTTCTGGGACGGCCGCGAGCCGGACCTGGAGGGCCAGGCGCTGGGCCCGATCGAGGCCGACGTGGAGATGGCCATGGACCTGGACACCGCGCTCGAGCGCCTCACCGAGTTCGACCTCTACCACGACATGTTCGCCGCGGCCTACCCGAACGACGAGGACCCGATCAGCGCCGACAACCTGGCCAAGGCCATCGCCAGCTTCGAGCGCACCCTGAACACTCCCAACTCGCCCTTCGATCGCTACCTGCGCGGCGACATGGAGGCCCTGAACGATCAGGAGAAGGACGGCATGGTGGCCTTCGTGGACAACGGCTGCATCGCCTGCCACCGCGGGCCGGCACTGACCGACAGCCAGTTCCACCGCATCCAGGTGCCGGGCTCCAGCGACGTGGGCCGCTTCGAGGTCACCGGGGACGAGGCGGACAAGTACAAGTTCCGCACCCCGACGCTGCGCAACGTGGCCGTCACCTATCCCTACATGAACAACGGCGCCACCGAGACCCTCGAGGAATCCGTCGCCATCATGGGCAGGGAGATGCTGGGTCGCGATTTCGAGGAGCAGACCGTCGCCGACATCACCGCCTTCCTGCACACCCTGACCGGCGAGATGCCCGCCTTCGAGGTGCCGGCCCTGCCGTGACCCGAGGCCCTGCCGGAAAGGCAACCCGCAAGGAGAACCCCCGGCCCGGCCGGGGGTTCTGCGCTTTGGGGTAAGGAGCTAGGTTGCGGAGTCAATGCCTTGTCGGCGTCAGACGCTGTCCGCCAGCTGCCGACGCAGCGCCAGGCGGCGCCGATCGCTGACGAAGGCCGACTCGATGGCCGTGCCGGCCAGTTGGATGAAGATCTCCTCGGACCAGCCGAAGGCCTCGTGGCAGGCGAGATAGTTGGTGAGCAGGCCGCCGCCGAAGTAGGCCGGGTCGTCGGAGTTGAGGGTGACGCGCAGCCCGGCCTCCAGCAGCTGCGGGAGGGGGTGGTCCGCGAGGCGCTCCACCACCCTGAGACGCACGTTGGAGAGCGGGCAGACGGTCAGCACCATGCCCTCGTCACGCAGCCGTGTCACCAGCTCGGGGTCCTCCAGGCAGCGCACGCCGTGGTCGATGCGGCAGACGTCGAGCAGGTCCAGTGCCTCGCGGATGTACTCGGGCGGCCCCTCCTCTCCGGCGTGGGCGACCCGCGGGATCCCCAGTCGCGCGGCACGCTCGAACACCTCGACGAACTTCGCGGGGGGATTGCCGCGCTCGGCGCTGTCCAGCCCCACGGCGTCGAGCATTTCCCAGTAGGGGGCGGCCTGCTCCAGCACGGCCATCGCCTCGGCGGCATTCCGGTCGCGCAGGAAGGCCATGATCAGCGCCGTGGAGAGCCCCAGCTCGCGCTCGGCATGGCGCCGCGCCAGGCTGAGCCCCTCCATCACCACCGGCAGTTCGATGCCGCGCACCAGGTGGGCCTGGGGATCGAAGTGCATCTCGACATGCACCACGCCCTCGGCATGGGCGCGACGGAAGTAGTCCATGGCCAGGTCATGGAAGTCCTCGGCGGTGCGCAGCACGCCCATGCCCTGGTAATAGAGGTTCAGGAAGGACTGCAGGTCCTGGAAATCGTAGGCGGCACGGACCTCCTCCACCGAGGCATAGGGCAGCGCGACCCCGTTGCGCTCGGCCAGCGCGAACATCAGCTCGGGCTCCAGCGACCCCTCGATATGCAGGTGCAACTCGGCCTTGGGCAGACGCTTGAGGAAATCACGCATGGTTCATCTCGCTCCGGTGGTTTACCTCATCCTGATAGAGAATCGGCGAATGCGCAAAGCCTCCGCCTAGGAGCCTGTCGGGCTTGACCGATCGTAGCGAGAGATTCGGGTTTCGAGACAAGTTTATCGATCTGTTGAGGCGAATAGCGCGCTATTTAACGAAACAGATCGAATGAAATTGGCCGAAAAGCCGGATTTCGCAGTAGATTAGCGTTAAGTCCGACAGGCTCCTACAGCCCACGGATGAAGGCCGCCAGGGCCTCGCGCCGATCGGCCAGCCGCGCCTCGGCCTCCTCGCGCTGTGCCTCGAGGCGAGAGATGCGCGCTTCCTGCTCTTCCAGGTCGGCCAGGTAGCGCTGTCCGGGCTCGCTGTCGAGCCCCACGGCGGCAAGGTTGTCGCGGATCCGGGCCTGGTGGTCGGCCGCCCGCTCGAGGCCCCGCGCCAGCGCGTTCAGCTCGGCCTCCACCTCCGCGACGCCTCGGCGGCGTTCGATCAGGGTCGCCATGGCCTCGGCGGCCTGGGGGTCGGCGGCATCGCTCCACTGCAGCAGCAGCTCGGTGTCGGCCTGTGCCAGGGCCACGGTCTGGCTGCGGGTCAGCTCCTCGCGCGCCTCCAGCGTCGCGCTCTCCCCGGCCCCCAGGCTGACCCTGAGTCGCCGGTGGGTGGGCGTGGACTCGACCAGCGACTCGGCCTCGAACCGCCACCCGGCGCGCGCCGGGTGCTCGATCACCACCTCACGGGGGCGGCGCGCATCGCTCTGCAGGGTGTAGCGGGTGGTCACCCGCGACAGCCGGGTGGCCCTCAGGGTGCCGTCGACCAGGGTCACCCGCTCCAGCTGCTCCTCGGGCGTCGACTCGGTGTCGATGCGCACCTGGCGATCCGCCGCGAAGCTCGCCAGCCGCGACTCCCCGGCGGGAATGCCCGGCAGGCTGACGTCGCCCACATGGCCCACCTCCGCCGCATAGACGGTGACGAGCCCGGGCGGCAGCCAGGTGTCGGTGGCGTTCTCCAGCCGCACCGCGGCCACCGGGTGCCGTTCGCCCCGCTCGGGCTGGAACAGCGAGAGCCGCTCGGCCGGCAGTTCGGCATCCACATAGGGAACCGACAGGGTGCGACCGGCCTCGAGGTCGACGGGGTCGGGCAACGTCCAGGTGGCGGCGGTGTCGCCCTGGGCCGCCGTGGCCTGGCGAAGGGGGCCGGAGAATCCACCCGCGGCATCGGCCGCCAGCGCCGCGGGGGCCGCCACCTCCCGTTCTGCCAGGGCGCGCTGGCGTCCCATGACGCCCTCGTCGGGGCGCACCGGGGCGATGCTGTCGGCGGTGACCGGTACCTCGGTGCGCTGCGGCCAGTAGCGTTCCAGCAGGCGCTGGGTGAGGGTCACCGGCGCCCCGCTGGAGAGCGTGACGGCCACCTGCTCCCAGTCGCTGCCGCTGGCGTTCTCGATCACCGCCCAGGCCTGCAGCCGGGCGGGCGCCTCATCCTCTTCCAGCAGCAGCCGGTAGGCGGTCTTCCAGACCGGCGCGGCCACCACGTAGTAGAGCCCCACGTCACGCTCGCCCTCCCCGGCCAGCTCGATAGCGATGCGCCGCACCTCGTCGGTACGGCCGCGGCCGCTGACCTGTGCCGCCTGGCGCAGGCGCTCGCGCAGGCCAGCGTCGAGGATCTCGAGGCGCGCGTCGGTGTCGAGGCGCAGGGTCATGACCACCCCCTCGTCATCCAGCACCGACAGGGTACGCTGCGTCTCCTGGCCGTCGCCGGCCGGCAGCTCGTCGACGCCCAGCAGCAATCCCTCGACGCTGCGCCCGGCCGAGGCGACACGCACCGGCACGCCCTGAAGGGTCGCCGCCAGGCGCGACACCGAGCCCATCTCGCCGGGGCCGAAGGGCAGCCGGCGGAAGGTCTCCGCCACGGCCGAGAGGCCGTCCAGGCGCATGCCCACCAGCCGTCCCGCCGGGTCGCGCACGACCAGGCTCTTGAGGATATCGTCCACCTGCTCCAGGGGCACCTCGAGGTAGACCACCCCGCTGCCGGAGAGCGGCGCGGCCTGCTGGTAGGCCGCCAGACCGCCCGAAGAGAGCGTCACCGCCTCGACCCGCGACTCGGCGACCGCCGGCCCTACCGCGCCGAGGGTCACGCCCAGCAGCAGTGCCGCCGCGACCCTCACCATCCCCCTCTCCCGTCGTCCTCTCCCGCGGAACACGCTCATGGCCACCTCCCCTGTCTCGACGCGGCGCGAGGGAGCATCAGCACCCGCACGCCAGGAACCCTTCAGCGCATCAGGCTAACAGGTATAGCGCTCGAGGCGCCCCTCCACCAGCGTCAATCGGCGCTGCACCCCGGGCGGGTCGAAGGGGCCGCCGTCGAGCTGGTGCACCAGGAAGATCACGCTGCGCCCGGCCAGCCAGGCGTCGAGCCTCGGCGCCAGCCGCGACACGGTACCGGCATCCAGGCCGGCGAAGGGCTCGTCGAGCAGCACCAGGCCGGGATCGCGCAGCCACAGCCGCGCCAGGGCCAGCCGCCGCGCCTGCCCACCGGAGAGGCGCCGCCCGCCCTCGCCGACCCGGGTGGCGAGGCCCGACGGGAGCGACATGGCCCACGCCTCGAGCTCGACCCAGGCCAGCGCCTGCCACAGCGCCTCGTCGTCGGCCTCGGGCGCGGCCAGGCGCAGGTTGGCCGCCAGGCTGTCGTCGAAGAGGTCGATCCGCTGGGTCAGCGCCGCCACCCGCTCGCGCAGGGCCGCCTCGGGCCAGGCCGCCAGGGGCTGCCCATCGAGCAGCACCTCTCCGCCCTCCGGCACCAGCTGGCGCAGCAGCAGGGCCGCCACGCTGGACTTGCCGGCCCCCGAGGCGCCGCACAGCGCCACCCGCTCGCCGGGCGCCAGGGTAAAGGAGACCTCCGCCAGTGCCGGGGTGAGCGCACCGGGGTAGCGCAGGCTGACCGAGGAGAGGGACGCCGACAGCGCCGTCGACTGGCGGGACGGAGGCGCCGCCTCGGGCGCCTCCGCGGCCATCGGCGTCCGGGCCCGCGCCTCAAGGGCATTGAGCCGCTCCGCCGCCCCGCGGGTCGCCCCCAGCCAGGTGAAGGCGGCCGGCAGCGAGGCCAGCGCCTCGCTCATGGCCAGCATGGCCAGCGGCATCATCACCATCAGTGGGCCCGACAGCCGCCCCGCCCCGAAGGCCTGGGCGGCCAGCCACAGCGCCAGCAGCGCGCCCAGGCCCACGAAGAGCGCGGCCAGCGCGTTGCCCAGGGCCACCCGGGCACCGAGGCGTCGCTGGTCCCGGTAGAGTCGGGCCTCCACCTCTTCCAGCTGCCGACGATGGGCCGCCAGGCTGCCATAGGCCTCCAGCTCGGCCAGGCCCTGCAGCTGCTCGACCAGCCGCGCCCGCAGCGCCTCCAGGTCGTCCACCTGGCGTCGGCTGGCCGCCATGCCCAGGCGAGCCTGGCCCAGGGTGAGCCAGCACCAGCCGGCCAGCAGCCAGGCACCGCTGACCAGCCCCACCGTCGGGGCCCAAATCGCCAGGAAGCCGGCCAGGGCGAGGATCGCCAGCAGCCCCACCCCCGCCGGGGCCAGCAGGCGCAGGTAGAGGCTGTCCAGGGTGTCGATGTCCGCGGTCAGCCGGTTGAGCCAGTCGCTGGCCCGGCGCCGCGACAGGGCGTGACCGTCGAGTTCCGCCAGCACGCCGAACAGCCGGGCGCGCAGGTCCGCCAGCAGGCGCAGCACGGTGTCGTGGTTGTAGAGGCGCTCCAGGTAGCGAGACACGGTCCGCGACACCGCGAAGAAGCGGATGCCGCCCCCCGGCACGTAGACGTCCAGGGAGGCGGCAACGCCGGCGGCCAGCAGCAGGCCGGTCAGCCCGGTGGCGGTGATGAACCACCCCGAGAGCGCCAGCAGGCCGATCGCCGAGGCCAGGGTCAGCCCCAGCAGCGCGGCCCCGGCCAGCAGCCGGCCGCGGCGGCGGTCCAGCAGGCGTAGCCAGGGACGCAGGGAGCCGATCAGGGACGCCGAGCCATGACGATCACGCATCATTGCCCTCCCCGGTTTGGCCGGCGTCCAGCGCCAGGTGCCGGGTGGCCAGCGCCATCAGCGCCGGATGGTGGGTGGCGATCACCAGGGTGCGGCCCTCCCGGGCGAGCTCGGCGAGGGCCTCCACCACCCGGGCCTCACTCTCGGCATCCAGACTCGCGGTGGGCTCATCGAGCAGCACCAGCGGCGCCCGGGAGAGGAAGACCCGGGCCAGGGCCAGGCGCTGGGCCTGCCCCCCGGAGAGCCCCACACCGCGCTCGCCCAGCGGGGTCTCGAGCTCGTCCGGCAGCTGCAGCAGCAGCTCGCCCAGGCCGGCTCGAAGCAGCGCCCGGCGCATCCGCTCGGGGCATGCCTCGGGCGCGGCCAGGCGCAGGTTGTCGGCGAGGGTGCCCTGCACCAGCAGGGGGCGCTGGTCCATCCAGGCAAGGGTCAACCCGTCCGCCACGCGGCGTTCCCCCTCGCCCGGCCCGGCGAACCCCGCCAGCAGCTGCAGCAGGGTCGACTTGCCGGCACCGGAGGGCCCCGTGACCACCAGCACCTCGCCCGGGACGAGGCGCAGGCTCAGCGGCCCCAGCACCCGCCCGCGGCCCGGGTGGCTGACGCAGGCGGCCTCGAGCTCGACCAGCGCTCCCGGAGCCGCCGCCGGTGCCGCCTCGACCCGCACCGGATCCGGCGTCTCCTCGAGCAGGCCCAGCAGGCCCTCGGTGGCGCCCAGGGCGGCGGCCCGGTCATGGTAGTGCTGCGACAGGGTGCGCAGCGGCTGGAAGAACTCCGGTGCCAGCAGCAGCACCAGCAGCCCGCTGAACAGCGTCAGTTCGGGCGAGGGGCCGTAGGTGATGTAGCCGAGCAGGCCGAAGCCCACGTAGATGGCCACCACGGCGATGGCCACGGCGGAGAAGAACTCGAGCACCGCCGAGGAGAGGAAGGCCACCCGCAGGGTCCGCATGCTGCGCCGGCGGTAGTCGTCGGCGGCGGCGTGCACCTCGCCGGTGGCGGCGGCGGTGCGGCCGAACAGCTGCAGGGTGGTGATACCGCGCACGCGATCGATGAAGTGCCCGGAGAGCCGGGCCACGGCGGCAAACTGGTCGCGATTGAGCCGCTCGGCGCCCATGCCGACCAGCGCCATGAACAGCGGGATCAGCGGCGCGGCCAGCAGCAGAAAGAGCGCGGCGAGCCAGTCCAGCCACAGCACCAGCAGCAGCACCGCCAAGGGGTTGAGAACGGACAGCAGGAGCTGTGGGCGGAACCGGGCGAAGTAGCCGTCCAGGGCCTCGACCTGCTCCACCAGCTGGCTGGCCAGCGAGGCGGAGTGCCGCGACGCCAGCCTCACCGGTCCCAGCCGGGCCAGGTGGTCGAGCAGCTCGCCGCGCACGGCCCGGCGGATCCGCAGGCTGGCGGCCTGGCCGAGGGTCTCCTGGGCGTGCTGGGCCAGGGAGCGCAGCACCAGCAGCAGGGCCATGCCGGCCAGGGCCGGCATGGCCTCCGCGAGGGGCGCCCGATCGACGACCAGGCGGCTCACCGCCCAGGCCAGCAGGGCCAGCTGCCCCAGGGTCGCGATGCCGGCGAGGAGGCCTGCCAGCACCGCCAGCCCCAGGCGGCGGCGCTCCCCCCTGGCCCTGTGCGCCAGCCAGCGACGGGGCGCCCTGCCGGCGCCCCCCTTCTCCGCGGGGCTCATGGGCTCAGTGATAGCCCTCGCCCACCTTGACCTTGCCGCGGAAGACCCAGTAGGTCCAGGCGGTGTAGGCCAGCACGATGGGAATCACGAACAGTACGCCGATCAGCAGGAAGAGCTGCGACTCCGGCGCCGAGGCGGCATCCCAGATGGTGTAGTCGGGCGGCACGATCACCGGCCACTTGCTCGCCACCAGGCCCAGGTAGGTGAAGATGAACATGCCCAGGGTGGCGATGAAGGGCTGGCCCTCGCTGCGCCGACGCACCGCGCGCCACAGCCAGACGGCACAGGCCAGTGCCAGGGCCGGCAGCACCCAGATCAGCTGGATGTGGTCGAACCAGCGCGACCAGACCGCCGGGTTGACGAAGGGTGTCCACAGGCTGATGGCCACGAACACCGCCAGCACCGCCGCCAGCAGCGCCGGGGTGATGCGGTAGGCCCACGCCTGGACGTGCCCCTCGGACTTGAGGATCAGCCAGGTGGCGCCGAGCAGCGCATAGCCCGTCATCAGCCCCAGGCCGGTCAGCACGGTGAAGGGAGTGAGCCAGTCCAGGGCGCCCCCCACGTAGACGAAGTCCTCCACGGCGAAGCCCTGGATGTAGGCGCCCACCACGGCCCCCTGGGCGAAGGCCGCTACTGCCGAGCCCCAACAGAAGGCCCGGTTCCACCAGTGGCGATTGCGCCGCGACTTGAAGCGGAACTCGAAGGCCACGCCGCGGAAGATCAGCCCGGCCAGCATCAGGAAGACCCCGATGTAGAGCGCCGGCAGGAACACCGAGTAGACCAGCGGGAAGGCGCCGAGCAGGCCCGCACCGCCCAGCACCAGCCAGGTCTCGTTGCCGTCCCAGACCGGGGCCACGGAGTTCATCATCACGTCGCGGGACGCCTCGTCCGGAGCAAAGGGATAGAGGATCCCGAGGCCCAGGTCGAAGCCGTCCATGATCACGTACATGATCACCCCGAAGCCGATGATCACGGCCCAGATCATTGAAAGATCGAGAAATTCCATGGTTCATCTCCTCCAGGTCGGGGCCGCATCGTTCTCGAAGGTGGCATGTACCGCGGAGAGCGGGCGCTTGGGACGGTGCACCGCGCCGTCGACGGTATCGCGCTCCTCCTCGGGCAGCATGCCCTGGCGGACCACCCGGGTGAGGTAGTAGACCCCGGCCCAGAACACCACGGCATAGACCGCGACGTAGCCGATCAGGGTGAACAGCGCCATGCCGCCGGTCAGCGACGGGGTCAGCCCCTCGGCGTGGGTCATGATGCCGTAGACCAGCCAGGGCGCGCGCCCCACCTCGGTGACGATCCAGCCGGCCAGCACCGCGATGAAGGGGGTCACGCTCATCAGCCGCAGGGTCTGGAGGAAGCCGCGATGCTCATAGACCCGGCCGCCGCGGCGCAGCCACAGCCCGGCCACGGCCACCGCGATCATCAGCAGCCCGATGCCGACCATGACCCGGAAGGACCAGAAGACGATCCACACCGGCGGCTGCTCCTCGGGCGGCACAGCGCTGATGCCGGGCACCTCACCGGCCGGATCATGCGTGAGGATCAGGCTGGCCAGGCTGGGAATGCCGACCTCGAAGCGGTTGGCCTGGGCCTCCTGGTCGGGCAGCGCAAACAGCAGCAGCGGCACGTTGCCCCGGGTCTCCCAGTTGCCCTCCATGGCGGCCACCTTGGTGGGCTGATGCTCGAGGGTGTTCAGGCCATGGAAGTCGCCGATCACCGCCTGGGTCGGGGTCAGCACCAGCAGCAGCCACAGGCACATGGAGAGCGCACGGCGGTTGGCCTCCACATCGCGGCGAATCAGCAGGTACCAGGCGCTGACGCCGGCCACCACGAAGCCCCCGGTGATGAAGGAGGCCATCACCATGTGGGCAAAGCGGTACCAGAAGGAGGGGTTGAAGATCGCCTCGCTCCAGGCCACCACGTGGAAGGCGCCGTCGCGCAGTTCCACGCCGGCGGGGGTCTGCATCCAGCTGTTGGCCGAGAGGATCCAGAACGAGGAGATGAAGGTGCCGATGGCCACCATGATGGCGGCGAACAGGTGGACGCCCTGGGGCACCTTGCCGCGCCCGAAGAGCAGCACCCCCAGGAAGGCCGCCTCGAGGAAGAAGGCCGTGACCACCTCGTAGCTGAGCATAGGACCGAGGAAGTTGGCCGAGGCCTGGGCGAAGTTGCTCCAGTTGGTGCCGAACTGGAACGACATCACGATGCCCGACACCACGCCCATGCCGAACACCACGGCGAAGACCTTGGTCCAGAACGCCGCGAGGCGATCCCAGGCGGGATTTTCCGTTCGGTAGAAGAGGCCGTGGAGCACGGCGATGTAGGACGCCAGCCCGATGGTGAAGACCGGGAAGATGGCGTGAAAGGAGACCACGAAGGCGAATTGCAATCGCGACAGCAGCAGGGGATCCAGTTCCATGACGCAAGCCTCATGACGGCGATGGACGCGGGGTCGTCGCAAGGGATGCGGATGCACGCTCCGGTGCGTGTTGTGCCTTCGGCAGGCCCCTGACAGGCTCGCCGTGACGCATTCCACCTGGACACCAGTGACAGGGTCAGCCTAGCAGCCAGGAAACCGGGCAGCGCCGGAAATCGCCACCAAAAATAACCTGACAATCTAAGCTTATTCCGCCATTGTCGTTATCCTACTATTAAGGACACGGACTCTTGAGGAAAGTTGACCCGAGTCCGTGTGTCGCGATGTCGCAGGCGCTCGCTCAGGCCGCACCGCCACGCAGCACCAGGTGGACCAGCCAGGCGGTATAGCCGAGGTACATGGCCAGCAGGACCGCCCCCTCCAGGCGATTGATACGCCCCTCCCGGCCGCGCCAGCCCAGGGCGAAGACCGCCATCAGCACGGTCATGGCGGCCATCAGGCTCCAGTCGCGCAGCAGCACCTCGGCACCGACCTGGATGGGGTGGATCACCGCGGCGAGCCCCACCACCCCCAGGGTATTGAAGAGGTTCGAGCCCACCACGTTGCCCAGCACCAGGTCATGCTCGCGACGCCGCAGGGCGCTGATCGAGGAGGCCAGTTCCGGCAGCGAGGTGCCCACCGCCACCACCGTGAGGCCGATGATCAGGTCGCTGACGCCGAACCCCTGGGCGATGGCCACCGCGCCCCATACCAGGATCCGCGAGCTGACCACCAGCAGCACCAGGCCGATGCCGGTCCAGGCCAGGCCGGCCGCCAGCGACATCGGATGCTCCGCCAGGCTCTCCTGAGTATCCACGGCGAGGGCGTCGGCGCCCTCCCGGCGGGCACGCAGGATGCTGGTACCGATGAAGGCGGCCAGCAGGACCAGCAGCAGGGCCCCCTCGAGCCTGCCGATCACCCCGCCCCACATCAGCAGGGCCGAGAGCAGGGTCACGCCGCCGAGGATCGGCAGCTCGCGTCGCACCACGGTAGAGTGCACCGCCAGGGGGGAGATCAGCGCGACCAGGCCCAGGATCAGGCCGATGTTGGCGACGTTGGAGCCGTAGGCATTGCCCAGCGCCAGGCCGGGATTGCCCTGCCCCGCCGCCAGCGCCGAGACGACCAGCTCCGGTGCGGAGGTGCCGAAGCCGATCACCAGCATGCCGATCAGCAGCGGCGAGAGCCCGAGCCGCGCCGAGGTGGCGGCCGCCCCGCCGACGAAGCGCTCCGCGCTCCAGACGAGCAGGACCAGGCCCGCCACGACGGCCACTGCAGGAAGCATCATGGGGTTCCCTCGTGAACATTCAGGGGTGAATGTTTGACTATGGTGTGCCTGCCGTCAACGTGTCACACTTTCCGGCAAGGGGCCGGGCGGCAGTCGCGGCGCAGTGTACGCCTTTTTCCGGCCTCGTGGATGTCCCGTTACAAGGTGGTAGACCTCACAGTGGCCCAGCGTCCCTCTCGATTCCTCGCCCGTCTGCCCTCGCTGCCCGCCGAGGCGCCGCGGGTGGACCGCACCCCGCCGGAGGCGCGGGCGCGACGGCGGCTGCGCGCCTGCGGGGAGTGCGACTGGGTGGTGGCCCTGCCCCCGCTGCGCGCCGGCGAGAAGGCCGACTGCCCGCGCTGCGGCCATACCCTGGTCAAGCGCCACTTCCGCCCGGCCCAGCGCAGCATGGCGCTGGCGCTGTCGGCGCTGCTGGCGCTGGCCATGGCGCTCTCCTTTCCCTTCGTCAGCTTTACCGTGGGCGGCATCGGCAACCGGATCGAGCTCTCCCAGACCGCCACCACCCTGATCGGCTTCCACCAGCCGGTGGTGGCCATCGCGGTGATCCTGACGATCATCGTGCTGCCGGCGGTCTACCTGCTCGGGGTGATCTGGCTGCAGCTCGGCCTGCTGCGGGATGAGCCGCTGCCGGCCAGTCGCACCATCGCCCGCTCGCTGGCCCAGCTCAACCCCTGGATGATGGCGGACGTCTTCATCATCGGCGCCCTGGTGAGCCTCATCAAGGTGGCGGGCATGGCCCAGATCGAGCTCGGCGCCTCCTTCTGGGCCTTCTGCGTCTTCGCCCTCCTGCTGCTGCTCACCACCCAGTCCATCGATGCCGACTGGATGTGGTTCTCGCTGGCCGGCGAGCCGCGCGCCCCGGAGGGCACCCGCACCGGCGAGACCGCCGCGCCCCAGGGCCTGGCCGGCTGCGCCACCTGTGGCCTGGTCAACCGGCTCGACCCCGGAGGGCGCGGACGCTGCCGACGCTGCGGCGAACGGCTGCGCCCGCGGCTGCCCCACAGCCTGCAGCGCACCTGGGCGCTGCTCGCCGCGGCCGCGGTGATGTACGTGCCGGCCAACGTCTACCCGATCATGACCACCACCAGCCTCGGCCAGAGCTCCCCCTCCACCATCATCGGCGGCGTGGTGGAGCTGATCCAGATGGGCTCCTGGCCGGTGGCCGCGGTGATCTTCGTCGCCAGCGTGATCGTGCCGGTAGGCAAGCTGGTCGCCCTGGCCTGGCTCTGCCTGGTGGTCAACCGCAGCAGCGAGCTCAACGCCGCGACCCGTACCCGCCTCTATCGCCTCACCGAGTTCATCGGCCGCTGGTCGATGATCGACGTCTTCGTGGTGGCGATCCTGGTGGCGCTGATCCGCGCCGGTTCGCTGATGTCGATCACCCCCGGCCCCGCCGCCCTGGCCTTCGGCGCGGTGGTGGTGATCACCATGCTGGCCGCCATGACCTTCGACCCCCGGCTGATCTGGGACACCCCGCTGCCCCGCCGCTCCCGCCGCCCGACCGGCGCCGGCCCCCATGACCGTCACCCAGAAGGAACTCCCGGATGAGCGATGCCTCGCGCGTCGACGACGCTCCCGAGCGCGACCTGCACCGTGCCAAGGCCTCGCCCCAGGCACGCTTCTCGCCGATCTGGATCGTGCCCATCGTGGCGATCCTGATCGGCGCCTGGCTGGTCTACGACAACTACCGCAGCCGCGGCCCCCAGGTCACCCTGGTGATGAGCAACGCCGAGGGCATCGAGGCCGGCAGCACCCTGATCAAGACCCGCAACGTGGAGGTCGGCCGGGTTGAGCGGGTCAACCTCTCGGAGGACCTGTCGACGGCGGTGATCACCGCACGGATGAGCCCCGACACCGACGCCATGCTGGTCGAGGACAGCCGCTTCTGGGTGGTCAAGCCCCGGGTCGGGCGCGAGGGGATCAGCGGGCTGGGCACCGTGCTCTCCGGGGCCTTCATCCAGCTGGAGCCGGGCAGCAGCGACACCGCCTCCCGGGAGTTCGAGGTCAGCGACCAGCCCCCGGTGGCCCCGGCCGGGGCCGCCGGGCTGCGCATCAACCTGGTCAGCCAGCTCGGCAATTCGCTGCGGGTCGGCGACCCGGTCACCTACCAGGGCTACACCGTGGGCCGCGTCGAGGACGCCACCTTCGACGCCCAGACCCGCCGCATGCAGCACCGCGTGTTCATCGAGGCGCCCTACGACACCCTGGTCACCGACAGCACCCGCTTCTGGTCGGCCAGCGGCATCGACCTGCGCCTCGACTCCGAGGGGTTCCGGGTCAACGTCGAGTCCTTCGAGGCGCTGCTGGGCGGCGGCGTCACCTTCGGCGTGCCCGAGGACCTGCCGCTCGGCCGCCAGGTGGAGGCCGATGTCACCTTCAACCTCTATCCCGACGAGGACAGCGCCCGCCAGGGCACCTTCAACCGCTACCTGGAGTACGTGCTGCTGGTGGACGACTCGGTGCGCGGCCTCTCCCGCGGCGCCCCCGTGGAGTTTCGCGGCGTGCGGGTGGGCACCGTGGCGGCGGTGCCCTGGAACTTCAACGCGCCCCAGCCCGAGGGCCGCTCGGGCTTCTCGATCCCGGTGCTGATCCGCATCGAGCCCCAGCGGCTGGGCATCGAGAACCAGGAGATCCAGCTCGCCGAGTGGCGCGAGCGCTTCGACCGGCTGTTCGGGCTGGGCCTGCGCGCCTCGCTGAAGAGCGGCAACCTGCTGACCGGGGCGCTGTTCGTCGACCTCAACTTCCAGCGCGACCTGGCCGACCAGCACGTGGCCGAGACCTTCGCCGAGAAGACCGTGTTCCCCACCACCTCCGGGGGCTTCGCGCTGATCGAGGCCCAGGTCACCGACCTGCTGGCCAAGCTCAACGGCCTGGAGATCGAACCGCTGCTGGCGGGGATGGACCGCAACCTGGCCGCCTCCGAGGCGATGCTCGGCGAGGTGCGCGCGCTGTCCGCCTCTCTGCAGGGAATGCTCGAGGACCCGGCGACCCGCGAGGTGCCCGGTAACCTCAATGCCACCCTGCAGGAGCTGCAGGGCACCCTGCAGGGGCTATCGCCCGAATCCGCCGCCTACCAGGAGCTGACGACGGCCGTGGGCCGCCTCGAGCGGCTGATGCGCGACCTCCAGCCGGTGGCCAGGACGCTCTCCGACAACCCCCGCGCCCTGCTGTTCGACAGCCTGGACACCGAGGATCCCCAGCCGCGCGCCCCGCGCCGCGACTGACCCGGCAAGGACACCGATGAAGGAGCCACGACGATGATGGCAAGGAGAGGAATCGGCGCCGCCCTGGCGGCCCTGCTGATCACCGCGACGCTGGCGGGCTGCGCCAGCCCCGGCCCGGCCCCCCAGCGCTATGCGCTGCCCGACGCCGTCGACCCGGCGGGGCCCGCGGCAGGGGCCGAGGCGGAGCACCTGCTGCTGCTGCGCTCTCCCCGGCTGGCCCACTACCTGGACGTGGAGGGCCTGGTGATGCAGGTCGACGACATCACCCTGGTGGAGGCCCGTGGCCACCAGTGGGCGGAGGCGCTGGGCCGCCAGCTGGAGCGCGGCCTGCGCGCGCGCCTGGCGGCACGCCTGCCCGATACCCGGGTGATGCTCGACGAGGTCGGCGTACGCGAGCCCGGTGCCCTCGCCCTGCGCCTGGAGCTGGACCGTTTCCAGGGCCGCCACGACGGCCTGGCCGTGATCGGCGGCCTGTGGCAGCTGCGCGACGCCGAGGGCCGCCTGCTGGCCATGGCCCCCCTGCAGGTGGAGACCGAGCTCGACGACGACGGCTACCCCGCCCTGGTGCGCGCCCTGGGCCGCGGCTGGGACAGCGCGGCCGATGAGCTCGCCGAGGCGGTGCGCCGTGCGCGCTGAGCCCGGCAGGCAGAACGGCCGGGGCTGGGCTATGGTCAGCTCAGGCCTCCCGAGGCGCCTCCCATCGACAGACTTCCCATCGACAGGGACGACACCATGCATGACGACCTGACCCGGGAGCTCGCCGAACGCGAGTTCCGCCACGCCATCGCCCTCGAGCTCCGCGAGATGGCCAGGCGCGCCCGCCGCGCCCTGCTGATCGCGCTGGCCAGCGACACCCACGGCGAGGACGCCCTGGCCGAGCTGGAGCAGGCCGACCGGGCCCTGGCCGAGCTCGACGCCCTGGCCGCCCGGCACGCCTTCGTGGCGCTGCCGATGCTTGGCGACGTGCGCCGCGGCGTCGACCGGCTGGCCTGCCAGCTCTATCAGGATGGCGCCTGCGACAGCCTCGACGAGGACGCCCACGAGGCCTTCCTCAACCGCCATGCCCGCGGGCTGACCGCCCTGGACGGCATCGGCCCGGTCACGGCCCGGCGCCTGTTCGCCCACGGCATCAGCGACCTCGACCAGCTGCGCGCGCTAGGCCCCGAGGGCCTCGACGCGATCACCGGCCTCAACGCCGCCACCCTGGCCCGCATCCGCGCCAGCCTCGCGGCGGACGCCCCGGCGGCGGACGCTAAGTAGCTGCACAGGCGCGCAGGTTCTGGCATAATGCCCTTCGCGGCACATCATCGAGTCCCTCCTGCCGCGCCCTGAACCCGAATTTCTCACGCCCCGGCCCGGGACTGGCCACGCGTCATTGCGTGGCGCGGCCGTGGTGTTCTGCGGAGACCGCATGACCTTTTCCGAACTCGGCCTGCGTGCCGAACTGCTCCGTGCCGTCGAGGCGCAGGGCTACACCACCCCGACCCCGATCCAGCGCCAGGCCATCCCCGCCGTCCTCGAGGGCGGTGACCTGCTGGCCAGCGCCCAGACCGGCACCGGCAAGACCGCCGGCTTCACCCTGCCGATGCTCCAGCGCCTGGCCGGCGGCCCGCGCCCCGGGCGGCGCGAGGTGCGCGCCCTGGTGCTGACCCCGACCCGCGAGCTGGCCGCCCAGGTCGGCGAGAGCGTGGCCGACTATGGCCGCCACCTGACCCTGAAGAGCCACGTGATCTTCGGCGGCGTGGGCCAGCAGCCCCAGGTGGATGCCATCCGCCCGGGCCTGGATGTGCTCGTCGCCACCCCGGGTCGTCTGCTCGACCTGCAGCAGCAGAAGCATGTCGACCTCTCCAAGGTCGAGATCCTGGTGCTCGACGAAGCCGACCGCATGCTCGACATGGGCTTCATCCACGACATCAGGAAGATCCTCCGGGTGCTCCCCGAGAAACGCCAGAACCTGCTGTTCTCGGCGACCTTCTCCGACGAGATCCAGGCGCTGGCCAACAAGCTGCTGGACCGCCCGGCGATGATCGAGGTGGCGCGTCGCAACACCACCGCGGAACTCGTCGACCAGGCGATCTACCGCGTGGATCGCGAGAAGAAGCGTGAGCTGCTCGCCCACCTGATCACCGAGCATGACTGGCACCAGGTGCTGGTCTTCACCCGCACCAAGCACGGCGCCAACCGCCTGGCCGAGCAGCTCAGCAAGCAGGACATCCCGGCCATGGCGATCCATGGCAACAAGAGCCAGTCGGCCCGCACCAAGGCCCTGGCCGCCTTCAAGACTGGCGACCTGCAGGTGCTGGTGGCCACCGATATCGCGGCCCGCGGCCTCGACATCAGCGAGCTGCCCCACGTGGTCAACTTCGAGCTGCCCAACGTGGCCGAGGACTATGTCCACCGCATCGGCCGCACCGGCCGCGCCGGCAGCGAGGGCCAGGCCGTATCGCTGGTCTGCGTCGACGAGCATGGCCTGCTCAAGGGGATCGAGCGGCTGATCAAGCGCGACCTGGAGAAGCGCATCGAGCCCGGCTTCGAGCCCGACCCCAATGCCAAGCCCGAGCCCATCGAGAACGGCCGCAACCGGCGCGGCGGTGGCGGCGGCCGGGGTGGCCAGCGCCAGGACGGCCAGCGGCGTGGCGGCCAGTCCGCGCGCGGCGGCAACGCCGGCGGCCAGCGCAGCGGGGGCGACGAGGCACGCGCCCCGCGCCGCCGTAGGCGCGGCGGCCAGGGCTCGCGTCAGGCCTGACCGGCTGGCGGGCTAGTTCGGAATATGCGAATGTAGCCCGCTCTTATCGACGAGTGATGCGACACCACCATGTTGAAGCGACTGCTGGGCAAGACGCCCATCGACGTCTGGGTGATCAAGCAGGTCGATACCGACCTGCTCCACCTGTGTGGACGCGCCACCCTGGAGGCGAAGCCGAACCGCAAGGCGGTACTGGCAGCGCTTGAGGGCGGTCACTTCTCGGGCCCCGTGAGGATGGCTGCCGGCGGCGTGATGCTCAATGCCCGCCTGTTCGCCGCCCTGGTGCCCGCCGAGGCGCTGCAGCTGCTGCCCGATGACCAGGCCCGCTGGCAGGGACGCGACTGGAGCATTGCCCAGGTGCCGCAGCGCTGCTGGACCTTCCAGGGCCGGCTCACCGTCCAGCCGAACCCCGCCGCGGGCCCCCATGCCCTGGTGAGCATCGAGGATGTCACCGACATCCGCCAGCGGGTGGAGGGGACCACGCCCCGGCGACCGGGCGAAGTGGTCTTCCGGGCCGAGAACGCCAACGAGGACGACCCGCTGCTGGCGCCGAAGCGCGAAGCCTCCCGGGGCCCGCGGCTCGGGGCCGGCCGGGAGTGGCGACGTGACGGTGACTGATGCCCCGCGAGCCGACCGTCGCGCGCTGCTAGTCTTCATCGGCCTGATGGTGCTGGTGGGGCTCAACCTGCGTCCTGCCCTCTCAAGCCTGGCCCCGGTGCTGACCCGCATCCAGCAGGACATGGGGCTCTCGGCCCTGTCCATCGGGGCCCTCACCACCCTGCCGGTGCTCTGCCTCGGCCTCTTCGCCCCCCTGGCGCCCTGGCTGGCCAAGCGCCTGGGCCCCGAGACCACCCTCTCCGCCGCCCTGCTGCTGCTGGCCAGCGGCCTGCTGCTGCGCGGCATTGCGGCCACCACGGCGCTGTTCATCGGCACCCTGATGGTGGGAGCGGCGATCGGCATTGCCGGCACCCTGCTCCCGGCCCTGGTCAAGCGCGAACTGCCCGCCGGTGCGGACCTGATGACCGGCGTCTACACCATGGCGCTCTGCCTGGGGGGCGCCCTGGGCGCCGGGCTGAGCATTCCCCTGGCCGACGCCCTGGGTGGCTGGTCCGCCGGGCTGGCCAGCTGGTCCGCCCTTGCGGCCCTGGGCCTGGTGGCCTGGCTGACCCTGATGCCGCGCCACGACGGCGCCACGGCGCTGCCGGGCGGCGGCGGTTCCACCCGCGAACTGCTCGGCCAGCCGCTGGCCTGGCAGGTGATGCTGTTCATGGGCAGCCAGTCGTCGCTGGCCTACATCGTCTTCGGCTGGCTGCCCACCCTGCTGGTGGCGCGGGGCTACAGCGAGGCCGAGGCCGGCTGGATGATGGGGGCCTCGGTGATGGTGCAGCTGATCTCCGCGCTGTCGGCCCCCTGGCTGGCCAGGCTCGGCCGCGACCAGCGACCCGCCCTGCTGATCGTGCTGGGCTGCGTCGGCGCGGGCTTCTGGCTGCTGCTGCAGGCGCCGGCGGCCTGGCGCTGGCCCGGGGTGGTGCTGCTGGGACTGGGCCAGGGCGGTGGCTTCAGCCTGGCATTGACGCTGATCGTGCTGCGCACCGGCAACTCGCGGCTGGCCGGCAAGCTGTCGGGAATCGCCCAGGGCGGGGGCTATACCCTGGCCGCCATGGGCCCGCTGGGCATCGGTGTGATGCTGCAGTTCGGGGTCGGCCTGCCCAGCGTCACCCTGGTGCTGCTGGGCATCGTCGCCACCAGCATGGGCTTCGCCCTGTTCGCCGGCCGCAATCGCCGACTGGAGGTCGACGCGGCAGGAGGCCTCGTCACTCGCTGAGCACCAGCGGGGCGAGCAGGTCGCGTACCTCGCCCTCGATGGGGATTGCCCGGTTGGCGGCCACGTCGAGCAGCACGAAGGTCAGGGTGGCGTCGCTGACCAGGGCCCCATCCCTGACGCGCCGGATCTCCTGGCGCATCCTGGCGCTGCGGGTGCCCAGCTCGGCCAGGCGGGTCAGCACCTCGAGGTCATCGCCGGCTACCGCCGCTTCGCGATAGTCGATGTTGAGGTTGACCGCCACGAAGGCCACGTCGCCGCGCTGCAGGCGGCGTGCCACCTCGGGGCGGTCATCGAAGTAGCCCCAGCGCCCCTCCTCGAGGAACTCGAGATAGCGGGCGTTGTTGACGTGGCCGTAGCCGTCCAGGTGGTAGCCGCGCACGCGCAGGGCGGTGCGGGAGATGCGGGAGTCCATGCCATGCCTCCTAGTGGTGTGAGTCTTGGGGTGAGGGCCCGATTCTAGCCAGCCGACCGGCCGACAATCAAACGATCGTTTTATCTCGGCGTATCCCCCGCTGCCGATTGCCGTCTCGCCGGCACGCCACTAGCAGGGGCCGACACGCTGGTACCCCCGCCCCCCTTCGGGGATAATGGCGGTCCTTTTCGCTCGGGAAATGCTTCATGTGGTTCAAGCACTTGCACCTGTATCGCCTGCACGACGCACCGCAGCTGGATGCGGCCACCCTCGAGGAGGCCCTGGCCGAGCACGCCGCGCGCCCCCTGGGCAGCCGTGATCCGCGCCGGATGGGCTGGACCGCCCCCGCCGGCCGGGCCGGCACCGCGCGGCTGCATGACCTGCAGGGCCAGCGGCTGATCAGCGCCCTGCGCCAGGAGCGCCTGCTGCCCGCCGCCGTGGTGCGCGAGGAGGTGGAAGAGCGCGCCGCCGAGGTGGAGGCCCGCGAGGGCCGCAAGCTGCGCCGCCAGGAGAAGATCACCCTGAAGGAGCAGGTGGTCGAGGAGCTGCTGCCCCGCGCCTTCGTGCGCAGCCAGAGGATCGACCTGTGGTGGGACACCCGCCGCGGGCTGATCGGCATCAACGCCAGCTCCCGCACCCGCGCCGAGGAGGTGCTGGACCTGCTGCGCGAGACCCTGGGCAGTCTCAAGGTCACGCCGCTGGCCAGCCAGACCCTGCCGGTCCGCGCCATGACCCAGTGGCTGACCGACCCCGGCTCGCGGCCCGCCGACCTGGTGCTGGGCGACCAGGTGGAGCTCAAGGCCAAGGGCGACGACGGCGTGCTGCGCGCCCGCCAGGTGGACCTGGACAGCGACGAGATCCAGCAGCTGCTGGAGAGCGGCCGCCAGGCCAGCAAGCTGGCCCTGGAACTCGAGGGGCGGCTAAGCTTCGTGCTGCATGACGACCTGGCCCTCAAGTCCCTGCGCTTCGGCGACGCCCTGATCGAGGAGGCCAACCAGTCCGACGACGGCGACGACGCCCTGATGCGGCTGGAGACCGACTTCGTGCTGATGGCCCAGGCCCTGGGCGAAAGCATCGAGCGCCTGATCGCCTGGCTGGGCGGTGAGGCCGGTACCGCGAGCAACGTGTGAGTTCCATGACCGAGAAACGACCCGACGCCTCCACGGATCCCTGGGCGGAGATCCGCCCCTATCAGGATGACGAGGTCGCCGAGGTGCTGTCGCGCCTGGCCCACGACCCCGAACTGCTGGATGCCCTGACCCGCTTCCGCCTGCCGCGGCTGTCGCGGTTCATGCCCAGCCTGTCGCGCACCCTGGCCAGCCTGGCGATCCGCCGCGAGGTGCGCGGCGTGTCCAGCGTCCACGACTTCCAGATGCGCATCGCCCACTACATGGAGCGGATGATCCGCACCACCACCGACGACTTCCGTGCCGACGGCCTGGAGGCGCTGGATGACGACACCGCCTACCTGTTCATCGGCAACCACCGCGACATCTCGCTGGACCCGGCCTTCGTCAACTATGCCCTCTACCTGGCCGGCCGGGCGACGGTGCGCATCGCCATCGGCGACAACCTGCTCAAGAAGCCCTATGTCACCGACCTGATGCGCCTCAACAAGAGCTTCATCGTGCCGCGCAGCGCCCGCGGCAAGCGCGCCATGCTGGCGGCCTACCAGCGGCTCTCCGGCTACATCCGCCACTCCATCACCGAGGACAACCACTCGATCTGGATGGCCCAGCGCGAGGGGCGCGCCAAGGATGGCATCGACCGCACCGACCCGGCCATCATCAAGATGATGACCATGTCGCGCCGCGCCGAGGACCGCGAGGTCGGCGTCGGCGAGGCCATCCGCGAGCTGCGCCTGGTGCCGGTGTCGATCAGCTACGAGTATGACCCCTGCGACGTGCAGAAGGCCCGCGAGCTCCACGCCCTGCACACCAGCGGTAACTACGCGAAGGGCCAGTTCGAGGACATCCAGTCCATCGTGGCGGGCATCACCGGCCACAAGGGCCGCGTCCGGCTGACCTTCGGCACGCCGCTGGCCGCCGACTTCGACGGGGCCGAGGCGGTGGCCGCCGAGATCGACCGCCAGGTGCTGGCCGGCTACCACCTCTTCCCCAGCCACTACCTGGCCCTGGAGGCCCTGGGCGATGCCCCGGAGCTGGTGGACCCGAGCGGCATCACCGACGCGGACCGCGCCCGTTTCCGGGCCAGGCTCCAGCAGGTACCGGCCGAGCTGCGCGACTGGTGGCTGGCCCAGTACGCCAACCCGGTGCGCAACAAGGCCGGACGGATCGGCGACTGACCCACGACGAGGGCACCATGGGCCACTCCCACGCACACCACCCCCTTCCCCCGGACCGCGGCGCCCAGACCCGCGAGGCCCACAAGGTCACGCTGATCGGGGCGCTGGTCGACTTCGTGGTGGGCGTGGCCAAGATGGTCGCCGGCTTCATGGTCGGCTCGGCGGCCCTGGTAGCCGACGGCATCCACTCCTTCTCCGACATCCTCACCGATGTCTTCGTGCTGGCGGCCACCCACTTCGGCCGCCAGGCACCCGACAGCAACCACCCCTATGGCCACGGCCGCATCGAGACCCTGGCCACCCTGTGGCTGGGCAGCGTACTGATCTTCGTCGCCGGGGGCATCGCCTGGGCCAGCGTGACGCGACTGATTGCCGGCGAGCCGATTCCCGCGCCCGGCCTCTGGGCCATCGGCATCGCCGTGATCGCCCTGGGGGCCAAGGAGTGGATCTTCCGCTACACGATGCGCGTGGCCAGGCGGGTGAATTCCCGGCTGCTGGAGGCCAACGCCTGGCACTCCCGCTCCGATGCCCTCTCCACCGTGGTGGTGCTGGTCGGCCTGGTCGCCGCCCAGTTCGGCGCCGGCTGGATGGATGCGGTGGCCGCGGTCATCGTCGGCGTGATGGTCGGCCAGGTCGGGGGGCGGCTGCTGTGGGAGTCGAGCCAGGAGCTCATCGATACCGCCCTGCCCGGGGAGGAGCGCCGCGAGATGCAGGCGGTGGCCGAGCGGGTGCCCGGGGTCAGGGGAGTACACGACCTGCGTACCCGCACCCTGGGCAGCCACGCCCTGCTCGACCTGCACATCGTCGTGCCCCCGCGAGTGACGGTCTCCGAGGCCCACGAGATCGGCAACGCCGTGACCCGCCGGCTGCGCGAGGCCTTCCCCCGCCTGTCCGATGTCACCTTCCATATCGACCCCGAGGATGACTCGGGGGAGACGGAGCACAGCCTGCGCCCCGGCCTGCCGCTGCGCGGCGATGTGGAGGGGATGCTCGACGAGACCTGGCGCAACGTAAGCGTCTGGCATGCCCGGGTCGCCCTGGACCTGCACTACCTGGACAACCAGGTGGACGTCTCGATCTTCGTCAACGCGCTGCCGGACGGCCAGAGTCTGGACGAGGCCGCCGACGAGCTGCGCCGGGCCGCCCTCCCGCTCGGCTGGGTCGGCCGGCTGCGCGTCTGGCAGGGGCCCGGCAAGGGATGAGACGCCTCAGGCATTCGCATGAGGCGCCCGCTGCGCCTAAACTTTAGTCATTGCCGAACCAGCCGAGCTTCCGGATGCCACGACCGCCACCGCATCACCCCGTGTCGCCCGGCCGCCGCCGTTTCCTGGTGGGGCTGGGCGGCCTGCTGCTGGCGACCGGGCTGGGGCTACGCCCGGGCCTCGTCGATGCCAACCTCGACCCCTCGCGCCTTCGCCAGAGCATGCAGCGCCGCTACGGCCAGGGTGGCCTCGCCGTGCTGGAGGAGTGGTTCGCGCTGCTCGACCGCCTGCGGGGCGCCGACCTGCAGACCCGGCTGCGCGAGGTCAACGCCTTCTTCAATCGCCGCGTGCGCTGGGTGGACGACATCGACAACTGGGGCGCCGAAGACCACTGGGCGACCCCCCTGGAGACCATGGGCCAGGGCCAGGGGGACTGCGAGGACTACTCCATCGCCAAGTACGTGACCCTCAAGCAGCTCGGCGTGCCCGGCCAGCAGCTGCGCATGATCTACGTGCGCGCGCGCATCGGCCGCAGCCAGATCACCCAGGCCCACATGGTGCTGGGCTACTACGAGACGCCGGGGGCCGAGCCGCTGATCCTCGACAACCTGGTGCCCTCGATCACGCCGGCCTCCCAGCGCACCGACCTCGACCCGCTGTTCAGTTTCAACAGCCAAGGCCTCTGGGCGGGGGGCAGCGAGCAGTCCCGGGCCGACCCGCTGGCCCGGCTGTCGCGGTGGCGCAGCGTGATCGAGCGCATGCGTGAACAGGGATTCATCTAGGAGACGACCATGTCGCTAATCAAGCAGCTCTGGCTGACCATCGTGGTACTGCTGTTGCTGGCCTTCGGCGGCAGCCTGTTCATCGGCGTGAGCACCAGCCGCCACTACATCGAGCAGGAAGTGCAGATCAAGAACGCCGACAACGCCAACGCCCTGGCGCTGTCGATGAGCCAGCTCGACAAGGACCCGGTGACCATCGGCCTGCTGATGGCGGCCCAGTTCGACACCGGCCACTACCGGCTGATCGAGCTGCGCGACCCCGCGGGCGAGATCATCGATCGGCGCGAGGGCAGTGAGCGGGTGGAGGACGTGCCCAGCTGGTTCGTCGACCTGGTGCGCTTCGAGGTCCCGCCCGGCCGTGCGGTGATCCAGGACGGCTGGCGGCAGTACGGCACCCTGGCCCTGCAGAGCCAGCACAGCTTCGCCTACCAGTCGCTGTGGCAGAGCACCCTGGCGCTGCTCGGCTGGTTCGCCCTGGCCGGGGCGATCAGCCTGCTGCTGGCCGCCTGGATCGTGCGCACCATCCGCCGGCCGCTGAAGGCGGTGGTCCAGCAGGCCCGGGATATCGGCGACCGGCGCTTCACCACCTCCGAGGAGCCCCGCACCCGCGAGCTCAAGGAGGTGGTCCAGGCCATGAACCAGCTCTCCGGCAGCGTGCGCGACATGCTGGGGCGCGAGAGCGAACGACTCGACCAGCTGCGCCGCCGGCTGCAGCACGATGCCGTGACCGGCGTGCTCAACCGCGAGGCCTTCCTCGGCCAGCTGCGCAACGGGCTGGAGAGCAGCGGCCGCCAGGCCAGCGGCACCCTGGCGCTGGTGCGCCTGGCGCGGCTGGGCGAGATCAGCGAGCAGCTCGGCCACGCCGATACCGACGCCCTGCTCAAGTCCCTGGCCGACAGCCTCGACCAGCTGGGCAAGGTGCGCGGCGACGGCGTGGCCGGCCGCCTGGGCGGCGGCGACTTCGCCCTGCTGCTGCCCGGCAACCTCGACCCGGCGACGGTCGGCCGCGACATCACCCAGCGCCTCCAGCTCCTGAAGCAGGACGAGTCGCGCGTGAGCCTGGGGCTGCCCTCGGCGCTGATCGCCTACTCCCAGGGCGACCGGGCCAGCGCGCTGATGGCCAGCCTCGACGGGGCGCTGGCCACCGCCGAGAACCGTGGCGACCTCGCCCAGCTGGTCGCCGAGGGCCCCGAGCGCCTGCCGCTGTTCACCAGCCATGCGGAGTGGCGTCGGGCCCTGGAGGACGCCATGCAGACCGGTGTCTACCTGGGCCGCTTCCCGGTGCTGGACGGCCAGGGCCGCCTGCTGCACCTGGAGTGCCCCTCCCGGCTACGCCTCAAGGGCGAGTGGCGAAACGCCGGGGTGTTCATGCCGTGGATCTCGCGGCTGGAGCTCGACGCGGCGCTGGACATGGCGGTGGCCCGGGCCACCCTCAAGGAGATCGCCCGCCACGGCAAGCCGCTGGGCATCAACCTCTCGCCGGCCTCGGTGCGCAACGCCCGCTTCGTGCTGGACCTGCGTGCGCTGATGCACAGCCAGCGGGAGGCCGCCGCCAAGCTGTGGCTCGAGGTGCCGGAGTCCATGGTCATCCACGACCTGGAGAGCTTCCGCAGCCTGTGCCGCGAGCTGCAGCCCTTCGGCTGCCGGCTTGGCCTGGAGCACGTCGGCCGCGAGTTCCGGCGCATCTCCGACCTACAGGACCTGGGCCTCGCCTACCTCAAGATCGACGCCTCCCTGGTGCGCGGCGTGGACGCAAGCCCCGAGCAGCAGACCATCCTGCGCGGCATGGCCACGCTCTGCCACTCCATCGGCATCCTGGCCATCGCCGAAGGCGTCGACAGCCTGCAGGAGTCCGAGCTGCTCTATGAACTGGGCATGGACGGCGTCACCGGGCCGGGCGTTCGCCAGCACGACCGCCCCGGCGGCTAAGAACCTGTCTCCATGACGAAAAGCGCCGCCTGGCAATCAGCCAGGCGGCGCTGTTATGAACCTTCTTGTTGCAGGCGACGCTATTGTGAATCTTCTTGTTGCAGACGACGCTGTTTGTAGGAGGGAGACTCTGTCTCGCGACTGGAGGCCGAAGGCCTCCCGGGTAGCCATGGCACACACAAATATCATAAAACGAGTTGGCAGTCGGAGAGCCACCAAGGGTTTAGGCTACTGGTGGGAGCTGGGCTTTGCCCGGCGAATGGCGCCGAAGGCGCCCAAGCGGATAGCCCCCCTCCTCAGATCACCCCGCCCTCCTCGTCCTCGCCACTCACCAGGCGCAGGCCGTTCAGGCGCCGACGCAGCGACTGTCGCTCCATCACCTTCTGCTGGGCGGGCTCGGGCAGGTCGGTGAAGCTGATCACCCCCTTGTCCATCAGCACCTCGATGACGTCCTCCAGCACCCGCACGAAGGCGAGATCCGAGGCCTGGAAGTGCGCCTGCCCCTTTCCCGTCTCGCCTTCCATCAGGAAGGCCAGCAGCTCCGGCGAATCCGCCGCCAGGAATTCGCGGCAGTCCGGCGTTGCGTCCCGGCTGACCAGTTCGATGCGACCGTCGTCGTCGCGCTTGATGTACATGAAGGCTCTCTCTTCTGGCTATACCGTGCATGCTAGGCCAGATCGTCCAGCCGTGCAGCATGGTTGTCATGGTGCCGCATGGTGTGAAAGCAAGCGCCCGGCAATGCCGGGCGCTTCGTGGGAGTGGAAAGGGATTAGTCGATATCGAGCTGGCCGTTTTCGATGAGAGAGTTCAGATAATCGCTCGCGGAAAGGCCACCTGTATCAACGTTATTCAGAAGTATGGTTTGATCTGCTCCTGTAATCTCCCCATCCCCACCAAGAGACAGGCCCCCTGATGTGCTGATATGAAGCAGGATACCGCCCTCACTCTCCTCGGCGAGGATATAGTCATCCTGACCTGCATCTTGAGGCAAGCCACTCAAAAGTTCCGAGATTGTCAGCGTATCGCCTTCTCCGACTGAGAAGTCCATCACCACATCCTGAGCGGGTGAGTCTGTGGTCCCTTGGTCGCCATCCTGACCAAAGCTCCAGGCGAAAGTGTCGGCACCCGCACCGCCATACAAGATATCGTCACCAGCACCGCCGATAAGGATGTCGTCACCATCACCACCTCGTATCTCATTGTTACCGGAACCGCCTGCTAGGGCATTATTTTCCTCTGTGCCCATAATGACCCCAGAGTTTTGAGCCGTCAGCATGATTGACCCAGAAACATCATCCCCATCTGCATCTATCGCATCAAAATCAAAATTAATATCAGCAGCACCAATGTCATCAAGAACAAAAGTATTAATTCCGCTAACACCCATGCTTTGATTGGTTCCAGAAGCGGCCAACTCTATCTTGTCAACAAGAAGCCCATCTGGCGAAACAGGTAACGCAAAGAAACCTTCACTATCCAGATCGTCTGGAGTAATGCTTCCAGTTAAAGGAGAGCTTGCACCATTCGCATAGTAAATTGTATAGCTCACAATGCCTGTATCGAACTTATTGAAGCCTACTTGAGCAGTAAACACTTCGTTAGCTGCCCCACTGTCACCTGCGTCATCAAAATTCAATAGGATAGATTGCCCATCATTGAAATTAGCGGTTCCGACACCAAGCTGGTTATTATTAGCATTTACCAGTTCGCCACCACCGGAAGCAGTAATCTCTACCAGCCAATCTTTATTGGGATCAGAACCAAAGCTACCATCTTCGTAGATATAATAGGCGTCTTTTGGACCACCAGCACTCCCTTCAGCAACCGTATCTACATCAAGCCTAGATAAGTCAACAGGCGCATGCTGTATAAACGTATAGCTTCCGTCAAGTTTGGCCTCCATCGTAAATACCAGCGGCCCTCCATCACCGGCAGTCGCTGTAATCATGCTTGTTCCAAGCCCCGAATAGACTAATGGAACACCCCCAGAGGTCAAGGTGTTTGACTCGCTTCCAGTGAATTCAACACTCACACCTGTCAAGGTTACTTGGCCACCACCATCTGCTCCCATTTTGGCGAAAGTACCAAAAAGCAAGGTATCAGCGGTGTTCTGGAAGATTCCATCACGAATATCAAGCAGTGGCGCGTCATCAAACACCGTCACTTCCAGACTGGCTCCGGCAGCGGCCTGACCCAGTCCATCAGTGAAGGCGATCTCGTAGTTCACCAGCAGATCATCCAGCGGCGTGTCACCGTCCAGGTGCGCCTTGGCTTCGTTCAGCTCGAAAACGTAACTCACCGTCCACACGCCCGAGCCTGGCTCGGTCTCGCTGACATCGGTCACCCGCAGCACATTCTCACTGCCTTCCGACGCCGGGATCTCGATTGAGCCGCCCCCCCAAGCGCCGTCCGTCAGAAGCTCCACACCATCAATGGCCAGCGTACCCAAGCCTCCCGGCGCAGTAATGGTGAAGCTGCCGCTGGCGGTCAGCTGACCCTCACTGCTGCTGTAGTCAGTGCGCAGGGTGCCATCCGGCAGGTAGGCCTCGTTGACACTCAGCGTGCCATCTCCCAAGTCCAGCGTCGGCCCAGCGATATCGTCCACGGTGATGCTCAGTGTGGTCGTGGCCGTGTCGCCATCGGCATCGGTGATGGTGTAGGTGAAGGCGTCTACGCCGCCCGCTTCCAGCCCTGCCTTGGCGGTATACAGATAGCTGCCATCGGCATTGAGTACCAGAGTGCCGTAGGTTCCTTCAATCGCCACGCCAACATCACCGCTGACATCCTCGCCCTGATCACCAAACGCCACACCGGTAATCCAACCATTGCTCGGGCCGTCGGCGCCAATCTGGTCGCTCTTCAGCACACCGTCTTCTGCCGATACATCAAGGACAGCGCCTTCATCCACCGAATTGCTGTTCGGGTCAGCAAGGGGAGCATCGTCGACTACCGTCACTTCCAGACTGGCTCCGGCAGCGGCCTGACCCAGTCCATCAGTGAAGGCGATCTCGTAGTTCACCAGCAGATCATCCAGCGGCGTGTCA
>NZ_JACHZF010000001.1:58724-61936 GCF_014193375.1 Halomonas campaniensis
GCCACGCCAACATCACCGCTGACATCCTCGCCCTGATCACCAAACGCCACACCGGTAATCCAACCATTGCTCGGGCCGTCGGCGCCAATCTGGTCGTTCTTCAGCACACCGTCTTCTGCCGATACATCAAGGACAGCGCCTTCATCAACCGTATTGGCATTCGGCTCAGCATCCGGCGCGTCATCCAGCACGTCAATGCTCAATGTCCCGGTGGCAGTACTGCCGCCCAGGCCGGTCACTGCCAGGTCGACGCTGTCGACCAATACCTCGTCGGTTTCCGTGGCCGGCTCGCCATGCGTCTGGGCCTCATCCAGCACGTACAGGTAGCTAATGGTGGCACTCTGGTTGCCATCCGTGCTGTTGTAGCCGGTCAGGTAGAGCGTGCCCTTGACGGTGTCGATGCCCGCGGACGGCTCATCACTGCTGAACGTTTCAAGCTCGGTCAGGGTAAAGGTTTCGCCGCCTACCGAGACGCTGGCAATGGTGTCTGTGGCCGACACCTGGAAGCTCCCCTCGGCCCGGTCGATGTCTTCGTCTTCCTGGGTACCACCCGGCAGGCCGGCCTCGTCAACGACGCTGTCGGCGCCCTCGGCGTTGACGATCACCTGGGCGCTGTCATCCACGCCCTGGATGGTCAGGCTGAGGGTGGCCGAGCTGGTGTCGCCATCGGCATCGGTAATGGTGTAGGCGAGGCTGAAGCCGAGGCTGTCGTCGTCACCCAGCGCCTGTACCGCGGCCAGGCTGTTGTCGAGCGTGAAGCTCCAGCTGCCGTTGTCATTGAGCTCCAGGCTACCGTACTGCTCGAGCTCGGAACGTTGCTCGTCAGTGACGTTCCAGGTCACCGTCTCTGTGACCTCATCCGGGCCATCGGCACCGAAGATGTCGTTGTCGAGCACATTACCGTTGAGGACATTCTCGGCAGCATCCTCGGTGACCGTGCCCCCGCTGACGTCCTCGGCGCTGGGCGCGTCATCCAGCACCGCGATGGTCAGGTTGGCCGTGGCGGAGTCGCCATCGGTGTCCACCAAAGTGACCGCGAAGACCTGATCGAGGGAGCTGTCGTCACCGGGCGCGGAGTGGTCCTTGGCGCCGTTCAGGGTGTAGCTGTACTCGACGGTGTAGGTGCCGTCGCCGTTGTCGGTGTAACCGGTGATGGCCAGCACGTTGCCGGCCTCGGTGGTGATGATGGGCAAGCTCTGCAGCACGCCATCCTGGACGATGAAGGCGCCGCCCACGCTCAGGGTGGCGATGCCGTCCGGCGCGCTGACGGTGAAGCTGCCGGTCTGGACGAGGGCACCGGCATCGGGGTTCGAGCCGTTGGCCAGGTTGGCCTCATCGACGGTGAGATCAGCGCCGTCGAGGGTCAGACCGCTGATGCTGACGCCGAAGTCTTCCTCCTCTTCGGCCACGGCCAGCAGCGCCGGCTCATCTTCCGGGAACTCGCCCGCCCCGAGCTGTCCCATGCCGAAGTTGAAGGCCAGCGGGTTCACGTCCTCGGTAATACGTGCCAACGACACGAAACTATGGCCGCCGTCGGCGGCGCCACCCGGGCCGGCGCCGGCGGCGGTGGCGTCGAGGTCGGCGAGCAGGTCGCCCTCGCCCTCGTCGATGGCGGTCAGCAGCGCCTCGAGATCCTCATCCAGGGCGCTGGCCTCCTCGGCGTCCACCGCCTGTTCCGGATCCAGCTCCGGCGTCATGGCGACCTGCTGGCCACCCTCGATGACGGTGGGATCCAGGGCGTCGCCGAAGTCGAGCTCCACCCGGCCATTGTCCGAGGTGACGAGGACTTCGCCCTCCTGCAGGGTGTCACCCACGCGGAGCTCGCGAAGGTTGCCGTCGGCGTCGCGCGCCCAGGCCTGGCCGGTGATGGCAGTAACGGTAGCGATGGTCATGATCAGACTCCCTGCATGAGGCACTTGCTGTTATTGAGGCGAGACGGCGTAGCGCCGGCTGTTACCTTGAAAGTAGGCGGGGAAACGAACGCCGAGTATTGGACCGATGGACAGGTCAGGCATCTGGCTTGATGTTCATCAATAAAAGGTATTACCCCATGCCGGTCCGGGTGTTCCCTGGCACCGGCATGGGAGCGAGTGTCACTCGATATCAAGCTCCTCGTCGTCCAGCAACTGCTGCAGGATGCCGTCGTGGTAGGCGACGCCCTCGAGCAGAAACACCTGGTCGGCCGCCTCCAGGTCGCCATCGCCGAACACCCCGTCGCTGCTGACGTGCAGCAGGGTGTTGCCCGCCTCGTCGGCAGAGGCCTGCAGGAAGTCAACCAGGGAGTCGCTGTCGCCATCCCACTCCTGGAGCAGGTCCCGCAGGTCCAGCGAGCCATCCTCTCCGAGGCGATAGAGGGTCGGGCCGTCATCCTCGGCGGTGACGGCGGGCTCCTCCTCACCCAGGCTCCAGTCGAGGGTCTCGGCATCGGGTTCCTCGAGGGCCCCCGCCTCGACCCCGGGCTCGGCCACCAGGGATACCGGCCTGACGGCGAAGGCGCTCTCGTCACCGCTGCTGCCCGGCCCGGTGCTGCCGCCCAAGAAGGCGATGTAGCTGAAGGCCTCGTCATGGTCGATGGTCACCAGGCCATCCTGCATCTCCAGTTCCTCGAGGTTGCCCTCGAAGATCCGATCGCCGTCCGCATCGTAGAGATGGTAGGTGGCGCCGTGGATCGGCCCTGCCAGCTCGAAGGTGGCCAGGTCGGCAGGTGCCGCCATCTCGAAGAGGACCGCCTCGCCGAACTCGATCGCTTCGGGGTCGTCGCTGGCGGCGGCATGGTCCACGGCGTAGAAGCCGTCATCCCCCAGGGCCACGAAGGCGCTCTGGTGGGGCACGTCCTTGAGGCTGTCCACGGTGGAGAGCGTTCCCGCACCCTGCCCGACCGTATGGGCGGTAGCCGCCAGGATGACCGGCTCTTCGGGCTCTTCGGGCTCTTCGGGCTCTTCCGGCTCTTCCGGCTCTTCCGGCTCTTCCGGCTCTTCGGGCTCTTCGGGCTCTTCCGGTTCTTCCGGTTCTTCCGGTTCTTCCGGTTCTTCCGGTTCTTCCGGTTCTTCCGGTTCTTCCGGTTCTTCCGGTTCTTCCGGTTCTTCCGGTTCTTCCGGTTCTTCCGGTTCTTCCGGTTCTTCCGGTTCTTCCGGTTCTTCCGGTTCTTCCGGTTCTTCCGGTTCTTCCGGTTCTTCCGGTTCTTCCGGTTCTTCCGGTTCTTCCGGTTCTTC
>NZ_JACHZF010000001.1:62034-108781 GCF_014193375.1 Halomonas campaniensis
GTTCTTCCGGTTCTTCCGGTTCTTCCGGTTCTTCCGGTTCTTCCGGTTCTTCCGGTTCTTCCGGTTCTTCCGGTTCTTCCGGTTCTTCCGGTTCTTCGGGCTCTTCCGGCTCGACAGGTGCCTCGCCACCGGGGACGGCGGGGGGCTCCGCCGTGGGTGCCGCGGCCTCATCGCCCGGCAGGGCATCGCGCGTCTCGGGAAGCTCGCGCTCGCCGGCCTGGTCGAACGCGTAGTTCAGCGGCTCCACGTCCTCGACGATCCGCGGCAGGCGCACGAAGTCATGGCCGCCCTCCTCGCCGCCGGCACCCGGGCCGGCCGCGGCCGGGTCCAGCACCGCCATCAGGTCGACATCGGGCTGCTCCAGGGCGGCCAGCAGGGCGTCGAGTTCCTCGTCGCCCCGGGGGCTGTCGGCCTCGGCACCCGCCAGCGCGTCGAGCACCGCGGGCTCCATCTCGACGACACGCCCGGCGCCGATCGCCAGCGTCTCGGGAGCGTCAATCACCTCCAGCACGGCGCGGCTGTTGGTGCCGGTGACCAGGAACTCGCCCGGCTGCAGGGCATCACCGATGCGCAACTCGCGCAGCGCACCGTCGGCGGACCGGGCCCAGGCCTGGCCGTTCAGGGAAATCAGGGTCGCGATGCTCATGGTGGGGTCCTCCCGGCTGACGGCGATCGAGACGAAATATGAACGACCGCTTCATGCAAAAGCATGGGGTCTGTCGGTCACAAAGCCCACTGTCCTGATGGACATAACGCACCGATCATTGACCTGGATCAGCCAGGCTGATGCTCTGGTGGGAAAGCCGCAGGACCAGCTGCATCCGGTCGCGGATGCCGAGCTTGCGGAACACGGCACCGAGATGGGCCTTGACCGTCCGCTCGGTGATGTCGAGGCGCCGCGCGACCTCCTTGTTGCTCTCGCCGCGCGCCACGGCCAGCGCCACGGCACGCTCGCGCTCGGTCAGCTCGGCCAGGACGTCATCCTGCAGGCGCACCTCGCCACCCAGGGCCTGGAAGGTGCCACCCACCACCCGGGCCAGCAGCTCCGGCGGCACCCAGATCCCCTGATGCGTGGTCACCAGCTCCACCTGGCGAAACAGCTCCGGCGGCGAGAGGGCGTGGACATAGCCCCGCGCGCCGGCATCCAGGGCCTGGAAGGCCTCTCGCGAGGAGGGCAGGTAGCTCATCACCACCAGGGTGGCCCCCTGGCGCCGCAGCCCGGCGACCAGCTCGGACCAGCCCGGCAGGTTGCTCATCACCCAGGCCAGGTCGCCGGCCCCGACCCGCGCACGCGCCTGGTCGGGCCCGACCTGGACCGCCCCCGCGAAGGCCTCCTGCCACCTTGGTACCTCATCGCGTCCACTGCAGACGAAGACATTCGCCATCATCGTTCTCCCATGGAATCACTCCAGGCCCGCAGCACGGGCTTGAGCATGAACTGCATCACGGTGCGCTTGCCGGTCATGATGTCCACCTGGGCGGTCATGCCGGGGATCACCGACAGCTGCTGGTTGGCCTCCTCGCCATCCAGGGCCCGCACGCGCACCAGGTAGAAGGTGTTGCCGTTATCGTCGGTGATGGTATCGGCGCTGATATGGTCGAGCTCGGCCTCGAGGCCACCGTAGATGGCAAAGTCGTAGGCGGTGAGCTTGATCGTCGCCGGCTGGCCCGGCCTCAGGAAGGCGATGTCCTGGGGCGCGATCCGGGCCTCGACCAGCAGCTGGTCGTCGCTGGGCACGATCTCCACCACCTCCTGGCCCTGCTGGGCCACCCCGCCGATGGTGTTGATGTTGAGCCGCTGCACCACGCCGGTCACCGGCGAGCGCACCTCGGCGAGGCGCACCCGGTCCTGAAGCCCGGCGCTGGACTCGTCCAGGGCATTGAGGTCGCCCAGGGTCTGGGCCAGGTCGTTGCGCCAGTCGCTGCGGCGCTCGATGCCGAGCTCGCGCAGCTGGGTACGGGCCTCCTCGACGGCGGCCTCCAGCCGCGACACCGCGGCGGCCGCCTGGTCGCGTTCGCCGGTGGCCCGGGACACCTCGCGCTGCAGGCGCAGGATGTCCACCTCGGACACGGCGCCGGACTGCAGCAGCGGGCGCGTCAGGTTGAGTTCCTGGCCGGCCATGTTGGCCTCGCGCTGGGCGGTATCGCGACGGGCCTGGGCCTCGCGCAGCTCCTCCTCGCGCTGGCGGATACGGTCCTGCAGGATACTCTCCTGCTCGCGCAGCTCCTCACGGCGGCTCTCGTAGACCTCGCGCTCCTGGGCGACGATGCCCGGCGCCTCGGCGCGCAGCGCCTCTGAAGGGTCGAACGGAGTCTCGGTGATCAGGGCGCGCAGCCGCTCGGCACGCGCCTCCAGCGACAGAGCCTGGGCGCGGTTCTCGCGGAAGGTGGCGACGAAGCGGGTCGGGTCGATGCGCATCAGCACCTGCCCCGCCTCGACGAGTTGCCCCTCGCGCACCAGGATCTCCTGCACCACGCCGCCGTCGAAGGTCTGCACGCGCTGCAGCTGGCTGGAGGGGATCACCCGCCCGGCGCCCCGCGTCACCTCGTCGATGGCCGCGAAGTAGGACCAGACCAGCAGCGCCGTCACGGCCAGCAGCACCGTGTAGAGGAAGGCCCGGGCCCGCAGGGGGTCCTGCTGCATGCGTGCCCAGTCGGCGTCGCTGGCCCAGTCGCGGTTGAGGTGCGCGCTGGTCACCCGGCGCGAGAAGAGCCGATCCATGAAGGGGCGAAACGGCTTGCCGCCAGTCTCGGAGAAGCGCCCGATCGCCTCGAAGCCGCGCTGTTCGGCGCTCTTGCCCTGTTTCGTCGCCATCAGCCGGCCCTCCCGATCTGGCCCTTGCGCAGGGCCTCGACCACCTTGTCGCGGGGCCCGTCGGCCACCACCTTGCCGGCATCGATGACGATGATGCGATCCACCAGCGACAGCAGCGAGGTGCGGTGGGTCACGACGATCACAGTCTTGCCGCGGGCATAGTCCTTGAGGTTGGCCTTGAAGGCCTCCTCGCTGGCGTGGTCCATGGAGCTGGTGGGCTCGTCGAGGAGCAGGATCCTCGGGTCGTGAACCAGCGCCCGGGCGATGGCCACCGCCTGGCGCTGGCCGCCGGACAGCGCCTGGCCCCGCTCGCCCACCTGCAGATCGACGCCCTGGGGATGTGTATTCACCAGGCTATCCAGCCCGCTGAGCTGGATGGCCCGCAGCAGGGCCTCGTCCTCGACCCCCTCGCTGCCGCCCCCGGCGACGATGTTGTCGCGCAGCGAGCCGAAGAACAGGCTGACATCCTGGGGTACGTAGCCGATCTGGCGGCGCAGCTCGATGGGGTCGACCTGGCGGATATCCACCCCGTCGACCAGCACGGAACCGGCCGTGGGCTGGTAGAGCCCGAGGATCAGCTTGTTGAGCGTGGTCTTGCCGCAGCCGACCCGGCCCAGCAGGGCCACCTTCTCGCCCGGCTCGATGGACAGGGAGACGTCACGCAGTGCCTCGCGCTCCTCCTCCGGATAGCGCAGGGTGACCTTGTCGAAGCGGATCTCGCCACGCAGCGTCGGGCGGCTGACGAATGCCTTGCCCTCCGGACGCTCCACCGGGCGCTCCATCACGCCGTTGAGGGCCTGCAGCGCGGTGGAGGACTGGTGATACTGCGCCAGCAGGGCGGCGGCCTGGCTGACCGGGGCCATGGCCCGCGACGACAGCAGGTAGGCCGCAATCAGCCCGCCCTGGGTCAGGTCCCCCTCGATGATCAGATAGACCCCGATGATGATCACGCAGACCGCCACGCTGTGCTGGGCCCACAGTGCCACGCTGGAGACCGAGGAGCTGACCAGGCGCAGCTGGGCCGCGGTGCGCGACAGGAACGCCGAGGCCTTCTCCCAGGTGCCCTGGATGCGGCTCTCGGCACGCAGGGTCTTGACCGTCTCGAGCTGGGAGACCGACTCCACCAGGGTCGAGTTGCGCTGGGCGCTGACCCGCCAGGTGGTCTCGGAGAGCTCGTGCAGCTTGCCCTGGGCCGCCAGGGCATAGAGCAGCACGAAGAGGATGCCCACCAGCACCGGCAGCACCAGGGGCGGGCCGATCAGCGCGATGATGGCGGCGAACATCAGCACGAAGGGCAGGTCCACCAGCGCCACCACGGTAGCCGAGCCGATGAAGGCGCGCACCGACTCGTAGGACTGCAGCGTCGCGGCGAAGGAGCCGGTGGAGGCCGGTTTCGCCTCCATGCGCAGCCCCAGCACCCGGGCCATCAGGGTCGATGAGAGCTTGACGTCGGCGCGGCTCGCGGCCAGGTCGACGAAGGCGTTGCGCATCAGGCGCAGCGCCAGGTCGAAGCAGAGCACCACGAAGATGCCTGCCGCCAGCACCCAGAGGGTCTCGGTGGCATGGTTCGGCACCACCCGGTCGTAGACGTTGAGCACGAACAGCGGCATCGCCACGGCAAACAGGTTGATCATCACCGAGCCGGCGATGACGTCGCGATAGAGCTTGCGATTCTCGCGGATCACGCCCCAGAACCAGTGGCGCGAGCGCTGCTTCTTGACCTCGGGACCCCGGGCATCGAAGTGGAAACGCGGCCGGACGTAGATCGCCTGGCCGCTGTAGCTGGACTGCAGGCCGTCGAGGCTCACCTCGGTGGCGGCCTCGCCCAGTTCGGGAAAGATCACCCGGGCCCGGCGGGCCTTGAGGTCCAGCGCCACCAGCACGCAGGCGCGGCCCGGCTCCAGCAGCAGCACGGCGGGAAACAGCGCCGGGTTAAGCTGCACGAGGCGGCTCTTGACGATCCGCGCGGTGAGGCCCGCCCGAGCGGCCGCCCTTGGAAAGACGCCCGGCGTCAGGCGTCCTTCCTCCAGGGGCAGGCCGGCGGTCAGCGACTCGGCGGTCACCGCATGGTCATGCAGGGTGGCCAGGGTCTGCAGGCATTCGAGCAGTTCGTCGCGAACGACCGGACGTGCCGGGCCTTCGGACGGGTCCAGGGGTTCTCGCTGGCTCACGGACACCTCTATAAGTGGAGATGCCCCGCCGGCGATGGCCGACGGGGCTGATGGCAGACGCTCACGGATGAGGCGTCATCCTAGCGGAAGGCGAGCTGGCCCGTCTGCAGCGAGACGTAGGCATCCACCTCGGCATAGAGGTTGACCGCCGCGGGCTCGGCCCAGGCGCGGGACACCGGGTCACCGCCCGCGGCCAGGGCCTGGGGCTGGGCCTGGAGGGGCTTGAAGCCCAGATCGAGGTTCTCGCCCACCCGCTCCAGGGTCACCTCGACCCGGCGGTTCTGGCGACGCCCCTCGACGGTGCCGTTGGTGGCCACCGGCTGGCGGGACCCGAAGCCGCGGGTCTGGATCAGGCCCCGATCGACCCCCTGGCTCGCCAGGTAGTCGGCCACGCTGTCGGCGCGGCGCTGGGAGAGCGGGTCGTTGATGGCGTCGTTGCCGGTGCTGTCCGCGTGGCCGGCGATATAGACCCGCGAAAGGTCGGTGCGGTTGCGGATCTGGGCAGCCAGCTCGGAGAGTTCGCCGCGGGCCTGGGCGGAGAGCTCGGCGCTGTTGATGGCGAAGAGGGCATCGGCCGACAGGGTGATATCCGGCGCCCGGGTCGGGGCCTCGATGCCCCCGGTGAAGTCGGCCAGGGTGAAGCCCAGGGGACCGTCGGCCGGACAGATCACCTCGGGGTTGATCTCCACCCCGTCGCTGCCCATCTCGGCCAGGGTCGGCATGTCGTCACGCACCACGCCGAGGCTCTGCATCAGCTGCCCCATGGCGGCCAGGGTGCGGGCATCGGCCAGCGTCGCGTCGTACTGGGCGTTGACGAAGGCGCGGCTGGCCTCGAAGTACTCGTTCTCGCTGTCCAGCACGTCGAGCAGGGTGCGCTGGCCGATGTCGAACTGCTGCTGGTAGGCGCCGCGCACGCGGTCGATGGACTGGCGATGCTCGTTGAGGTAGCGGAGCTGCTCGCGCAGGCGGCGGGTATCGTTGTAGGCGATCTGGGTGGTCTGGCGGATGTTGTGGCAGACCACCTCACGCTGGTTGACCGACTGCTCGACGCGATCGCTGGCGGCCCGGAAAGAGGCCAGGTCGCTGCCGCCGCGGTAGAGGTTCATGCTGGCGACCAGCTCGATGCTGTGGCGATCGCGCTGGCCCAGCGGGTCGAAGTTGCCGTCGTTGCTGTCGTAGGTGCCGGTACGACCACGCAGGTCGAGCCGCGGCTGGAAGGCCGAGCGGGTGCCGGCCTGCTCGGCACGGCTCGCCTCGATGTTCTCGATGGCGGCGTGGAACTCGGGGTTGCCCTGGAAGGCCAGGTTGACGGCCTCCGCCACGGAGGGTGGCAGGCGGTTGTCCAGCTCGGGCGCCGGGGCCAGGTTCTCGGCCGGCAGGTTACCGACGATGCGCTGGTAGCGGGCGGTGACGTCGTGCAGGTTGGAGGCCTCGGTCATCAGGTTGGACTCGGCCAGGGCCAGGCGGCCGCTGATCTGCTCCAGGTCGACGCCGCGCCCGGCCCCGGACTGCACCCGCTCCTCGATCTGGTTGAAGACGCGCAGGTGGTCGGCATAGTTGTCCTGGGCCAGGCCCACCAGCTCGCGATAGCGGCGCACGTCCAGGTAGGCGCGGGCCGCCTCCAGGGCAACGTTCTCGCTGGCCCCGAGCAGCTCGTAGTAGCGTACCAGCTTGGCCCGATCCAGCCGCTCCACCTCGCTGCGGGTGGCGAAGCCGTCATAGATCATCTGGGTCAGGGTCAGCTCGGCGAAGGTGGTCTCGTAGCTGCCGCGGCCGTCCGACTCCCGATCCTCGCGACCGATGCCCGCCGCCACGTCGACGCTCGGCAGGTAGTTGCCGCGGGCCACGCCCACGTCGTTGCCGGCGGCACGGAGGCCGTTCCAGGCCGCATGCACCTCGGGATTGGTGGCCAGTGCCTGGCGGACCACCTCGGTCATGTCGGTGGCGCCCGGTCGAGCGAGCCCCGGGGGCAGGCTCTGAGCCACGGCGGCGGTCAGCGGCAGCAGGGCCAGGGCCCCGCCGACGACGGCGGCGCCGGCCAGGCGGGTGAGAGTGTGATCGGTTGCGCGTTTCATGGTAGTTCCCTTATGCATGATCCCGGGCCGATCCCCTTGGCTCGTCACCCGGCAGGATGTGAATGATGGTTGTTCGGGTCGCATCCCAGCGGACCGAAGCCGCATCGGATGGCGCATCCTTTCCCGTTACCCTTGCTCCGCCTGATGGCTTCTCGGTCGAAATGCCGGGATCGCGGGCGGAGACAGGTAGCCCTCAAAGGCTGAATTTTTTAATGTTTGTAAAATAGCGTAACTCAGCTTGGCATTTTGTCCAGCATCGTGACACTCGATCAAGCACAATCTCGTCTCTACTTGATGTAAGCCAGGGATTACGCGACAACGCCATCGCCCCGCCCCTCTCTCCTGCCCTGGCCAAACGTGCTATCGTCACGCGGCATTGACACGGCTGCATGACAAGGAGAACGCCATGTCCTCATCGGAAATCCAGAAGACCCGGGTCATCAACGAGCTGCGCGGTTTCATCAAGAAGCTCCTGCAGGACCCGAAGATCCTCGAGCAGTCGCTGGAGATCGCCCGCCAGCGGCTGCCCGAGGGCCGCAGCCGCGAGGTGATGGCGCGGATCGCCAACGAGATCTCGGAAACCACCAGCGTGCATATCCCGGAGGATCCGGCGGAGCACTCCGAAGCGGACCGCCTGTTCCTGGAGCTCCTCAAGGAGGTGGTCGACGAGGAGCAGGCCCTCTACTGAGTCCGGGTCGCCACGCCTCGCGGCATCCCCCTGCGCCCGGCCAACGCTGGGCGCGCTTCGTTCCGGCAGGCCCCGGCCCCTCTGGTACAATGGTAACCATCTGTTTCACAAGACCTTTACAGAAAAGCTGCCATGTACTACCTGCTCAAGCTCTTCCCGGAGATCACCATCAAGTCGCGCTCGGTGCGGCGCCACATGACCCGCTGCCTGGCGGCCAACGTGCGCAACACCCTGAAGCCCCTCGACAGGCGGGTAACGGTAAGGGATGGCTGGGACGCGCTGCATGTCTCCCTGCCCGACGGTGCCGACGAGACCCTCGCCAACGAGGTGGAGGCGCGGCTGACCCGCATCCCGGGGATTCATGAAATCCAGGCGGTCAGCGAAACGCGCTTCACCAGCCTCGATGAGATCGCCGAGGCCATGGTCACGCCATGGCAGGCGCTGATTGCCGGGCGCCGTTTCCGGGTCTCGGCCAAGCGCCGCGGCGAGCATGGCTTCACCTCGGCCGACATGGAGCGCCGGATCGGCGCCCGGCTGCTGGCCGCCGCCCCCGACGCCCGGGTCGACCTGACCGCCCCGGAGGTCGACGTTCCCGTCCAGGTGGTCGACGACCGGCTGCGGCTCATCCAGCGCCGCCTGACGGGCCCGGGCGGCTATCCCCTGGGGCTGCAGGGCCAGGCGCTGGCGCTGATCTCCGGCGGCTACGACTCCCCGGTAGCCGCCTGGCGCATGATGCGCCGCGGCATCAAGACCCACTTCCTGTTCTTCAATCTGGGCGGGGCGGCCCACGAGGCCGGCGTGCGCGAGGTGACCCACCACCTCTGGGAGCGCTACGGCCTCTCGCACCGGGTGAAATTCATCTCCGTGCCCTTCGAGCCGGTCGTCGGCGAGATCCTGCGCCGGGTCCCCGATGGCCTGATGGGGGTGGTCCTCAAGCGGATGATGGTGCGGGCCGCCTCGCGGCTCGCCCGACGGGCGAGGATTCCGGCCCTGGTGACCGGCGACGCCATCGCCCAGGTCTCGAGCCAGACGCTGACCAACCTGTCGCTGATCGACGAGGCCAGCGACCTGCCGGTGCTGCGCCCGCTGCTCACCGAGGACAAGCAGACGATCATCGACCAGGCCCGCACCCTCGACACCGCCCGCTTCGCCGAGGCGATGCCGGAATACTGCGGCGTCATCTCGCGACGCCCCCATACCCGGGCGCGTCGCCACCAGCTCGAGGCCGCCGAGGCCGACTTCGACTTCGCCATCCTCGATGCCGCCATCGCGGCCGCCGAGACCACCCTCTCCCACCGGCTCGCCGCTCCCGACATGGTGCAGCCCTCGCCGCGAGCGGCCACGGTCCCAACGGTGGATTCCCCCGGCGAGCTGGTGGCGGCCGAGGATGTCAGCGTGATCGACATCCGGGCGCCCCACGAGCGGGAGGCCTCGCCCCTGGCGCTGCCCGGCGTGCCGAGCCTGGCGATCCCCTTCTACGAGCTCCTGCAGCAGGCCGATGACCTGCCGGAGGACCGGCGCTACCTGCTCTACTGCGACCAGGGGGTCATGAGCCGGATGCAGGCCCTGCACCTGCATGACCGCGGGCTGACCCACTTCGGCATCTATCGGGACGCCTCCCCCCGATAGCGATTTCCTCCTTCGCTTCCGCCCGCCTCGGTCTACGCTTACAGGAAGATACCTTTTGTTACCGAAGGCGAGAGGGAGGAGACGCGCATGGAGCGGCGCGAACCATCATGGCATCGACCTCCGGCATCCGATGAGCCGCTGCTGTCGCACGGCTGGCCGCCCCCGCCGGGGAACGTCGCGCCGCAGGGGGCGACGCCTGCCCGACGCCGGCGTCGCTGGGGCCTCTGGCTGCTGGTCGTCACCCTGCCGGTGGCGGTGAGCCTGGCCACCCTGCTGGTGGCCGAGGCACGCACCTCGCGCTTCCAGGCCCAGGAGCTCTCGCGCTACGCCGGCACCCTCACCTGGACCCTGGCCCCCGGGCGCAGCGACCGCCTGCTGACACCGTCCCACGGCCCCTTCGACGAGCGGCTCGGCTACACTCGCCTGCCCGGCTTCGAGGAACGCCTGGTCTCTCGCGGGTACGCCATCGAGCGCCAGGCGCGCTTCTCCCCGGCGCTGATGGACTTCGCCCAGCGGGGGTTCTTCCCGCCCTACCGGGAGAAGACCCGGGCCGGCCTGAGCCTGGCGGAGTGCCGCGGCGACTCGCTCTACACCTTCCGCCACCCCCAGCGCCACTACCCGCACTTCGATGCGATACCGCCTCTGGTACTGGACATGCTGCTGTTCATCGAGAACCGTGAACTGCTGGATGCCAGCGCCCCCCATGCCAACCCGGCCGTGGACTGGCCGCGCTTCGCCCGTGCCGCTCTCTCCCAGGTGGGCCAGGCCCTTGACATGCCCGGCCAGTCCGCCGGCGGCAGCACCCTGGCCACCCAGATCGAGAAGTATCGCCACTCCCCGGGCGGCCTGACCGCCGCCCCCATGGAGAAGCTGCGCCAGATGGTCTCGGCCAGCGTGCGCGGCTACCGCCAGGGGCCCGAGACCCTCACCGCCCGCCAGGACGTGGCGCTGGACTACCTCAACACGGTGCCGCTGTCGGCCGCACCGGGCTACGGCGAGGTCCACGGCCTGGGCGATGGCCTGCATGTCTGGTTCGCGGCCGACTTCGATGAGGTGAACCGGCTGCTGGTCCCGGGGTTCAACGCGGCGGTCGAGCCCCAGCGCCACGGGCTGGCCCTGCGCCAGGTGCTCGCGCTGATGATCGCCCAGCGTCGCCCCTCCTGGTACCTGAACCGGGGCCGCGACAGCCTGGAACGCCTCACCGACAGCTACCTGCGCCTGCTCGGCGACGAGGGCCTCCTGCCGGTCGCCCTGCAGCAGGCCGCCCTCGACCAGCGCCTCGCCTTCCGGGACTTCGGCCAGTCACCCCTGCACACCCGCCTGGCCATGGACAAGGGGGTGCAGGTGCCGCGCAGCCGCCTCGCCGGCATGCTGGGCGTCTCCCTCCACGAGCTGGATCGCCTGGACCTGTCGGCCCGCACCACCCTGCAGGGCGACCTGCAGCGACAGGTCACCCACTACCTGCACCGCCTGGCCGACCCCGAGTTCGCCGGCGAGATCGGCCTGTTCGGCGACCGCCTGCTCTCCCCGGAGAAGACCGGCGAGGTGCGCTACAGCTTCACCCTCCTCGAGCGCGGCGAGGAGGGATTCCGGGTCCGCGTGCAGACCGACAACGGCGGCCAGCCCTTCGACCTCAACGAGGGCAGCAAGCTCGAGCTCGGCTCCACCGCCAAGCTGCGAGTGCTGGCCACCTACCTGGAGGTGATCGCCGAACTGCACGGCCGCCACGCCGGCCAGCCGCCGGAAACGCTGCGCTCGCTCGAGGTGGACCGCCAGGACGCCCTGACCCGCTGGGTCCTGGACCGGCTCGCCACCGCCCCCGACCTGCCCCTGCAGGACCTCCTCGAGGCCGCCATGCAGCGCCGCTACTCGGCCAGCCCCCACGAAGCCTTCTTCACCGGCGGCGGACGCCACACCTTCAGCAACTTCCGCCGCGAGGACAATGGCCGCCAGCCGACCCTCGAGGAGGCCATGCGCGAGTCGCTCAACCTGCCCTTCGTCCGGCTGCTGCGCGACCTGGTCCAGTACAGCATCCATCGCAGCGAGGACCGTCGGCAGCTGCTGGAGGACGACGGCGACCCCCGCCGGCTCGACTACCTGCAGAGCTTCGCCGACCGCGAGGGACGGGTCTTCCTGCAGCGCTTCTGGCGCAAGTACCGCCACCTGGAGAACGACGACCGCCTGGAGGCCTTCCTCGGCGGGCTGCGGGTCACCTCGACCCGCCTGGCCGCCGTTCACCGCTACCTCTTCCCCGAGGCCACCCCGGAGGCGTTCGCCGCCTTCCTGGCCGAGCGCCTGCCCGGCGAGTCGCTCTCTCCGGGGCGGCTGGAGGAGCTCTATCGGCGCTACGCCCCGGAGAATCACTCGCTCTCCGACCAGGGTTACATCGCCCGGGTCCATCCCCTGGAGCTGTGGCTGGTCGGCTACCTGCTCGACCGGCCGGAAGCCGGCTATGCCGACGCCGAGGCCGCCAGCCGCGACGAGCGCCAGGAGGTCTACGGGTGGCTGTTCAAGACCCGCCATCGCAGCGCACGGGACGTGCGGATTCGCACCATGCTCGAGGTGGAGGCCTTCCTCGACATCCACCAGCGCTGGCAGCGGCTGGGCTATCCCTTCGACCACCTGGTGCCGTCGCTGGCCACGGCGCTGGGCAGCTCCGGCGACCGTCCCGCCGCCCTGGCCGAGCTGGTGGGGATCATCCTCAACGACGGGGTCCGTCATCCCACCCTGCGCATCGACGAACTGCATTTCGCCGCGGGCACTCCCTACGAGACACGCTACGTCCCGGATGGCGGCCGGGCTCGCCAGGTGATGGCGCCCGAGGTGGCCGCCGTGCTGCGTGACACCCTGTCCCAGGTGGTGGAGGGCGGCACGGCACGGCGCCTGCAGGGCAGTTTCAACCTCGACGAGACGACCCCGCTGGTGCTGGGCGGCAAGACCGGCACCGGCAACAATCGCTTCGAGACGGTGACCCGCGGCGGCCAGGTGCTCCACTCCGAGGCACGCAACCGCACCGCCACCTTCGTGTTCTACCTGGGGGACGACCACTTCGGCACCCTGACCGCCTATGTGGCCGGCAGCGAGTCGGACCGCTTCCGCTTCACCTCCGCACTGCCCGTGCAGGTGCTCAAGGGCATGGAGCCGATCCTGCGCCCCTTCCTGGCCCCCGGCGCGCGCAGCGGCTGCCTACCCCCCGCCCAGGGTGACTGGCTGATGGCGGCCGGCGCCGTCGGCGGTGACAGCCCGGCGAGCCTGTGAGAGGCTCGATGGCAGGGATCCCCCATTGCCTCACCGGACACGCGAGGAGCTGACATGATCGACCTCTGGACGTGGAGCACGCCCAACGGCCGCAAGGTCTCCATCCTGCTCGAGGAGCTCGGCCTGCCCTATCGGGCCCATGCCGTGGATATCACCCGGGGCGAGCAGCGGGCGCCCGAGTTCGTCGCGGTCAGCCCCAACGGCAAGATCCCGGCCATCCGCGACCCGGATTCCGGCATGGCGCTGATGGAGTCCGGCGCGATCCTGATCTACCTGGCGGAGAAGGCCGGCCGGCTGCTGCCCACGGAGCCCGCAGCGCGTTACCGGACCCTGGAGTGGCTGATGTGGCAGATGGGCGGGCTCGGGCCGATGCTCGGCCAGGCCCACCACTTCCTGCACTTCCATCCCGGCAAGGCCCCCTATGCCGAGGAGCGCTACCACCAGGAGGCCCGGCGCCTGTACGGCGTCCTCGAGCAGCGGCTGGCCGACCGGGACTACCTCGCCGGGGACTACTCCATCGCCGACATCGCCTGCTGGCCCTGGGTGTCGCGCTTCGAATGGCAGAGGATCGACCTGGCGGACTATCCCGGCGTCAGGCGCTGGTACCTGACGATCGCGGCGCGACCCGCCGTTCAGCGCGGCTACCACTGTCCGACCCGGGTCAACGATATCCCGCTGCCGTGAACAAGGGGATCGTCCACAATGAAGCGCCCGGCAGCCTGGCTGCCGGGCGCTTCATTCGCGTAACATGACGGGAGGTGGCGGCCGGCGTTGCACCGGGCGCCAGGCCGACATCAGTTGCAGGGCACGACCTTGCGGGCAGTGTCCTTGGCCCACAGGCTCTGGCCATCGGGCGTGGTACCATGGGCGTTCCAGGTCTCGGTGACCTCGACGCAGTAGGAACCGAGGTCCTCGACCCGCTTCTCGGGATCGGCGGGACGGTCATCGCCGATGCGCATGATGTCGGGGTTGGAGCTGGAGTAGTTCGGCGAGATGGCGTTGCCGGCACAGCCGGCCAGCAGGGCAGCGGCCACCATAAGCGGCAGGGTGTGGCGAAGTCGCATGGGTCATCCTCCATGAAAGGTCAGTCGTTCTGATCGGTTCCATGGATGCGTGACAGGCAGGTGATGAGGCCCGGGGAGCCATCGATCCGTGTGGCCACCGGTCCTGACATTCTAACCGAGCCGGCGAGGGCTGGCCAATCGTTCGGCAACACGGGTGCAGCGGGGGCCCAAGACGGCTACAATCGAGGGTCTGATTTTCTTGGGAATTCCAGAGCCGACATGTCGAACACCGCACGCCACCCGCGCCAGATCCTGGTCACCAGCGCCCTGCCCTATGCCAACGGCTCGATCCACCTCGGCCACCTGCTGGAATACATCCAGACCGACATCTGGGTGCGCTTCCAGAAGAGCCGCGGCCACGAGTGCCACTACGTGTGCGCCGACGACGCCCACGGCACCGCCATCATGCTGCGCGCCGAGCAGGAGGGCATCAGCTCGGAGGCGCTGATCGACCGGGTCTCCCGGGAGCACCAGGCGGACTTCGCCACCTTCGGCGTGGCCTTCGACAACTACCACTCCACCCACTCGGAGGAGAACCGCTACTTCAGCGAGCTGATCTACACCCGCCTGCGCGACGCCGGCCATATCGCCACCCGGGACATCGAGCAGATGTACGACCCGGTGAAGGGCCTGTTCCTGGCCGACCGCTTCATCAAGGGCACCTGCCCCAAGTGCCGGGCGGACGACCAGTACGGCGACAACTGCGAGGCCTGCGGCGCCACCTATACGCCGGCGGAACTGATCGACCCGGTCTCGGCCATCTCCGGGGCGACCCCGGAAGTGCGCAGCTCCACCCACTACTTCTTCAAGCTGCCCGACTTCGCCGACTTCCTCCACGGCTGGATCAGCGACGGCCATGTCCAGCCGCAGATCCGCAACAAGCTGATGGAGTGGTTCGAGGCCGGCTTCAACGAGTGGGACATCTCCCGCGATGCGCCCTACTTCGGCTTCGAGATCCCCGACGCCCCGGGCAAGTACTTCTATGTCTGGCTCGACGCGCCGATCGGCTACCTGGCCAGCTTCAAGAACCTCTGCGAGCGCACGGGCATCGACTTCGACACCTACTGGAAGCGGGATTCCGAGGCCGAGGTCTACCACTTCATCGGCAAGGACATCGTCTACTTCCATGCCCTGTTCTGGCCGGCGATGCTCCATGGCGCCGACTTCCGCACCCCCACGGCGGTGAACTGCCACGGCTTCGTGACGGTGAACGGCGCCAAGATGTCCAAGTCCCGCGGCACCTTCATCAAGGCCGCCACCTACGCGGACCACCTCAACCCCGAGTACCTGCGCTACTATTTCGCCGCCAAGCTCACCTCGCGGGTGGATGACCTGGACCTCAACCTCGAGGACTTCGCCGCCCGGGTCAACAGCGACCTGGTCGGCAAGGTGGTCAACATCGCTAGCCGCTGCGCAGGCTTCGTCAAGAAGCTGGGCGGCGGCCGGCTCTCCGCCCACTGCGCGGAGCCCGAGCTCGTCGCCCGCTTCATCGGTGCGGGCGATGCCATCGCCGAGCAGTTCGAGGCCCGCGAGTTCGGCCGCGCCATGCGCCTGGTGATGGAACTGGCCGACGAGGCCAACACCTACATCGCCGAGGCCGAGCCCTGGGTGCTGGCCAAGCAGGCGGGCCGCGAGCAGGAGGTGCTCGACATCTGCTCGGTGGGCATCAACCTGTTCCGCCAGCTGATGGTCTACCTGGCACCGGTGGTGCCCGCCATGGCCGAGGGCGCCCGCGAGTTCCTGTCGCTCGACAGCCTCGACTGGCATAGCCGCCACGCGGTGCTGCTGGACCACAAGATCGCCAAGTTCAAGCCGCTGATGACCCGCGTGGAGCGGGAGAAGATCGACGCCATGATGGCGGCGTCCAAGGAGGACCTGGTGGAAGAACAGAAGCTCAAGGAGACCCCCAAGGGGCCCCTGGCCGAGACGCCCATCGCCCCCGAGATCGGCTTCGACGACTTCATCAAGGTGGACCTGCGCATCGCCCGGATCGCCAAGGCGGAGTACGTCGAGGGCGCCGACAAGCTGCTCAAGCTGACCCTGGACCTGGGCGGCGAGACCCGCACGGTGTTCTCGGGGATACGCGCCGCCTATGCCCCCGAGGCACTGGAGGGCCGGCTCACCGTGATGGTCGCCAACCTGGCCCCGCGCAAGATGCGCTTCGGCCTCTCCGAGGGCATGGTGCTCGCCTCGGCCAACGACGAGGGCATCTACCTGCTCTCGCCCGATGCCGGCGCCGAGCCGGGCCAGCGGGTGACCTGAGGTCGCCGTGAGCCGACACGAGCGGATCGAGGCCATCGACGCCCTGCTGCCCCAGACCCAGTGCGGCAAGTGCGGCTTCGATGGCTGCCTGCCCTATGCCGAGGCCATCGCCGACGGCGAGCCGATCAACCGCTGCCCGCCGGGCGGCGAGCCCACCCTCGAGCGCCTCGCCGCGCTGACCGGCCAGCCCCTCGTGCCCCTGGCGGAGCCCGCCCAGTCGCCGCTGGCCGCGGTGATCCGCGAGGCCGAGTGCATCGGCTGCACCAAGTGCATCCAGGCCTGCCCGGTAGACGCCATCCTCGGCGCGGCCAAGCGCATGCACACGGTGATCGCCGACGAGTGCACCGGCTGCGAGCTGTGCGTGGCGCCCTGCCCCGTGGACTGCATCGACCTGGTCCCCCACCCTGCCTGGCAGGCGGCGGAAAGCGAGACCGAGCGCGAGGCCTACCTGGCCCAGCGAGCTACGCTTGGCCGCATCCGTCATCGCGCCCGCCAGGCGCGCCTGGCCCGGGAGGCCCGCGAGAAGCGCCTGGAGCGCCAGAAACGGCTGCTGCAGCAGCGTGGACGCCAGGAAACCGCGGGACCGCCGGGCGTGCGGCAGCGGCAGATGGCCGCCAGGGCCGCCGAGCAGGCCGTGAAGCGGGTGCGCCAGCAGCTGGAGAGCGCCCGGCGCCGTGGCGACGCCGAGGCCGAGGCCACCGCCCGCGCCCAGCTCCCCGAAGCCGAGCGGCTGCTGGCCGAGGCCAGAAGCGCGCTGGAGCAGGCAGGCACGGCAGAATAAGGCGAATCACACCGCTGGGCGAAAGCGGAGTCTAAATCGCTTCAAGCTACTGGTGGGAGCTGGGCTCCGCCCGGCGAATGGCGCCGAAGGCGCCCCCCAGTGCCACTGGCTCATGCAGTAGTCTCCGCTCACTTCGCCCCGCAGAGCGTGGCTCCCACCAGAAGAAACCGGCCTCGGAGTAGCGTCTGAGTCACCGAGGCTGAAGACTGCTGGTAGGAGCTGAGCTTACTCGCGGTTTGACGCTGCGACGAATGGCGCCGAAGGCGCCCGACGAACCACGAAAAAGATGCCATGAACGCCCAGAAACGCTTTGAAATCTTCGCGCGGCTGCGCGACCACAACCCCGAACCCACCACCGAGCTGAACTGGACCACACCCTTCGAGCTGCTCGCGGCGGTGCTGCTCTCCGCCCAGGCCACCGACGTGGGCGTCAACAAGGCGACGGCCAGGCTCTTCCCGGTGGCCAACACCCCCCGGGCGATCATCGACCTGGGCATCGACGGCCTCAAGGAACACATCAGGACCATCGGCCTCTTCAACACCAAGGCCGAGAACCTGATGAAGACCTGCCACCTGCTGGTGGAGCAGCACGGCGGCGAGGTGCCGAAGACCCGCGCCGCCCTGGAGGCGCTCCCCGGCGTCGGCCGCAAGACCGCCAACGTCATCCTCAACACCGCCTTCGGCCAGCCCACCATCGCCGTGGATACCCATATCTTCCGGGTCGCCAATCGCACCGGGATCGCCAGGGGCAGGGACGTGGTCGAGGTCGAGAAGAAGCTGCTGCGCCACGTGCCGAAGGAGTTTCGCCAGGACGCCCACCACTGGCTGATCCTCCACGGCCGCTACACCTGCCTGGCGCGCAAGCCGCGCTGCGGCAGCTGCGTGATCGAGGACCTCTGCGAGTTCAAGGAGAAGGTCGAACTCTGAGCGCGGAGAGGCGATAGTGGGTGTGTCCCGCACGCCGCCGAGGAGACACCCCCGATGCCCATGTCAGCCAACCGCAGGAAACCGGCCCGTCGCCTCCCGGTCCGCCTCGCCATCCCGCTGCTGGTGCTCTGCGGTCTCGGCGCCTCCCCCGGGCAGGCCGAGCACGCCGCCACGCTCGACAGCCCCTACCGGGAGGTGACCGAGGTCGCCCCGCCCGGCTACGACAACGACCTCCTTGGGGACACGCTCTGCCTGCCCGCCGAACGCCGCATGGGCCACCAGACCCCCTTCGAGGCCTGGCGGGCGCGCACCGCCACCGGCAGCGACCAGGAGCGGGTCATCGGCGTGGTGCTGCCGGTGGTGACCGGCCGCGGCTATCACGGCGATATCTCACTGGTGGTCGGCATCGACGCCGAGGGGGCCATCACCGGCGCCCGGGTCACCGACCATCACGAGACCCAGGGGCTCGGGGATGCCATCGAGACGCGCCGCAGCGACTGGATCCGCCAGTTCGACGGCCGCTCCCTGGACGACCCCGCCGGCGGCTGGGCACTGCGGGGGGACGGCGGCGAGTTCGACGGGCTCAGCGGTGCCACGGTCACGGCCCGGGCGGTGGTCAGCGCGGTGCATCAGGCGCTCTGCTACTTCGACCTGCACCGGGAGCGGCTGCTCGCCCCTGACGCGGAGCGTGCCGCCCCCTGAGGCCGGGGCAGCCGCGGCTTTGCATCGGCGTCCCGCCTGGTGGACGATAGGGCCCACAACAACACCATAACGCCACCCGAGCCGGCCCATGCGAATTCACGACCGTCCCATCCAGGAGCGCATCGAGGCGCTGCTGGCCCTCTCGCGGGAGCATGCCGCGACCTACTGCAGCCCCTCGGCATCCCTCTCCCGGGAGCGCTACCTGGCCCGCCACCCCACCCGCATCCTGGCCATGAAGTGCATGGACGGGCGCCTCCACCTGCCCCATGCCACCCGCACGCCGCTGGGCATCATCACCCCCTTTCGCAACCTGGGCGGGATCTTCGACCTGGGCTGGCCCTACCTGGGGGAGATCCTCACCGACGCCGTGGGCGAGGCGATACGCGCCGGCAACGGGGTGCTGCTGGTGATCACCTACCACTTCTCGCGGGGCAGCAAGGCGCGAGGCTGCGCCGGCTTCGACTGTGACCACCGGGCCGCCCTGGCCCACGCCCGGCAGATCCAGGCCCAGGCGGAGCGGCTGTTCGGGCGCGACCGTCGCAACGTCTACCCGCTGGTCTGCGGGTTCGAGACCGACAGCGACGCCCTGATCGTCCACGGCGAAGGCGACGCCATCCTGGACCTCGGCACCCTGGCAGAGGATGCCGCCCCGGGCCTCGAGCGGCGCCTGGCCGCGCTCTGCCCGGACATGGCCGCGGACATCCGTCGCGACCTGCTGCCGCTGCTCGCCGGCAACCTGGCCCACGTCGCCGCGCTGCGGGGCGTGGCCCGCGACCTCGACATCGAGCACCGCGAGTGGGTGATCTGCGTCGGCCGCGGCTTCGACTTCCTCCACCTGCCCAACACCGCCCTGATCATCGGCCCCTACGGCCCCGACCTGGCCGAGCCCATCGGTACCGCCGCCGACATCATCGATGCCAACATGGCCGCCGGGCGCATTCCCGACGACGGCTTCATGCTGCTCGCCTCGACGCCCTACCAGGCGGTCGGGGTCGACCGCGCCCGCGCCGAGCTGAAGTCGCGCTTCCTGGCGGACTTCGCCGCCCGGGTGATCCAGCGCCAGCATCCGCGCCTGGCCGAACGCATGCGCAGCCACACCGCCGTGGTGCACTGGCCGACCCGCCGCCTGGAACGGCTCGACGGCAGCACGGGAGGTCCGACCTGATGGAATGGCTCAAGTACCTGCTGCTGCCGCCGCTGGTGAACGTGCTGCTGATCCTGGCGGGGCTGCTGCTGGGCGCACGCCGGCTGTTCGGGGGGCTGCTGCTGACCCTGGGGCTGGCCAGCCTGCTGCTGCTCGCCACCCCCTGGGCCAGCCACGCCCTGCGCCAGGGCCTGGAGCCGCCACCCCTGCCGGGCCCGACGGCGCTGCGCGGCGCCCAGGCCATCGTGATCCTGGGTGGTGGCCGCGACCATGTCGCCCCGGAGTTCGGCTGGGGCGACGCCCCCGCCAATGCCACCTGGCGGCGGCTGGCCTATGGCGCCCACCTGCATCGCGAGAGCGGCCTGCCCATCCTGGTCAGCGGCGGCCGCGTCCACGACGAGCACAGCGCCGAGGCCAGCCTGATGGCCGCGGCGCTGCGCGAGGTGTTCGACGTGCCGGTGCGCTGGATGGAGGGCGAGAGCCGCCGCACGGCGGAGAACGCCCGGTTCAGTGCCGCCATGCTGGGGGCCGCCGGCATCGAGCGGGTGGCCCTGGTCTCCCAGGCCTGGCACCTGCCCCGTGCCGGTGCGGAGTTCGAGCGGGCCGGGCTGACGGTGATCCTCGCCCCCACCGAGTTCGCCAGTGCCCCGCCCGCGGGGCTCCACGGCTGGATTCCCCGCGCCTATCACCTCAACGAGAGCACCCGGGCCCTGCACGAGTGGCTGGGGCGCGCCGTGCTGCAGGTCCGAACCCGCCTGCTGGAGCGCCATCGCGGCGGCGCCGACGAGGAGGCATAGCCGGCAGCGGCACGCGGTCTGGTATCGCGACGCCTCGCTAGAAGCCCTCGCCCTCGAGGCGATCGGCCAGCCCCTCGAGGATCTCGAGGCCCTGGACATCGGTGGGCAGCCAGGGGAGCCGCGGTCGCGGCAGGTGGCCAAGCTCCTCGTCGATGCGCGCCAGGTAGGTCGCCTCCTGCTCGCGGCGCGCGCGCAGGAAGTCGCCGTCGGCCTCCTCGGGGATCACCCGGTTCACCAGGGTGCCGGCCACCGGGATATGCACCTCCTCCAGGGCCCGCACGGCACGGACGGTCTCGAGGATCGGCAGGCGTTCGGGGGTCATCACGAACAGGAAGCCCGTCTCCTCGGCGTTCTCGATGCGCCGCCGTGCCCGGTGGAACAGGCGCCGCCGCTCGATGAGGGTGCGCGCCACGTCCCGGGTGCGCTCGTCGAGGTCGGCCAGCGGGTCCTCCTCCGGATCGTCGAGGGGCGAGGCCAGGTCGCGGCCACGCCGGGGCGTCAGGTGCGAGAGCACCTTGCCCAGCTCCTCCGACTTGCGGTTGTGGGCCAGCAGGCCGTCGGTCCAGGCGGCCATGGCCTCGGGCAGGGTCAACAGCCGCAGGGTGTGGCCGGTGGGCGCGGTATCGATGATGATCAGGTCCCAGGGCGCCGCGTCATCGGTGACCAGCCGCGACAGCCGCTCCAGCAGGGCCGCTTCCTGGGTGCCCGGGGACTGCCGGGTCAGCCGCATCTGCCGCTCGAGCTCCTTCATCATCTCCGGGGCCGCGTAGCGACGCATCTGCTCGGTGACCCGCGCAAGGTGGGCCTCCACCTCGGCGTCCGGGTCGATCTCCATGGCGTCCAGGTTGGGCAGCAGCCGACGCGGCACATCGCCCAGCTCCCGGTCGAAGACGTCGCCCAGGCTATGGGCCGGGTCGGTGGAGACCACCAGCACCCGCCGGCCCCGCCTCGCCGCCAGCACCGCCAGGGCCGCCGACACCGTGGTCTTGCCGACCCCGCCCTTGCCGCCCACCCACAGCAGGCGCTTGTTCAGCAGTTCTTTCATGAGGGCCTCAGCAGCACTTGAAATGATCCAGCGGCGAGCGCTCCATGCCCATGCGCCGGTGCCAGTCGTGGAAGCGCTCCAGCAGCAGGGGCTGCAGCTCCAGGGTGTAGTAGGCCGCCGGGTTGGGCACGCCCATCATCTCCGAGAACACCAGCAGCATGAAGAGGTCATCCTCGTCTCGCCGGGCGCGGGCGATGGCGCCCCGGTAACGGGAGGAGTAGACCTCCTCCGCGAAGAAACGGGCCTGGCTCAGCCAGGCCCGAATCCGTTCGAGACGAGGATCATGACCGCGGTCATGATCGTCGTTCATGGGTCACACTCCCGTTGTCACTTCTGCTCGGCGACCATCTCGGCGCGCGAGCGCTTGAGCGCCGAGGCACACTCCATGGCCACCATGATGGCCGCGACCAGCACCACGATGTCCAGTACCAGCAGGAAGTAGTTGCCCTGCTCGAAGAAGCTGCGCAGCTGGATCAGCAGCGCGGCGATGGTCATCACCAGCAGCAGGCAGAGCGGTACCAGGGTATAGATCATCGGGCGGCGCAGGCGCACCAGCATCACCGTGATGACCAGCAGGGTCAGGCCGGCCAGCAGCTGGTTGGTGGTGCCGAACAGCGGCCAGATGATCAGTCCGCCGGAGCCGTCGGCGCCGCCGGCACCGAAGGCCAGCAGCAGGCAGCTGCCCACGGCCAGCAGGGTGGCGATGACCGGCTTTTTCATCCAGGCCTGGTTATAGATCTCGCCCCACTCCTGGAAGATATAGCGCTGCAGACGCAGGCCGGTGTCCATGGTAGTGCCGGCGAACAGCGCTGCCATCACGGTGAGCAGGGTCGCCGCGGTGGCCTCGGGCAGGCCGATGCCGTTGTGGATGATGAAGGCGCCGCCCTCCACGAAGGCGTTGACGCCGCCCTGGCCGAAGGCGGTGTACATCGCCTCCCAGTCGGCCAGGGTGGCGAAGCCGGCGGTGGCCGCGAGGATGGCGGCCAGGGCCAGCATGCCCTCGCCGATGGCACCGAAGTAGCCGACGAAGCGCGCGTCGGTCTCCTTGTTGAGCTGCTTGGAGGTGGTGCCGGAGGAGACCAGGCCGTGGAAGCCGGAGATGGCGCCGCAGGCGATGGTCACGAACAGCAGCGGCAGCAGCGACGGCGTGCCGGCGGGCACGTTGTCGTTGAAGGCCGGGGCCACCATGGTCGGGTTCATCAGTACGATGGCACCGTAGAGCACGATCAGGCCGATGAACAGCTGCAGGCCGTTGATGTAGTCGCGCGGCTGCAGCAGCACCCACACCGGCAGCAGCGAGGCGATGGCGGCATAGGCGAAGAGGATCAGGATCCACACCGCGTTGCCGGAGAGGCCAGCCACCTCGGCGGGCATCTGCAGCGGCACGGAGGGCCCGATGCCGATCAGCGCATAGAGGCAGACCACGCCGATGATCGAGACCATGGGAAGGCTCAGCATGCGGCGGTAGATCAGCTGGCCGATGACCAGGGCCACCAGGATGGCGCCCCACACCGGCACCACGGCGCTCGAGAAGTTCATCATCAGCCCGGCGATCACCACGGCGAACACCGCGTTGACCATCAGCAGCACCAGGAAGATGACGATCATGAAGATGCTGCGGGCGCGCTTGCCGACCACGTCGCCGGTCAGGGCACCGACGGACTTGGCCTTGTTGCGCACGCTGGACCAGATGGCGCCGGAGTCATGCACCCCGGCGAAAAAGATGGTGCCGAACACCACCCACAGGAAGGCCGGCAGCCAGCCCCAGATCACCGCAATGGCCGGCCCCACGATGGGCGCGGCCCCGGCGACCGAGGTGAAGTGGTGGCCCCACAGCACGAAGCGGTTGGTGGGCACGAAATCGACGCCATCCTCGTACTCGTGGGCGGGCGTCTGGAAGTCGGGATCCAGTCGGTAGATCTTCTCGGCGATGAACTTCGAGTACAGGAAGTACCCGGCCGCCATCGCGGCAAGACCCAGGACCAGTAGGACGATGGCACTCATTGGGCTCTCCTTGGCGGGAGGGGATCGGCGGATGGGCAGGCGAAATTGCGTCGCCTGCTAAGCAAACAGGGGCCAATGGTCTTACCTTGTGACCGGCAAGTCCATCGGCATGCCCTGATATGAGCACCTGTTGCAACCAAAGTCGTAGAGTCATGGCCACCTGCCGGGCCCTAGGCTGGCGTGACCCTCACCTGACGACCCGGAGCGAACCGAAACGATGCAAGCGCTGATCCTTCCCCTGGCCATGGCGGCTGCCTTCGGCGCCTTCGTCGGCACCCTCTACCGCCTGTCGCGGCGCCCAGGCCATGAGCGCCCCCTGCTGTTCACCCTGGTGGGCCTGGTCGCCGGCATCACCGGCTTCCTGCTCCACCAGCTGCTGGTCTGGGTAACCGGCGCCCCCGCCTGGCTGCTGCCGCTACTGGTGGTGCTCCAGGTGTGGCTCTGGCTGGGCCCGCTGGGTCCCGCCTCGCGCCGCCCCCGCCAGGACCATCCGGGGCGCTGAGGCTCAGCCGAGGCTGAACTCCCCGACCCGGTCCACCGCCCGCCGATAGGCCTCGCGTTCGCGGCAGGCCCCGAGGAAGGCCGCCAGGCGGGGGTGCTCCACGAGGCGGCCACCGGCCTCCAGCGCCAGCACCGGGAAGCTCATCTGGATGTCCGCGGCGCTGAAGGACTCGCCGGCGAACCAGGGGCTCGCCTCGAGCGCCGCTTCCCAGTAGTCCATCAGCTGGCGGACCTCGGGTCCCAGGTACTGCTGCTCCACGCCGCGGGCGAACAGCCGCCCCAGCGGCCTGGCCAGCGCCGGCACCGGCGGCCGGCCGAGCCGGGAGAAGACCAGGCGCATCACCAGCGGTGGCATCGCCGACCCCTCCGCATGGTGCAGCCAGAAGCGGTAGCGCTCGTGGGCCTCGCTGCCCGCGGGCGGGGCCAGCCGGTCGTCCCGGTCATGGTGCGCCACCAGGTAGTCGATGATCGCGCCCGACTCGGCGATCGCCCGCCCCCCGCGCCCCTCGTCGGTGATCACCGGGGACTTGCCCAGGGGGTGGACCGCCCTCAGCGAGTCCGGGGCCAGCAGGGTCGCCGGATCCCGTCGGTAGGTGACGATCTCGTGGTCGACCCCGAGCTCCTCCAGCAGCCAGGCGATGCGCTGCGAGCGCGAGTTCTCCAGGTGGTGCAGCTTGATCATCTCGTGCTCCCGTCGATTCCATGAACCCCGCACCCTAGCATGCCCATCTCGCGCCGTGTCCTGCCAAGGTCGCCTTTGCCGGGGTCGTGGCGACCACTAGACTGACCCTCAACAACGAATAACAGGAGGTCACCATGGCCAAGGTGCTGGTGGTGGACGATGAGGCCAATATCGTCCTGTCGCTGGAGTTTCTGATGCAGCAGGCCGGCTTCGAGGTGGTCACCGCCGAGGATGGCGAGACGGCCCTGGCGAGGGTCGCCGAGGGCGCACCGGACCTGGTGCTGCTCGACATCAGCCTGCCGGGGATCAGCGGCTTCGACGTGCTCGAGCGGCTGCGGGCCGATCCCGCCCATGCCCGGCTGCCGATCATCATGCTCACGGCCCACGGCCGCGAAGTGGAGCGCGAGAAGGGCATGGCGCTGGGCGCCGACGACTACATCACCAAGCCCTTCTCCACCCAGGCCCTGGTCGACAAGGTCAAGACGCTGCTCTCCGAGGTCTCCTGATGGCAAGACGCCTGTCCGGCCTGCCGCGCCGTCAGCGGCTGATCGGCCTCTGGCTGCTGCTCAGCGGGGTCAGCATCTTCGGGGGAGCGACCTTCGCCCTCTGGCTCGACAGCCTGTTCCATCCCGAGGGGCTGGCCAGGGTCGTGCTCTGGCTGGGCTGCTTCTCCGGTGGCGGCACCATCTTCCTGGTGGGCCTGCTGCTAGAGCGCCAGCTCTTCACCCCGCTGCGCCACCTGCAGGTGCAGCTGGCCCGGCTGGTGGCCAATCCCGATGCCCGTGAGGACTACCCCCCCGAGGGCTGGCTGCGGGGCCTCGGCCCCGACCTGGTGCGCGTCCGCGAGGCCTGGCGCACCGACCGGGGCCGGCTGGCCACCGCCCACGCCGAGGGGGCCCGCAGCGCCGCGCGCATCCGCCAGGAGCTCGAGACCCTGCTGCAGGTGCTGGATACCCCCCTGCTGCTCTGCGATCACCACCGCCGGGTGCTGCTCTTCAACCAGGCCGCCGAGGCGCTCTTCGAGGGGCATCACGGCCTGGGCCTCGGCAAGCGGCTCGAGACCCTGCTGCCGGCGAGCAGCCTGCAGGATGCCCTGGCCCAGCTCCCCGCCGACGGTGCCCCCCGGGAGGTGCTGGTGCCCAGCGACGAGCGCTGGCTGCGCGCGGTGCTGCGGCGGGTGCCGAGCAGCAACGGCGAGACCCTGCTGACCCTGACCGACACCACCGCCGCCTGGACCAGCGAGATGGGCGCCCGCGCCGAGCTCCTCGACAGCCTGCCGCGCCTGCGCCGCCACACCGCCAGCCTGGCCAGCGCCGCCGACGCCCTCACCTCCCTGGGGGACGCCGCCGGCGACATGCGCCAGCGCCTCGAGGCGGTGATCGACGAGGAGAGCCAGTCGCTGGGGCAGGACATCGAGCAGCTGGGCCAGCTGGTGGAGCGCATGCAGCACGAGGGCGAGCGGCTGGTGCCGCTGTGGTCCAACGACCTCTGGGAGGCGCTCAACGAGCGCGGTGGCGATGCGGCCTGCCGCGTGGTGCCCATCGGCATGCCGGCCTGGGTCAAGGGCGATGCCACGGCGCTGCTGGTGCTGCTCGGCTCGCTGCTGGCGGAACTGCGCGGCCATGCCGGCCACCAGGAGCTGGAAGGCGAGATCTGCCTGGGCAACCGGCGGGTCTACCTCGACCTGGTATGGCGAGGCGCCCCCCTGGGCGAAGGCCAGCTCGCCGAGTGGCAGCAGGTTCGCCTCGAGGACCTGCCCCTGGCGCCGCGGGTCGCCGATGTGCTGCGCCAGCACGCCAGCGACGTCTGGAGCCTGGCCGATGCCGACGGCGAGCACGCCCGTCTGCGCCTGCCGCTGCCGGCCACCGAGCGGGTCGGGGCCCCGCGCCCGCGGACCCCGCCGCGGCCCGAGTTCCACGACTTCGGCATCGCCGACCTGCCGGCCCCCGATGCCGAGCTCGCCGCCCGCCCACTGCGCTCGCTGGAGGTGGTCGCCTTCGATACCGAGACCACCGGCCTGGAGCTGCGCCGCGGCGATACCGTGATCAGCGTCGGCGCCTGCCGGGTGGTCAATGCCCGACTGCTGGCCAGCGACATCTTCGACGTGCGCGTCGACCCCGGCCGCCCGATCCCGCCGGCCAGCACGGCGATCCACGGCATCACCGACGACGACGTGGCCGGCGCCCCGCCGCTGCCGGTGGTGCTGCCACGCTTCCGCGACTACGTGGGCGACGCCGTGATCCTGGCCCACAACGCCGCCTTCGACCTGCTCGCCCTGCAGCCGCCAGGCGCCGGGGTCGCCCTGGACATGCCGGTGCTCGACACCCTGCTGATCTCCCGGGCCCTGGATGCCAGCCTGGATGGCCACGACCTGGACAGCCTGGCCGACCGCTACGGGCTGAGCTTCCCGCCCGGCACGCGGCACACCGCCCTCGGCGACGCCCGGGTCACCGCCGAGCTGTGGCTGGCGCTGCTGCCCCGCCTGGAGGCCCGGGGGATCGAGACCCTGGAGCAGGCGCTGGCCCTGCAGACCAGCGCCCTGGACAAGGAGGATGCCTGCGCCTCATGACGCCCCCGAGCCGCCAACGGCCGGCCCCCCGGCCATGAACACGCCTCGTCTCAAGGAGCGGCTGATCGCCCTGACGGTGCTCGCCACGCTGCTCTTCGCGCCGCCGCTGATGCTGGTCTTCGACCGGCCGGCGGAAGCGGGCCTCTCCTGGCTGCCGCTCTACCTGTTCCTGGCCTGGGTGCTGGTGATCGCCCTGGCGGCCTGGCTGCTCGAACACCGGTCGGGAGACTAGCCATGCGCGAGACGAGCCGATGAGAACCGATGCCGTGGTCCTCTCGGTGGCCTTCGGCTACCTGGCGCTGCTGTTCGTGATCGCCGCCTGGGGCGACCGCCGCGCCGAGCAGGGGCGCTCGCTGATCGGCTCCCCCACGGTCTATGCCCTGTCCATCGCGGTCTACTGCACCGCCTGGACCTTCTACGGCAGCGTCGGCCGCGCCGCGCAGTTCGGGCCCAGCTTCCTGCTCATCTACCTGGGCCCGACCCTGGCGATGCTGATGGCGCCGCTGCTGATCCGCAAGATGGTGCGCATCGCCAGCGCCCAGCGCATCACCTCCATCGCCGACTTCATCAGCGCCCGCTACGGCAAGAGCTCGAGCCTGGGCGCCCTGGTGGCGGTGATCGCGCTGATCGGCATCACCCCCTATATCGCGCTGCAGCTCAAGGCGATCACCGTCAGCCATGCGGTGCTGGTCAACTACCCCGAGGCCGCGGAGATGAGCCTCGCCGAGGAGAGCTTCTGGGTCGACAAGTCGTTCTGGGTGGCGCTGGTGCTGGCGGTCTTCATCATCCTCTTCGGCACCCGCCACCTGGACGCCAGCGAGCGCCACGAGGGCATGGTCGCGGCCATCGCCTTCGAGTCGCTGGTGAAGCTGCTGGCCTTCCTCAGCGTCGGCGTGTTCACCGTCTTCGTGCTGTTCCACGGGCCCGGCGACCTCTTCGCCCGGGTCGCGGACAGCCCCGCGCTGGTCGGCGCGCTGGGCCTGGAGGCCGTGCCCGGCGGCGCCAGCGGCTGGGTCGGCATGCTGGTGCTGGCGTTCCTGGCCTTCATCACCCTGCCCCGCCAGTTCCAGGTGCTGGTGGTCGAGAACGTCGACGAGCGCCACCTGAAGCGGGCCAGCTGGCTCTTCCCGCTCTACCTGCTGGCCATCAACCTCTTCGTGATCCCCATCGCCATGGCCGGCATGCTGCTGCTGGGCGGCGACGCCGACCCGGACAGCTTCGTGCTGACGCTACCGCTCTCGGCCGGCCTGGAGGGACTGCCGCTGCTGGTGTTCATCGGCGGGCTCTCGGCGGCCACCAGCATGGTCATCGTCGAGACCATCGCGCTGTCCACCATGGTCAGCAACCAGCTGGTGATGCCACTGCTGCTGCGCTCCCGGCACCTGCACCTGAGCACCCGGGGCGAGCTGGCCGGCTGGCTGCTGGGCATCCGCCGGGTGGCCATCGTGCTGATCCTGCTGATGGGGTACCTCTACCATGCGCTGATCGGCGACTCCTACAGCCTGGTGACCATCGGCCTGGTCTCCTTCGCCGCCGCCTGCCAGTTCGCGCCGGCCATGCTGATCGGCATGTACTGGCGGGGCGCCCACCGTCGCGGTGCCGCCGTGGGGCTTATCGCCGGCACCCTGGTGTGGGCCTGGACGCTGCTGATACCGGGCTTCGCCCAGTCGGGCTGGCTGGACGCCGGCTTCCTGGAGCAAGGGCCCTGGGGCATCGGTTGGCTGCGCCCCTATGCGCTGTTCGGCCTGGAGGGCTGGGACATCTACACCCATGCCCTGCTGTGGAGCCTGGTGGCCAACGTCGGCCTGCTGGTGGGCATCTCGCTGTTCTCCCGCCAGACGCCCCTGGAGCAGACCCAGGCCGCGCTGTTCACCGAGGCCATGCACCCCGGCCTGATGGAGACCTCGCTGTGGCACGGCCAGACCACCCGCGGCGAGCTGCGCGCGCTGCTCGACCGCTACCTGGGGGCCAATGCCACGGCCCGGGCCTTCGCGGGCTTCGCCGACGACCCCGACAACGACGACCTGCCGGCGCCGCCGGCGCTGATCGCCCGCGCCGAACAGGCGCTCTCCGGGGCCCTGGGCAACGCCTCCGCGCGGGTGCTGATCAACTCGGTGGTGCGCGGCGAGGCCCTCGACCTGGAGGCGATCCTCAGCATCCTCGACACCACCTCCGAGACCCTGGAGGTCAACCGTCGGCTGGAGCAGAAGTCGCGGGAGCTGGCGCGCACCAGCGAGGAGCTGCGCGCCGCCAACGAGCGGCTGCGGGAGCTGGACCGCCTCAAGGACGAGTTCGTGGCGATGGTCAGCCACGAGCTGCGCACGCCGCTGACCTCGATCCGCGCCTTCGCCGAGATCCTGCGCGACAGCCAGGAGCTGCCCGACGAGAAGCGGGTGCACTTCCTCAACGTGGTGGTGCTCGAGAGCCAGCGGCTGTCGCGACTGATCGAGGAGATCCTCGACCTGGCCCGCCTGGAGAGCGGCCGCCTGACCCTCAACCCCCAGCGCCTCGACCTGGTGGCCCTGGCGCGCCACAGCGTGGACGCCGTGCACCGCCTGCAGGAGGACCGCGGGGTGGCCCTCGAGGTGCAGATCGACGTCGACGAGGCGCCGGTGGTGGGCGACCCGGACCGCCTCGAGCAGGTGATCATCAACCTGCTCGACAATGCCGGAAAGTTCGCCGACCACGACGCGCCGAAGGTGCTGCTGCGCCTGGCGCGCCACAAGAACCACTATCGCCTGGCGGTGGAGGACAACGGCCCCGGCATCGCCATGGAGGAGCGCGAGCGGGTGTTCGAGAAGTTCCACCAGATCCAGCGTCCCGGCGAGAGCCCGGAGAAGACCCGCGGCCGCCCGCGGGGCAGCGGCCTGGGACTGCCGATCAGCCGCGGCATCGTCGCCCATCTGGGCGGCCGGCTGTGGGTCGAGGATGCCTCCCGCCTGGGCGGCGCCTGCCTGACCATGGAGCTGCCGGAGGCGCCGCCGGCGTAGGTCGCATTCCGCCCACCACCCGATTTCCACGGAGTGCAGTGGCGACTACAGGCGGCGCGCTCGCTTCTGCAGGGCCCGGATCTGCTGCAGGTCGTGGCGCAGCAGCAGCCGCTGGTCCTCGCCCAGGCGGGACACATCCACCCAGCCATCCGCGCCGCGCCCCTCCCGGAGGCCGCTCAGTTGCTCGTCCAGCAGCAGGCCCTGCAGGCGCTCCAGCGCAGCGATCAGCGCCCGGGCGTGGGCCGCCGGCAGGGCCTCCTTGACCACCAGGTCGGTCAGGCGCGCCCGGGTATCGCTGGCGGCCACGCCATGACGCAGCGAGAGCAGCCGCACGACATTGACCAGCGGCAGCACGGCCTGGCGCTTGAGGTTGAGGGCACGATCATGGGGGGCCCCCTCGTCGTCACCCGCCAGCCGGCCGAAGCGATCCAGGGCCACCGGCAGGTCGTCGAGCAGCGCGGCCATCTCGTCGAGGAAGAGCCCGGCACCGGGCATCAGGCGCGCCACCCGGTCGGCCAGGGCCTCGGCCAGCGCGGGCTCACCATGGACCGGATGGAAATCGAGCAGGATATTGGCCTGCTGCACGCGCTTGACCCGTCGGTCGGCGGTCCAGATCGCCAGCTGTTCGCCCCACTCCGAGAGTCGCTTGCGCCACATCGGCCAGCGCGCCATCACGTGACCGCTGCACAGCGGGATCCCCGCCTCGTCCAGGCGCTCGGTAAAGCGCTCGCCCAGCGCCTGGAAGTAGCCGTCGATCTCGGTGTGGCGTGCGTCGGGGTAGTCGGCGATGACCATGGCATTGTCCTGGTCCGGCCCCAGCAGGCTCTCGTGGCGTCCGCCCGAGCCCAGCACCAGCACGCAGTAGGCCACCGGCGGCGTCCCCCAGCCCTGCCCCTGCATCTCGCTGAGCGAGAGCTGGATGGCGCGCCGGTAGAGCCACGCGTTGTGGTCGCTGATCAGCTGGCTGATCCGCCAGGCCGGCAGGTCGAGGCGGATCAGCGCCTCGGCCAGCCGCGGCTGCCAGGCATGGGCCCGGGCCAGTTCGGGCTCGGGACCCAGCTCGATCAGGGCGTCGCGCAGGGGGCCGAGCAGCGGCGGCAGGCGGCCGGGGTCTGGCAGGGCGTCATCGGCGAAGAGCCTTCGCCAGGACGAGGCACGGTGGAGCAGGCGCATGGCGGTTCCGTGTCGGCGGCTTGCGGGAGTCATGGGGTCCCAGTGTAACCAGCGACACGGGACGGGACACTTGGGCCAAGGGCGAAGGACCCGCCCTGCAACGACGACGGCGCCCCGTGGGGCGCCGTCGCGAACGGGCAAGGGCAGCGGCTCAGCGCGGTGCGAACATGTCGTCGCCCACCTCGTCGATGAAGCGCTGGGCCTTGCTGACCATCAGTTCGTCACAGGCCTCGCGACCGGGCACCATGTCGGAGCGCTCGAAGCGATGCGCCTGCTCCTCCCCGTCGGCCCCCGGCTTGCGGATCCAGCCGCTGACGCGGTACTGGCCGCCCTGGTCGGCGGGCTCCGAGACGATCAGGTAGCCCTTGTACTCGACCGGCTCGGCGGCCGCGGCGTTGCCGGGCCGGGCGTCGTCGCCGCCGCCGAACAGGCCGGATAACAGCTTCTTGAACATGGGTCTCTCCCTGGTCGTCGCGCTCCGTAAAGGACGCCGGCCTGGGCCGGCATCCGGGAGCGCGGTTCGAGGCGCTGCTCAGTCCTGCTTGCGGCCCTTGCCGGCGGCGATGCGCAGGCGCAGGGCGTTGAGCTTGATGAAGCCCTCGGCATCCTTCTGGTCGTAGGCGCCGGCATCGTCCTCGAAGGTGGCGATGGACTCGTCGAACAGCGACTGGTCGGACTTGCGGCCGGCCACGGTGGCGTTGCCCTTGTAGAGCTTCATGCGCACCACGCCGGAGACGTTCTTCTGGGTCTCGTCGATGGCCGCCTGCAGCATGCGGCGCTCCGGGCTCCACCAGTAGCCGTTGTAGATCACCTCGGCGTACTTGGGCATCAGCTCGTCCTTGAGGTGGGCCTCCTCGCGGTCCAGGGTGATCGACTCGATGGCACGGTGGGCGCGAAGCATGATGGTGCCGCCGGGGGTCTCGTAGCAGCCGCGGGACTTCATGCCGACGTAGCGATTCTCGACGATGTCGAGGCGGCCGATGCCGTTGTCGCCGCCCAGCTTGTTGAGGGTCTCGAGCACCTCGTGGGGCCGCATCGGCGTGCCGTCGATGGCCACGATGTCGCCCTTTTCATAGGTCAGCTCCACGTAAGTGGGCGTGTCCGGGGCGGCCTCAGGCGAGACGCTCCAGCGCCACATGTCCTCCTCGGCCTCGGCCCAGGGGTCCTCGAGGATGCCGCCCTCGTAGGAGATATGCAGCAGGTTGGCGTCCATGGAGTAGGGCGACTTCTTCTTGCTCTTGGAGAAGTCGACCGGGATCTCGTGCTTCTCGCAGTAGGCCATCAGCTTCTCGCGGGAGGTGAGGTCCCACTCGCGCCAGGGGGCAATCACCTTGACGCCCGGCTTGAGGGCATAGGCACCCAGCTCGAAGCGGACCTGGTCGTTGCCCTTGCCGGTGGCGCCGTGGGAGATGGCGTCGGCACCGGTCTGGTTGGCGATCTCGATCAGGCGACGGGCGATCAGCGGACGGGCGATGGAGGTGCCGAGCAGGTACTCGCCCTCGTAGATGGTATTGGCGCGGAACATCGGGTAGACATAGTCGCGCACGAACTCCTCGCGGAGATCCTCGATGTAGATCTCCTTGACGCCCAGGGCCTGGGCCTTGGCGCGGGCCGGCTCGACCTCCTCGCCCTGGCCGATGTCGGCGGTGAAGGTCACGACCTCGCAGTTGTAGGTCTCCTGCAACCACTTGACGATAACGGAGGTGTCCAGGCCGCCGGAATAGGCGAGCACGACCTTCTTGACATCGGACATTCGGGGGCTCCTTGTGATGAACGTCTTGAGGGGGCAAGTATAGCGCGGCAGACGCCGAGCGAATACCGGCCGCGGGACGTCCCGAAACCAAGCTGCTAGACTGGCGCGGATTCGAGGCCGCGCCTTCGGGAGGTGGTCGATACAGGAGTCCGATCGAGGAGAGGTGCATGAGCGAGGCGATCGCCCGCGAACTGATGGCGCAGCGATTCCGCAGCTTCCTGCCGGTGGTGGTAGACCTGGAAACCGGCGGCTTCGATGCCGCCCGCGACGCGATACTGGAGATCGCCGCGGTGACCCTGACCATGGACGCCGAGGGCAACCTGCTGCCTGAGGCCACCTATGCCTTCCATGTCAGGCCCTTCGAGGGGGCCAACGTCGAGCAGTCGGCGCTGGACTTCACCGGCATCCGGCTCGACGACCCGCTGCGCCAGCAGGTGGCCCTCGGCGAGTCGGAGGCGCTCAACGAGATCTTCCGCCCGGTGCGCAAGGCGATCAAGGCCCACGGCTGCACCCGCGCGGTGCTGGTCGGCCACAACTCGGCCTTCGACCACGGCTTCCTCAACGCGGCGGTCACCCGCTGCGGCATCAAGCGCAACCCCTTCCACCCCTTCTCCAGCTTCGACACCGCCTCCCTGGCGGGCCTGGTCTACGGCCAGACGGTGCTGGCCCGGGCGTGTCGCGCCGCCGGCATCGAGTTCGACAACAGCGAGGCCCACTCGGCCCGCTATGACACCGAGCGCACCGCCGAGCTGTTCTGCGCCATGGTCAATCGCTACAAGGAGCTGGGCGGCTGGGCCCAGGCCCAGCGCGAGCAGGGGATGGACGAGCAGCCGTAAGCGCCGAGCGCCGAGCGCCGAGCGCCGAGCGCCGAGCGCCGAGCGCCGAGCGCCGAGCGCCGAGCGCCGAGCGCCGAGCGCCGAGCGCCGAGCGCCGCAGGATGATGTCACGGACATGGCTGACATCAACGAAGAACCCCCGACGGATTCGACCCGGCGGGGGTTCTCGCTTTCATCTTGAGTATCGACTGCCCGATGCCTGCCTGCAGGGCGCTCGGCGCTTGCAGCTCGGCGCTACCCGAAGGGCGCTCAGGCGTCGTCCTTGTGCTTCGCCGCGGTCTCCTTGATCAGCTTCTCGAGCTCGCCGCTCTGGTGCATCTCGACCACGATGTCGCAGCCGCCGACCAGCTCGCCCTCGACCCACAGCTGGGGGAAGGTGGGCCAGTTGGCGACCTTGGGCAGCTCGGCGCGGATGTCCGGGTTGTCCAGCACGTTGACGAAGGCGAACCGCTCGCCGCAGGCCATCAGCGCCTGGACGGTCTGGGCGGAGAAGCCGCACTGGGGCAGCTGCGGCGTGCCCTTCATGTAGATCAGGATGGGATTCTCGCTGATCTGGCGCTGGATGTTCTCGACGGTGGTGCTCATGACGTCTCCCTTTCTCGTTGGACCGGGACCGACGGGCAATACCCGAGTACGCCGGTCGGCCTTGTGGATGGGTGCCATTCTACTGATGCCGAGCGCGTTGCGCATCCCCCGGCGGCTGGCTAGGATGGACGTTTTTCCCGTGGAGCGACCCCATGGCCACCCGCCATTTCCTGACCCTGCTCGATCTCAGTCCGGAAGAGCTGCGCTACCTCATCCAGCGCGCCATCACCATCAAGAACGGCCTGAAGACCCACGGGCCGACCTATACCCCCTTCGCCAACCGGACCCTGGCGATGATCTTCGAGAAATCCTCGACCCGCACCCGCGTCTCCTTCGAGACCGCCATGGCCCAGTTCGGTGGCCACGCGCTGTTCCTCTCCTCCCGCGACACCCAGCTGGGCCGCGGCGAGCCGATCGGCGATACCGCCCGGGTGCTCTCGGAGATGGTCGACGCGGTGATGATCCGCACCTTCTCCCACGAGGGGCTGGAAGCGTTCGCCGCCGCCAGCACGGTCCCGGTGATCAACGCCCTGACCGATGACTACCACCCCTGCCAGCTGCTCGCCGACGTGATGACCTGGACCGAGCTGCGCGGCAGCGTCAAGGACCGCACCGCGGTGTGGATCGGCGACGGCAACAACATGTGCCACTCCTGGATCAACGCCGCCCGCCAGTTCGACTTCCGGCTGCGCGTCTGCTGCCCCAAGGGCTACGAGCCGCGGCAGGACATCCTGGCGGCCGCCGGCGACCGGGTCACCCTGCTGCACGACCCGGCCGAGGCAGTGGTGGACGCCGACCTGGTCACCACCGACGTCTGGGCCTCCATGGGCCAGGAGGAGGAGCAGGCCAGGCGCGAGGCCGACTTCGACGGCTTCCAGGTCACCGAGGCCCTGCTCGACCGCGCCAGGCCCGACGCCCTCTTCCTCCATTGCCTGCCCGCCCACCGCGGCGAGGAGATCAGCGAGACCCTGCTCGACGACCCCCGCGCCGTGGTCTGGCAGGAGGCCGGCAACCGCCTGCACGCCCAGAAGGCACTGATCGAGTTCCTGCTGCTGGGCCGCGTCGAGGGCTGAGGCGTCCTCTCGAGGGGTGTCGACCCCGGCACCCCCTCTTAGACTTTCGTTGTGTTCGACCTTGGTGGTATACTGCGCCGCAATACACTCCAGCGTGTAAGAGGAATTGCGGCTCATGATGATCGACACCTCCCCTACCGCCGGCATGCAGCGCAGCCTGCGCCAGTGTCTCTCCAGCATGGCGGCCCTGCTCTACCATCACGGCCACGTGCTCGAGACCGTCTCGATCCCCCATCGCGGCCTCGACCGCAAGGACGTGGCGAACCTCTCCAGCGCCTCCAGCGAGTGGCAGACCTGCCAGAAGGTGCTGGTCAACAGCGATGCCGCCTCCTGGAACGAGCACAACCGGCTGGTGCTCACGCCCCTGGGCCGCGAGCTGCTCTTCGACATGTTCGGCGAAGGCGCCGCCGACTGCGCCTGACCCACACGGCTGACGCTGCCTTGCTCATCGGCCCCGCCGCGGCGGGGCCGATGCGTTGCGGGCCCGGGCTCGTCCGAGGATCAGCCATCACCCCGGCCACTGGCCGCCCGACCAGCCCCGGCGAGCACTCACGAAAAAGCCGCCTGGCGGGTTGCGCCAAGCGGCTGATTCGAGATGTCTTGTTGGTGGAGCCTAGCGGGATCGAACCGCTGACCTCAACACTGCCAGTGTTGCGCTCTCCCAGCTGAGCTAAGGCCCCCACGCTGTCTCGCCTTGCGAGAACGAGGCGAATGATACGCAGCCCTCCCGCTATCGTCAACCCCCTGCCGGGAAGATCGTCCCGATCCCCAAGTGGACTTTCCAGCCAATGCCGAGTTGTGCCACTCTTTGCCATGAGAGCCCAACCTCACCCCCAGTCTCAATCCGACCACCCCAGACGCTCAGGAGCCGCTGCCTTGATCCGGGTACTGATAGCCGATGACCATCACCTGGTAAGGACCAGCATCGCCCACCTGCTGAATGCCGAAGCGGATATCAGCGTGGTCGGCGAGGCCGCCAATGGCGAGGACGCCATCGCCGAGACCCGGCGCCTGGAGCCGGACGTGGTACTGATGGACATCCGCATGCCCGGCATCGGCGGCCTGGAAGCCACCCGCAAGATCCATCGCACCATGCCCGGCATCCGCGTGCTGGTGCTGACCGCCTGGCTCGAGGAGACCTTCGCCCAGCGCCTGCTGGATGCCGGGGCCTACGGCTTCCTCGGCAAGGGCTCCCAGCACGACGAGATGGTCACCGCCATCCGCGGCGTCTTCGCGGGACAGCGCTACGTCAGCCCGGAGATCGCCCAACGGCTGGTGCTGTCGCGCATCGATGCCCCGGACAACCCCTTCGACCAGCTCTCCCAGCGCGAGATGCAGGTCGCCATGATGATCGTCAACTGCCAGAAGGTCGCCGACATCTCCGACCGGCTGTTCCTGAGCCCCAAGACGGTCAACACCTATCGCTACCGGATCTTCGACAAGCTCGGCGTCCATACCGACGTGGAGCTGACCCACCTGGGGCTGCGGCACGGGCTGGTGGAAGGCTTTGCCAGCGTCGAATGACCCCCGCGCCATGAGTTTCGACCACCGCCGCTTCCTGGGCGCCGTCAGCGAGGCTCCCGGCGTCTACCGCATGCTGGACGACCGGGGCGACACCCTCTACGTCGGCAAGGCGCGCCGCCTGAAGGCACGCCTGGCCAGCTACTTCCGCGGCGCGCTCAACACCAAGACCCAGGCCCTGGTGGCCCGCATTGCCGATATCCAGGTCACGGTGACCAACAGCGAGACCGAGGCGCTGTTGCTGGAGCAGACCCTGATCAAGGAGCTGCGGCCGCCGTACAACATCCTGCTGCGTGACGACAAGTCCTACCCCTTCGTGTTCGTCACCGACCGCCATCCCTTCCCGGCGCTGGAGTACAAGCGCGCCCGGCAGCGCCGCGACGACGGCCGCTACCTGGGCCCCTACCCCAGCAGCCTGGCGGTCCGCGAGAGCCTGTCGCTGATGCAGAAGATCTTCCGCATCCGCAACTGCGAGGACAGCGTCTTCGCCCACCGCACCCGCCCCTGCCTGCAGTACCAGATCCAGCGCTGCAGTGCCCCCTGTGTCGGCCTGATCGGCGAGGCGGACTACCGCCGCGACCTCGAGCATGCCGTGCAGTGCCTGGAGGGCAGGAGCGAACAGGTGACCGGCGAGCTGACCGAGGCGATGGAGGCCGCCAGCCGCGAACTCGCCTTCGAGGAGGCGGCCCGGCTGCGCGACCAGATCCAGCAGCTGCGCCAGCTGCAGCAGCGCCAGTTCGTCGATACCGGCGACGGCGATGCCGACGTCTTCGCCCTGGCCAGCCGCCCGGGCGCGCTGTGCATCTCGGTGCTCAGCGTCCGCCAGGGGCGGCTGCTGGGCGCCCGCCACCATACGCCGGCCAACGGGCTCGACCTGGAGCCGGAAGCGCTGCTCGGCGAGTTCGTCAGCCAGTACTACCTGGGCCAGGCCCGGGAGATCCCCCGGGAGGTGATCACCAGCCACCCCCTGCCCGATGCGGCGCTGATCGGTCGCGCGCTCAGCGAGCGCGCCGGCCGGCGCGTGCGCCTCACCGACCAGGTGCGGGGCCACCGCGCCCAGTGGCGGGAACTGGCACGCACCAACGCCGAGCAGCAGCTGGCCGGCCAGCTGGCCAACCAGGCGCAGCTCACCCGGCGCTTCGAGGCGCTGCGCGACGCCCTGGGGCTCGAGGCCACGCCGCGCCGGCTGGAGTGCTTCGACATCAGCCACAGCCACGGCGAGGCCACCGTGGCCTCCTGCGTGGTCTTCGACGAGAACGGCCCCCGCAAGTCCGACTATCGACGCTTCAACATCGAGGGGGTGGCGGCCGGCGACGACTACGCCGCCATGCGCCAGGCGCTGGTCCGGCGCTTCCGGCGCCTGGCCGATGGCGAGGGCGAGCGCCCCGACGTGCTGATCGTCGACGGCGGCAAGGGGCAGCTCAACCTGGCCCGCGAGGTGTTCGAGGAGCTCGGAGTCATCGGCATCGGGCTGCTGGGGGTCGCCAAGGGCACCACGCGCAAGGCGGGGCTCGAGACGCTGTTCCTCGAGACCGTGGACCGCACCCTCGACCTGGACGGCACCTCCCCGGCCCTGCACCTGGTCCAGCATATCCGCGACGAATCCCACCGCTTCGCCATCACCGGCCACCGCACCCGGCGCGACAAGGCCAGGCGCACCTCCACCCTGGAGGGCATCCCCGGCGTCGGCCCCCGGCGGCGGCGCGAGCTGCTGCGCTTCTTCGGCGGCCTGCAGGGGGTGAAGCAGGCCAGCCGCGAGGAGCTGGCGCGCGTCCCCGGCATCAGCGCCACCCTCGCCGAGGCGATTCATCGCGCCCTGCATGGATGACGAGCGCCAAGGCGGATAGAATGTCCGGGCGCCACGGCACCACCCCACCGACCGGCAAGGACTGCGTCACGCGATGAACATCCCGAATCTCCTCACCCTGGCCCGTATTGCCTTCATTCCGCTGCTGGTGGTGCTCTTCTACCTGCCCTTCGCCTGGAGCATGCCCCTGGCCGCCGCGCTGTTCGCCCTGGCGTCGATCACCGACTGGCTGGATGGCTACCTGGCCCGCCGCTGGAACCAGGCGACCCCCTTCGGCGCCTTTCTCGACCCGGTGGCGGACAAGCTGATGGTCGCCGTGGCCCTGGCGCTGCTGATCGAGCGCTACGAGGCGATCTGGCTGACCCTGCCGGCGCTGGTGATCATCGGCCGCGAGATCGTCATCTCGGCGCTGCGCGAGTGGATGGCGGAGATGGGCAAGCGCGGCAAGGTGGCGGTCTCCTGGATCGGCAAGGTCAAGACCACTCTGCAGATGGTGGCGATCTTCCTGCTGCTGGCCTTCGCCCCCGGCACGCCGATCGCCGCGCTGGCCGTGGCCACCCTCTACGTGGCCGCCGTGCTGACACTCTGGTCGATGTTCCTCTACCTGCGTGCCGCCTGGCCGCACCTCAGCGACTCGATGTAGGCCGGGATGCAAAAGCGTTTGACAGTCACCGACTTATCCGTATAATTCGCTCTCGAGTCAGGCGGGAATAGCTCAGTGGTAGAGCACAACCTTGCCAAGGTTGGGGTCGCGAGTTCGAATCTCGTTTCCCGCTCCATCATCCCCCCCCGGGGATGAGATCACGACTCGATGAGGCTGGATGGCAGAGTGGTTATGCAGCGGACTGCAACTCCGTGTACGCCGGTTCGATTCCGACTCCAGCCTCCATTTCCCGCTTTCCTGCTCGAGCCCGTGCCGCCCGGATGGCGAAATTGGTAGACGCAAGGGACTTAAAATCCCTCGGTGGCGACACCGTGCCGGTTCGAGCCCGGCTCCGGGCACCAGTCTCCCCACGCTTCGCCTGGACCGACCGCCTCACGGCGCATCGACGGGGCACCCGATCATGAAGCTGCCGCCCCTGCGCGACCCCTTCTTCACCTACCGTTTCCGGCGCAGGCTGCATGTCGTTCGCGTGCTGCTGGCACTGACGATCACCTTCGTCATCATCCGCATCTTCGAGATTCCCCACTCCAGCTGGGCGCTGGTCAGCACCGTCATGGTGATGGGCAACCTGCCGCATATCGGCGGCGTGCTCGACAAGGGGCGCCAGCGCCTGCTCGGCACCCTGCTCGGCGCGGGGTCGGGCCTCGTGCTGATCCTGCTGCCCCCGGGCCTGCCCCTGCTGGTGCCGGCCGGCAGCCTCGTCGCCATCGGCATCGCCACCTGGTTGACCTTCGGCAGCCGCCACGGCTACAGCGGCCTGATGTTCGCCATCAGCCTGCTGCTGGTGGTCGGCGACGGCAGCCATGACCTGGGCATCGGCCTGTGGCGGGCCTTCGACGTGCTGCTGGGCACCCTGGTGGGCATCGCCGTGACCGTGCTGGTGCTGCCCCAGAAGGCCACCGACATGATGCGCTTCATGCTGGCCGAGAACCTCGACCGCATGGCGCGCCTCTTCCACGCCCATACCACCGCCTCGGCCTCGCTGGACGTCGACACCCGCGCCCTGCTCAAGGCCACCAGCGCCTCGCTGGTCAAGCAGCGCGGCCTGGTCGATGCGATCCATCGCGAACGACGGCTGCGCCGGGACGAGCTGGATGACATCATCTCCCTGCAGCGCCGCATGCTCTCGACCATCGAGCTGCTGCTCGAGACCCACTGGACGACCCGGGCGGGCCATGACCGCATCGAGGCCATGACCGGCCTGCGCGAGGAGCAGCATCGGCTCGCCCGGGAGCTCGGCACCCTGGCCTTCCAGGTCCGGACCGGACAGCCCATCGAGGTCGAGATCAGCCCCTTCGACCTCCAGCGCCATGCCGAGCTGGCCTCCAGCGCACGCAGCGTCGAGGGTCGCGTGCTGTTCAGCCCCAGCGGCTACCTGTGGCTGAACCGCGAACTGGCCCGCCTGACCGATGACCTCGTGACCCGCCTCGGCGGCCTGAACCGCCTCCCCAGCCGCCGCCTGCGCCGCGCCTCGGGGCGCCGCTGGGCACGGCGGGAGTCCGCCCTGAACGACTCCGCCCTGAACGACAGAGGAGCGCAAGATGACCCACGGCAACCATGATGTGCTGATCATCGGCGGCGGCGTCGCCGGGCTGGTGCTGGCCCTGGAGATCGCCGACCGGCGCCGGGTCACCCTGCTGCGGCCGGCCAGCGACGATTCTGGCGCCAGCCGCTGGGCCCAGGGCGGCATCGCCGCCGTGCTCTCCCCCCAGGACGACGTCGAGGCCCACGTGGCCGATACCCTGGTGGCCGGCGACGGCCTGTGCGACGAGCGTGCGGTGCGCTTCACCGTGGAGCAGGGTCCCGCCGCCATCGAGTGGCTGCTCTCCCTGGGAGTGCCCTTCACCCCGGACACCAGCCCCGGGGCCGGCTATCCCTACCACCTGACCCGCGAGGGAGGCCACGGCGCACGGCGCATCATCCATGCCGCCGACGCCACGGGGCGGGTGGTAATGGAGACCCTCAAGCAGCATGTGGCCGACCACCCGTCGATCACCCTTCACACCGAACTGACCGCCATCGGCCTGATCGGCGATGCCGACGGAGCCTGCCGCGGGGCGCGCTGCCTGGACGAGCAGGGCCGCCTCCACGAGCTGCTCGCCGCCGATACCGTGCTCGCCACCGGCGGTGCCAGCGGGCTCTATCGCCATACCACCAGCCCCCAGCCGGCCAGCGGCGAAGGCATGATGATGGCGGCCGAGCTGGGTGCCGAGCTGATGAACCTGGAGTTCCAGCAGTTCCACCCCACCTGCCTCTTTGATCCCGAGGGCCCTCCCTTCCTGATCAGCGAGGCGGTGCGCGGCGAGGGCGGGCAGCTGCTCAACATCCATGGCCACCGCTTCATGCCGGCCCTGGACCCCCGTGCCGAGCTGGCGCCGCGGGACATCGTCGCCCGCGCCATCGACGCCGAGATGCAGCTTACCGGCAGCGACCACGTGCTGCTCGACATCCGCCACCTGGGCGAGGCCGCGATCCGCCACCACTTCCCCACCATCCACGCCCACTGCGCCGGACGCGGACTGGATATCACCCGGGTGCCGATCCCAGTGGTCCCGGCGGCACACTACAGCTGCGGCGGGGTGGCCACCGGCCTGGACGGCGCCACTCGCGTTCCGGGGTTGTATGCCGTCGGCGAGGTCGCCTGCACGGGCCTGCACGGTGCCAACCGCATGGCCAGCAACTCGCTGCTGGAGTGCCTGGTCTTCGCCCGCAGCTGCGCCCGGGCGCTGGCCCGGCCGGCGGTCCCGGCCACGGCTGACCTGCGCCCCCTGGCGGCCGGCAGCCAGCCGCTGCCGCCCGGCCTGGTCGGCGAACAGCGCGAGGCGATGCGCCAGTGGATGAGCGCCCGGGTGGCCATCGTCCGCCACGATGCCGGCCTGGCCGAGGCCGCCGAGGCGCTCGCCGACCAGCAGCGCCGGCTGGCGCCCCTGGTCGCCGCGAGCCCCCCCGACGCCGAGCTCGCCAGCCTGTGGCATGCCCTGCGCCTGGCGCGGCTCACCGTGGCCAGCGCACAGGCGCGCCGGGAGTCCCGCGGCCTGCACTACAACCCCGACTGCCCCGTCCATGGCGATCCCGCACCGCAGCCGTCACGGATTCACCTGGCGGACCTGGCAACGCCATAGCCCCGGCCAGCGAGCAACGCCTTCGCGAAAGGCACCGCCGACGCGCGGCCCGGTCGGGCCGCTCAGGCCAGGCCGACCAGCACCCGTCGCAGGGACCGCAGGGAGGCGGCATCGCCGCTGTCGGGCCATAGCCAGAGCCGGCGGCCGTCGAGGCGCAGGCCGATCAGCCAGGGCCCCAGGTAGTCGCAGCGCAGGGTCACCTCCTGCCAACCGCCGCCCGGCGCGGCACTCCGCCAGCTCCAGCGCAGCCCGCCGCCCGGCCGGGGCACGCCCCGGAGCTCGCCCCGCGGCCGCCCGCGGGCGACCCACACGACAACGCCGGTGAGCACCAGGGTCACGGGGACCGCGATGCCCGCCGGCGCATGGAAGGCGACCGGGGCGGCCACCGCCGCCGCCAGCAGCCCATGGACCCACAGCGCGAGGCTAGACGGGACGATGCCCAACGCTATCGGCACTTTCGGCATGCTCGATGATCAGCTGGACGATGCGGCGGCGGGCCGGCGCTTCCGGCCACTCCCGACGCATCAGCCATACGAAGAGGTCCTGGTCCTCCTCGTCGATCAGCTCCCGGAAGGCCGCCTGGTCCGCCTCGTCCAGCGTGTCGTAGCGCTGCTCGAGGAAGGGCACCAGCAGCAGGTCCAGCTCCCACATCCCGCGCCGGGAGTGCCAGTAGAGACGCTTGCGCTGGGCGGCTTCGGTGGTGGATGGCTCGTTCAACGTCGACCTCGACAGTGCGGATGGATGTGCCGCCAGTATACCCGAGCCCCCCTGCCGCGACAGCCTGCGGCGCCCGGAATCGGCCGTCTCTCTGCCTATGGTCGTAGCTCGTTGTTTTATCACGACTTGCACAGTATGCTTTGAGAAAACAACAACGCGGGGTGGTACTTCCCGGTTGCGAGCCGCATACGGAGAACGTCGATGACCAAGTCCGAGTTGATCGAGCAGATCGCAATGCGACAGCCGGAGCTGTCGATCAAGGAAGTCGAAGCGGCCGTCAGGCTGATCCTCGATGACATCACCGACACCCTCTCGGAAGGGGGACGGGTCGAGATCCGCGGCTTCGGCAGCTTCTCGCTGCATTACCGGGAACCCCGCGTGGGCCGCAACCCCAAGACCGGCGAACCTGTCGCCCTCGAGGGCAAGTTCGTGCCACACTTCAAGCCCGGCAAGGAGCTGCGCGAACAGGTGGACGCCAGCCGCGCCCTCGGTTACTGAGCACCTCTCAATGCCACCACGACATTCACCACAGGGGACAAGCGCATGCGTTGGCTCAAAGGCCTGATCCTGGCCATCATCCTGCTGGCGGTCCTGCTGGTCGGCATCCTGTTTGCCGTCAATAACCAGCAGGCCCTGCCGCTCAACCTGATCTGGATCGAGCTGCCTGCCGCCTCGCTCTCGGTCTGGCTGCTGGCCTCGCTGGCCGTCGGCGTGCTGATGGGCATGCTGGCCATGAGCGGCGTCTACCTGCGCCTGCGCACCCTGCTGACTCGCGCCCAGCGCCACAACCAGCAGCAGCGCAAGGAGCTCGACCGCCTGCGTGTCCAGGAGCTGAAGGAACTCCCCTAGAATGCCCGACGTCCTGCTGCTGACCCTGTTGTTGGCAGCGGTCGCCATCGGCTGGTGGCTCGGCCGCCGCGAACGCAGGAAGGCCGAGGATCCCGCCCCCTCCTCCGGGCTGGCGCGGGACTACTTCGTTGGCCTCAACTACCTGCTCAACGACCAGCAGGACCGCGCCATCGAGACCTTCGTGGCCGCCCTCGAGGTCAATAGCGAGACCATCGACACCCACATCACCCTAGGCAACCTGTTCCGCGCGCGGGGCGAGGCCGACCGGGCGGTGAAGATCCACCAGAACCTGCTGGCGCGCCCCACCCTCAGCGGGACCCAGGGCGATCGGGTCCAGCTCGAGCTCTCCCGCGACTTCCTCAAGCTCGGCCTGCTCGACCGCGCCGAACGCCTGCTGCAGACCCTGGTACGCGACACCCAGGACGACGAACTCCGCCTGGAGGCCAAGCGCCTGCTGGTCGACCTGCTGGAGCGCGAGGGGGAGTGGCAGCAGGCCCTGAGCGTCGCCCAGCCCCAGCTGGTGCGCCACAGCGAGGAGATGCGGCGTGCCGCTGCCCACTGGCTCTGCCAGCTGGCGGAGCAGGAGCGCTTCGAGGCGAGCCCGGGCCTGGCGCGCAAGCACCTGCGCCAGGCCCTGAACACCGACCCGCGCTGCGTGCGCGCCAACCTGCTGCTGGCCGGGCTGGAGCACGATACCGGCCACTACCGCCAGGAGATCCGCCTGCTGTCACGCATCCCGGACCAGGACCCGGCCTTCACCCCGACCCTGCTCGACCCCCTGGCCCATGCCTACCGGCTGCTCGACGACGAGGAGGGGTTGATTCACCACCTGCGGCAGCTGCTCGAACGTACCCCCTACACCAGCGTGATCATCCTGCTGGCCGAGACCCTTCGACAGCGCGAGGGCCCCGCCGCCGCCATCGCGCTGGTCAGGGAGCAGCTCGCCCGCGAATCGAGCCTGGGGGCGCTGGACTACCTGATGGACCTCTACCGGCAGGATGACCAGGGCGAATCACTCGAGCGACTCGAGCTGCTCCAGCAGCACACCCGTACCCTGCTGAAAGCCCTGCCGAGGCACCGCTGCCGGCGCTGCGGCTTTGCCGGCGAACAGCTCCACTGGCAGTGCCCGCGCTGCCGCAGCTGGGGCACCACCAAGCCGATCACCGGCATCGAGGGGGAGTAGCCCCGCCTCAGGCCAGCTCCGCCTCGATGGCCGCCAGCGCCGCCATGGGGTCCTCGGCCTGGGTCACCGGGCGCCCCACCACCAGGTGGGTGCTGCCCGCCGCCATGGCATCCCGAGGCGTCATGATGCGCCGCTGGTCGCCGGCCGCCGCGAAGCTCGGGCGGATGCCCGGAGTCACCTTGAGGAAGTCGGTCCCGCACAGCGCTCGCAGGCGTGTTGCCTCCCGGGCCGAGCAGACCACCCCGTCCATGCCGCTGTCCCGCGCCAGGCTGGCCAGGCGCTCCACCTGCTCGGCCGGTGTCGCCGAGACCCCCACCTCGGCAAGGTCCTCTGCCTCCAGGCTGGTCAACACGGTCACCGCGATCAGCCGGGTCGACAGCCCGTGCTTGGCGAGGCGCTCACGCGCCGCCTCCATCATTCGGCGCCCGCCGCCGGCATGCACGTTGACCATCCACACGCCCTGCTCGGCGGCCGCCTGCACCGCCCCCGCCACGGTGTTGGGAATGTCGTGGAACTTGAGGTCGAGGAACACCTCGAAGCCACGCCCGTGCAGCGCCTCGAGCACGTCGGGCCCGCTGCGGGTGAACAGCTCCTTGCCCACCTTGAGTCGGCAGCGGGCCGGGTCGAGCTGGTCGGCCATGCACAGCGCGGCATCCAGCGAGGCGTAGTCGAGGGCAATGATCAGGGGGGAAGCGGTAGGCACGGGCCGGTCTCCTGGCAAGTCACGAAGATGGCGGCAGTATATCAGCGTTACACCACGGACGATGTCGGCCTGAGCCGACGCCAGCCGCAGGGTTTCGACGCGGAGTGCCGGCGTGAATCGCCAGGGGCTGAAGTAGGCTCGGGATGACGCGCAATGACCGCAGGGGCCGACACTGCCGGGGAGCGAGGCACACTAGCTTGAAAGGGGCACCACGCCGGTGCATCAGGAGTGAGTCGTCACAGGAGAACTGCCCCATGAAAACAACCCTGCAGGGAACCCTCGCCGCAACGCTGTTCGCGCTGATGCTGATGCTCTCGCCACTGGCCGCCACGGCCCAGGAGGTCGCGCCGATCGACGTCAATACCGCGGACGCGGAACTGCTCGCCGAACTGCCGGGCATCGGGCCCGCCAAGGCCACGGCGATCATCGAGGAGCGCGAAGCCAACGGCCCCTTCGAGAATGCCGACGACCTCACGCGGGTCAGCGGCATCGGCGAAGGGACGGTGGCCAACCTTCAGGATCAGGTGACCTTCTGATCAACCCCCCGGCGGGGGGGGGGGGGGGGCGCCCCCCCCCCCCCCCCCGCCCCCCCCCCCCCCCCCCCCCCCCCCAAAACCCCCCCCCGGGAAAAAGCGGTGTGGGAGGTGGAGGCGGCCC
>NZ_JACHZF010000001.1:108791-237182 GCF_014193375.1 Halomonas campaniensis
CGCCCCTCCCCCCCCCCCGCGGGGGGGGCCGGGCGGGGGGGTGGGGGCGGGGCCCAACCCGGGGGGGGGGGCCCCCCCCCCCCCCCCCCCGGGGGGGGGGGGGGGGGCCCCCCCCCCCCCCGCCGGCGGCCGTTCACAGCCGCAGGCCGCCGTCGCACTCGATCACGCGCCCGGTGAAATAGGCGTTCTGCATGATGAAGGCGACGCTCTGGGCGATGTCCTCGGGCTGCCCCAGGCGACGCAGGGGCACGCCGGAGGTCAGCTTGTCGAGCATATCCTGGCGCATCGAGGCCGTCATGTCGGTCTCGATGAAGCCCGGGGCCACCGCCCCCACCCGGATGCCGTAGCGTGCCAGCTCCTTCGCCCAGGTGGTGGTCAGGGCCACCACGGCGGCCTTGGCCGCGGCATAGTTGCTCTGCCCCATGTTGCCGGCACGAGAGATGCTGGAGATATTGACGATCACCCCCTCGTTGCCCGCCTCGATCATCTGGCTGGCCGCCTCGCGGCCGCACAGGAAGACGCCGGTCAGGTTGACGTCGATCACCGCCTGCCACTGCGCCAGCGACATGGTCTTCTCGACGCGCCCCTCCTTCGCCTTGACCAGCAGGGCATCGCGCAGGATGCCGGCGTTGTTGACCAGACCGCTCACCGGGCCCAGCGAGGCGGCGATATCACCGAACGCCTGCTTCACCGAGGCCTCGTCGGCCACGTTGGTGATGAAGGCACGCGACTCGATGCCCGCCTCGTGAAGGGCGGAGACGGCCTGGTCCAGGGCCGCGGCGTCGGTGTCCAGCAGCGCCAGGCGGGCGCCGTGGCTGCCCAGCAGCTGTGCCATGGCCAGGCCCAGGCCACGGGCCCCGCCGGTAATCGCGATCACGGCATTTTCGAGCTTCATCGTCTGTCCTCCGGGGGTTTAGGGGCGACTGCCTCCGGCGCATGGGCCAGGACAGGCATTGACGCTCGATGCAGGAGCGTACAATAACGGTAGCAGATTTTGTGCGCTGCACAATAGCCAGCAACCCTGGAAATATATTCCATATACCGTCGGCTGGCGACCTCCCTCGTCAACGCTTGATTTCCGCGCCATCGCCCCCACCTCCAGCGGAACTGTCACCCGCGGAGTGCCCATGCCCTTTCTTCTCGCCTTTACCCTCTTCGCCCTGCTCGACTTCGTCATCCTGTTCTCGGTGGGCAGCCACATCGGCCTGCTCACCACCCTGCTGCTGGTGCTGGCCACCGGCTTCATCGGCCTGCACCTGATCCGCCGCGAGGGCGCCGCCACCTTCGCCCGGGCCCGGGCGCGCCTGGAGCGCGGCGAGGTGCCCTCCGGAGAACTGCTCACCGGCGCGGCGCTGATATTCGGCGGCGCCCTGCTGATGGCACCCGGCTTCGTCTCCGATGCCCTGGGCTTCCTGTGCCTGATCCCCGACGCCAGGCGGCTGCTGGGCAAGCTGCTCGCCCGGCTCGGGGTGCGCGCCCAGGGCGTCCACGTGCGCGGTGGCGGATTCACGCAGGGCCCGCGTCACGGGGCCGATGCCGACTGGCAGCAGGCCGCCGGCGACGCTCGGCCCGGCGATTCGCAAGGCGGCGCCTCGGCCCGCGCGGACGAGCCGGATGGCCCGATCGAGGGGGAGTTCATCTCCCGCGACGAGCCACGTCGCTGAGCCGGGTCATCCGGGCGAAAAAATTTATCCACGGCCCCTTGAAAGCCCCGGTGCGGGCCCCACTTATCGGACAGCAACAGGCTTCGGTGCGGGACAGGCGTCCTGCACCATCGACAAGGAAGGCGCCAGTCGCCTCCACCTCGCAGCCACGCTGCGAGGCGATGATGAAACTGCCGGGGCAGCCTGCCCCGGCCTAGCAAACCATCAGGAGAACGTGAGCAATGAACATCCGTCCCTTGCACGATCGCGTCGTCATCCGTCGCGTTGAGGAAGAACAGAAAACCGCTGGCGGCATCGTGCTTCCGGGCAACGCCCAGGAAAAACCGACACGTGGCGAGGTCCTCGCCGTCGGTAACGGCCGGATTCTCGAGAACGGCGACGTCCGCCCCCTGGACGTCAAGGTCGGTGACACCGTGATCTTCAAGGATGGTTTCGGCGTCGAGAAGCAGAAGATCGACGGCGAGGAAGTCCTGATCATGAGCGAGTCCGACATCCTGGCCGTGGTCGAGGGCTGAGGCCCAGCCGTCCAGTAACCTGCTCAAGACACGACGTTCACGTCTGACGTTCAAGAAACTGACGCTCAAGTCACAACAGGAAGATTTCGAAAATGGCAGCGAAACAAGTCAAGTTCTCCGATGACGCCCGCAAGCGCATGGCGCGCGGTGTCGACCTCCTGGCCAACGCCGTGAAGACCACCCTGGGCCCGAAGGGTCGCAACGTGGTGATCGAGAAGTCCTTCGGTGCACCGACCGTCACCAAGGACGGCGTCTCCGTGGCCAAGGAGATCGAGCTCAAGGACAAGTTCGAGAACATGGGCGCCCAGATGGTCAAGGAAGTCGCTTCCAAGACCTCCGACGTCGCCGGTGACGGCACCACCACCGCCACCGTGCTGGCTCAGTCCATCGTCAACGAGGGTCTCAAGGGCGTCATCGCCGGCATGAACCCGATGGACCTCAAGCGCGGCATCGACCAGGCCGTCATCGCCGCCGTCAAGGAGATCGAGGCCCTGTCCGTGCCCTGCACCGACACCAAGGCCATCGCCCAGGTCGGCACCATCTCCGCCAACGGTGACAAGCGCATCGGCGAGATCATCGCCGAGGCCATGGAGAAGGTCGGCAAGGAAGGCGTCATCACCGTCGACGAGGGCCGTGGCTTCGAAGACGAGCTGGAAGTCGTGGAAGGCATGCAGTTCGACCGCGGCTACCTGTCGCCCTACTTCGTGACCAACCAGGACACCATGCAGGTCGAGCTGGAAGACCCGTACATCCTGCTGGTCGACAAGAAGATCTCCAACATCCGCGAGCTGCTGCCGGTGCTGGAAGCCGTCGCCAAGGCGGGCAAGCCGCTGGCCATCATCGCCGAGGACATCGAGGGCGAGGCGCTGGCCACCCTGGTGGTCAACACCATGCGCGGCATCGTCAAGGTCGCGGCCGCCAAGGCACCGGGCTTCGGTGACCGTCGCAAGGCCATGCTGCAGGACATCGCCATCCTGACCAACGGCACCGTGATCTCCGAGGAAGTGGGCCTGACCCTCGAGCAGGCCAACCTGGACCACCTGGGCACCGCCAAGCGCGTGACCATGTCCAAGGAGAACACCACCATCATCGACGGCGCCGGTGAAGAAGGCGACATCGAGGCCCGCGTCAGCCAGATCCGCGCCCAGATCGAGGAGACTTCCTCCGACTACGATCGCGAGAAGCTCCAGGAGCGCGTCGCCAAGCTGGCCGGCGGTGTGGCCGTGATCCGCGTCGGTGCCGCCACCGAGGTCGAGATGAAGGAGAAGAAGGCCCGCGTCGAGGACGCCCTGCACTCCACTCGCGCCGCGGTCGAGGAAGGCGTGGTGCCTGGCGGCGGTACCGCCCTGGTGCGCGTGCTGACCAAGATCAAGGACCTCAAGGGCGACAACGAGGACCAGACCCACGGCATCGCCATCGCCCTGCGCGCCATGGAGTCCCCGCTGCGCCAGATCGTCACCAACGCCGGCCAGGAGGCGTCCGTCATCCTGAACCAGATGAAGGCAGGCGAAGGCAACTACGGCTACAACGCCCAGACCGGCGAGTTCGGCGACCTGTTCGAGATGGGCGTGCTGGACCCGGCCAAGGTGACCCGCAGCGCGCTGCAGTCCGCCGGCTCCGTGGCTGGCCTGATGATCACCACCGAGTGCATGATCGCCGACGATCCGGACGAGAAGGACGCCGCGCCGGACATGGGTGGCATGGGCGGCATGGGTGGCATGGGCGGCATGATGTGATCACGCCCCCTGCCCCAGGCGCTGCTTCACGCAAGGCCTGAGACAGACCCCGCCGGCGCGAGCCGGCGGGGTTTTTTGTGGCCAGCGCCAAGCGCCGAGCTACAAGCGCCAAGCAACCCTGACCTGGCCGCTTGGCCGCCTGGCCGCTTGGCGATGTAAGATACCCACCCTCCGCTCACCCCCTGACGCCGGCCGCCTGCCCATGCTCTCGACTATCCGCATCGTTCTCGTCCAGACCTACCACCCCGGCAATATCGGCGCCTCGGCGCGGGCCATGAAGACCATGGGCCTGACCGACCTGGTGCTGGTCAATCCGCGCCGGTTCCCCGACCCCGAGGCGACCCGGCTCGCCGCCGGCGCCGAGGACCTGGTGGAGCGCGCCCGGGTGGTGGGCTCACTGGCGGAGGCGGTGACCGACTGCGTGCAGGTGGTGGGCGCCAGTGCCCGGCTGCGCAGCCTGCCCCTGCCCCACTATGACGAGCCCGACGCCATGGCCCGGGCGCTGGTGGAGCACGCCGCCACGGACCCGGTCGCGCTGGTGTTCGGCCGCGAGCGCTCCGGGCTCACCAACGACGAGATCCGCCTCTGCAGCCACCAGGTGAGCATCCCGGCCAATCCCGAGTACGGCATCCTCAACCTCGCCCAGGCGGTGCAGGTGCTGGCCTACGAGGCGTTCAAGGCGTGGCGCCGGCGGCCCGACAGCGGCTATCGCCCTGCCCTACCCGCCGAGGAGCGCGCCCCCCGTCGCGAGCAGCTCGACCACTTCCACCGCCACCTGGCCCGGGTGATGCAGGCTAGCGGCTTCCTCACCCAGCCCCACGCCCGGACCGAGGCCCAGCTGCAGGCGCTGTTCGCCCGGGCCCAACCCTCGAGAAAGGAGCTCTCGCTGCTGCGGGGACTGCTTGCCTCTCTGGAGGACCACTTGCCCGAGGAAGGAAAGTAAGGGGCTTCCGGAGGGGCGCCGGGGGCAAGCCGAAAGGGAGGTCCTACGCCAGGGATGGCGTCGGTAGCTTACAGGGAGGTATTCACAGCGCCTCCCTGCAGGCTTGTCACCGGATCAGCCCCGAACGGTGATGGCTAGACTTCTGGGCTCAGAACAGCATCACCGCCGCCCAGCCGAAGGCGATCAGCGGGATGTTGTAGTGCAGGAAGGTGGGCACCACGCTGTCCCAGATATGGTCGTGCTGGCGATCCACGTTGAGGCCGGAGGTTGGGCCGAGGGTGGAGTCCGAGGCCGGGGAGCCGGCGTCGCCCAGCGCCGCAGCGGTGCCGACGAGGGCCACCGTGGCCAGGGGCGAGAAGCCGAACTGCACCGCCAGGGGCACGAAGATCGCCGCGATGATCGGGATGGTCGAGAATGACGAACCGATCCCCAGGGTGATGAAGAGCCCCACCAGCAGCATGATCAACGCCGCCAGGCCGCGGTTGTCACCGATGATGTCGAAGCTCGACTGCACCAGGGTATCGATATGCCCGGTGGCGTTCATCACCGCCGCGAAGCCGGAGGCGGAGATCATGATGAAGCCGATCAGCGCCATCATGCGCATGCCGCTGGTGAAGAGGTCGTCGGCCTCGCGCCACTTGAAGATCCCCCCCACCGAGAGCAGCGCAAAGCCCACCAGCCCCCCCAGCACCATGGAGCCGGTCCAGAGCTGGATGCCCAGCGCGGCGACGATGGCCACCCCCGACATCACCAGGCCCAGGGTGTGGGGCTCATGCCCCTCGGGGTGGTGGTGCGGGACGTTGGTGGTGGCCACGTCCAGGGCCTGGTACGCCCGCGGCTTGCGATAGCTGACCAGCAGCGCCACCGCGAGGCCCAGCGCCATGCCGCCCACCGGCACCGCCATGGCCAGGGGCACCATGCCCCGGGTGATCTCGAGCCCCAGCCCTTCGCCGGCACGGTTGAGGTTGGCCAGCAGGATGTCGTTGAGGAAGATCGCCCCGAAGCCCACCGGCAGCAGCATGTAGGGAGCGGTCAGCCCGAAGGTCAGCGCGCAGGCCACCGCCCGGCGATCCAGGCGCAGCTGGTTCATCACCTTGAGCAGCGGCGGGATCAGGATCGGGATGAAGGCGATATGCACCGGGATCAGGTTCTGGGAGGAGATCGACACCAGCAGCACCGCGGTCAGCAGCAGGGTCCTGACCGTGGCCTGGCGGGCCGCCGTGGCCTCCTGCCCCAGCAGGCTGATCAGGCGGCGCGCCAGCAGGTCCGGCAGGCCAGAGCGGGAGATCGCCACCGCGAAGGCGCCCAGGGTGGCATAGGCCAGCGCCACCTGGGCGCCGCCGCCGACGCCCTCGTTGAAGGCGGAAAGCGTCGCCTCGATGGAGAGCCCGCCCGCCAGGCCGCCCACCAGGGCCCCCACCACCAGGGCGAAGACCACCGAGACCCGGGCCAGCGACAGGCCCACCATCACCAGCACCGCAAGAATGACTGCATTCATGTCCAGGATTCCGAAGAAGTGAAAGGAGAAGCGCAAAAAATCCGGCGGATTCTACCAGAATCTGGCCGTCCATCCGACCGCTCGCGGCGCCCTCGCCTTCGCGGGCCCCTCCCCTGGCGGGTGGCCGGCGCTCACCGCGGCAGCGCCGTCATCGAACCATCATCGAAGGGTCTCGCCGCGGTCATCAACGGCGGCGATAAAGGAGTGCAGTGGGGCAAGGCAAGGGATACTGCACCACGGCGCCAGGGACGCGACGGTACAGGGCGTACCACGGGGAGGCCCCGGGTGACCCGCGGGGCCAGGCATCGGGACGATGCCCAGGGAGGATCGAGACATCGCCACGGCGGCCACGCCGTGGCGTTTTCATGGGCGACCCTCAGCCGGCGTCGGCCCACCCCGGCACGCCGTCGCGAATGCGCCGGGAGAAGTCCGGGGCCTCGTGGGCCAGGCGCGCCCGCTCGGTGATGTCGCCGAGCCGCTTGAGCTCCCGGAGGGAGTAGCCCGGCACGAAGCCGCCATGGTCATGCACATAGCCCGGCAGCAGCCCGCTGAGCAGCAGGCGGTGGTCCATCGGCAGCCCTTCGATGATCCGGCGCATCATGCCGAACACCAGGGTGGTGCAGTTGGCGGTGATGGTATGGTAGAAGCGCGGCGCCGCCTGGAGGCGGTTGGCCTCCTCCACCAGCGCCAGCAGCAGGTCGCGCCGGTCGGCCGCATTGAGCAGCACCCGGTAGAGGGTCACGCTCTCCCCCCGCACGTTGCTGCGCAGGCGCACCGCGTCCCGCTCGTCGGCGGCGATGATCGCCAGCTCGTACTGCTTGAAGAAGCCGCCGATCTCCGAGAACGCCTCGTGGCGCTCGCGCCGGACCTCCACCGAGAAGGCCACGAAGTCGTGCCGCCCGGACACGGGATCCCGGAAGCCGAAGGAGACCAGCACGTGGGCGATGCCGGGTCGGCCCCAGCCCGAGACGAAGAGGTCCACGCTGTCGAGGTCACCCAGGTCATAGGTCCGCCGCTCCCAGGCGATCCGCGCCCGGTCCGGGGTCTGCCAGTCGAAGTCGCGGACATGGTGCAGCGTCAGGCGGTGGGCCTCCACCTCCCCGGTGGCCAGGTGCGCCACGTCATCGGCCCAGTCGAGCGACGCGGCCGGCGCCAGGCGGCGCCACCAGGCCAGCAGCGCCACCAGCTGCACGGCCATGCCGGCCACCGGCGCCAGCCGCGCGCCCTGCCAGAGCAGCAGGCCCCAGAGCCCACCCGACGCCAGCCAGCCCAGCACGGCCAGCCAGCGCAGGCCGCGCGGAACGGGCAGGCGGTGGCCCAGGGCCAGCCCACCCCACAGCGTGGCAAGCAGCACAGGCGTCAGCAGCGCGCCCGCCAGCAGCGAATCGATCATGGCGTCCCTTCCCGGCCGGATCGTCGCAGGCTAGCACGGCGGACGCGGCCGGCCTTCAACGCGGGCTCAGCCCCCCGCCGGCGTCAGCCAGTCGCGGAAGGCCTCGAGTTTCCCGTCGAGGTCGCCACGGGCCACCCGGCGATAGAGCCGCTGCAGCCGCGCGGTCACGGAGTCCGCGGCAATGGGCTCACCCACCGCCGGTGCCCCGGCACGCCCGCCGATGTGCCGGCCGTCCAGTTCGCGCAGCGGCAGGACCTCGGCCGCGGTGCCGGTGACGAAGGCCTCGTCGGCGGTGTAGAGCTCGTCGCGGGTGATCCGCCGCTCCCGCACCTCGATGCCGAGCACCTCCCGGGCCAGCCGGATCACGCTGTCGCGGGTGATGCCCTGCAGGCAGGAGGTCACCTCGGGGGTATGCAGCACGCCGTCGCGCAGCAGGAAGACATTGGCCGCCGACGCCTCGGCCACGTAGCCCTCCGGGTCGAGCATGATCGTCTCGTCGAAGCCCGCCTTGACCGCCGTGTTCAGCGCCAGCATGGAGTTGACGTAGTGGCCGTTGGTCTTGGCCCGGCACAGGCTGATGTTCACGTGGTGGCGGGCCCAGGAGGCGGTCAGCGCGCGCAGCCCGAGCGATGCCGCTTCCGCCGAGATGTAGTCGCCGAGATCCCAGGCGGCGATCATCACGTGCACCGAGAGCCCCCGGGCGCGCAGCCCCAGCCCCTCCGAGCCGAAGAACACCGTGGGCTTCAGGTAGGCGTTGGTCAGGGCGTTGCGGGCCAGGCACTCGCGCTGGGCCTCGACCAGTGCCGCCTCGTCGAACGGCAGCGGCATGTCCAGGGCCCAGGCGCTGTCGGCCAGGCGCCGGGTATGCTCGGCCACCCGGAACAGGTGGCTGCCGTGGGGGCCCGCATAGGCGCGCACCCCCTCGAAGCAGCCCATGCCGTAGTGCAGGGTATGGGTCAGCACATGGACCCGGGCCTCGCGCCACGGCAGCCATTCGCCGTCCATCCAGATCCAGCCGTCGCGATCATCGAGAGGGGTCATGGTCGAGGGTTCCTTGTCGGAGAGTTCGTTGCTGGAGAGTTCTTTGCCGGAGAGTTCGTTGCGGGAGAGCATGTTGCCGGGGAGAGCCGGCCGGCGGCGGCCCAGGCCTGGCGCCAGCCGTCGATCAGCTCACGCTGGTGGGGCTGCAGGGCCTGGTAGGCCCAGGCGGCGATCTCGTCGTTCTGGGGATCGGCCACGCCGATCTCGCTGCCGGCGAGGGTCTGGATGACCGCGTGGCCGCACAGCGGCACGTAGCCCTCCGAGTAGCCGCCCTCGTGGACCATCACCAGCCGCCCCCCGCAGGCGCGTTCGGCCAGCGCCATGAGCTGTGCCGTCATGCGGGCGAAGGCGTCGCTGTTGAGCAGCATCTTGCCCAGCGGGTCCTTGGCGCAGGCGTCATAGCCGCAGGCCACCACGATCAGCTCGGGGCCGAAGGCCTCGATGGCCGGCAGCACCAGCTCGGTCATGGCGTGGTCGTAGGCGCCGATCCCGCAGCCCGGCGGCAGCGGCAGGTTGAGGTTGGCCCCCAGGCCCGGCCCCTCGCCCTGCTCCTCGAAGGTGCCGGTCTCCAGCGGGTAGTTGCCCGCCTGGTGGAGCGAGACGGTAAAGACCTCGGGATCCGCGTAGAAGGCCGCCTGCTGGCCGTTGCCGTGGTGCACGTCCCAGTCGAGGATCGCCACGCGACCCACCTGCCCGAGCGCCCGGGCCCGCTGCACCGCCACCGGAATGTTGCCCAGCAGGCAGAAGCCTCGCCCTCGGTCGGCCTCGGCATGGTGGCCCGGCGGGCGACACAGCGCATAGGCGCGGGCAAGTTCGCCGGTGGCCACCGCTTCCACGGCGGCGCTGGCCAGCCCCGCGGACTGGCGCGCGGCCGCCAGGCTGCCCGGCGTGTAGGGGGCACAGTCGCCGCCATCGCCGCCGCGGGCGCGATCGCCCGCCGCCAGGGCATCCAGGTAGCGGGCGGTGTGAAACCGCTCGAGATCCTCGCGGCTGGCCGGCGGCGGCTTGCGCACCGCCAGCGCGTCGATCAGCCCCGAGACCTCCAGCAGGTTCTTCAGCCGCCGCTTGCTCTCGGGGCTCTCCGAGGCCGGCTGCGGCTGCAGGAACTCCCCGGGCGCCGAGAACACGCCGATGGCGCCGGGGTCGTGCCAGAAGCAGCGCTCGTGCCAGTAGAACCCGACCGCCGGAGCGCCGGCCGCCGGTCCCTCATGCCGTGCCGCGCTCATCCATGGGACTCCTGCTGCTCCCACACCTCGATGGCGGCCGCCAGGTCCTCCAGCGACGCCCCCACCGACTTGAACAGGGTGATCGCCTGGTCCGAGGAGCGTCCGGGCACCTCGCCGTTGAGCAGCTCGGCCAGCTCGCCGCGGATGTCGTCGAAGGCGAAGGCGCCCTCCTCGGCGGCCTGCAGCAGGTCCCCCGCTTCGCCCCTCGCCCCGGCATGGGTGTCCACGTAGACCTCGCTGCGGGCGAGGCACTCGCCATCGGTCTCCCGCATGGAGGGCCGGAAGGCCCCGATCAGGTCCAGGTGGGTGCCGGGGGCGAGCCAGGCCCCGCGGATCAGCGGCTCGGTGGAGAGCGTCACGCAGCTGATCAGGTCCGCCTCGCGGCTGGCGGCCTCCAGGTCGGTGACGGCCGCCGCGTCGAAGCGGTCGGCATACTCGGCGGCGAGGCGCCGGGCCTTCTCCGGGTTGCGCCCCCAGATCCGCACCCGGCGGATGGGCCGCACCGCGGCATGGGCCTCGATCACCATGGGGGCCAGCTTGCCGGTGCCCACCACCAGCAGGCTCGCGGCATCCTCCCGGGCCAGCTCGCGGGCCGCCAGGGCCGAGGCCGCCGCGGTGCGTCGCCGGGTCAGCTCGCTGCCGTCGATGCAGGCCAGGGGGCGCCCGTGGGCGCCCTCGCTCAGCAGGTAGACGCCGGCAATGGCGGGCAGGCCGTGCTCGGCGTTCTGGGGGAAGACGTTGACCATCTTCACCCCGATGTAGCCCTCACGCTCCCAGGCCGGCATCAGCAGCATGGTCGCCTCGCCGTCGGGCCGGTGCATGGCATGGTGGTGGCGCGGCGGCGACTCGACCCCCTCGCGGAAGGTGACCGCGAGGCGCTCGACCAGGGCCTGCCAGGGCAGCGAGGCCGCGACTTGCTCGGCCGTGATGATGCGCATGTCAGGCCTCCGGAAGCGCCGCGGTGACCATGATCTCCACCTTCCACTCGGGCTTGGCCAGCTTCGCCTCGATGGCGGCGCGCACCGGCGGACGGCCCGGCACCACCCAGGCGTCCCAGGCGGCGTTCATCTGGTCGAACTCGGCCATGCTGGTGACCCAGATCTGGGCGGCGATCAGGTGCTCCTTGGAGGTCCCCGCCTTGGCCAGCAGGTCGTCGATGCGCGCCAGCACCTGCTCGGTCTGGCCGCGCATGTCGGCACTGGCGTCCCCGGGTACCTGGCCCGCCAGGTAGACGGTGCCGTTGTGGATGGTGATCTGGCTCATGCGGGCATTGCTGTCGTGATGGGTAACGGTCATGGCGTGTCTCTCGCTTGCGGGGTGCCGGGACGGCACCGGTCGGGGCTGCGCTCAGGCAGCGGTGTAGCCGCCCATGAAGGCGGCCAGGTTTTGGCTCAGGTGCTCGGTGGGGTAGCCCCCCTCCTGGACCAGCACCGTGGGCAGGTCGATGGCGGCCAGGCGGCGCCCCACCTCGGTGAAGTCGGCGGTCTCCAGGGCCATGCCGGCCAGCGGATCGTCACGGTGGGCGTCCAGGCCCAGGGCCACCACCAGGGCATCGGGGCGAAAGGCCTCGAGCCGCTCGATCAGCCGGTCCAGGGTCTCCAGGAAGACCGCCCCGTCGCTGCCCAGCGGCAGCGGCAGGTTGACGTTGGCGCCGACCCCGTCACCCTCGCCCTGCTCGTCGGCGCCGCCCCAGAAGAAGGGGTAGAAGTCCGCCGGGTCGACGTGCAGCGACCCGGTCCAGACGTCGCCGCGTCCATAGAAGAGGTCCTGGGTGCCGTTGCCGTGGTGGAGGTCCACGTCGAGGATCGCCACCCGGGCATGCTGCTCGCGCAGCACCGTGGCGGCCAGGCCCGAGTTATTGAGGAAACAGAAGCCGCCCGCGCGCTCCGGCCCGGCATGGTGCCCCGGCGGACGGCACAGCGCATAGGCGTGACGGTCGCCGGCCAGCACCGCGTCGGCCGCCGCCTCCGCGGTGGCCGCGCTGGCCAGGATGCCTGTGAAGCTGTCGGCGGTCATCGGGCAGGCCATGTCGTGCATGTGCCAGCCCACCAGCCCCACCGGATGGCGGGGATAGTGGTGGCCGCCGCCGCAGGGATGCACGTTGGGCGCCACCACCTCGGCGGCGTCGGGGAGCGCCCGCCAGCGCGCATGGATGGTCTCGAGGAACGCCAGGTAGCGGGGCGCGTGGATGCGCGCCAGGCGCTCCCGCAGCCGTGGGCTGTCGGGCTCGGTGGGGGCGGTCAGCGACAGCCCGATGTCGGCAAGCCCCCTGGAGAGCAGCTCGGCCCGCACCGGCCCCTCGGGGGAATCCACCGGCCGGCCGCGCAGCAGGAAGGTGGGCGGCGCATGGCGTTCCTGGTCGGGGTGATAGAAGAGCTTCATCTCGGGTGTCCTTAGCGCAGCAGCGAGGGGATCCAGGTGGAGAGCGACGGGAAGGTGACCAGCAGCAGGATCACCACGACGAAGGCCACATAGAACGGCAGCGAGGCGATGATCGCCCGTTCGAAGGGCACGTTGGCGATGCGCGCCGCCGTCATCAGGGTCATGCCCACCGGTGGCGTCACGTTGGAGATGTTGAGCACCACGATCATCAGGATGGCGAAGTGCAGCGGATCCACGCCCAGCTGGATCATCGCCGGCACCAGCACCGGCGCCACCACCACCAGCGCCGGCAGCACGTCCATCACCGTGCCGATCAGGATCAGCAGCACGCAGACCAGCAAGAGCTGCAGGAAGGTCGAATCGCTGAAGGTGGTGATCAGGCCGGCGGCGTCCCGGGCGATCCCCGAGCGGGTCACGAACCAGCCCAGCACCGCCGAGGTCGCGAGAAGGAAGAACACCACCCCGGAGAAGCGCACCGTCACCACCAGGGCATTCCAGATCTTGCGCCAGGTGAGGGTACGGTAGAAAACGACCCCGATGACGATGGCATAGACAGCGGCGAAGCCCGACGCCTCGGTGATGGTGGTCAGCCCCGAAAGGATACCGCCGAGGATGATCAGCGGCACGATCATCGCCGGCAGCGCCACCAGGAAGGCCAGGGCTGCCACCTTGAGCGGCGTGGGGGCCTGCTTGGGGTAGCCCCGTTTCCAGGCCAGGAAGAAACTCACCGCGAGCAGCGCCAGGGCCATCAGCAGGCCGGGGATGATCCCCCCGGCAAACAGGTCGATCACCGAGATGTCGCGCAGCAGGGTCGCGTAGACCACCATCACCACGCTGGGCGGAATGATCGGGCCGATGATCGACGAGCAGGCGGTGATCGCCGCGGCATACTCGGCGTCGTAGCCCTGTTTCTTCATCTCGGGAATCATGATCTTGCCGATCGCCACGGTATCGGTGATGGCGGCCCCGGTGAGGCCGGCGAAGAACACCGACACCGAGATGTTGACGTGGGAGAGCGCGCCACGCAGCCGCCCGAACAGGGCGTTGTTGAAGGCGATCAGCTTCTGGGTCAGGCCGCCCTGGTTCATCAGCTCGGCGGTGAAGATGAAATAGGGCACGGCGATCAGCAGGAAGCCGGAGACGCCGGAGAACATGCGGTCGGCGATGATGCCGAGCATGCGCTCGCCGCCCATGGCATAGCCGCCGGCTAGGCCGGAGAGGGCCATCACCACCGCGACGGGGGCACCGATCAGCAGCAGGACGATAAAGACGAGGATCGCAGGCGTCATGGGCGGTTCTCTCCGTCGGTGGACTCGATGAGCTCGTCGATCATCTCCCGCTCGTCGATGAAGTGCTCCAGCAGGTCGAAGCCCTGCACCAGGTGGAGCAGGATGATGGCGCCACTGACAGGCACCACGATGGCGGTGAACTTGCCGTGCACGCGAATCTGGTCGGAGACCATGTAGACCTGGCGGGTGCCCTGGAAGTAGTCCCAGCCGTACCAGAGCAGCAGCGCGCCGAACAGCCCGATGACCAGCAGGCAGAGCACCGCGGCCACCACGGTCAGCACGCGTGGCAGGCTCCTGACCAGCAGGGTCATGGCCACGTGCTCGCCGTAGCGCAGCGAGATGGTCATGGAGAGGAAGCCGATCCACGGCAGGAAGAGCCGCGCCAGGGAGTAGGTCCAGCTCAGCGTATTGCCGGTGGCCAGCTTGTAGACGAAGGCCGTGAAGGAGATGCCCAGCATGGCCAGCACGCAGGCGATGCAGGTCACGATCGCCACCTGGTTGACGATGTCGCTCAGGCGGCGAAGGGGCTGCAGGAGGGTCATGGTGTCACCTCGGGCAGGCGCCCGGCCGCGATGCGGCCGGGCGCAGGACGATGAAGGCCTGGGTGATCAGCGCCCGTAGGTGGCGACGTCCGACTCGGCCACCTCGACGCGGACGCGCTCGACCTCCTCCAGGAAGGCATCCACGCGGTCGCCGTCGAGGCCGAAGTCGTTGACGATCCAGTCGCGCCAGGCGGGGGTGGCGATCTCGGACATCCGCGCCCGCTCCTCCGGGGGCATGATGTAGCACTCCTGGAAGGTCTCGCAGGACTCCTCCCAGCTGGCGGTGGCCAGGGCCCCGGACATGCCGTGGCCGATGGCGATGGCCTCGCGGGCCGAGGTGACGATGGCCTCCTGCTGGGACTCGGTGAGGCCCTGGAACCATTCCTCGCTGACCAGCCAGGCGGCGCTGTTGTACACGTGGCCGGTCAGGGTGGTGTAGTCGGTCACCTCGTGGAAGTTGAAGGTGGTGTTGAGCACCGGGGCGTTGAACTGCCCGTCGGCCAGGCCGGTCTCCAGGGCGGTGATCACCTCGCCCCAGGGCAGCGGGGTCGCCGAGGCGCCCAGCGCGCGCATGATGGCCACGTGGCCCGGGTTCTCCTCGGTGCGGATGTTGAGCCCCTCGAGGTCATCGACGGTGCGGATCAGCCGCTCGTTGTTGGTGAAGGCCACGAAGCCGCCGCCGTCGTCGAAGGTGCCCAGGTAGCGCATGTCGGTCTGTTCGATGGTGCCGGACATGAAGTCGGCGAACCACTCGCCGTCGAAGAAGGCCCAGGCCTGGCGCCAGTTATCGAAGATGAAGGGCGCGGTCATCATCTGGTAGTCGGGGTAGTAGGAGGACATCGCGCCGGTGGTGATGATGGTGGACTGCAGGGTGCGGCCACCCTGCACCTCCCGCGCCGTCTCCACCTCGGAGCCCAGCTGGCTGTTGCCGAAGATCGAGACCGTCACCTCGCCGTCGGTGCGGGTCTCCACCAGGTTCTTGAAGTGCACCAGGGCCGGATACACCTCGTTGTTGCTCATGTTCTCGGGAAGGATGGTGGCGATGGCCATCTCCTCGGCCTGGGCCTGGGCGGCCGCCATGGCCAGCGGGAGTGCGGCGAGGGCGAACAGCCCGGTAAGGGATCTCATGCGCATGATGCCTGCCTCTTGTGATTTGTTCGTTGCATGGCTCGGGGAAACGGCAGCGTCGGAAGCACTGCCCTGCCTCAGAGCCTAGGACGAACGCGGCGAGGCTGCTTGCCCCCGGCTGCGGAGCCTTTGCCCGGGAGTGCGCCGGGGCCGGTCAGGGGGCGCGGCGATCCGCCGAGGGGGTGGTGCCGAAGTGGCGCCGGTAGGCCCGCGAGAAGCTGCCCTGGTCCCGGAAACCGACCAGCGAGGCCACATGGCCCAGGCTCAGGTCGCTGTGGCAGACCAGCGTCCGGGCGTGGCGCAGCCGGCGCTGCTGCACGTAGGCCTGAGGCGTGAGGCCGGTCATCTCGCGAAAGCGGCTGTGGAAGTGCCCCACGCTCAGCGCGCAGAGCGCGGCCAGCTGCTCGACGCGGATCTCGTCGGCCAGGTGGCGGTCCACCCAGGCCTCGAGCCGGGCCAGGTGGAGGCGCTCGCAGGGGCGCCGCGCCAGGGGAAAGGCGCCATCCCCGGCCAGCGGCTCGCTCTCCAGGTGGAGGTGGATGGCCCGCAGCAGCAGCGCGGCGATCTCGCTGTGCAGCGCCGGGCACTGCTCGAGCTGCTGCATCAGGCTGCCCGCCAGCCGGTGGAGCTGCGGCGGCACGCTGAAGAAGCGCGGCCCCTCGAAGAGGCGCTCGATGCGGTCGGCGTCGCGCAGGGCGGCGAGGCTGCCACGGGGGATGTCGAGGACCAGGGTGCGGTTGCGGCCATCACCCAGGTACTCGTGTCGGCTGGAGGTGGGGATGAGGCAGCCGCGGCTGGCGGTGATCCGTCCGCCCTCGCCGTCCACCGCCAGCTCGGTGACCCCGCAGGTGGCCAGGATCAGCTGGTGGAAGTCGTGGGCGTGGTCCACGTGTTCGCGGTCGAGGGTGGTGGCGCGCAGGTCGAGATGGGGCATGGGCGTCGGGTCGTGGCAGTGGCCATGACCCATTACCATGGTCTCAGCCCCCGTTGAAGGCAAGCGACCCGCACCTCAGTAGCCCATCAGGTCCGGCAGCCAGGTGGCCACCGGCGGCACGGCGATCAGGATCAGGATGGTGGCCAGGATCGGCAGCAGGAACGGCAACACCGCCACCACCACCTGGCCATAGCGCAGCCGGGTGATGCCCACCATCAGGAACAGCACGTTGCCGAAGGGGGGCGTGATGACCCCCACCGACAGGGTGATCACCATGACGATGCCGAAGTGGATCGGGTCCAGGCCGGCAGCCAGGGCCGCCGGGACCACGATGGGGGTGAAGATCAGGATGCTCTCCACCACCGACATGAAGCAGCCGATCAGCAGGAAGAACAGCGCGAAGGCCAGCAGCAGCATCACCGTCGGCATGTCGATGCCCGCCACCTGCCCCGCCAGCGCCTGGGGAATGCCGATGCGCACCAGGATCCAGCCATAGAAGCTCGACACCGCGATGATCAGCAGGATCGCCACGCTGAACATCAGGGTGCGGCGGAAGGAGAGATACAGCGCCTTGAGGCTCAGGTCGCGATAGACCAGCCCGCCCAGCACGATGGCATAGAGCGAGGCCACCGCGCCGGCCTCGGTGGGGGTGAAGAAGCCCGTCCAGATCCCGCCGACGATGATCGCCGGCATCATCAGCGGCAGCACCGCGCGACGCCCGGTGCGCACCACCTCGCGCCCGTCGAAGGGCACCGGCGCGGGCATGGCGACACGCCCGCCGGCCCCCAGCCCCACGGTCATGCCCATCAGCAGCAGCGCCATCAGCAGGCCCGGGACGACCCCCGCCATGAACAGCGCGCCGATGCTGACGTTGGCCAGCCAGCCGTAGACCACCAGGGCGATGCTGGGCGGCAGGATCGGGCCGATCACGCTGGAGGCGGCGGTGATGCCGGCCGAGTAGCCCAGGTCGTAGCCGCGCTCCTTCATGGCCTTGATCTCGATGCTGCCGAGGCCGGCGGCATCGGCCACGGCGGTGCCGGACATGGTGGCGAAGATCGAGCTCGCCACCACGTTGGCATGGCCCAGGCCGCCCCGGGTGAAGCCCACCAGGGCCGTGGCGAAGTCGAAGATCCGGGTGGTGGTCGAGCCGGTGTTCATGATGTTGGCGGCGAGGATGAACAGCGGGATCGCCAGCAGCGTGAAGTTGTTGAGCGTCTGCACCATGCGCAGCGACATCAGCTCCACCGGCAGCCCGCCGGTGCCGGTCACCGCCAGGGCGACGAAGGAGGTGATGCCGATGGCCACCACCACCGGCAGGCCGATGATCATCAGCACCAGCAGCCCGCCCACGAAGATCGCGAGTTCCAGCATCAGGGAGCCTCCCCGCCGCTGCCGCCCACCGCCTGCCAGGCCACCCTGCCGCGCAGGGCCTGCCAGGCGGAGAGCAGCGTCATGCCGGCGAAGCCGACGAAGATGCCGTAGTAGAGGTAGCTGAAGCTGATGCCCAGCGACACCGTCCGGTTGTTGGCGCTCATCTCGGACATGGTCCAGGCGCCCCAGGCCGCCAGGGCGAAGAAGCCGCAGGAGAGCAGCGCCGTGAGCCGGTACTGCAGCGCCAGCGCCAGCGGCGGCAGCCGGTGGCTGAACAGGTCCACCAGCAGGTGCTCCCCGCGCACCCAGGCCGAGAGCGAGCCGAACCCCACCGCGTAGATCGCCAGCAGCGTGGCCACCTCCTCGGTCCAGGGCATGCCCAGGTCCAGCAGGTCGCGGGCCACCACCGCCGCCACGATCAGCAGCAGCACCCCGGCCAGCAGCAGCACCCCCAGCAGGTCGCAGACCAGGGTCACGGCCCTGAGCAGCCGGCAGGCCAGCCGGTCGACGGCCCCCCGGGGTAACGCGCTCTCTTGCCTCACGGAAACATCCTCTCGTCCCTCACGGCTCGGCGGCGCCCGCTGGGCGCCGCCGAGATCGTCGAATCACCCCATCAGGCCCTGACGTCATTCACCGCCCAGGGCATCGTCCATCACGCCATCGGCCATCTCGTCGAGAATCCGCTCGATGGCCGGCATGGCCGCCTCGCGGAAGGCCGCCACGTCGGGCTCGATGACGGTCATGCCCTCCTTCTGCAGCTCCTCGAGGTAGAACTCGTCGAGCTCCCGTTCGCGCTCGGTGCCGTGCTGGCGCGCCACCTCGATGGCCTCGCTGATCAGCGCCTGGTCATCGGCCTCCAGGCCGTCCCACCAGCGCTTGCTGGCCACCCAGTTCCACGGGAACATCACGTGGCTGGTCAGGATGATGTGGTCCTGAACCTCCCACAGCCGGCGGGTATAGGGCGAGGAGAGGGAGTTCTCGTGGCCGTCGACCTGGCCGGTCTGCATGGCCAGGTAGATCTCCGGCGCCGGCACGTTGACCACCTGGGCGCCGATCTCCTCCCATACCTCCAGCCACACCGGCAGCGAGGGCAGCCGCAGGCGGAAGCCCTGCAGGTCATCCGGCGAGTGGATCGCCTTGTTGGCGGTCATGTGCCGCGGGCCGCGGTGCTGGGTGCCGAAGTACTTGATGCCGCCCTTCTCCTCGGCGATCTCCACCAGACGCTGGCCGGAGGGGCTCTCCATGTAGGCGTCCACCTCCTCCCAGGTGGAGAAGACGAAGGGCACGGTGATGGCGTCATACTCCGGCGCGTACTGCTGGCGCCAGTTGCCACCAGTGATGGAGAGCTGGGTCTGGCCCAGGTTGAGCAGCTCGAGCACGGCGTTCTCGCCGCCCAAGGAGCCTGCCAGGAAGGGGCGGACGTTGAAGCGGCCCGGCGCCTGCTCCTCGAGATACTCGGCGAAGCGCTCGACGGCGGCGCTCTCGGAGCCGCCCTCGCTCATGGTGTTGTTGACCTGGATCTCGATGGTATTGGCCAGCGCGAAGGGGGCGGCCGCGGCCAGGCCCAGGCTGGCGAGGGTGGCAAGTAGCGTCTTGCGCATGTGAGGTTCTCCCGGCGGTATTGTCGTTATGGGGGTGCCGCCACGCGGAAGGCGGCTCCGGCACCCTGATCTTGGGACAAGCCTCGTCCCGGCTCAAATCGAGGTTGGAGAAGGCAGGCTTCGTGAATAACGATGGCAGAAGATAGCGCGATCTCGCGCGGACTGTCGGCGGGTACCGTGCCCGTTACGACCAAAGGAGGATACCCCGGCGACTATTCCGGAGCCCCCAATGCGAGGTAGCCACACTGTGACGCCAACCGACTGCCTGGAGGGTTCATCATGCACGAAGCCAGCCCCGTCGCCTTCATCACCGGCGCCACCTCGGGTATCGGCGAGGCCTGCGCCCACCGCTTCGCCGAGGCCGGCTGGTCGCTGGTGCTGACCGGGCGACGCCGCGAGCGGCTCGAGGCCCTGCAGCAGGCGATCGGCGAGCGCGTGCCGGTGCACGTGGCTCCCTTCGACGTCGCCGACCCTGACGCGTCGGCCCGCGCCATCGATGCCCTGCCCGCCCCCTTCGCCGCCGTGCGGCTGCTGATCAACAGCGCCGGCCTGGCCCTGGGCAAGGGGCCGGCCCAGGAGGCCGAGCTCGCCGACTGGCACCGCATGATCGACACCAACATCAAGGGCCTGGTCAACGTGACGCGCCTGCTGCTGCCGCGGCTCATCGCCACCGGCCCCGGGGCCACGGTGATCAACATCGGCTCCATCGCCGGGCACACCCCCTACCCCGGCGGCCACGTCTACGGCGCCACCAAGGCCTTCGTCGAGCAGTTCAGCTACAACCTGCGCTGCGACGTCAGCGCCGCAGGAGTGCGCGTCACCGACCTGGCCCCGGGCATGACCGAGAGCGAATTCACCCTGGTGCGCATGAAGGGCGACGCCTCGGTGGTCGGCGACTACTACCGCGGCACCCGGGCGCTGCAGCCCCGCGACGTGGCCGAGCAGGCCCTGCATATCGCCGAGCTGCCGCCCCACGTCAACATCACCCGGCTGGAGGTCGCCCCGCTCTGCCAGCAGTGGTCGCCCTTCACGGTGCTTCGCGACGACGGATGAGGTGGTCGACCAGGTGGCGAGCCGTCACCGGCAGCGTCTCGTAGCGGCGCATGCCGATCACCAGCTCTCGCCGGGCCCAATCGTCGGCCAGCGAGATGCTGCACAGCGCCAGGTCGCGCAGGTCGCGGTAGATGGTGCGCTGGGGCAGCACCCCGACCCCCATGCCGTGGTGGATCATCCGGCAGATGGCGTCGAAGCTGCGCACCTGGATGCGCATGCGCAGCGTCCGGCCGGCGCGGCTGGCCTGCTCGTGGAGCAGCGACTGCAGCGAGGCGTCCTGCTGCAGGCCGACGAAGTCGTACTCGGTGGCCTCGTGGAGGCACAGCGACTCGCGCTCCGCCAGGGGATGGTCGCGGGGCGTCACCAGCACCAGCCGGTCGCTGCGATAGGGCATCACCTGGAGGTCCTGAGCGGGCACGTGGCCGGCGAAGATCCCCAGGTCGGCCAGGCCGTCGCGCACCGCCGCGATCACCTCGCTGCTGACCCGCTCCTGCAGGTCCAGCTTGATCTGCGGGTAGTCCCGCGAGAAGTCGCTCAGGTCGCGGGGCAGGAAGGCGATGATCGCCGAGGTATTGGAGTGGATGCGCACATGGCCGCGGATGCCCTCGCCGTACTCGCTGAGCTCGGCGTGGAGGCGCTCGACGTCCTCCAGGATGCGCCGTGCATGGTGCAGGAAGGCCTGGCCGGCCGGCGTCAGCTGCACGCCCCGGGAGCGCCGGTAGAGCAGCGGCGTGCCGACCAGCGCCTCGAGGTCGCTGATGCGCTTGCTCACCGCCGCCAGCGCCAGGTGCTCGCGCTCGGCCGCCGCGGTCAGGCGCCCCTCGTCGGCCACGGTGACGAACAGCTTCAGGGTCAGGAAATCGAAACGGCGCATGGGGCCCCCGGGTGAAGGGATCGACGAACGACATCGCGGCACTATACCCGCAGGTTCGTGTTCCACGAAACCAAGCTTGTCGATTGCCTAATGGCAGGCCGCCGGGTCCATGCCCCATGATAGGCCCAAGACCGCACAAGGAGTCTCCCCCATGACGACCCCGGAAACACGCCAGCTCCCCCTGGCCGGGCTGAAGGTGATCGAGCTGGGCCAGCTGATCGCCGGCCCCTTCGCCACCAAGCTGCTGGGCGAGTTCGGCGCCGACGTGATCAAGATCGAGCCGCCGGGCACCGGCGATCCCCTTCGCAAATGGCGAATGATCGAGGACGGCACCTCGCTCTGGTGGCATGTCCAGACCCGCAACAAGCGCTCGGTCTCGCTGGACCTGCGCACCGCCGAGGGCCAGGACCTGGTCCGGCGGCTGGCCGCCGATGCCGACGTGCTGGTCGAGAACTTCCGCCCCGGCACCCTGGAGCAGTGGGGACTGGGCTACGCGGCGCTGTCGGCCGCCAACCCCGGGCTGATCATGGTGCGCGTCTCCGGCTACGGCCAGACCGGCCCCTACCGCGACAAGCCGGGCTTCGGGGTGATCGGCGAGGCCATGGGCGGCCTGCGCTACCTGACCGGCCAGCCCGGCGAGCCCTCCGTGCGCGTCGGCGTCAGCATCGGCGACTCCCTCTCCGCGCTCTACGCGGTGATCGGCACCCTGCTCGCCCTCCAGGAGCGGCACCGCAGCGGGCAGGGCCAGGAGATCGACGTCGCCCTCTACGAGTCGGTGTTCGCCATGATGGAGAGCCTGCTGCCGGAGTACGACGCCAGCGGCCAGGTCCGCGAGCCCAGCGGCAGCGCCCTGCCCGGCATCACGCCCTCCAATGCCTATCGCACCCGGGACGGCGACTACGTGCTGATCGCCGGCAACGGCGACAGCATCTTCAAGCGCCTGATGAGCGTGATCGGCCGCCCCAAGCTGGCCGAGGATACCGAACTGGCCCACAACGACGGCCGCACCCGCCGCGCCGCGGAGATCGACGCCGCCATCGAGGCGTGGAGCCGCCAGCACGGCCGCGACGAGATCCTCGCCGCCCTGGACGAGGCCCGGGTGCCGGCCGGCTACCCCTACACCGCCGCCGACATCGCCCATGACCCCCACTACCTCGCCCGGGAGATGATCCAGTCGTTCACCCGGCCGGACGGCCGGCCGCTGAAGGTGCCCGGGGTGCTGCCCAAGCTCAGCGCCACCCCCGGGCGCCTCGGCCAGGGCGGGCCCGCCCTCGGCGCCCATACCGAGGAGGTGCTCGACGAGCTGGGCATCGACGAGGCGACCCGCGCCAAGCTGCGCGACGCCGGCATCATCTGACCCCCGACCGACCCAGGATTTCCATCATGACCCAGCTGCAGATCAATGAGGTGGCCCCCCGCGACGGCTTCCAGATCGAGGCGACCTTCGTGCCCACCGCGGCGAAGATCCGCCTGATCGACGCCCTCTCCGCCACCGGGCTGGCCCGCATCGAGGCCACCTCCTTCGTGTCGCCCAAGGCGGTCCCGGCGCTGGCGGACGCCGCCGAGGTAGTGGCCGGCATCACGCGCCGGCCGGGGGTGGGCATCACCGTGCTGGTGCCCAACCTCAAGGGCGCCGAGCGGGCGCTGGCCGCCGGCGTCGACGAGATCAACCTGGTGATGTCGGCCAGCGACTCCCACGGCCTGGCCAACCTGCGCATGACATCGGCGCAGTCCCTCGAGCAGCTCGCCGCCATCGTCGAGGCGGTGCGCGCCCACCCACAGGGCCGGGAGCTCTTCATCAATGCCTCGCTCTCCACCAGCTTCGGCTGCCCCTTTGAGGGCGCGGTGGCCGAGGCCCGGGTACTCGCGCTGGTGGAACGCCAGCTGGCGCTGGGCGTGCAGGGGGTGACCCTCTGCGACACCACCGGCATGGCCAACCCGGCCCAGGTGGCCCGCCTCTGCGAGGCGGCGCAGGCACGCTTCCCGGGCATCCCCTTCACCCTGCACTTCCACAACACCCGCGGCATGGGCCTGGCCAACGCCCTGGCCGCCTGGCAGGCCGGTATCACGCGCTTCGACGCCTCCCTGGGCGGGCTCGGCGGCTGTCCCTATGCCCCCGGGGCCACGGGCAACGTCTGCACCGAGGACCTGGTGCACATGTTCGAGCAGATGGGGGTGGCGACCGGCGTCGACCTGGACGCCCTGCTGGCCGCCTCGGCCACCCTGCCCGAGCTGGTGGGGCACGAGACGCCGGGGCAGGTGGTGAAGGCGGGCAAGGCCGACCGGCGCTATCCCATGCCGGCCCGCTGATGCCGGCCCGCTGATGCCGGCGCCCATGCCGGCCCGCTGATACCGGCCGGCCATCACGGAAGGGCGCGGGGTCGTCAGGCTAGTGTGCCAGGGTCTCGGCGCGCGACTCGACGACCCCGCGCACCACGTAGTCCCGCGCCACGCCGATGTGGTAATCGATCGCCTCCCGGCAGCGCGCCGGGTCGCCGCTGGCCAGGGCGTCCAGCAGCAGGTGGTGGCAGTCGGCGATGGTGTCCGGGTCCTCGTGGGTCTTGGTGATCAGGGTGATGCACAGGCGCAGCTCGTGGGCCAGGTCGTCGAAGCCCTTGAGCAGCCGGCGGTTGCCCACGGCGGCGATCATCATGCGGTGGAACGCCAGGTCCTCCTCGATGCGCCGGCTCTCGCTGCCGCTCGCCGCGGCCTCGCAGAGCACCTCGACCTGGCGGTGAAGGGCCCGAAGGGCCTCGGCCGAGCAGGCGTGGGCCAGGTGCTCCATGGCGTGGCGCTCCAGGCAGAGCCTCAGGTCGAAGATGTCCTCGAGCTCGCCCGCGTCCAGGGCCCGCACGAAGAAGCCGCGGCGCGGCTGTGACACCAGCAGCCCCCGGCTCTCCAGCAGCCTGGCGGCCTCGCGGATCGGGGCCCGGCTGACCCCCAGCGCACGGGCCAGCCCCACCTCCGAGAGCCGCTCCCCGGGGATGAAGCGCCCAGCGATGATCGCCTCGGTGAGGTGATCGGCCACCTGGTCGACCAGGTTGGGCGACCGGATCGCCCTGAAACCCTCGCTCTGCGACTCGGACATCCCTGCACCACCCCTCGGACTTTGACCCAGACTGCGCTCATTATGGCCGACACTGCGGAGTTGTCGACCGTCGATTGCCGACTGTCGACAGTTTGCCAGGTCGCTGCTAGGTTCATTCAGGTGGCTTCTCGTACCGAACAACAACCGCAACAATCGGGGGACAGCACCATGAAGACTCCACTGGCCATCGCCATCGCCGCGGCGGCACTCTCCACCACGGCCCTCTCCACCACGGCCCTCTCCACGGCGGCCCTGGCCGACGAACCGAAGACGGGCGGCACCCTCAACACCATCATCCAGCCCGAGCCGCCCGGCCTGGTGCTGGGCATGATCCAGAACGCCCCGACCCGCACCGTGGCCGGCAACATCTACGAGGGGCTGCTGCGCTACACCACGGACCTCGAGCCGATTCCCCAGCTGGCCGAGTCCTGGGAGACCAGCGACGACGGCCTGACCTGGACCTTCCACCTGCGCGAGGGGGTCACCTGGCACGATGGCGAGCCCTTCACCGCCGCCGACGTGGTGTTCTCCGCCGACGTCTTCCACCGCGAGCTCAACCCCAGTGCCCGGGCGGTGCTGCAGCACATCGCCTCCATCGAGGCCACCGACGACCACACCGTGGTCTTCACCCTCGAGGAGCCCTTCGGCCCCTTCCTGATCTCCTTCGAGGCCGGCACCTTCACCATGGTGCCCAGGCACATCTACGAGGGCACCGACTTCCGCGATAACCCGGCCAACAACCACCCCATCGGCACCGGTCCCTTCAAGTTCGACAACTGGGACCGCGGCACCGTGATCCAGCTGGTGCGCAACGACGACTACTACGAGGAGGGGCTGCCCTACCTCGACGGCGTCAACTGGCACATCATCCCCGACGGCGCCTCCCGCGCGGTGGCCTTCGAGAACGGCACCGTGGACGTGCTGCCCAACGGCACCATCGAGAACTTCGATATCCCGCGCATCTCGGCCATGGACAACGTCTGCATCACCGACGAGGGCCACGAGTACTTCAGCCCCTTCGCCATGCTGTGGATGAACAACCGCGAAGGGCCCACCGCCGACCGGCGCTTCCGCCAGGCGGTGATGTACGCCATGGACCGCGAGTTCGCCCGCGACGTGCTGTGGAACGGCCTGGGCAACGTGCCGCTCTCCTCCTTCGGCTCCAACGCCCGCTTCCAGCACGACGGCCTCGAGCCCTACGATCACGACCCGGAGCGCGCCCGGGAGCTGCTCGAGGAGATGGGCTACGACGGCGAGGAGGTCCGCCTGCTGCCGCTGCCCTACGGCGAGACCTGGACCCGCTGGGCCGAGGCCGTGCAGCAGAACCTGCGCGAAGTGGGGGTCAACGTGCGCACCCAGGCCACCGACGTGGGCGGCTGGAACCAGCGCCTCTCCGAGTGGGACTACGACCTGGCCTTCACCTTCCTCTACCAGTACGGCGACCCGGCGCTGGGTATCTCGCGCACCTACCTCTCCAGCAACATCGAGAAGGGCTCGCCCTGGAACAACGTCGAGGGCTACGAGAACGAGCGCGTCGACGAGCTGTTCAACGCCGCCGCCACCGCCTTCCCCGACGAGGAGCGCGAGGCCCTCTACCACGAGGTCCAGGAGATCCTCCACGAGGATGTCCCGGTGGGCTGGCTGCTCGAGCTCGGCTTTCCGACCCTCTACCGCTGCGATGTCAAGGACCTGATCAACTCCAGCGTCGGGGTCAACGAGGGCTTCCGCGACGCCTGGCTCGACCGGTAAGGGACCTGCCGGCCGCCGCTGGCGGCCGGCACCCCCGCACCCGACCAGGCTCCACTGACGACGCGGGGCGGCTCCCCGAGCCGCCCCATCCCCCGCCGAGGGAACCCCATGCTCTATGCCAGACTGATCCTGTCACGGCTCGCCAAGGCCGTGGTCGTGCTGTTCCTGATCGTCATCTTCAACTTCTTCCTGATCCAGATGGCGCCGGGCGACCCCGCCGCCATCCTGGCCGGCGAGGCCGGCGCCACCGACGAGGAGTTCCTGCGCCAGCTGCGCGAGCGCTTCGGCCTCGACCAGCCGCTCCACGTGCAGCTGTGGCGCTACGTCTCGGGCATCGCCATGCTCGACTTCGGCTGGTCCTATCGCCAGCAGATGCCGGTGCTGGACCTGATCCTGGCCCGCCTGCCCGCCACCCTGCTGCTCACCGGCACCGCCTTCGTGCTGTCCCTGGCGCTGGGCATCGTCGCTGGCTCCCTGGCCGCCGCCCGCGTCAAGAAGCCCTCCGGCTCGCTGATCATGGCGCTGGCCCTGGTCTTCTACGCCACCCCGCTGTTCTGGGTCGCGCTGATGGCGGTGGTACTGTTCTCGGTCTATCTGGACTGGCTGCCGGCCTACGGCATGGTCACGGTGGGCGCCGGCCACACGGGGCTGGCGATGGTGCTGGACGTCGGCAAGCACCTGATCCTCCCCGCCACCACCCTGGCGCTGTTCTTCATGGCCATCTACACCCGCATGACCCGCGCCTCGATGCTCGAGGCCAGCCAGCAGGACTACGTCAAGACCGCCCGCGCCAAGGGGCTCTCGCCCGGCGTCATCCAGCGACGGCATATCCTGCGCAATGCCCTGCTGCCGATCATCACCCTGGCGGGCCTCCAGGCCGGCCAGATGGTCGGCGGCGCCATCCTCACCGAGACGGTGTTCGCCTGGCCCGGCATCGGCCGGCTGATGTACGAGGCGCTCATGCAGCGCGACTACAACCTGCTGCTCGGCATCTTCTTCTTCTCGGCCGCCCTGGTGATCGTCTTCAACATCATCACCGACCTGGTCTATCGCCTAGCCGACCCGCGCATCAAGGAGGGGTCATGAGCTTCTTCGCCCGCTTTGCCCAGAACCGCGGCGCCCTGATCGGGCTGATCATCCTGGTGGCGATCATCCTGATGGCCCTGCTGGCCCCGGTGCTCTATCCCGAGTCGCCCTGGCGCATGGTGCAGCGCCCCTTCCTGGCGCCCATGGAGGTGGAGGGCTTCTGGCTCGGCACCGACACCATGGGCCGCAACGTGGCCGCCGGGCTGATGCACGGCGCCTGGGTCTCGCTGCTGATCGGCCTGGTCTCCACGGTGGTGGCGCTGGCCATCGGCGTGCCGCTGGGGGCCGTGGCCGGCTACTACGGCGGCCTGATCGACGATGCCCTGATGCGCTTCACCGAGTTCTTCCAGACCATCCCCAACTTCGCCCTGGCCATCGTGCTGGTGGCGATCATGCAGCCCAGCGTCACCTCTATCGTGCTGGCCATCGCCCTGGTCAGCTGGCCACCGGTGGCGCGCCTGGTGCGCGCCGAGTTCATGTCGCTGCGCCATCGCGAGTACGTGGAGGCGGCGCGCCTGGTGGGCCAGACCAACCGCACCATCATCCTGCGCCAGATCCTGCCCAACACCCTGTCGCCGATCATCGTGCTCGCCTCGCTGATGGTGGCCACCGCCATCCTGCTGGAGTCCGCCCTCTCCTTCCTGGGCCTGGGCGACCCCAACGTGATGTCCTGGGGCTACATGATCGGCGCGGCGCGCACGGTGATCCGCCAGGCCTGGTGGCTGAGCTTCTTCCCGGGGCTGGCGATCCTGCTGACCGTGCTGGCCCTGAACCTGGTGGGCGAAGGCCTCGACGACGCCCTGAACCCGAAGCTCGCCCGCGAGCGCTCGTGAGGAATGCCCATGACAGCCACTGACACCACCTCACCCGGGCCGGTGCTGAGCCTGCGAAACCTGACCATCGCCCTGCCCGCGGGGGCCGACCGCGACCACGCCGTGGAGGACGTCAGCTATGACGTCGCCCGCGGCGAGATCCTCTGCGTGGTGGGCGAGTCGGGCTCGGGCAAGTCCATGGCCGCCAACGCCATCATGGGCCTGCTGCCCAAGGGGGTGCGCCCGGTGGGCGGCCGGGCGCTGTTCGACGGCCAGGACCTGCTCAGCCTCACCGAGAAACAGCACCGCCAGCTGCGCGGGCTGCGTATCGGCATGATCTTCCAGGAGCCGATGACCGCCCTGAACCCGCTGATGCGGGTGGGCGCCCAGATCGCCGAGGTCTTCGAGGCCCATGGCCGACTGAACGCCCGGGAGCGCCAGGAACAGGCGCTGGCCCTGCTCACCGAGGTGGGCATTCCCCAGCCCGAGAAGGCGATCCGCGCCTACCCCTTCCAGCTCTCCGGCGGCCAGCGCCAGCGGGTGATGATCGCCATGGCCCTGGCGCTGGAGCCGGAGCTGCTGATCGCCGACGAGCCCACCACCGCGCTGGACGTCACCACCCAGGCCCAGATCCTCGAGCTGATCCGCGACCTCCAGGCCCGCCGGGACATGTCGGTGATGTTCATCACCCACGATTTCGGCGTGGTCGCCGAGGTCGCCAACCGGGTCTGCGTGATGCGTCACGGCCGGATCGTCGAGCTCGGCGACGCCGAGACGGTGCTCAAGCATCCCCGCCACGCCTACACCCGGGCGCTGATCGAGGCGATTCCCAGCGACGTGATCCCCGAGGCCCGCGGCGCCGAGACCGATACCGCCCTGCTCGAGGTGACCGGGCTCAACAAGGTGTTCCGCTCCAGGGGCGGGCTCTTCAAGCCGGCCCGGGAGGTGCATGCCCTGCGGGACGTCTCCTTCTCGCTGGTCAAGGGCGAGACCATCGGCATCGTCGGCGAGTCGGGCTCCGGCAAGTCGACCCTGGGCCGCTGCATCGTGCGCCTGGAGCGCCCGGACAGCGGCCACCTGAGCCTCTCCGGCACCGACTTCATGCACCTCACGGGCGAGGCGCTGCGCCGCGAGCGCCACCGGGTGCAGATGATCTTTCAGGATCCCTACGCCTCCCTGAACCCCCGCACCCGGGTGGGGATGGCCATTGCCCAGGGCCCCATCGCCAACGGCGTGGCCAGGGGCAAGGCGCTGGCCCGGGCCGACGAGCTGCTGGAGCTGGTCGGGCTCGGCGGCACCGCCGACCGCTTTCCCCACGAGTTCTCCGGCGGCCAGCGCCAGCGCATCGGCATCGCCCGGGCGCTGGCCCTGAACCCCGAGCTGATCGTCGCCGACGAGGCGGTCTCGGCCCTGGACGTCTCGATCCAGGCCCAGATCCTCGAGCTCCTCGAGGAGCTCAAGCAGAAGCTGTCGCTGTCGCTGCTCTTCATCACCCACGACCTGCGGGTCGCGGCCCAGATCTGCGACCGCATCATCGTCATGCAGCACGGCCGCATCGTCGAGCAGGGCCCGGCCCGGGATGTCTTCCTGGCCCCCCGGGAGGCCTACACCCGGGAGCTGCTCGACGCCATCCCCGGCCGCGAGCACGAGCTCGCCGATGCCTGACAGGCTCACCCACAAGGAGACGAGGGAACGAATGGATGCCCTGCTGAAGGAGATCGCCGAGCGGATTGGCCCGGCCAACGTGCTGGTCGGCGACGACGTGGCGGCGCGCCGGGTCGACTGGCTCACCGGCGCGCCCTGCCGCGCCGGCGCCATCGTCCGGCCCGGCTCCACCGACGAGCTGGCCGCGGTGATGCGCGCCTGCCATGCGGCCCGCCAGCCGGTGGTCACCCACGGCGGCCTGACCGGCCTGGTCCACGGCGCCGAGGCCGCCCCGGAGGAGCTGGCCATCTCGCTGGAGCGCATGAGCGCCATCGAGTCGGTCGACCCGGTGGGCGGCACCCTGACCGCCCAGGCCGGCGCCCCGCTGCAGCGGGTCCAGGAGGCGGCCGAGGCGGTGGGCCTGCAGTTCCCCCTCGACCTGGGCGCCCGCGGCAGCTGCACCATCGGCGGCAACATCGCCACCAACGCCGGCGGCATCCGCGTGATCCGCTACGGCATGATGCGCCAGCAGGTGCTGGGGCTGGAGGCCGTGCTCGCCGACGGCCGCGTGGTCAGCTCCATGAACCACATGCTCAAGAACAACGCCGGCTTCGACCTCAAGCAGCTGTTCATCGGCAGCGAGGGCACCCTGGGCATCGTCACCCGCGCGGTGCTGCGCCTGCAGCCCCCCACCCCGGACGTGCAGACGGCGCTGGTGGCCTGCCCGAGCTTCGCGGCGCTGACCGGGCTGCTCGGTCACATGGGGCGGGCGCTGGGCGGCAGCCTGGCGGCCTTCGAGGCCATGTGGCAGAGCCACTATCGCCTGCTCACCGAGGAGAGCGGCCGACACCCGCCGCCGCTGGCCACCGACGCCCCCTTCTACGTGATCCTGGAGTCCCTGGGCACCGACCCGGACGCCCACGCCGCCCAGTTCTCCCGGGCCCTGGAGGACGCCCTGGAGGCCGCGCTGATCGACGACGCCGTGCTCGCCCAATCGGCCCAGCAGCGCCAGGGCATCTGGGCCATCCGCGAGGACATCGAGGGGCTGATCCAGGCCCTCTCGCCGCTCTTCACCTTCGATGTCAGCCTGCCCATCGCCGCCATGGAGCGCTACGTGGCGGACCTCGAGACGGCGCTGCACCGGCGCTGGCCCGAGGGCCGGCTGGTGACCTTCGGCCATCTGGGCGACGGCAACCTGCACCTGTCGGTAGGCGTCGGCGACAAGGCGCCGGCGACCCGCGCCGCGGTGGAGGCCATGGTCTACTCCCCGCTGGCCGAACTGGGCGGCTCGGTCTCCGCCGAGCACGGCATCGGGCTGGAGAAGCGCGACTACCTGGCGATCTCCCGCACCCCGGAGGAGATCGCGCTGATGGGCACCCTCAAGCAGGCGCTGGACCCGCTGGGGCTGCTCAATCGCCACAAGGTGCTGCCCCACGGGGCAGGCTGAGCCGCCGGCATGCGCCTGTTGGCACAGCGCTTTCGGCTGGCGACCGAGGCGCGCCCGCTGCTCGGGTCCGCGGCGCTGATCGCGGCCATCGGGCTGTTCTGGGGCGGCAACTGGCCCGCCGTGCGCTTCATCCTGATGGACCTGCCGCCCTTCACCCTGCGGGCGATCGGCTTCACGACGGGGGCACTCCTGCTGCTGGCCTGGGCCCGCTGGCGGCGCCTGCCGCTGGGCGTATCGGCCGAGGAGTGGCCGTGGCTCATCGCCACCGGGCTGTTCACGATCCTCGGCTTCAACCTGGCCACGGCCTTCGCCCAGCTCAGGATGCCCACCTCCCAGGCCGCGATCATCGCCTTCACCATGCCCTGCTGGGCCCTCTTGCTGGGGTGGTGGCTGCTCGGCCAGCGCATCACCGGGCGCCAGTGGCTCGGGCTGGCCTGCGGCCAGGCGGGCCTGCTGGTGCTGCTGGGCCCCGCGGCCCTGGCCGGCGGCTCCCAGGGGCTGACGGGGCCTCTGATCATGCTGGGCGCAGCGCTTTCGTGGGCGCTGGGCACGGTACTGATCAAGAAGCGCGGCGCCTGGCAGAGCCATGCGGTGGTGATCACCGGCTGGCAGTTCGCGATCTGCGCAATACCCATGGTCGTGATGATGGTGGCCTGGGAGTCACCGCCACCGCCGGCCGCCTGGCGGCCGAGCACCTGGCTGGCCCTGGGCTACCACCTGCTGTTCTCGATCACCCTGGCCCAGATGCTCTGGTTCATGAACGTCAACCGGCTGACCATCGCCCAGGCCACCATCTCGACCCTGATCATCCCGACCGTCGGCGTCACGAGCGCGATCCTGCTGCTCGGCGAGCCATTGAGCGCCAAGGTCTTCCTCGCCCTGCTGCTGACCCTGGCCGCCGTGGCCATCGTCATGCTCAACCGGAGAGCCCCACCATGACCCTCACCCTCGCCTCACCGACCGCCGCCGATCGCGCCGACTGGGAGCGCCTCTATCACGGCTATGCCGAGTACTACGGCATGCCCATGGACGCCGCGATCCTTGATACCGTATGGGGATGGATCCAGTCGCCGGACGAGCCCTTCCACGGCCGACTGGCGCGCAACGCGGACGGCGAGGCCGTCGGCCTGATGCACTTCCGCCCCATGCCCTCGCCGCTGCGGGGCACCCGCATCGGGTTCCTGGACGACCTGTTCGTCGACCCGGCCCATCGCGGCAGCGGGGCCGTGGACGCGATGCTCGATGCCCTGCGCGAGGAGGCCCACCGCCGGGGCTGGCCCTTCGTGCGCTGGATCACCAGGGAAGCCAACTACCGGGCGCGGGGCGTCTACGATCGCCACGCCACCCGCACCGACTGGCTGACCTATCAGCTCGAACCCTGACACCCTTCGACGACCACCGACCGGGAGTTTTTCATGCCGCGATTCCCCGACCACCTGACCGGTGACGGCCCCGACAACCCCTTTCCCGGAGTGCGCGTGCTGGAGCGCCGCCTGGGCCGCGAGATCCCCCACCAGCTGGGCTCCAACGAGGGGCTCGACATGCCCCACCGCGCCCTGCGCGAGCGCTTCGGCGACGCCATGGCCGCCCACGTCTACAGCTACGGCGACAGCGAGGCGCTGGGCATCCGCCGGCGCCTGGCCGAGCAGAAGGGCATTCCCCTGGAAGCGATGCTGGTGGACGCCGGCGCCGACAGCCTGATCGCCCTGGCGCTGCGCGCCGTGGCCGAGCCCGGCCTGCCGGTGGTGAGCACCACCGGCACCTACCCCACCTTCGGCTACTTCGCCCGTGGCCAGGGCTGCCGGCTGGTGGAGGTGTCCTACGACGAGGGCCCCGGCCGCCTGGCGCCTGACCTGGAGGCCCTGGCCCGGGCCGCCCATGACCATCAGGCACGGCTGGTCTACCTGGCCAACCCCGACAACCCGGGCGGCCACCTGCATGGCGACGACGCCGTGATGGCACTGCGCAAGGCGCTACCCGATGACTGCTGGCTGCTGCTGGACGAGGCCTACCACGACTTCCGCGAGGATGCCGACGGCGACTTCGGCCGCCGGGTGCTGCCCGGGGTGATCCGCCTGCGCACCCTCTCCAAGGCCCACGGCCTGGCGGGGCTGCGGGTGGGCTACGCCATCGCCGAGCCGGAGACGCTTGCGGTGATGATGAAGGTGCGGATCCACTATGCGGTATCGACGCTGACCCAGGCCGCCGCCGAGGCAGTGCTCGACGCCCCCGACGAGGTGGACGCCCACGTCGCCGCGGTGCGCGAGCGCCGGGAGCGGCTGGCAGCGCATTTCCGCGCCCTGGGCGCCGACGTTCTGCCCAGCGCCACCAACTTCGTGGGTATTCGCCTGGCCGATGCCGACCTGGCCGGCCGGGTCCACCAGGCCCTGCTCGACGAAGGCAAGCTGATCGCCCGCCCCGCCGACCCGGCGCTGGGCCATGTGCTGCGCATCACCGCCGTGGCGGACGCCCTGGTCCCGGGGCGCCTCGCCACCCTGGAGCAGGCCCTGGCCGGACGCTGAGCGTGAGCGCACCGCCCGAGGGCGGTGCGGCAGGCGCTCCGGGTCTCAGCAGCGGCCCTGCATCTTCAGTCCCGGGGGACAGAAGCCTCGGCGGCGGCGATCATCGTAGTGGTAGTGACGCTCCACGCGGCGGTGGCGATAGCGATCCCGGTAGTAGCGATCGTCGCCGCGATAGTGGCGATAGCCTCTGTCGCCGTCGATCTCGATCAGCGGCCGTGTCTCCACCCGGGCGGGGGTATAGCTGCATCCCGCCAGGGTCAGGGTGGCGGCCACCACGGCCAGCAGGCTCAGACGAGCGGGAGTCCTCATGGGGTTACCTCGCAGGGCAATCGGTGGATGAGCTCCCTTCGTTCCCGGTTCGGTCTCGTGTGCCGTCAACATCTTGACGGTGGCCTCTGGCGGGCCTCAGCAGCGGCCCTTCTTGGCCTGGCCCGGCGGGCAGAAGTAGCCGCCGCGCGAGTAGCCGCCCCGGTCGTCATCGATGACGATCAGCGGCTCGGACTTGATGCGGGCGGGGGTGTAGCTGCAGCCGGCCATGACCAGGCTGGCGGCGACCAGCACGAGGGGAAACCACAGGCGCCGTGACATGGGACCTCCTTGTTGTCGTGGGGGATTTTCCGGCGTCCATTCTAGCCAAGCGGCCGCCACCCTCCCATGTGGCAAGGCGGCGACAAGCGCGTCGCCAACTGGAGACAGTAGCCAATCCGCCGGCGAGCGGCGATAGTGATAGCCATTAGTCTGCAAACGGGATTCCCATGGACAGCGTACGTCGCCACGCCCTTCTCATCATCGTGCTCGGCGGCCTGGTGGTCACCCTGGCCATGGGCCTGCGCCACGGCTTCGGGCTGTTCCTCGAGCCCATGAGCTCGGAGCTGGGCTGGGGCCGCGGCGTGTTCGCCTTCGCCCTCGCCCTGCAGAACCTGCTCTGGGGGCTCTCCCAGCCCTTCGCCGGGGCCCTGGCCGACCGCTACGGCGCCGCCCGGGTGGTGGTGACCGGTGGCGCCCTCTATGCGCTGGGCCTGCTGTTCATGGGAGTCTCGGAGTCGGCACTGGGCATGACCCTCTCCGCCGGCGTGCTGATCGGCCTGGGCCTCTCCGGCACCACCTTCTCGGTGATCCTCGGCGCCGTGGGGCGCGCCGTGGCGCCGGAGAAGCGCAGCATGGCCATGGGCATCGTCAGCGCCGCCGGCTCCTTCGGCCAGTTCGCCATGCTGCCCGGCACCCTGGGGCTGCTGGGCTGGCTGGGCTGGTCCGCGGCACTGCTGGCGATGGGCGCCATCGCCGCGCTGATGCTGCCGCTCGGGGCCATGCTGCGCGACCGCCCCTCGGCCAAGGCCGCCGGCGATATCAGCCTGGGCGCGGCGCTCACCGAGGCGTCCAACCATCGCGGCTTCTGGCTGCTCTGCCTGGGCTTCTTCGTCTGCGGCTTCCAGGTGGTGTTCATCGGCGTGCACCTGCCGGGCTACCTGTTCGACAGCGGTATCGCCGTGCAGGTGGGCAGCACCGTGTTGGCCCTGGTGGGACTCTTCAACATCTTCGGCACCTACGCCGCCGGCTGGCTGGGCGGGCGCTACGCCAAGCCGCGCCTGCTCACCTGGCTCTACCTGATCCGCGGCGTGGTTATCACCCTGTTCCTGGTTGCTCCCCTCAGCCCGGCCAGCGCCTACCTGTTCGGCATCGCCATGGGCCTGCTGTGGCTCTCCACGGTGCCGCTCACCAACGGCATCGTCGCCTCGGTGTTCGGGGTGCAGCACCTCTCCATGCTGGGCGGCATCGTCTTCCTCTTCCACCAGCTCGGTTCCTTCATGGGGGTCTGGCTGGGGGGCCTGCTCTACGATATCCACGGCGACTACGACGTGGTCTGGAACATCGCCATCCTGCTCTCGGTGGTGGCCGCCGCCCTGCACTGGTTCATCAGCGAGCGGCCGGTCGACCGCCCCGCCCCGGCGGAGGCCGAGGCATGAGCCGCTCACGCCGGCTGACGCTGGCCGCCGCGCTCCTCACCGCCCTGGCTCTCGCCCTGGTCTGGTGGGGCTGGCATCATCTCGATGCCGCCCAGCTGCTGCTGGGCAGCCGACTGTGCTGAGCCCTGCCCTGCCTCGGGGTCCCGCCCCGCAATCGGCCGTCCCACGGTAAGGGCCTCGCACAGCGGGTCGGGGAGCTCGCGGTAGGCGGCGTCCGGCTCGACCCCCAGGCCGTCGAGCACCTTGGTGAAGAAGGCCCGCCCCGCCACCACCGCCACCAGGTCGAAGATCTCGGCGTCGGTCAATCCGCTCTCCCGCAGTCGCGCGACGTCATCGCCGGTGACCCGGCTGGCATCGCCCGCCACCCGGCGCGCGAACGCCAGCAGCTCCCGCTCCGCGGCGTCGAGGCCGCCAGGCTCGCCACCCCGGGCGATCGTCGCCACCATCTCGTCATCGAGCCACTGGCCCAGCGCCTTGCCGTGGGCCAGGGCGCAGTAGCTGTTGCCCAGCACGCTGGCCGCGGCCAGGGTCGCCAGCTCGAAGCGCCGCGGCGCGACGTGCCGGCGGATGCTGGCCAGCAGCGCCGCCCAGGCCGCCATCACCTCGGGGCGATGGCTGAAGGCCCGGGCGTAGTTGGGCAGGTAGCCGAAGTGCGCCTGCTGGCGCCGGTACATCTCGTCGACCGCCTCGTCGGCCTGCTCGGGCGGGATGGTGTGGATGAAGGTCATGGCTTGCGCTCCTGCAAGTGGGTCGCCGGCCCGGGCCCGCCGGGCGGCGTGGTTGGGGGGCGCGCCTATGCCGTCTCGGCTCGGGGGTGCAGCCAGCGGGGCAGCAGCTCGTCCGGGTCGAAGGCGGCCTCGGCATCGACGCGGATGCCGCAGGCCGCCAGGCGCTCGGTCAGCGAGCCATCCCGCCACGCCTCGAACAGCTCGCTGCAGCCGCCGACCAGGCGCCCGCCGACGAAGATCTGCGGGATGGTGGCCGCCCCGGTGCGCACCGCCAGCACCGGTCGCACCCGGCCGCCGATATCGCCGGCCTGGCAGGCCACCGAATCGAGATCCACGCTGCTCACCTCGACGCCGAGCCGGGCGAACAGCTTGCGGGCCGACCAGCAGAACTCGCACCATTCCAGGGCGAACATCACCACCGGCGCCGAGGCGATCGCCTGGTCGACGAAGGCCACGGCCTCGGCATCGACGTCCGCTGCCGGCGGTCTCGCGACGCTCGTCGCGGGCGGCACCGCCGGGCGGGCATCGAAGCGATACCCCGGCGTGGAGCGCGACAGGGCCAGCTCCTCGTCGTCCATCTCGTCGCGGATGTTCTCGAAGAGTGGGGTCGAGAGGTAGCGCTCGCCGGTATCGGGCAGCATGCAGACGATGCGGCTGCCGGGCGGCGAGCGCCGGGCCACCGCCAGCGCCGCCGCCAGGGTGGCGCCGCTGGAGATGCCGGCGAAGATGCCTTCCTGACGCGCCAGCTCCCGGGCGAGGCGCAGCGCCTCGGCTCCGGCCACCGGCATCACCTCGTCCACCAGGCCGGCCGACACGGCCTGCTCGGTCAGCGGCGAGATGAAGTCCGGGCTCCAGCCCTGCATCAGGTGGGGACGAAAGCCGGGATGGCTGGCCGTCGACCCATCGCGGCCGCGGGGCTGGGCCAGGCCGCTGCCCAGCATCGGCGCGTTGTCCGGCTCGGCCACCACGATCCGCGTCGCCGGGTCGGCGTCCTTCAGCACCCGGGCCACGCCCTGCAGGGTCCCGCCGGTACCGAACCCGGAGACCCAGGCATGCAGTGGCTCGCCCGCGAGGTCGTCGAGGATCTCCCGGGCCGTGGTGCGGCGATGCACCTCGGCGTTGGCCGGGTTCTCGAACTGGCGGCACAGGTAGTAGCCGTGGGTCTCGGCCAGCTCGATGGCCTTGGCCAGCATGCCGCTGCCCTTCTCCGCCGCCGGGGTCAGCACCACCCGGGCGCCGAGGAAGCGCAGCAGCCGGCGGCGCTCGACGCTGAAGTTCTCGGCCATGGTCACCACCAGCGGGTAGCCCTTGCGGGCGCAGACCATGGCCAGCCCGATGCCGGTATTGCCGCTGGTGGCCTCGATCACCGTCTGGCCGGGGCGCAGCTCGCCGCGGCGCTCGGCCGCCTCGATCACGGCCAGTGCCATGCGATCCTTGACCGAGCCCATGGGGTTGAAGGCCTCCACCTTGGCATAGAGGTGGATGTCCGGCGGGGCGAGCCGGGCGAGCCGCACCAGCGGCGTGCCGCCGATGGTCTCGAGGATGCTGTCGTGGCGTGCCATGGGGTCTCTCCTGCGCTTGTTGTCTGGGAGGGGGTACCCGCCAAGCATCGTCGGGCGCCGGGAGAGCGGGCGTGTGAGCCAGCGTGGTTTTTGCGCCTCGCCTCCGGTGCACCAGCGTGGAAAAAGCGAGAGTGAGGCCGGAGAGCCGGCGCCGGGCGGACTATACTGAACAGGTTGTCACTGGCGTGGCGCTGCCACCCGGGGCGAGAGATGAACGCGCTGACCCTCAACCTGCTGGGCGACCCCGAACTCCGTCGGGACGGCCAGCCTGTGGCGCTCCCCCCCTCGCGGAAGACCCGCGCCCTGCTCGCCTACCTCGCCCTGCATGCCCGCCCCTTCAGCCGCGAACACCTCTGCGAGCTGTTCTGGGAGCTGCCCGACGACCCGCGCGGGTCGCTGCGCTGGAGCCTCTCCAAGCTGCGGCGGCTGGTGGATACCCCGGAACGGTGCCGGCTCATCACCGACCGGCTCTCCGTCGGCCTGGATGTCTCCGACGTGGACATCGACGTGCTGAACCTGCAGCGCCTGGTGGCCGGGGAGCTGGCCGAGGCCGATACCACCAGCCTCGAGGCCGCCGCCGTGCGCTATCGCGGCCCCCTGCTGGAAGGCCTCGACCTGCCCGGCTTCCATGACTTCCACAGCTGGTGCCTGGCCGAGCGGGAGCGCGCCATGCGCGCCCAGGCCCGGCTGCTGACCGCGCTGGCGGAGCGGCTGCGGGACCACCCGGAGCGGGCCCTGCCCCACGCCCAGGCGCTGGTCAGGCTCACCCCCTTCGACGAGGCGGCTCACGCCCGGCTGGTCGGCCTGCTGCAGGCGCTGCACCGGCCGCGGGAGGCCGAGCAGCAATACCGGCTCGGCCTGCGGCTGCTCGGGGAGGCCGGCATTCCCGTCACCGGCGCCCTGCCGCGGGCCCGCCGAACAAGGATCGAGCCCCCCTCCCCATCGGACGGCCCTGCGCCGGAGGACGCACTTGAGAGCGCGCCGCCCGTGCCGACCGCTCCCGGCGAGGCAGGCGTGGAGGCGCGGCTCGCCGGGCTCGACCCGGACGCCCTGGAGGTCATTCGCTGGGCCGCCGTGCTCGCCCCCGAGATCGAGGTCTCCGCCCTGGGCCGCTACACGGGCCTGGCCAGCGGTCGCATCGGTGCCGCCCTGGAGGCGGCCGAACGGCGCGGGCTGCTGGCCATCGGCGAAGGGGGCCTGGACTTCGGCGATCCCGAACTGGCCGAGGCGGTCTATGCGACCCTCTCGCCGGCGCGGCGGCAGATGATGCATCGCCGGGTCGCCGACAGCCTGGCCCTGGCGGCGGTCTGCGACCTCGACCACGCCGCCGCCCTCGTCCGGCACGCCGAATGCAGCGGCGACCCCGACCTCGCCGCCGCCGCCCTGGTCGGTGCCGGGCGGCTCTGCCTGCGCTTCTTCGCCAACGACGAAGCCCGGCGCCTCGCCGACCGCGGGCTCGCCCTGGCCGAGCGCCTCCCCGACGTGCGGCGGGTCTGCCTGCTGCTGGAGCTGCGTGAGATCCTGATCAGTGCCGCCCCCCTGGCCGACTGGGAAACTACCGCCACGGCGGTGGTGACCCTGGCCGAGCAGGCCCTGGAGCACGGTGCCCTGGCCCACGCCAGGCTGGGCTACCACCTGGCCAGCCACATCCTCTGGGCGCACGGCCAGTGGACCGATGCCCGCGAGGAGGCCCTCCAGTCGGAGCGCGTGACGCGCTGCGCCGACGACGCCGAGCAGGTGATCGCCATGGCCGAGACCGCCCGCTGCCTGGCCATGCTCGAGCGCGACCTGGATCAGGCCCGCGCCCGGCTGGCCGATGCCCGGGGGCTGGCGAGCCGCTGCCACATGCGCCCCCCGGCCCTGCCCATGGCCGAGGGGCTGCTGGCCTGGCACGCGGGGCGCCAGGCCGAGGCGGAATCGGCCCTCAAGGAGGCCCGCACCCAGTGCAAGGCCAGCGGGGACCGGCTCGGAGAGTTCCAGGCCAACGAGGCGCTGATGATGATGGCCATCGAGCAGGGGCAGCCCGCCCAGGCGCTCTCGCGCTGCCGGGCGCTGCTGCTGCTGGGCGAACGACTCCGCGACGGCAGCGAGGCGCCCTTCGCCCAGGCCGCCCTGGGCCTCTGCCGCCTGGTCACGGACGACGACCCCGCCCCCCTCTACGATGCCCTCGGCGCCCTGCGCGATGCCGACGCCAGGCATCGCCTGGCCTGGGTGCTGAACCGCGCCGCGCTGCACCACCTGGAGCGCGGCCATCCCAGCGAGGCGCACTCGGCCGCCGCGGAGGCCCTGAGCCACGCCCTGGCCCTGGAACGGCGCAGCGAGCAGCTTCTGGCCCACGGGGTGCTGGCCGCCGCCAGCCGGGCGCTGGGCGACCTGCCCGACGCCGACCGCCACGCCCGGGCAGCCGCCGGCCTGCTGCACCCGCCGGCGGGCGACTGGGCCCGCCGACGCGTCGCCGCCCTGCTGGCCACCGCCGAGGCCAGGGGCGACGTGGAGGGGGCGCCATGATCGACCTGTTCCTCGAGCGACAGCTGCCGACGCCGGTCACCCCCGACCTGGTCAGGCAGCTGACCCTGGAGGCCGGCGCCTGCCTGGACCTCCACCGGGTCCAGTGGCAGGGCAGCCTGCTGGCCCGGGATGGCCACCGCCTGGTCTGCCACTTCCGGGCGCGGGATACCGAGTCGGCGCGTATCGGGCTGCGCCAGGCCGGCGCCGAGGTCGAGCGGCTCTGGGCGGGCACGCTCCACGACGCCCCGGGCGAGGGCCCGCTGGCGGCCAACGTGCTGGTGGAGCGCACCTTCCCCGCGCCGGTCACCCTGGCGGCGATCCAGGCCATCGAGGATGCCGGGGCGGCCTGCCTGCAGAACCACCGGGTGTGCTTCGTGCGTACCTGCTTCGCCCTGGACCGGCGGCGGATGCTCTGTCTCTACCGGTCGCCGGATGCCGAATCGGTGCGCCTTGCCCAGCGCCTGGCGGGCATGCCGCTGGAGCGGGCCTGGGCCTTCCGGCACGTCAGGCCTCTCCCGGAAAATTCCACTGCCGCCCGCTGAAAAACCACGGCACCTCCCACGCTGGGTCCCACGCGCCCCTCGCACCCTGCCTGTCGAGACCCGCGGCACGCCGCCGTCGGGCTCGACCACAACGACAAGACGAGGAGAGACCCCATGCAAACCGCTACCCAGGCCATCGACAACGGCGTCAACGTCACCGCCCTGCTCGGCGCCCGCGAGGCCCTGGCCCAGGCCCCGGAGGCCGCCCGCTTCACCTGGCGCGCCCACTGCGACTGGGTGATGGGCACCCACAGCCGGGTCGCCGTCGAGGCGTTCCACGGCCTCGGCGAGACGCAGCAGCATCGCCAGCGCTTCACCTTCGACGTGGACCACCCCGCGGTCTTCGCCGCCGAGGACCACGGCCCCACCCCGGTGGAGTACGTGCTGGTGGGGCTGGCCGGCTGCCTCACCGCCGGCATCGCCGCCGTCGCCCAGCACCGCGGCATCCAGCTGCGCTCGATCCGGGCCAGCGTGGAGGGGAGCATGGACATCCAGGGCATCCTGGGCATGGACCCCGAGGTGAGAAACGGCTTCGACGACATCCGGGTGGTCTACGAGATCGACGCCGACGCCAGCCGCGCGGAGATCGAGGCGCTGGTCGCCCAGTCCCAGAAGCGCTCGGCGGTCTACGACCTGCTCACCAACCCCACCCACGTGATGGTGAGCGTGAAATGATCCCGGGGCGCCCGCGCCCGCTGCATCGCCCGGCCCGCGCCGTGACCGCCCTGGTCATCGGCGCGGGACACGCCGGGCTCGCCATGGGCCATCACCTGGCGCAGCGTGGCATCGACCATGTGATCCTGGAGCGGGGCGAGGTGGCCAACGCCTGGCGCAGGGAGCGCTGGGATTCGCTGCGTCTGCTCACCCCCAACTGGCAGTGCCGCCTGCCCGGTCAGCCCTACCCGGGCCCCGACCCGGAGGGCTTCATGGGCATGCCGGCGCTGATCGCCCTGCTGGAGGGCTACGCCCGGCGGCTGGCCTCGCCGATCCACACCGGCACACGGGTGACGGCGGTGCGCGCCATGGACGGCGGCTATCGGGTGGAGACCGACCGGGGGACCTGGCACTGCCGGGCGCTGGTGATCGCCACCGGCGCCACCCAGCTGCCGGTGGTGCCCGCCCTGGCCGAGGCCCTGCCGCCCTGGATCGAGAGCCTCACCCCGCTGGCCTATCGCCACCCGTCGCAGCTGCCGCCCGGCGGGGTACTGGTGGTGGGCGCCGCGGCCACCGGCGTGCAGCTGGCCGACGAGCTCCAGCGCAGCGGCCGCCAGGTGACCCTGGCGGTGGGCGAGCACCTGCGCCTGCCGCGCCGCTATCGGGGACGCGACATCCAGTGGTGGCTGGAACAGGCCGGCCTGCTCGACCAGCGCTTCGACGAGGTGGAGGACATCGCCCGGGCGCGGCGCGCCCCCTCCCCCCAGCTGGTGGGCGGTCCTTCCCCCCGCGATCTGGACCTCAATGCCCTGAGCGAGCGCGGCGTGCGCCTGGTGGGGCGCCTGGCAGGCCTCTCCGGCACCCGGCTGCAGTTCGCCGGCTCCCTGGCCATGCACTGCAGCGCGGCGGACCTCAAGCTCGCCCGGCTGCTCGACAACCTGGACGCCTGGGCGCTGGCCCACGGCTGGCACGACGCCCTGCCCGCCCCCGAGCGTCCGGCCCCCACCCGGCTGCCGGCGCGCCCCCGCCTGGGCCTCGACCTGGCCGCCGGCGAGATCAAGACGGTGCTCTGGGCCACCGGCTTTCGTCCCGACTTCTCCTGGCTGCAGGTACCGGTGTTCGATGCCAGGGGGCGGCTGCGCCACCACGGCGGCGTGGTCGAGCACGCCCCGGGGCTCTACGCCATGGGCCTGCCGTTCCTGCGGCGGCGCAAGTCCGGGGCCATCCACGGCGCCGATGACGACGCCCGGGAGCTCGCCGACCACCTGGCCGCCCGGCTGGCGGGGGCGTCGACCGGCGGCCGGGCACCTCGCAGGCCTGAGGCCGCCCTGCCCGCCCCCTGATGTCGTGACCACCGCACCGCGATGCGCGCACGGAAGCGCGCCGCTCCCGCCATGGCGACTAGGCTGTAAGGGGGCCGAGCCAAGGCTGGCCGCCACCCTGTACCGCGGGATCGACGAGGCGTCGTCGTGACGTGGCGCCCGCCAGGAGGAGTCGCTTGCGCGAGGACGACACACCACACCGCCGCCGGCGGGGGCCGCTCGGGCTGCTGCCGGGGCTGCTGCTCGGCCTGCTGCTGACCGGCTGCAGTGCGCTGGAGCGCCAGCACGAGGCCCTGCTGGTACTCGGCGACCTGGCCGCCGGCGAGGGACCGAGCCGGCTGAAGCAGCGCGTCCCGTCACCCGACCGCGAGGGGCTGACCTACGCGGTGGAGGGGCGCGGCTATGTGGCGGACCTCTACCACCCGCCATCCCCCCGCCGCGGGACCCTGGTCCTGGTGCATGGCCTCACCGACGCGGGCCGACGGGACCCGCGCCTGATGGATTTCGCCCGCACCCTGGCGCGGGCCGGTTTCACGGTGCTGGTACCGGAGCTGGACGGCCTGCGCGACTTCTCGGTGGGCATGCGCGAGGTGGAAGGCATCGCCGATGCCGTTCGCCACGCCACCGCCACGCTGCCCATGGCCGGGGAGGGCCCGGCGCTCGCCGCCATCAGCTTCGCCACCGGGCCGGCGCTGCTGGCCGCCATGCAGCCGGACATCGCCCAGCGGGTCCGCTTCGTGATCGCCGTGGGCGGCTACTACGACCTGACCGACATGCTGCGCTACGCCACCACCGGGGAGGATCGCGGCGGCGCCGGCCTCCGCGCACCGCCTCCCCAGCGCGACCTGCGCTGGGCCATGCTGCAGAGCCAGCTGCATACCCTGGAGGACGCCGGGGATCGGCAGCGCCTGGCGGCCCTGGCCCGACGCCGGCTGGCGGGCGACGAGGGCCCCGCCCCCGAGCTGGCCGACCTGGGAGACCAGGGCCGGGCACTCCTTGCGCTGGTGGTCAATCGCGACCCGGCGCGGGTGACGTCGCTGCTCGCGGCCCTGCCCCCCTCGCTGCGCGACGCGTTCGACGCGCTGGATCTCGCCTCCCGGGATCTCGATGCCCTGGCGGCGAGGCTGGTGCTGGTTCACGGCCCCGACGACCGGGTGGTCCCGATCAGCCACTCGCGGCGGCTGCGGGATGCCCTTCCCGCCGGCCAGGCGCGGCTCTTCGAGGCCGGCGGGCTCGGCCACGTGGAGGTCTCCTCCCACTGGCGAGACGCCTGGACGCTGTGGCGGGCGATTCATCATGTGCTCAGGCTCGGCGAGGTCGAGAGCACGAACCGGTGACCGGAAGGGCGTCGCCTGCCGGTGAGCCAACGAGGCGAGAGCGACGGCGCTTCCTACCGTCGCCCCGCCCTCAGGCGTTGAAGACCACCCGGCCCAGGTCACCCAGGTCATAGCCCCCCAGCGCCTCGGCGCGTTCGCGGAAGCGCGGCTCCCGGGCGAAGGCCAGCAGCCGCTGGATCGGCGGCTCGAAGTAGCTGCGCCGCCGCAGGGCCAGGTCGAAGGCCTCCTCATGGAGCGGCACGAAGGCGAGCCCCTGGCGACGCGCGGCCGCCTCGACGCCGAGCCCGGCATCGGCCTCGCCCTGGCGGATCGACAGGGCCAGGTCGTCCTCGGAGAGCGAGGGGTGGCCGGCCAGGGTCAGGCGCTCGACGCCGATACCCTCCCGCGCCAGCAGCAGGCCCAGCAGGCGCGCCGCGCCGGCGTCGGGCTGGCGGTGGGCGACCCGCACCGCCGGCCGCGCCAGGTCGGCCAGCCGCCGGATGCCCAGGGGGTTGTCCGGCGCCAGCAGCAGCCCCTGGCGGCGCTGCGCCCAGCGCACCATCACCAGGTCGCGCATGCCGCCCAGGCCCAGCCTCGCCGGCTCGTTGTAGCGACCGCTCTCCGGGTCCAGCAGGTGCAGGCCGGCCAGCATGGCGTCGCCGTCCAGCAGCCGCCGCACCCCGTCGCCGCTGCCGTGGCAGAGCAGCGCCAGCCCCGAGCCGCTCTCGCGCACGGCCCACTCCAGCAGCGGGTCCTGGCTCCCCGCCAGCACGCTCGGCACCGGCCGCCGGCTCGCCTGGTCCCCCTCCAGGTGGCTCATCAGCCACAGGTCGAGGCTCTGGCGGGGAAACAGCAGCTTGCCGGTGATCCGCACGCAGGGGATCTCGCCCTGGCGCACCAGGTCGTAGACCTTGCGCTCCTTGAGCCGCAGGTAGTCGGCCACCTCGGCGGTGGTCAGGTAGGCGTGGGTCGCGGGTGTCTCCATGGGCCCTCTCCGGTCTCGGCGGCGCAGACGCTCTTATCATGCACAAGACTGCATGGATTCCATCGTTGGATGCGCGACTTCGCCTCAACGCACAAGATGCAACGAGACCACCGGAGAACACGATGCCCGCCGACGCCAACGCCTTCCAGACCGCCCTGGCCCTGATCCTGGGCATGGACCCGGTGCTGCTCGGCATCGTCGCGCTCTCCGTGCAGGTGTCGCTGAGCGCGGTGCTCATCGCCGCGCTGCTGGCCCTGCCGCTGGGGGCGGCGCTGGCCCTGTGGCGCTTCCCCGGCCGCGGCGCCATCGTCGTCACGCTCAACGCCCTGATGGGCCTGCCGCCCGTGGTGGCGGGCCTGGCGGTCTACCTGCTGCTCTCCCGGGCCGGCCCCCTGGGTCCGCTCGGCCTGCTCTTCACCCCCACCGCCATGGTCATCGCCCAGGTGATCCTGATCCTGCCGATCATCGCCGCCCTGACCCGCCAGCAGATCGAGGAGCTTCACGGCGAGTATCGCGACCAGCTTCGCTCGCTGGGGGTCTCCCGGCCCCGCATGATGCCCACCCTGCTGTGGGATGCCCGCTTCTCGCTGATCACCGTGATACTCGCCGGCTTCGGCCGCGCCAGCGCCGAGGTGGGGGCGGTGATGATCGTCGGCGGCAACATCGACGGCGTCACCCGGGTGATGACCACCGCCATCGTGCTGGAGACCAGCAAGGGCAACCTGCCGCTGGCCCTGGGCCTCGGCCTGGTGCTGCTGGGGCTGGTGCTGCTGGTCAACGCCGCCGCCCACCTGGTCGGCGAGACGGCGCGGAGGCGGCTGGGATGAACGATATGCTCCGCCAACCCACCGATACGGGGACCGGGATCGCCCCGCTGGCCTTCGAGGCCGTCACGGTCACCCATCGCGGACAGCCCCTGCTCGGCCCGCTGGACCTGCGGCTGGCGGGCTGCCACCGCACCCTGGTGATGGGCCCCAACGGCGCCGGCAAGAGCCTGCTGCTGCGCCTGGCCCACGGCCTGCTGGCCCCCAGCGCGGGTCGGGTGAGCTGGGAGGGGACCACGCCCCGCCAGGCCATGGTCTTCCAGCGTCCGGTGCTGCTGAAGCGTTCGGCCATCGACAACCTGACCTATGCCCTGGCGGTCAGCGGGACGCCCCGCCCCGAACGGCGCGATCGGGCCCGGGAGGCCCTCGCCCGCTTCGGCCTGGCGCCCCTGGAGAAGCGGCCGGCCCGGGTGCTCTCCGGCGGCGAGCAGCAGCGCCTGGCCCTGGCCCGGGCCTGGCTGACTCGCCCCGAGGTGCTGTTCCTCGACGAGCCCACCTCGGCGCTGGACCCGGCGGCGATTCGCGCCGTGGAGGAGGCCGTGCTGGACTTCCACCGCCGCGGCACGCGCATCCTGATGACCACCCATGACCTGAACCAGGCACGCCGCCTGGCCGACGACGTCGTGCTGCTCTACGGGGGGCGCCTGATCGAGCATACCCCCGCCGAACGGTTCTTCACCCAGCCCCGAACCCCGGAAGGCCAGGCCTTCCTGCGCGGCGAACTGGTCTGGTAGCCCCACCCGACGAGGATGACATCATGACCCGACGCCCCTTCGCGACCATCGCCCTGGCCCTGGCGGCCCTCTCCGGCACCGGCCTGGCCCAGGCCAGCGACGACTACATCGTGCTGGCCTCCACCACCTCCACCGAGGCCTCGGGACTGTTCGGCGCCATCATCCCGCGGTTCACCGAGGCCACCGGCATCGAGGTTCGCGTGGTGGCCGTGGGCACCGGCCAGGCGTTCGAGATTGCCCGCCGCGGCGATGCCGACAGCCTGCTGGTCCACGACACCGCCGGTGAGGAGCGCTTCGTGGAGGAGGGCTACGGCACCGAGCGGGCCGACGTCATGGTCAACGACTTCGTGATCATCGGCCCCGGGGGCGACCCCGCCGGCATCAGTGAGGCCGAGACCGTGGCCGAGGCCATGCGCCTGATCGCCGAGGTCGAGGCCCCCTTCGCCTCCCGCGGCGACGACAGCGGCACCCACCGCGCCGAGCAGCGGCTGTGGGAGACCGCCGGCGTCGAACCGGGCGGCAGCTGGTACCGCGAGCTGGGCAGCGGCATGGGGCCGACGCTCAACACCGCCGCCGCCATGGACGCCTACGTGATGAGTGACCGCGCTACCTGGGTCGCCTTCGAGAACCCACAGGACCTCACCCTGCTCTTCGAGGGCGACGAGGCGCTCTTCAACCAGTACGGCAGCCTGCTGATCGACCCCGAGCGCCACCCCCACCTCAAGCACGACCTGGCCGAGCAGTGGCACCGCTGGCTGCTCTCCGAGGAGGGCCAGCAGGCCATCGCCGACTTCACCGTCAACGGCCAGCCGCTGTTCTTCCCGAACGCCCATTCGGACTGAACCGGAGTTGACGGCGCCTCATCCGTAGGCCCGCCAGTGCCCGGCCACACCCGGTCATACCCGGCCGGGCCACACCAGGCCCGGCCGAGCCGTCAAGGGGCCGTGATCGGCCGTCGCGCCTATCGGGTATAGGTCTCGAGCTCAGCCGCATACTCGCCGCGCAACCGCGTCCACTCCATCTTGAACCAGGGCGTGAAGTGTTCCGGATGAGCCGCCAGCTCGGCATCGAGACTGGCGGGTGATATCCAGCGCCAGTCGGCAATCTCCTGGCGGTTGGGGCGCGGCTCCTCGGCACAGGTCCCCAGGTAGACCCAGCAGAGCTCGTGCTCGGCCCCGCTTGAATCGTACTGGGCCTGGTAGCGGAACTTGTAGAGGAAGGCGAGCTGCGCCTCGATGCCGACCTCCTGCCACAGTCGCCGGTGGATCGCCTCCTCCATGGGCTCGCCGCGGCGTGGATGACTGCAGCAGCTGTTGGACCAGTAGAGCGACCACAGCCGCTTGCCTTCCGCCCGCTGCTGCAGAAGCAGCTCCCCCTGAGGATTGAACACGAACAGCGAGAAGGCGCGATGCAGCACACCGCTTCCTTCGTGGCAGCTGGCCTTGTCCAGGTGTCCCAGCTCCCGGTCCTCGTCATCGACCAGGATCAGCTCCTCGTCATCGAAGGAAACGGTCTCGTCGCGCTCGCCTGAGCCTGTGCTGATCAAGGGGTCACCTCCATCGCCATATCGCTGTCTACTCCTTGCCGTTGCCTGACCGAAGGCCAGGACATCCCGCAGCAAAGCCCTCACCACCGGAGGGCTCGGCCGCCCATGCGCTCAGTGCCCGGGGCGAGCCCGAAAGCGGCCTGAGCGGCAACCCCCGAGTCACACCGCCAAACAGCAGCCTGAGCGTCCCATCATGACGTGCCGCCAGGCGGGTACTCGCGATGACGGCCTTGACCGTGCGACGTGACACCTTGACCTCCCGCCCCGAGCCATAGGTCGGCCGCGCCACTATCCGCCGGAGGGTGAGCACGGCCAGGCCGATGGCCCATAGGCAGAACCGCCGGATCCCCGCTTCTTCCGCAGGAACCATCAGGGTGTAGCGAAAGGCATTGCGCAGATGGGCATGCGCGACACCGACCAGGTAGCGCAGTGCCGCGGCGAACGCCGGATCACTGCCCCCCGGCGCCAGGCTCGCCACGTCCACGCCGAGCGCTCGAAACTCCCGGCGCGGCAGCCAGCAGACGCCACGTTGCCGATCATCCCAGAGGTCCTTGAGGATATTGGTGAGCTGCAGACCCTCTCCGAACGAAGGCGCCAGGGCCAGCATCTCGGCCCGCTTCTCATGCATGGCGCCGGAGTGCTGGCAGAACAGCTCGGTGAGCATTTCACCCACGACGCCTGCCACGTGATAGCAATAGCGGTCCACCTCGCCCAGGTCTGCCAGGCCCTCCAGGCTGGCACTGTCCTGGTAATGGCTCATGCCCCGGCACATGATGCTCACACACTTGACCAGCGCCTGCTGCTGGGGCGCATCGAGACTGTGGGTGCAGCGGACGACCAGTGACGTATTGGCCATCAGCTCTCGCTCATCCGCCGACGTGGCCGGCGAGAGCAATGGCATGACCTGCCTGACGAAACCCTGGGCCGTCTCCTCTCCTCTCAGCACCGCCAGAAACCGTTCCTGCAGGAGGGCCTTCTGAACGGCGGAAAGCGCGGGCTCGTCCTCCAGGGTGTCGGCAATGCGGCAGAGCAGGTAGGCATTGGTCACGACCTTGCGCAGCTCGGCCGGAAGCTGGGGGATGGTGAAGGCAAAGGTGCGTGACACCGCGCCCAGGACCTTGCCCTGATAGGCTTCTGCCTCTGCAATTGCGGGAGCCGTCGAGAGGACCTGGGCCATGGCAGAACACCCGTTGATGTGTGGCGGTTGACCGAGGCCGGTCATCTCTCCCAGCGTGACGTGAAAGCAGGCAGGCTGGCTGGAAACGCAGGCTATCACGCGGGCTTCGGGAGGGTAACGACGCCCAGCCAACGCCAGGGACGCCAGCCGGGGTCAGACCCTTAATTTCCCTTAAGGGTCTGACCCCGGGGGGCCCCCGCGGCGGCGTCGAGCCGCCGCAGCAGGTCGTCGAGCTCGTTGCTGAGGAAACGTGGCTCCACGCACTCGCCCAGGTGCCCCTCGGCGAAGCGCAGGAACCCCAGCGCCGCATGGGAGAGTCGCCGGTCGCGGCGCACTATGAACTGCCAGTGACTCTCGATGGGCAGCCCCGCCACCGGCAGGATCACCAGGTCCGGGTGCTCCGGCGGCAGCACGTGCTCGGAGAGCACGGCGAGCCCCATGCCCGCCGCCACGCCCACCCGGATCGCCTCGTTGCTGGCCATCTGCAGGGTCGGGCCCAGGGTCAGCCCCTGCTCCTGGAGCCAGCTCTCGAACAGCATGCGGGTGGCCGAGCCCGGCTCGCGCAGCAGGAAGCGCTCACCCAGCAGCTCATTCATGGCGATGCGCTCGCGCCCGGCCAGGGGATGGCCCCGCGGGGCCACCGCCACCAGCGGGTTGCGCAGGAAGCGCCCGGCCAGGGCGTGGGCCAGCGACGGCGGGTGGCTGAACACGTAGAGGTCGTCCTCCTGGCGCTCGAAGCGGGTGAGCATCTGGCGGCGGTTGCCGAAATGCACGGTCACGTCGACCTCCGGAAAGGCCTGGCTGTAGGGGCCGAGCAGCCGCGGCAGCACGTACTGGGCGGTATTGACCAGGGCGATGGAGAAGCGCCCCCGCTCGCCGCCACGCAGCGCCGAGAGGTAGTCGTCCAGGTCGGCGAAGCGCCCCAGCACCTCGCGGCTGGCGCGGTAAAGTTCTCCGCCCGCCTCGGTGGGCACCTGCCGCCCCTGGCGGGTCTCGAGCAGCGGCTCGCCGAGGGTCTCCGCCAGGCGCTTGAGCTGCAGCGAGACGGTGGGCTGGGTCAGGTGGAGCTGCCGCGCCGCCTCGCTGATCGACCCGCTGCGGACCACCGCCACATAGACCTGCAGCAGCCGGAAGGTGAGGTGTCGAATGTTCATGGCGACCCCGGGATATAGATGATTATCTATACTGCATTGCAAGCAACACAATTGGTATCAATACCATCGACTCCGCACAATCCCCGACGTTTCCTGACCCCGACCCGTGAGAGTCCCCCATGCCCGATATCGTGGTGATGTTCTTCCTGCTCGGCCTGGTGGCCGGCGTGCTGAAGTCGGACCTGACCATCCCCAAGGCCGCCTACGACACCCTTAGCCTGCTGCTGATGCTGACCATCGGCCTCAAGGGCGGCATGGCGCTCTACGGCAACCTCGGCTGGTCGCTGCTGCCGGAACTGGTCGCCGTGGCCGCGCTGGGCGCGCTGATCCCGCTGGCCCTGATGCCGATACTGCGTCGCCTGGTGCGGCTCTCGCCCGCCGACAGCGCCAGCATCGCCGCCCACTACGGCTCGGTGAGCGCCGGCACCTTCGCCGTGGCGCTGGCTTTCGCCGAGGGGCGCGGCCTGCCGATCGGCGCCGAGGTCACCCTGTATCTGGTGATGATGGAGCTGCCGGCGATCATGGTCGCCATCGCCCTCTACCGCCGCCATGCGGGCAAGGCGGCCGGGGAGGCGATGCAGGGGATCTGGCACGAGACGCTGACCAACCGCGGGGTGATCCTGCTGGCCGGCGGCGCGGTCATCGGTGCCATGTACGGCCCCCAGGAGGGCGCCAACGTCACCGAGCTCTTCACCAGCGCCTTCCACGCCGTGCTCGCCCTCTTCCTGCTGCAGATGGGCCTGACCGCCGCGGACACGCTGCGCCCCATTCCCTGGTTCCACTGGCGGCTGCTCACCTTCGCCCTGGTCGCCCCGCCGGTGCTGTCGCTGGCCGGCCTCGCCGTCGGCCTGGCCCTCGGCCTGCCCGCCGGCTCGCTGCTGATCCTCACGGCGCTTGCCGCCAGCGCCTCCTATATCGCCGCCCCGGCCGCCATGCGCACCGCCATCCCCCAGGCCAATATCGGCCTGGCGATGCTCGCCGCCCTGGGCTTCACCTTCCCGCTCAACGTGATCCTGGGCATTCCCCTCTACCACCAGCTGATCACCTGGCTGGCCGGCTAGCCGTCTAACCCCGCCTGGCCCGTCCCGGGGCAGCCCTCGCGGCTGCCCCGCTGCCGTTACCGCCCTGTCGTCTCCCCTCGCCCGTCGGCCACCGATTCGACATTCGTCGAAGCCGGGACGAGCTGCACTTTACGTTAACGTCAACCTGACCTAGTCTTGTGCCATCACGGTTTCACCACCCGACGCGACCCGTCGTGCCCGCCCCCCCCTCCCGCCACGGAGCCGGTGGGTCACGACTCCCGACAAGAACGGAGCCCCGCTCATGCATACGCCCTTCAAGCCCCTCGACTTCGGCCTCGACGACGAACTGAACATGCTGCGCGACCAGGTGAACGCCTTCGCCCGCGACGAGATCGCCCCGCGCGCCGCCGAGATCGACGAGAAGAACGAGTTCCCCAACGACCTCTGGCAGAAGTTCGGCGACATGGGCCTGCTCGGCATCACCGTCTCCGAGGAGGACGGCGGCACCGGCATGGGCTACCTGGCGCACTGCATCGCCATGGAGGAGATCTCCCGGGCCAGCGCCTCCGTGGGCCTCTCCTACGGCGCCCACTCCAACCTCTGCGTCAACCAGCTCAAGATCAACGCCAATGCCGAGCAGAAGGCCAAGTACCTGCCCAGGCTGATGAGCGGCGAGCACGTCGGCGCGCTGGCCATGTCCGAGCCGGGTGCCGGCTCCGACGTGGTCTCCATGAAGCTGCGCGCCGAGAAGCGCGGCGACCGCTACGTGCTCAACGGCAACAAGATGTGGATCACCAACGGCCCCGACGCCGACGTGCTGGTGGTCTACGCCAAGACCGACCCGGAGGCGGGCTCCAAGGGCATCACCGCCTTCATCATCGAGAAGGGCATGCCCGGCTTCTCCACCGCCCAGAAGCTCGACAAGCTCGGCATGCGCGGCTCCAACACCTGCGAGCTGGTGTTCCAGGACTGCGAGGTGCCGGAAGAGAACGTGCTGGGCGAAGTGGGCAAGGGCGTCCGCGTGCTGATGAGCGGCCTCGACTACGAGCGCACCGTGCTGGCCGCCGGCCCCATCGGCATCATGCAGGCCGCCATGGACATCGTGGTGCCCTACATCCACGAGCGTAAGCAGTTCAACCAGTCCATCGGCGAGTTCCAGCTGGTGCAGGGCAAGGTGGCCGACATGTACACCACCCTGAACGCCTGCCGCGCCTACCTCTACGCCGTGGCCGCAGGCTGCGACCGCGGCCAGACCTCCCGCAAGGACGCCGCCGGCGTCATCCTCTACTGCGCGGAGAAGGCCACCCAGGTCGCCCTGGACGCCATCCAGCTGCTGGGCGGCAACGGCTACATCAACGAGTACCCGACGGGACGCCTGCTGCGCGACGCCAAGCTCTACGAGATCGGCGCCGGCACCAGCGAGATCCGCCGCATGCTGATCGGCCGTGAGCTGTTCAACGAATCTGCCTGAGCCACCGGCTTATGTAGGAGGGATGCTTCGCATCGCGACCGGAGGCCGCAGGCCTCCCACGGAAAACACCAAGGCACCTGGCGGCGCCTGTCGCGCAGCGGAGCTGCCCTCCTACAACACCACCGGTACCCTGTGTTGGCATATCAATTCAAGGATTCGCTATGAGCATCCTGCAGACCCAGATCAATCCGCGCAGCGACGGCTTCCAGGCCAACGAGGCGTCGATGCGCGCCGAGGTGATGAAGCTGCGTGAGCTCACCGCCGCCATCGCCCAGGGCGGCGGCGAGAAGGCCCGCGTGCGTCACGAGTCCCGCGGCAAGCTCTTCGTGCGCGACCGCATCGACCACCTGATCGACGAGGGCTCCCCCTTCCTGGAGTTCTCGGCGCTGGCCGCCCATGAAGTCTACGACTCCGCGGTGCCCGCCGCCGGCGTGGTGACGGGCATCGGCCGCGTCAGTGGCGTCGAGTGCGTGATCGTTGCCAACGACGCCACCGTCAAGGGCGGCACCTACTTCCCGCTCACGGTGCGCAAGCACATCCGCGCCCAGGAGATCGCCCGCAAGCACCGCCTGCCCTGCATCTACCTGGTCGACTCCGGCGGCGCCTTCCTGCCCCGCCAGGATGAGGTCTTCCCGGACCGCGAGCACTTCGGCCGCATCTTCTACAACCAGGCCACCCTCTCCGCCGAGGGCATCCCGCAGATCGCGGTGGTGATGGGTTCTTGTACCGCCGGCGGCGCCTACGTCCCGGCCATGGCCGACGAGTCGATCATCGTCCGCGAGCAGGGCACCATCTTCCTGGGCGGCCCGCCCCTGGTGAAGGCCGCCACCGGCGAGACCATCAGCGCCGAGGACCTGGGCGGCGCCGACGTCCACGCCAAGAAGAGCGGCGTGGCCGACCACTACGCCGAGAACGACGCCCACGCCCTGCAGCTCTGCCGGGCCTGCGTGTCGCGGCTCAACTGGCAGAAGCGCGGCCAGCTCAAGATGCAGGCGCCCAAGCCCCCGCGCCTGGATCCGGCCGAGCTCTACGGCATCGTCGGCACCGACCTCAAGAAGCCCTACGACGTGCGCGAGGTGATCGCCCGCATCGTCGACGACTCCGACTTCGACGAGTTCAAGCGCTACTACGGCGACACCCTGGTCACCGGCTTCGCCCATATCCACGGCCACCCGGTGGGCATCGTCGCCAACAACGGCGTGCTCTTCTCCGAGTCCGCGGTCAAGGGCGCGCACTTCATCGAGCTCTGCGCCCAGCGCAAGATCCCGCTGATCTTCCTGCAGAACATCACCGGTTTCATGGTGGGCTCCAAGTACGAGCACGAGGGCATCGCCAAGCACGGCGCCAAGCTCGTCACCGCGGTGGCCTGCGCCAAGGTGCCCAAGTTCACCGTGCTGATCGGCGGCAGCTTCGGCGCCGGCAACTACGGCATGTGCGGCCGCGCCTACGACCCCAACCTGCTCTTTATGTGGCCGAATGCCCGAATTTCCGTCATGGGGGGTGAACAAGCCGCCGGCGTGCTGGCCCAGGTCAAGCGCGAGCAGATCGAGCGCGAGGGCCGCGAGTGGAGCAAGGAGGAGGAAGAGGCCTTCAAGCAGCCCACCCGCGAGCAGTACGAGCACCAGGGCCACCCCTACTACGCCAGTGCGCGGCTTTGGGACGACGGCGTGATCGACCCGGCCCAGACCCGCGACGTGCTGGGGCTGTCGCTGGCCGCGGCCATGAATGCCGAGGTCGAAGAGACCAAGTTCGGCGTGTTCCGGATGTAACCGCAGGGGATTCCGTTATGTCTGAGACAACCTTTTCACGGCTGGAGCTCGACGACCGCGGCATCGCCTGGCTGACGCTGGAGCGCCCCGAGGTCCACAACGCCTTCGACGACAGCCTGATCGCCGAGCTCAACGCCCACCTGGAGCGTCTGCGCGACGCCGCCCACCACGGCGAGATACGCGCCGTGGTGCTGGGCTCCGAAGGCAAGAGCTTCTCCGCCGGGGCCGACCTCGGCTGGATGAAGCGCATGGTCGAATACGACTTCGAGGGCAACCTGGCGGACTCGCGCAAGCTCGCAGCCCTGATGCACGGGCTCGACACCCTGCCCTGCCCCACCCTCTGCCGCGTGCAGGGGGCCGCCTTCGGCGGCGCCGTGGGCCTGGCCGCCTGCTGCGACATCGTCGTCGCCTCCGAGAAGGCCAAGTTCTGCCTCTCCGAGGTGAAGATCGGCCTGTCGCCCGCGGTGATCAGCCCCTACGTGCAGCGTGCCCTGGGCGAGCGCCAGATGCGCCGCTATGCGCTCTCCGCCGAGGTGATGGACGCCACCACCGCCCTGGCGCTCGGCCTCGTTCATCGCCTCGCCCCCCACGACGAGCTCGACGCCGCCGTGGAGGCCATGCTCGACATCCTGCTGGCCGGCTCGCCCCAGGCCCAGCGCGCCACCAAGGCGCTGCTGGCCGAGGTGGCCCAGGAGCCCGACAGCAAGGCCACCCGCGAGCACACCTGCCGGGTGATCTCCGAGCTGCGCGTCAGCGCCGAGGGCCAGGAAGGCCTGGCCAGCTTCTTCGAGAAGCGCCGCCCCGCCTGGACAAACGACAGCGATAACCGTGTCGCCGACAACGGTGTCGCCGAAAACAATGCCGCGGAGCCCCGCTCATGACCTCTGAAGTGAAGAAATTCGATACCCTGCTGGTCGCCAACCGCGGCGAGATCGCCTGCCGGGTAATGCGCACCGCGCGCGCCATGGGCCTGCGCACCGTGGCCGTCTACTCCGACGCCGACGCCAATGCCCGCCACGTGCGCGAGGCCGACGAGGCCGTGCGCCTCGGCCCCGCCGCCGCCCGCGAGAGCTACCTCAAGGTCGAGGCGGTGATCGAGGCCGCACGCCGCACCGGCGCCGGCGCCATCCACCCCGGCTACGGCTTCCTCTCCGAGAACGGCCCCTTCGTGGAGGCCCTCGAGAAGGCCGGAATCACCTTCGTCGGCCCGCCCGCCTCGGCCATCGCCGCCATGGGCGACAAGTCCGCCGCCAAGGAGCGCATGTCCCACGCCGGCGTGCCCCTGGTGCCGGGCTACCACGGCGACGACCAGGATGACGCCCTGCTCAAGAGCGAGGCGGACAAGATCGGCTACCCTGTGCTGCTCAAGGCCAGCGCCGGTGGCGGCGGCAAGGGCATGCGCGTGGTGGAGTCCGCCGCGGGCTTCCAGGCCGCCCTGGACGGCTGCCGCCGCGAGTCCCAGGCCGCCTTCGGCGACCAGCGCATGCTGATCGAGAAGTACCTGACCCAGCCGCGCCACGTGGAGGTCCAGGTGTTCTGCGACAGCCACGGCAACGGCGTCTACCTCTTCGAGCGCGACTGCTCCGTGCAGCGCCGCCACCAGAAGGTACTCGAGGAGGCCCCGGCCCCGGGCATGAGCGCCGAACTGCGCCGCGAGATGGGCGAGGCCGCCGTGCGCGCCGCCCGCGAGATCGGCTACGTGGGCGCCGGCACCGTGGAGTTCCTGCTGGATGCGGACGGCTCCTTCTTCTTCATGGAGATGAACACCCGCCTGCAGGTGGAGCACCCGGTCACCGAGATGATCACCGGCCAGGACCTGGTCGAGTGGCAGCTGCGCGTGGCCATGGGCGAGCGGCTCCCGCTGGCCCAGGATGAGCTGACCATCACCGGCCACAGCTTCGAGGCGCGCCTCTACGCCGAGGACCCGGAGCAGGACTTCCTGCCCGCCACCGGCCGCCTGGACCGCTTCGCCCTGGACCTGGTGGGCGCCGGCCTGGACCCCAACAAGGTGCGCCTGGACAGCGGCGTGGAGAGCGGCGACGTCGTCTCCATGCACTACGACCCGATGCTCGCCAAGCTGATCGTCCACGGTGACGACCGCCACCAGGCACTGGCCACCCTCAACCGGGCCCTGGCCGCACTGGACGTGCAAGGGGTTGTCACCAACCGCGCCTTCCTGCAGCGCCTGGCCACCCACCCGGCCTTCAAGGGCTGCGAACTCGACACCCGCTTCATCGAGAAGAACGAAGCGACCCTGTTCGCTACCCAGGAGATCACCACCGAGGCCTACGCCGCCGCGGCGCTGATCGGCCTCAAGCAGCTGGCCCGCGAGTGCGAGAGCGACTCCCCCTGGGATCGCCACGACGGCTTCCGTCTCAATGCCCCGCACACCATCCGCCTGGCCCTGTGCGCCACCGGCCAGAACCTGACCAATGCCCAGGCGCCGGACGCCGAAGGCGTGGTGATCGTGGAAGGCACCCGGGAGACCGACGCCGACCCCTGGCACCTGACTATCGGCGACACCACCCTCACCGCCCGCCTGCAGCACCTGGAAGGCGACGCCGTGGCGGTGACCCTCGACGGCCACCGCCGCCGCCTGCAGGCCCGCCTGGGCGAGAACGGCGTGGTGGTGATGGCCGACCCGAGCGGCGAGACCCGCCTGTTCTGGCGCCGCATCGACGCCATCGACCATGGCCAGCACGAGGCGGAATCCACCCTCACCGCGCCCATGCACGGCACCGTGGTGGCGCTGCTGGTGGAGCCGGGCCAGAAGGTGGAGAAAGGCATGCCGCTGATGGTCATGGAAGCCATGAAGATGGAGCACACCATGTCCGCCCCCGCCGATGGCCACGTGGCGAACTTCCACTTCGCCGCCGGCGACACCGTGGGCCAGGGCGACGTGCTGCTCGAATTCGCCCCGGAGGAGTAAGCCAATGGCATTCCCGAAACAGGTTCGCCTGGTCGAGGTCGGCCCCCGCGACGGCCTGCAGAACGAGCCCGAGCCGATCAGCACCGCCACCAAGCTGGAGCTGATCGACCGCCTGGGCGCGGCCGGCCTCAGCTACATCGAGGCGGCCAGCTTCGTCTCGCCCAAGTGGGTGCCGCAGATGGCCGACCACCGCGAGGTGATGCAGAACCTCGCCCGGCTGGATGGCGTCACCTACGCGGCGCTGACCCCCAACCTCAAGGGGCTGGAAGCGGCCCTGGAGTGCGGCGTCGAGGAGGTGGCGGTGTTCGGCGCCGCCTCCGAGGCCTTCTCCCAGAAGAACATCAACTGCTCCGTGGCCGAGTCCCTGGCGCGCTTCGAACCGGTGCTGGAACGCGCCCAGGCCGCCGGCGTGCGGGTGCGCGGCTACGTCTCCACGGTGCTGGGCTGCCCCTACGAGGGCGAGATCGCCCCGGCCAAGGTGGCCGAAGTGTCCAAGGCGCTCTATGAGATGGGCTGCTACGAGGTGTCGCTGGGCGACACCATCGGCGTGGGCACCCCCCTCAAGGCCAAGCGCATGCTCGAGGCGGTGAGCCGCGAGGTGCCCATGGCCCAGCTCGCCGCCCACTTCCACGACACCTACGGCCAGGCGCTGGCCAACCTCTACGCGGTGCTGGAAGAAGGCATTGCGGTGGTAGACAGCTCCGTCGCCGGCCTCGGCGGCTGCCCCTACGCGAAAGGGGCATCGGGCAACGTGGCAAGCGAAGACGTGGTCTACCTGCTCAACGGCCTCGGCATCGAGACCGGCATCGACCTCGAGGCACTTGCCGCCACCGGCACCTGGATCACCCAGGCCATCGGCCGGCCGAACCGCTCCAAGGTGGGGGTGGCACTGGCCAGCCGCTAAAGACAGGCTCAGCGCCCTGCCATTGAAAACGACTTCTGTCCTTGCCTCTGGTATGTCGCTCATGCCGGGGGTTTTTTTATGGTGGATTCGCTAGCCACAACGAAAACCCCCGAGTCAGGTGAGTGACTCGGGGGGACTGCTGAAGGCGTCAGCGGAGGTCGATCCAGGCTGTGGCCTGATAGCTAGCCTGTTCGCTTTTATTGACTTGACCCAGCAATCTTCTTTTCTTTTTCACGAGACACGGAGTCAGATTGTTTTCCTACTCTCTTACCAGATTTTACCAATGCTTTCTGATGTCTTGAAGACAACATACTTCCAATTGCATTTGCTAGCAGAGGAGGCACTGCATTTCCTACCTGAGTATAGCGGGGACACTCTTGCTTCCTGAATTTTCCACCAGTAGTATATTTTCCGCGAAAAGAAAACCAGTCAGGGAAAGATTGCAGCCTTGCATTTTCTCTGACTGTAAGTATCCGTGGCTCACAATAATGCAGGATATCATCAGGAAGAGTTGTAACCGTTGGCGCCGGAAGACCAGGGTGCAAAACCGTAGTGCTGTGCTTCTTAGTCCCCAATCTCTCGCGCTCACTCTTTGACATTGGACGGCCAGGTCGACAAATCTCCTGAACTTTCCTAAAATACTCAACAGTTTCTTTCTTATGATTTGCCAGGCGACGACTATCCGGCGCTTCGCCATCCGACATTTTTCTCATGAGCTTTAAATACCCAACCTCAACCAAAGGAGCAGCATACTTAGCTTCTTTGAACCCTTTAGCATTAGAGTCGGTACTATCTAACAAGTCCCTCCCGGTAGTGCGCAAATCATTTATAGCCTCTTCGGAAGTAATTTTTCTACTACGAGGCAACTCATTTTTAGCCAAAAAACGCTCCTTCGTGCCAAGCAACTCCAACAGAAGATTATTATTACCACTCTCTCCTGTATCATTGCGCTCACAGAGAAATAAATATCGTATCCTATTTTGCGGAACGCCAAAGTCTGAACAGTTTATCAAGCCTCGAGAAACAGAATAACCTAAGCCCTCTAAACATTTCTCTACTGAATCCGCATGGGTAGGCGGCCTAGCCGCTTCAGTAAGAGATAACGGACCGTCTCCCGATGCGAAGCGCATGTTAAATCCAGCGACATTCTCGATAACAAGGTAGCGAGGCTGCAGTATTTCAATCAAACGCAAGTACTGTTCAGTCATCTGATTTCTTGGATCAGCTGGGTCACGTCGCCCAGCCGTAGAGAATCCTTGGCAAGGAGGACCGCCTACAAGCAGGTCAACGCTCCCTCTTAAACCAAACAACTTCTCATGATATTTATCTAATAAGTCTTCACAAGACATTGCATTTTTTGGCAACCATGCCGGCCATTCAAACTGATAGTTGACGCCGTCTACGAGGTTGTAACGGAAGGTTTCAAATGCCAAGGGGGTCTTTTCAATAGCAAAAATTCCTTGACAACCAGACTGTAGCAACCCGAGAGAAAGGCCGCCACATCCAGCGAAAACATCGACAAAACGAAGAGGTGAGGAAAGTTGTGCCATAATATAGAGATTATGCCCAAGCATCGTTCAGTAGGTCAAATTAGTTTGACATGAAAAATGGAAAAACTCCAGGTCACTTTATCTATTCACATCGACGTATTCGCCATAAAGGGAACCTTAGAAAATTGCAAGTACTTAAAAGCAGAAAAATCCCTGCACGAAGCACTATCAGGCGCCGACAAGGGTGACGTGTTCGACTATATCGAAACGCTCGGCAACTCGAAGCGTCGTCGCGGCATGAACGTTAGCTTGTCACCCGTAGAGTACGAACGGAATTAGACCCAGAGACTAACAGGAGCCTAGAAGATACGCAGCGAATTAAACAGCACCACCAAATTCTCGTGCAATTATCAACCAAATGCAGTGTAATAGTCCGCGACGTCCTTCCTTGAAGTAATTAGAGCCAATCTAGTTGTTGCACGAGTAGTAGCAACGTAAAGATCTTCTTTAGAAAAAGCAACATGCTCATCCGGAATTCCAACGTCAACAACGATTATCGCCCTCGCCTCGATACCCTTGAAGGATTTTATTGTCGAGAAGAAAACAGTTCCAGCCTTTCCTAGATCACTAATTTCAGTACTTAGACGAAGGCCATACCCTGATATCTGACCATTCATGGAAGAGTTTTCATACCTGTAAGGGCTAAGTATCACTACAGAGCCTTCGCCACTCCATTTCTGAGCGATTTCCCACGCGCGCATCGACTGGTTATTAACCAATTGAACCAAAGGAGCCACACCCAAAGGCATACCGGGCATAGACTCAATCCTCGAATTGAGATACAAGTTAGAAGCGTCATTTATTTTTACAGTATTTCGGCAATTGTGATGTAGGCTAAACACCACTTCGGCGCCTATCGGAGCAGTGTTGCCGGCATGAAAAATATCTTGTTTCCAATCTGAAAAAAAAGCCCACTCCCCCTCGCTTGAGCGAAGTTCGAGCAATGCGATAATCTGGCATTCAGACAGGTCCTGTCCTTCGTCAACGACTATGGAATCGTACTTTTCATACGTGTCCGCATAGTCCATAACCCTCCCAGGCAAAATCTCCCTATAAAACTCTTTTAAACCCGCTGCAGGAGGTGTTTCTGAACATATTGAAATAAAAAGCTTGTCTACATTCCAAATGAAATCAGCATAATCAGGGTTCAGCATGCGGAGTGAAGCCGCGAGCGCCCGGTTAAAGCAAATATAGACAGCCCTCTTACCTTGATCAATTAGCGATTTTAAACGCCAGATCGCCAAAACTGTCTTCCCTGAGCCAGCTGGTCCGACTACTGCCACACTTGGTAACTGAAATAACCCTTTTAAGCTCGCAAATTGCTGCCGAGTTAGCTGCTCGATTCTTTCTGAGTCATCAGCAACATCCTCTGCAAAATCTGCTTTATAGACACGAAATTTCCTATTCTTAAGATGATCTATAACTGACTCCACGACTTGCGTAACAAACTGTTCTCCTCGCCCATCTCCTCCACGTTTTTCAAGCGAATTTCGGAGACGAGACGCCAGTTGGTTCATATGCCGACGAGTGGCTATTGTTGACTCATCAAACATAGCAGGAAGTCTAGCTATCTCCCCCTGAGGATAAATAACAAGATATGAGTAACGACCAGGAAAGCGAGGCCATTGATAGGACTCATTTAGGACTTTAGTAAGGTCATGCATATTCCTGATAGCCTGCTCTGGCGGAGATTCTTTAAGCTCGACCCAAGTTCCATTGTTTTCCCTTCGGCTCCAAACTCCATTTTCACCCACTTTAAATTCTTTAGAGCCCTTGACTTCAACAACCACAAGGCCAGAACCAGAAACAAGAATAACGAAATCAGCTTCACCTTCTCTGACATAACCATTCTTGGAAAGAGTCCAATGCACACTAGGCATAACAACCCAATTATCAGGAAGCTGATTTTTGAATGCCTTCAGCACCTCGTTTTCCCAACGGTCTGCCGGCAAACTACCCACAACTTTAGGCATCTGAGTTATTCCTTTTCCTTAATTCTGACTGCAACAAAGGAGAAAAGCAAAGCTTCACTAGAAGAAACAAAGCCATCTCTAGTCCTCAGCCTTGGAGCCTTCATTCCATGTTTATATGAAACTCTGACTGAAATAAGCTTACCAGTTGGGCTGGCCGCCAACCACTCCTCGCCATCTCCAAGCTGATTAAGAGTGCAAGAGACTTTTCTTATCCAGATTTGATCGTCATGGGTTAAAATTTCACCTTCATTATATTTTTTAAGCTCATCTATTGTTACAACATCTTCTTTAGCTTTGTAAACTTCACTAGACACTCCAGAGGGCGCACTTTCATCAACTTCTTCAACAATAAATATATCGTCATTTAACAAATTAGCCCTTACCCAGACCATTCGTCTAGATAAGTTAAAAGAATCGACACGACGTATTTTTTTTAGACCTTTCTCAGCAGCCAGAACATGTGCATTTCCTAGAGCATTTCGCTCACTCGGGATTCCGCTCCATAAGGGATGAACAACTACATTCAAGACTCCGCTCTGAGTCCACCCATGGACAGTATCTTCGTGTACAACTGAATCAGCAGGAAAGCCATTGTGGACCCACGCATCAACAAGCTTACCAGCCCGTGAAAGCCAGTTACCATCCCTTCCGATCGGCAAAAGGCGACCATCGGCTACATTGTCCAAACCTGGCTTAAAGCCTTCGTCTAGCATCGAAGCCAATAGCTCAATGCCTAACTCCCAATCCAAAAGCCCATGGACCTGACGGTTTCGAAATCCTCGAAGCAGAAGATCCGGACTCCGCCATTCGTTCCCGGTTTCTAGGGATAGCTTGATTTCCTCACGTATCATCTTGCCCATCCGCGGAGTGGCGCCTTTTCCGAACAAGCAGCCTCTCAATAGCGAATCAAACTGTTCTCTTGCACTATCCACCAAGCCAGCGCCATTCGGATGAGCATCGGCTAAGTATAGCTCCCCACCACCTTTTACTTTATCCGTGACTGCATGGACAGACGCAATTTCAATGTCTAAAGAATCCACGTCAAGTTCTAGGGCAATGGCTCGCTGCAGGATAGTAGCTGCCGAATACCAAGCAGCCCGGCGTCGAGCAAGTCGTGCTTCATTTGTTCCTTCAAAATACGTTATTCCGTCGCCATCCAACATACGGATTGCAAGTATGTCTGTTGTTTTTGCCGATGTAAGTGCAACCCTAAACTCAGGATTATCTTCATCAGCGCACCAGATAGAATTAGCCTCAACATACATTTCATGAAGGCGTTTATTGTCGCGAAAGCCAAAATAATCACCGGAATTGGTATTGGTGCGAAAAACCGGGGCCTGCCTCTCTAACTTCACATGAGCATTGCAAGCCTTTTCATAACCCTCCGAACTGAGCATTGGGCTTGATATATCCGTAGAGCCAGACCGTCCTCTACTTTCACCTCCCCCCAATGCCGGTCGGGATATTTTCATATCCGTGGCGAACGCACGCGGCGCGACAGCCATGAATGGTCTTGCACCTAAAATGCCACAGTTCGGACACTCAACACCCTGTGGGGGTTCTAACAGCCAGTTAGGATTCCAAACACCTTTTTTACTCTTAAATCCGTGTAGTTCACCTATAGGAACAACTTCGATGTTTAACTGCCGGCAGGCTACACACCGAATATGTATATAGGCCGCTCCAATAGGTGCCCCTAACACTCTCCAGCCATAACCCCCGGGCTTGCTCAAAATGGGGGCTACTATATATTTGGGAATCAAGCGGCGCTTATCCCAAGTCCGCTCTGCTCCTGGAGCAAAGTCAGCGATCGCTTGGTCAGCCGGTCTATTTAGAGTCTTCGCTTCACTCGTTCTACCCTCAGGTAAATGGAAGTACAAATCCCGGACGCTTGTCGGCATACCGAACATAGGCAAAATCCCTGCCTCGGCTAAGCGATGAGCTAGGGTAGTTGCGACAAATCCAGTATCATCGACTGCCTTACGAATTTTCTCCGGCAGCGCATTCACAAACCCCACAAGGGCGTCCGTTGATACACCTGAACCGGCACTTACTAGGTGCGCGAGTTCACGAATTTTCTCTCGATGTTCGTCTATCCAGTACTCGACTGACGAGATAGTCTGTCCAGCTTCCGCTAAAGTTCCCATCTCTCCGTGTGTATCCGGATCTTGACTGGTAGCCGTCCAAGAAATACCAGCATCTCGACAGGCTCGACGCAAAATTTCCTTGGCAATGAGTCGCTCAGCCAATATGCGCTGGTCGTCGCCCATCGCAAGGCGTGGTTGTGGTGGAACACCACCAGTCATTTCTCTGGGATGCTCAAAATGGATACGATCATGTGTTTGACCGCGACAGAATGTAAAAGCTACAGAAAAAGCCTGACCTTTACGCCCCGCACGACCTACTCGCTGCTGATAGTTAAAACGCTCCGGAGGCATATTTGCTTGCATTATTGCTTGCAACGAACCTATATCAACACCAACCTCCATAGTGGTAGTAACAGACAAGAAATCAATAGAATCTACGTTTTCTAGTGCCCTGCGCCTCCCTATTTCTTCAACGGTCTCATCATCGAAGAAAATATCGCGGAAATGCCGTTGGCGCTGTGCCTGATCTTGGGTTTGACCGGTCAATTCCTCAGAATGGATTCGGAAGGTAGATGACGAATCTTTGGCTTCGTAAGCATAATAGTGCTTCTCTTCCTTTTGACTAGCCGTGGCTTTTCCATTCGGATGTATCTCTAGCTTATCGAGACAACGAGAACAAACACCTGCAGACGCTTGCCAATGAACTTGCCCGCAATTTCCACATTCCCAAGGATGGTGTTCAGGTTTCACGACCCGTACCCATAGCTTTTCTAGCTTTACCACAGCCCACAAGTCAGCACTTGGTGAGTGTCCTACTGATCTAAAGGCATCTGCAACACTATTTTTTAGGACTTCAAGGTTTATCGATTTATCACTGGCTACCTTTGCTAGGTAATTATAAACACGCTTTTTCTTAGCACCTTCTTTCGCCGCGCCAGTAGGCTGATTTAGTTGCCAACCATTAGGGGGTCTATCCCATGGCGTGGGGTCCAATTGGTTTTCTTCAGCAAGGATACGGAGAACACTATCACATACCTGACGGAATATTTCAGAGGACAATCCGGATGGTGGCTGCAAATTCGGAACAGGTGGAAATGCAAGATGTCCAATCCCTTGAGCTTCAAGGTCATAAAGAAGACGGCCAGTTAAAGCTCGCCAGGCACTTTTACGAAGCGACGTCCCAATTTTCTCGATGTCGTCAGGCCTTGCGTCATCACTTAATCTTGGAATCAGTTGACCATCGAGTGACTCGAAAATTGATGTCCAATCTCGATTGTCTGTAATGATTTTTTTATCAATGGATGCTCCACCAGGATTGACACCCATTTCGATAAAGTCCTTCCACAAAGGGCTGATAACTTTATTAGAATCAGGCTTAGCAAGAATATCATCAACCCGAACATACCCTTCCCTGTAGGCACGGACACGCTCTACTTGCTCAAGCTGCGCAGGGAGCGCACCTTCAGCATCATTATTCACAAAACTCGCCGCCTGAACAAAAAGTGTAAACTGCTGCAATCTTGCGTCATCGTCACCAAATGCTTTTTTGATCCTTTTTCGCAATTCCGGAATCTTGTGCAACTGATCGGACTCTATGAGAAGTAGTGCCTCTTTGATTGCGGCATCAAGTCCGCTTACAGCGCGATCTTTTAACTCTCTATTAAGGAATGTTCGTAGCAAGAGCTTCCATTGCTCTTCTTCCACTCCAACCGAAAGGTTAGCTGCTGCTTCTCTACTGTCTGAAAAAGCAACAAGCTTTCTAGATTTACCAGTCGGCAAGGTACTCATTACATGCTTTGAGAAAAGATGCGACATTCTTGCCAGACCGGTTACAAAGGAGCGGATCGGTGTACGGCGCCCATACCGCTCTGAATAATCGATCAGGCAAGATGGACAACGTTGGGGCATCGCAGAGTATAAATGGCTATCTTTTTCAGCCAATTTCGTTGGGTCAATCTGAAACCAATAACAAGCCAGTTTTCCTTTTTCAACATTACTCCCAAGTGAAACCAGACCGGTGATGGGGTTTATACTTGCAGGAACCCAGCGGGCAGGCATGTACGCTAATGGTTTACCAGGGCGATCTCTCGTTGAGCTTGTCTCAATTGTACCGTGCTGCCACTTCAGATTATCTTTCGAGATAACATTATCATCTGGACCGCGTAGCCAAAGTACACCTACATCCCTATAGCTCTGCGCATCAGTTCGAGTCTCGACTGTAGTCTCTGGCAGTCCCTCAATTTGAGTCTCGAGAGACGTTAATTCGAACTCTCTTTCTATCCCTAATCCGTTATTAAGTGAAATTTTGTTGCCACAAAGCAGCTGGGTTCCGCAGCATTCACAATATAAAACCTCTAGAACACGCTGCCCCTTTATTGAGAGCTTCCGCTCAGGCAGGAGATCTCCAACTCGTCGATTTCCGTCTTCCTCTCGCAAACCAATCGTAGCCCACAAGCCATCGATGTTCTTTGCCATCCAATGGAAGCGGAGACTGGGTATAGCTAGCTTTTTGGCTTTCGCATAGTCAGAGCCAATTGCGCAAAAAAGCCCTCTAGTAGCTGTTATTCGCTCTTCTGGTGACAAGCTATAAAACCAGTAGTTGGAAATTTCATCCAACGGCTTTGCTCTTATCTTCCCATTGGAATCGAACGCAGCCAGAATACACTTGTTGGTGCGCTCTTGATCACATTTTAACTGATCTACAGCAGCCTCCAGTGCAGATTGATCGTCGCAATCCAGCGCTTGCGCCTTACCAACCTTGAAGCAGGCTTCCGCTAAATTTTGATCAAACTCAGGGATTTCACCTTTCAATGAGTATTTGGGTTCACCTGATTCTATATGGAATCGTTCTTTTGCTTCGTTAGGAGTATAACCAAAAAAGCCACCTAAGTATTCATATGTTAGATCATCGCTGCCATCCAAAGATGCACTGGAGGCAAGAATACGAAGTTGGGTACTGTCCGGGCTAATTCCGAGTCTATCTATCAGAAGACGTATCAAATAAGCAACCTCCGTACCTGCAGAGCTTCGGTGGAGATGCAGTTCATCAATGATTAGCTGGAAAATATTATTTTCACGATCTTCACTAAGCCACTGTCGCGTCGACTCGAAGATATCAGAGTCAGACCGATCACCGAGAATATTAGGATCGGGGTGCCTCATCAGCATGATAGATAACATGCTCAGGTTTGTAACCAGTATGTCAGGCGGTGCTGCTTGCATTTCCCACCGATGGAACATCTCCGCAGCGTCTGGCGACATGCGCCTTATAAAGCTAGTTTCTTCAACTGCATCGGAAAACTCGTTCTCAGCAGCCTTTATAGCCTCTTGATTGCCGGTCGACTCTGCGTCAGCTAGCTCTTTGCGGCACCGCTCAAGCTTACTACGCATCAAGATATGGTCGTTAATAGCCGACTTCAAATCTGCAGTGAGCGCTGACCTTTTGCTGGTATTTGCTTTGCCATCGGCCTTAAACGGATGTCCGGCAACTGGAGTTGATCCATTATAACGGCCGAACCGAATCCTGTTTCCGGCGAGGTAACGATCCAGAGCTTCAAGAGCCTCGTCTGAGTCGAGCGCGAGACGAAGGCGTGATACTTGGTCTTCTACTAGCGCATTCATCGGATATAGTACGAGCGCTCGAACTGCAGCTGGACGACATTCGCCCCGTAGTTCTTTTCTGGTTGAATCCCACCGAGGGGGATTTTTTGTAGTCCACTCTTCTGGAGTCCTCGTAGGTTTGGTCCATTGGCTAGAGGAGCAGGTACCCTCTCTAATAATGTTCGCTAGCGCTGGCAGCAGAAAAGATTCAGTCTTTCCAGACCCTGTCCCAGTTACGACAACGCAATGTTTACCTTTCAGTGACTCCCGAAGCATCGTTTGCTGATGCTTATAAAGCGGGTACTCGCCATTAAAAAGGCCCGCTCCAATAATCGCCTTGAAGGCTTCTCTACCCGTTGGAGTAAATCCAGGAAGATCATCGTCAGAGAGGTCAGCTAATGGGCTTCCCGACTTATAGGACTGCGTTGGTTCAATATAAGGCCTTTGAAAAAGCACTCCCGGCTGATCTAACAAACTATTTCTGTCGTCCTCGAAGGTAGGGGAGTTCGTCCCGAAAGCCGAGGTTATATATCGTTTTATTCCATTCCGCAAAGCTTCGTGGGCACCTATTGGGTCTTTCATCACATTCCCTCTTGATTATATCTAGCACAGCTCAGATTACGTCGAGAACCGCCCCGAGTTTATCAGCAATGACTCTGGCGACATCTTCCGGGATATACCTGTATGCAAGCCACTTCCCATCAGCCATATCTGTGTAGAAGCTGCTTGCTGGAAACTCAGGAAAGCCATCCTTCTTTCGGACAAGCAGGAGCCTGCTTTTCGAGCTTTCGGTAATATATTTTTCGAGAGCTATGACATCTGGTGAGTCACCACTGCATAAGACGAGAGCGCGCTCAAGAACTGTTGGTAAACTGATGCGAGCCGGAAGCCAAATTGTTCTTCTAGCTAGTTCATAGGTTATGGGCAAAGGGTGAACACCATCCATTCCAGGATAACGGCTTATGTATTTAGCAAATGCGTCGAGAGCCAACCAGACACCCCAGCGGGAGTCACTTACAAACGCGTACTTACCTTGGTCTGCAAGTACGTACAGATTGCCCACACCAATATCAAGGTCCCGAACCCTCCAAAGCTCGCATACATCACCTCGAGGGGTCGCAGTAAAACGTCCCGTCGACGCATTTAATCGCATTGCCCCCTCACGCGCACCACCAATAGACTCCATTGTATTTCTGAACGTCTCGTCCCGGAATAATTCTAGGGAGGCTGACCAGTTAGCAACCGAAATGCAAGGCTTCTCTGAAAACTGGAAGCCAATCTGGCTGCAGGCCCCACGAGCTTTCGATCTTTCTCTGATCACTAATCGCCAAGGCTCGAATACGCCATTACTTCTGTTACGTTGATGTGCTCTCCAAGCTTCTTCCTCACCAGCGATGACTTTCCAATGGTCGATGCGTAGTGTTCCTGCCACACCCCAAACCGGTTGACCAGAAAAAGTTAAAGGCAGTGAGTACAAAGTCGGTTTTATAGCGTGTATCCTCGCGATGTGGCCCTTGTAGGTTGTGGATACGCCTACACAACCTCTACGCCTGAGCTCTAATAAAATAAGAATCGGCTCGCCCAACTCCCCAGCTGAAACCAAAAGCCGCTGCAATAAGTCCCTAGCCACCCCGAAATCTAAGCTGCCTGATTGTGCGAGCGCATCAAGGAACATCTCATGTACGCCTACCTTTACATTCTCGCAGTCTAAACCGAGCCCCAACTCTTCATTGGTAATAGTGCAGAAGCTTATTACGCTGGGTGGTTCTTTCGAATTGTCGCGTGCAATGCCTAGGTTTACACCTGACAACCCTTCATAAGAGTGGATCGGTCTTCCAATTCGGTCTAGACTAAAGGGCTTACCAGTATCAACTACATCCCCACCCAGATCGGCAACCCGTAACTTTGCCTGTCCCAGATTTGACCCGTCAGCAGAAATTGCCTTGAGCTCGTAAGCCGCACTTCTTGAATGAGGAAGCATGAGCTTAAACCGCCTCAGAGGCCGCCAATCGACATGGCCATCCGCCTTTGCCGAGAGTGGTGAAGACTGCTCTTCTATTTCAATTCCCCCAGCGCAATCAACGCGCGCGTCCTGCGGCGCATCTAACTCTATGAATGGCAGGTCGTAAGGCAAGTACATCCGACTGTAACCACGCCGAATCGATTTCCCACCGACAAAACGTATAGCGCGTGGTCGTGGACGGGCGCCCTGCTCTCCATCGGGAAGTATGCGTTGTTCTTCAGATAACGAGGCGCAATCAATTAGACGAATAATAAGCCAATCTTCTGGAATACCCAATGCCGAAACTACTTCAGACTCGGGCTTTTCTCGCTCAATGTACCCCTTGAGTGCTTGAACACTCCGGGGCGGTGCCATCAAAAAAGCTGGCCCGCTCGCTGGCAGGTCCCCCTCTCTCAGTTCAATTTCACCCGTTATGTTATCTATTGCCGGAGTTAGAACCCAAAGCAGCCGCCTGTTAAGCGTAAGCTTTAGCATCGTTGGCTCAGAATCTTCACTAACAAAGCATCGAGCATCAAAATCAACTGCAGTATCTGAGGCTCGATTGGCGATATCCCAGAAACCCACTTCTTGACTATGAGCCGGAGCAGTGTTTGCTCCTTCCGTTCCGGAAAATTGCCCGCCCCAGATCAAACCATCCTTTTCCACTTCGAACTTACCGTCATCTTGAATCGCCGGAATTCGCCAACTAGGTGAAAGTTGCAAAGGAAAATCTCGAACAACATAGAGAGATATTCCCATGTAAATCTCGCCTTCATTCCTGTCTTCTTTCGACGATTCCATACCTGTAGCGCCGCCACCCATTACAGGTATTGTTCCGTCCCAATCAGAATAGGCATTTAAAATTGCAGCACGGATCGGCTGTTCAAACTCATCTATCTCAAGCGCTCTCTGGAACCCAGCAGTAAATATCGCACCACTCGCCCGGGCTTCATTCAAAATTCGCGTCAAAGATTCTCCTGACAACTCTTGACCAGGCCTAACTTGCGCCTGAGCGAATACTTTTTTCAGGTTTTCCATGTCGCTCGGCTTAAGAATGCTCTGGGATCTTGGTACTCCTATCAACCGATAGCCACCTAAAATTCGCCGCTTGAAAATCCCGAACCGGCCATTATTCTCTCTTGTCCATTCTTCTAGGTCATCCCAAACTTCTTCAATCTGCCCCATTTCATGCGAATTAAATTGGTGTTGTAACTTTAAATCTTTTGCCAAACTATCGTAGTATGAAGTCGCATTTTCGGCATCATTTCTTACTAGTGCGGCCAGATAAGGCAAGTATCCTGGAGCACGAACCCCGCGGTATTTTATATCGAAATAACCCGGATCCTTATAGATTCGAGAAGGCTTCCTCCTTTGTTTCTTCAGCTTGAGGATACTACCGGTAAAGCTTTCCCTAGATAAAAACCAGTCTGGCCCTTTGCGCACAGCTTCTAAGAATCCAGTATCTCCACCAATATCCTGACCCACTTGGTCCAGAAAGTCTTTATCAACACGGAGAAAGACTTCTTCTCCTTCGGATGCTTCAGAAAAGAAGCTCCTCAACAATCGAAGATTCCACTCGCTAAACTTATCATCCAAAGGTTTATTCTTATCTCCAGCCATTTTTTCTAGTAGATAATTGAGCGGACTGGACGTATCGTTAGCACTTTCTAGCAATTCTTCCCATGAAGTGTTCACTAAGTATAATTGACCTTCACTTGCAATAATTGCAAGTACATTTCCTGCCACAGCATAATTACCGAGACCATTAATGAATATTTTTGGGTCACCCGCCGTATTATCGCTTCGATATAGGATGGACTCGGTTTGTGTGAAACCATCAGGCTTGACAAGCCAAGTTGTAATAGTAATAGCGCTGCGCGCTCCTTTAACGTCTGCCGTATAGTCATGCAACCCCACACTTCGCATGTAATCAATAAAATTATTATCTACACATACCTTATTTCCTTCCAAAACTGAAGTCTGATAGAAAAACTCTAAATCTCGAACTGAAAATGAGCTATTGATGTTTTCTATGCTTCTACCTGACATAGCAAGACCCTCCCTCCATTGGACTATCTTTCAAACGCTAACATTTATACTGCAGCCTTTTTATCAGGTATTGATTCTGCACTTGACTCTAGAACCATTTTGCGTGGCACACGTCTATTCACCAATACTACTGGCCAATGCACAGGACGGTCGTTGTAATAGGTGGTACTGGACCGTGGTGGCCAAAGTTCTACGGTTATTCTATTAATCCAGAGATTCACCTTTACCAACTCCCACCGCTAGGATTTATTCCGCACGCGGTCTGCATGAGAACAAATCCCCCTAGATACCAGAGCCCGATAATTCCAATGAACCCGCATACAACAGCATTGGGAAGCGAGAGCCTGTTTCGATGGAATAGGAAGCTCAGCGAGACAACGAAGATGGCGAGCGGCAACCCAAGTATTATAAGAACGGAACCGGAAAGACCATACAAGACATTGGGATTGATGGTTCCAACGACAAGGAGTTGGAGAACAATAAGCGCGAGCCCCATGGACAGCACCGTCGCCGAGATTGACCCATGCACATTCTTATGAATAAGGGGCACGACACCGATGGCAACAAGCAGAAAACCAAGTCCAGTGGCCAGTAAAAGCAAGGTAAAGGGGCTCAAGAGAGGCATGAATGCATGGAAGCCGCCGACGTTGAATCGCTGATAAAACGAGCTCCTGCATGCGGCGATGCGGACTGAGAGGCGGACTTCCGGCACGCTACCGCCCCTACCCTGCAAGACATGATGGCTCCCTGCCACCCCTGCGGTAGTCCCTGCGCTGCGTGTGGTGGCATATCGCCTGGTCGTCTAAGCGACCTTAACCAATCAGCGTATGCGACGACGCCGATGGATGCCACACCCGATTGGTCGCAGAGGTGGCAAGGCCCCCGAGCCAGGTGAGTGACTCGGGGGCCTTGCTTGGGGCAACGCTCAGCGGCGGCAAGCAGCGCAGTGAACCGTCTGCCGTTGTCAGGCCGAGGGCTTCTCGCCACGAACCGCCGCTTCGATCACGGCGATGTCGATCTTCTTCATCGTCATCATGGCATCGAAGGCCCGCTGGGCGGCGGCGCGGTCGGGGCTGGTGTAGGCCCTGGTGAGCGCGATGGGGGTAATCTGCCAGGAGAGGCCCCACTTGTCCTTGCACCAGCCGCACTCGCTTTCCTGGCCGCCGTTGCCGACGATCGCCTTCCAGTAGCGGTCGGTCTCGGCCTGGTCCTCGGTGGCCACCTGGAACGAGAACCCCTCGTTGTGCTGGATGCCCGGCCCACCGTTAAGCCCCAGGCAGGGAATGCCCATCACGGTAAACTCCACGGTCAAGACGTCACCCTGCTTGCCCGCCGGGTAGTCTCCCGGTGCGCGATGGACCGCACCGACGGAGGAATCGGGAAAGGTCTTGGCGTAGAACCTCGCCGCCTCCTCGCCATCCCGCTCGTACCACAGGCAAATCGTGTTCTTGGCAATCGTTGTCATAGGCGCCTCCCTCATGGCTTCAGGTCGAGTACCGCCCGGTCGCTTTCCTCCAAGGAAAGGGCACGGCCACGTGACCGACGCCGATTCGCCCTTGTGCGCTACCGGGACATCTCACCCGGTAGTCGCGTGAAGAAGGGCCAGATCGACAACCGGCGAGAGTTTTTCCATGGTGGCCGATCCGAAGGGACTTCGACGGCCTGCGCTATGACGCCGGGGTCGCCAGTGCGGCCTCCACCGTCTGTTCGGCGTGGATGGCGGTGGTGTCGAAGAGGGGAACGTCCGTGTCGTCAGCCTGGATCAGCAGCCCGATCTCCGTGCAGCCGAGGATGACGCCCTGGGCGCCCTGCCCGGCCAGCGAGGCCACGATCTCAAGGTAAGCGGCTTTGGAATCCGCCCGGATCTCGCCGCGGCAGAGCTCGTCGTAGATGACGGCGTGCACCCGCTCGCGCTGTTTGGCATCGGGAATCAGCACCCGGATGCCCTGCGCCTCCAGGCGCTCGCGGTAGAAGGCCTGCTCCATGGTGAAGCGGGTGCCGAGCAGCCCCACCCGGGTCACGCCCTGCCGGTGCAGCGCCTTGGCGGTGGCATCGGCGATGTGCAGCAGGGGAATCTCGACGGCCTGCTCGAGCTGTGGGGCGACCCTGTGCATGGTGTTGGTGCACAGCACCAGGAAGTCGGCGCCGGCCGCCGCCAGGGAGCGGGCCGCTGCGCCGAGGATCTGCGCCGTGGCCGCCCAGTCGCCGCGGCGCTGCAGCGCCTCGATCTCGGCGAAATCCACGCTGTAGAGCACCAGCCGGGCGGAGTGCAGCCCGCCCAGCCGCGCCTTCACCCCCTGGTTGATAAGCCGGTAGTAGGTCTGGGTCGATTCCCAGCTCATGCCGCCGATCAGCCCTATCGTCTTCATCTTCCCTCCTCTTACCCCAGGATAAAGATTACGCAGGCGGCGGTGAGCGCCCCCATCACGCCGTTGAAGACCCGCCAGGCGCGCGGCGTGTCGAGCCAGCGGCCGATGGCCATGCCGAAACCCGCCCAGAGCGCGATGCAGGGCAGCGCCACCAGCTCGGCGAAGCCGGCCAGAAGCAGGGCGTTGACCAGGGTATTGCCATCGCCGGGCAGAAAGCCCGCCATCAGCGCCAGCCCCATCACCCAGGCCTTGGGGTTGGCGAACTGGAAGGCCGCCGCCTGCCAGAAGCTTAGCGGGCGCCCCTCGCCGCGCCGCCGCAGGTCCGGCGGCGGCGCCGTGGCGATGCGCCAGGCCAGGTAGAGCAGGTAGCCGCTGCCCACCACCCGCAGGATCGTCTGCACCAGCGGGTAGCGCTCGAAGAGCAGGCCCAGCCCCAGGGCAATGCCGGCGAAGAGCAGGAAGCAGCCCCCCAGGATGCCCAGCATGTGCGGCAGGGTCCGCAGGAAGCCGAAGTTGGCTCCGGAGGCGGTGAGCATCACGTTGTTGGGGCCCGGGGTGATGGTCATGGAGATCATGTAGAGGGCCGCCGGCCCCAGGAACGCCACCGCTTCCAGCATATTGCACCCATACAATTTAGGGGTTATTGTCGATCCAGCCCGTGAATTTTCAGCTTAACGGGCGCAATTCTGGCGTCAAAGGTTTTATTGTCACCATGACAATCTGGACACCCCGGCTCACCGAGACGGGCCCCCGCTACCGCGCCATCGCCGAGGCGATCGCCCGGGCCATCCAGGCCGGCGAGCTGCCCCCGGGCGAGAAGCTCCCGCCTCAGCGCCACCTGGCGGATGCCCTGGGCGTCACCGTGGGCACGGTGTCGCGCGCCTATGCCGAGGCCGAGCGTCAGGGCTGGGTCTTGGCCCGGGTGGGCAGCGGCACCTATGTGCGCGGCGCCCAGCAGGCCACCGCCTCCCCCTTCCTGGCCTCCGTCTCGGCGGAGGACGAGGGCCTGGTCGACCTCAGCCTCAGCCTGCCGCCGCCCCATGCGCTGCGCGCCTCGCTGCTGGGCCAGGCGCTCGCCGGGATCGCCGAGGATCGCGCGGCGCTGGAGCGTGCCGTGGCCTATCAGCCGGAGCGCGGCCTGGCGGGGCACCGCGAGCGCCTCGCCGCCTGGATGACCCGCCTGGGCATGCCGGTCTCGCCGGAGGCGCTGGTGATCACCCAGGGTGGCCAGCACGGCATCGACTTGACGCTGCGGGCGCTGACGCGACCCGGCGAGCGGATCGCCGCCGATGCACTCACCTACCCCGGGCTGATCGGCGCCGCCCGCCAGGCGCACCTCAAGACGCTGGCCGTGCCCGTGGACGACGCGGGCATGGACATGGAGGCCCTGGCGCGGCTGTGTGCCCAGCAGCCGCCGCGGCTGGTCTATGTCACGCCGGACCAGAACAACCCCTCCGGCGCCGTGCTGAGCGAGGCGCGGCGCGAGCGCCTGGCGGCGCTGGCCCGTCAGCACGAGTTCTGGATCCTGGAGGATGGGGTGCAGTACCTGCCGGAGGCCGAGCGCGGCACCCCGCTCTACCAGCTGGCCCCGGAACGCACCCTGTTCGCCTTCAGCACCGCCAAGGTGCTGGCGGGCGGGCTGCGCATCGGCGCCCTGCGGGTGCCCGAGGCGCTACAGGAGCCGCTGGGCGCGGCGGTGCGCGCCCAGAGCTGGATGGTCCCGCCCTTGATGGTGGAGGCCGTCTGCCGCTGCGTGGAGAGCGCCGATGCCGAGCGCCTGCTGACCTGGCAGATCGAGGAACAGGCCGAGCGCCAACGCCTGGCCCGCCGGTGGCTTGCGGAGTACGCCCCGACCGGGCGGCCCCACGGCAACAACCTCTGGCTGACGCTGCCGGAAGGGCTGCGCGCCGCCGAGCTGCTCGCCGCCCTGGAGGAGCGCGGCGTGCGCCTGACCGGCCCGGAACCCTTCTGCGTGGGCAGCGAACCGGCGCCCCAGGCGGTGCGGCTCTGCCTGGGCGGGGCGCGCTCGCGGGAGGCGCTGGCCCAGGCATTGAAGGCAGTGAAGGAGACCCTGCAGGCGCCCCCGCCGCTCCCCTGGCGCACGCTCTGACCGCCGCCGGATGCCCCCGGCGCGAGCCCGATCATGGCTTCGCCACAACGCCAGGCCCCCGAGCCGGGTGAGTGACTCGGGGGCCTGGTGAGGTTACGTTCAGTGGGAGTGCCCGCCAGGGGCCGCGTCGGCATCGCCGCCTTCACGCGCCCGGGCGCAATGTGCGTTCGTCCACCAGGAGCCGCCATGATCGCCGTCATCTTCGAAGTCGTACCCCACCCCGACCAGCGCGACCACTATCTCGACATCGCCGCCGGCCTGCGCCCGCTGCTGGAGGAGATCGATGGCTTCATCTCCATCGAGCGCTTCGAGAGCCTGGCCCAGCCGGGCAAGCTGCTCTCGCTCTCCTTCTGGCGCGACGAGGCGGCCATCGCCGAATGGCGCCGGGTGGAACGCCACCGCGTCGCCCAGACCAAGGGCCGCGAGACGGTCTTCGCCGACTACCGCCTGCGCGTGGCCGGGGTAATCCGCGACTACGGCATGCACGACCGCGAGCAGGCCCCCGCCGACAGCCGCGAGCGTCACGAGTCTTGAGCCGCCTGGTCAGACCGACTCGGCCTCGCCGGCAGGCGTCCCCCTGTCGGCGGCGAGGCCCGTCAGCCCGGGAGCCGTGGCGTCAAGTAGTCGAGCAGCGCCTGGAGGCTATGCAGCCCCGCGTAGTCGCTCTCGGGGATGCTCACCCCAAGGCGCTGGTGCAGCGCGGTGAGCAGGTTGAGGGCGTCCATGGAGTCGAGGTCGTACTCGTCGCGCAGCCGGGCCCTGTCGTCGATGGTGGCGGTATCGATGTCAGGGGCGATGGCCGAGAGCTCATCGAGCACGATGTCACGCAGTTGGTCTCTGTTCACAGCGCCTCCGGGTGTTGCAGTTGGGCATCGATCTCGTTGAGGAACAGGGCCCCCAGGTGGCCATCGCAGACCCGATGGTCGGCGGCCAGGCTGACATCCACCGTCGGGCGAATCGCCAGCATCTCGTCCACCGCCAGCGGCCGCCGCCGCGGGGCGCCGAAGCCGATCATCGCCACCTGGGGCGGGTGGATGACCCCGTAGACGGTGTCCACGCCGTGCTCGCCCAGTGCCGTCACGGTGGCCGTGGCGCCGCCGACCTCGGAGGCCCGCAGGCCGCCGCGGCGGGCGCGCTGCACCAGGTCCGTGAGGCGGCTCATCAGCACGGGCAGATCCAGCACGGCGGCATTCGCAATCGCCGGGGCGATCAGGCCGCCACCCCGCAGGTGGATGGCCATGCCCAGGTCGACGCGCTCGGCCGGCTGGAAGCCCTCCTCCCCGTAGTGGCCATTGAGGTCCGGGTAGCGGTCCAGGGCCCGGGCGGTCGCCTTCATGAACAGTGCGGCCATCAGCAGGCGTTCCTCGGGCGGGCGGTCGCGGTTGTAGTCGGCGAGCCAGGCATCGGCGGCGTGCAGGTCGAGGGTGGTAGCCAGGTAATAGTGGGGGATCTCGCGCTTGGCGCGGCTCATGGTGGCGGCGATGGCGCGGCGCATCTCGTCAGGGTCGAAGCCGCCCCGGGGCGCGGAACGGGGCGCCCTCCCGGCGGCCTCGTCGAGGTCGCGCAGCACGATGGCACCGCCGGGCCCGCTGCCGCTCAGGGATTCCAGCGCCACGCCGAGCTCCCGCGCCCGGCGGCGCACCGCTGGCGAGGCCGCCCTCCGGCCGCCTTCGGAAGTGGGCACGGGGCCTGGCGGAGGCGTCGGCACCGGGGCGGGTGACGGCTCCGGGGGCGCCGCCGGGGCTGCCGTCTCGGCGGAAGGTGGCAGAGCTGCTGCCGCGGCGGCGGGCGTCGCTGAGGCACCGGGAAGCTCTGCGACCACCCGCTTGCCGCTGCCGATGCGGGCCAGGGGCGTGCCCACCGGCACCCGGGTAGCCGGCGCCACGTAGCACTCCTCCACCACGCCGCTCTCGAACACCTCCACGTCGATCACCCCCTTGGCGGTCTCCACCAGGGCGATGACCTGACCCTTCTCCACCCGATCGCCGGGCGCCACCAGCCACTCGACCAGGGTGCCCGCCTCCATGTCGGCCCCCAGTGAGGGCATCAGGAAATCGCTCACGGCTCGGCTCCCATGGCCCGGCGAGCCGCGGCCAGGATGTCCGCCACCTGGGGCAGCGCGGCGTTCTCGAGATGGCGCGCGTAGGGAATGGGGATCTCATCGCTGCAGACCCGCTCGATGGGCGCATCCAGCGCCCAGAAGGCCTGCTCGGCGAGGATGGCGGCGATCTCGCCGGCCAGGCTGCCGGTCTTCCAGCCCTCGTCGACGATCACCGCGCGATGGGTGCGGCCGACCGAGTCGAGCAGCGTCGCCGTGTCCAGGGGGCGCAGCACGCGCAGGTCCACCACCTCGGCCTCGATGCCCTCCGCGGCCAGGGCCTCGGCCGCCTCCAGGGTCTTGGGCAGGCTGCCACCATAGGTGATCAGGCTGAGGTCGCGCCCCGGGCGGCGGATGGCGGCGCGCGCGATGTCCACGCCCTCCGGGCAGGGGGCGAGCTCGCCCTCGCGGTTGTAGAGCAGCACGTGCTCGAAGATCAGCACCGGGTTGGGGTCCTGCAGCGCCGCCCAGAGCATGTAGCGAGCATCCTCCAGGGTGCCGGGGGCCAGCACCTTGAGCCCCGGCACGTGGGCGTACCAGTTCTCCAGGCTATGGGAGTGCTGGGCGGCCACCTGGCGGCCGGCGCCGGTGGCCATGCGGATCACCAGGGGCACGGCGAACTCGCCGCCGGACATGTGCAGCAGGGTCGCCGCGGTGTTCACGATCTGGTCCATGGCCAGCAGGCTGAAGTTGACCGTCATTATCTCGACGATGGGACGCGCCCCGCCCAGCGCCGCGCCGATGCCGGCGCCGGTGAATCCATTCTCGGCAAGCGGCGTGTCGCGGATACGCTCCGGCCCGAAGCGCTCGAGCAGGCCGTGGCTGACCGCATAGCAGCCGCCGTAGTGGCCGATGTCCTCGCCCATCATGAAGACGCGCTCGTCGTGCTCCAGGGCCTCGATCAGGCCGAGACGGAAGGCCTCGCGAAAGCTCAGCGTCACCGGCTCGGGCTCGGCGGCGGGCGGTGCCATCGGCGCCTCGCTCGCCTCACGCAGGACATGCGCGAAGCGGCTGGCCTCGGGCTCCCACTCGGCGGCCTCGGCGAAGGCCACGGCCCCTTCCACCTCCGCGGCGATCTCGGCCTCCAGCGCCTCCCGTTCGCCCGCGTGGAGAATCCCCGACTGCTCCATCCACTGCGACAGGCGCAGGATCGGGTCGCGGGCCTTCCACTCCTCCACCTCGGCCTTGTCGCGATAGAGCTCCGGGTCGAACATCGAATGGGCACGGAAGCGGTAGGTGAGGCACTCCAGGAAGCGCGGCCCCTCGCCTGAGCGCAGCGCCGCCAGCAGCCGTGCGCTGGCCGCCTCCACCCGGGCGATATCCATGCCGTCGACGCTCTCGGCGGGCACCCCCAGCGCCTCGGCCTTGCGATGGAGCTCGGTCTGGGCGTGGGCGTAGCGCAGCGCCGTGCCCATGGCGTAGAGGTTGTTCTCGCAGACGAAGAGCACCGGCAGCTGCCACAGGGCCGCCAGGTTGAGGCTCTCGTGGAAGCTGCCCTCGGCGGCGGCGCCGTCGCCGAAGAAGCAGACGGTGACACGGTTTCGCCCGGCGAGCCTGTCCGCCAGGGCCAGGCCCACGGCCAGCGGCAGACCGCCGCCGACGATGGCGTTGCCGCCGAAGAAGCGCGCGCTGGCGTCGAAGAGGTGCATGGAACCGCCCCGGCCCATGCTGCAGCCGGCCTGCTTGCCGTACATCTCGGCCATCACCCGCTCCATGGGAATGCGGTTGAGCAGCGCGTGGCCATGCTCCCGGTAGGTGGAGACCACGGCGTCGTCGGGGGCGAGCCCGTGCATCACCCCGGTGCCCACGGCCTCCTCGCCGATGTAGACGTGCAGGAAGCCGCGGATCTTCTCCTGGGTGTAGAGCTCCACGCAGCGCTCCTCGAAGCGGCGGATGCGCAGCATCTGGCGCAGCAGGTCGAGCAGGTGCGCCCGGGAGAGGCGCGGCTTGTCGGTCGATGGCGTGCTCATTCCCAGCCTCCTTCCAGCGTCGAGGTGTCGCCTTCCGGCAACCCCAGTTCCCGGGCGCGCAGGAGGCGGCGCATGATCTTGCCGCTGCGGGTGCTGGGCAGGCGCTCACGGAACTCCACCTGGCGGGGTGCCACGGCCGGCCCGAGGCGCTGGCGCGCCAGCCCGAGGATCTCCCTGCGCAGCGCCTCGTCGGGCGCATGGCCCGGCTTGAGCGACACGAAGGCCTTGACCGTCTCGCCGGCGATCTCGTCGGGAATGCCGATCACCCCCGCCTCGGCCACCGCCGGATGCTCCATCAGCACGCTCTCCACCTCGAAGGGGCCGATCAGGTGCCCGGCGGACTTGATCACGTCGTCGGCGCGGCCGATGAACCAGAAATAGCCCTCGGCGTCGCGGCGGGCCAGGTCGCCGGTGAGGTACCAGGTCCCGGCGAAGCACTGGCGGTAGCGCGCCTCCTCGTGGAGGTAGCCGCGAAACATCGAGGGCCAGGGGGCCTTGAGCACCAGCTCGCCGGTCTCGTCCGGGTCCTCGATCAGTTCGATGCCGCTGCCGGTGTGCCGCGCCACGCCCGCCTCGATTCCCGGCACGGGCCGCCCCATGGAGCCGGGCTTGATGGGCATGCTGGCGAAATTGGCGATCATGATCCCGCCGGTCTCGGTCTGCCACCAGTTGTCGTGGAACGGCAGCCCCAGGGTCTCCCGCCCCCAGTGGACGGCTTCCGGATTGAGCGGCTCGCCCACGCTGGCCAGGAAGCGCAGGCTCGAGAGGTCGTGCCGGCGTGCCAGCTCCGGCCCGACCTTCATCAGCATGCGGATGGCGGTGGGCGCGGTGTACCACACCGCCACCTGCTGGTCCTGGAGGATGCGGTACCAGCGCTCGGCGTCGAACTCCTCCTCGTCCACCACCAGGGTCACGCCGTTGGTGAACGGCGCGATGATGCCGTAGGAGGTACCGGTGACCCAGCCGGGGTCGGCGGTGCACCAGTAGATGTCCCCCGGGTGCAGGTCCAGGGCGTAGTGGCCGGTGATGTGATGGGCCACCACCGCCTCGTGGACATGGATGGCGCCCTTGGGGCGCCCCGTGGTGCCGCTGGTGAAGTGCAAGAGCGCCGAGTCCTCCGCGGCCATGGGGCGGGTCGGGTAGTCCGGCGACTGCGCCGCGAGGGCCGGCTCCACCGCCAGGGTGCCCGGCGGGGCCTCCTCCACCTCGCCGATCAGCAGCACCTGCTTCACCGAGGGCATCCGGTGGAGCCAGCCGGCCAGCTTGCGACGGTAGAGGCGCTCGGTGGTGACGATGGCCACGGGCGCGCCGATCTCCACCCGCGAGCGGATCGGCTCCGGCCCGAAGGCGGAGAATAGCGGCGTGAAGACGCCGCCGTGCTTCAGCGTGCCCAGGGCGGCGGCGTAGAGGTCGGGGGTGCGATGGGCCAGGCAGTAGACGCCGTCGCCGGGCTCGAGCCCCAGCGATGCCAGCAGGTTGGCGAAGCGGTTGGCCCGCTCGGTGAGCTCGCGGTAGCTGATGTCGACGGCAGCGCCCTCGCGGGGCAGGAAGCGGATCGCCGCCTGCTCGGCGGTGGGGGTTTCGAGATGGCGGTCCAGGGCCGCGTGGGCGATGTTGATGCCGCCGCCAGGCATGGCGGGAAGCCAGGTCCGGGCGTCGCGCCAGCTGAACGAGGCGCGCGCGGCGGCGTAATCGGGCAGGGTCGGGCTCGGGCGCATCGGTCACCTCCTCGGATCGCCGCCTCTGGGACCAGCACGGCGCTTCTCAGGAAAGCGTAGTGCGCTTTTCCGGCGCGTCACCATGAGGTAGGTCATGGGGGCACGCCGGATGAGCCGCGCCCGCAACGCAAGGCCCCCGAACCAGTCGCCTGGTTCGGGGGCCTTGTCATGTCGGGCGATGCCCGGGGGGCGGCACGACGCCGCCGTCGCTCAGGCCGGGGCGCGCATGCCGGCCCGGGCGGCGCGTGCCGCGTGCAGCTTCCGGTAGCTCTCGATCAGTCGCTGGTGCTTCTCCAGCCCCTCCAGGGCCATGCTGGTGGGAGTCAGGCCGTGGAAGCGCACCGTGCCCTGCACCGAGCCGATCACCGCCTCGAGAGTCGCCTCGCCGAACATGCGGCCGAGGTTGTAGCGGAAATCGTCGAGTTCCAGCTCGTCGTCCAGCACGATCTCCAGCACCGCCTGAACCGCGCGGTAGAAGAGGTTGCGCTCCACGGTGTTGTCGTTGAACTGCAGGAACATCTCGACCCGCTCCAGGGCCTCCTCGTGCTGGGCAAGCGCCAGGTTGATCAGCAGCTTCAGCTCGAGGATGGTCAGCTGGCCCCACACGGTGTTCTCGTCGAACTCGATGCCGATCAGGGTGATGATGTCCATCTGCTCGTCGAGCTGGCTCTCCTCCAGGCGCTCCAGCAGGCCGGCCAGGGCCTCGTCGTCCAGGCGGTGCAGGTCGAGGATCGCCTCCCGGTAGTCCAGCGCCATGTTGGTGTTGTCCCACACCAGGTCCTCCACCGGGTAGACCTCGGAGTAGCCCGGCACCAGGATGCGGCACACCGGCGCGCCCAGGTCCTCATGGATGGCCATGTAGGCCTCCAGCCCCATCTCCTCGAGGATGCCGAACAGCGCCGCGGCCTCCTCGGCGGTGCTGTTGGAACCGCTGCCGGAGAAGTCCCACTCGCTGAACGCGACGTCCGCCCGGCTGCTGAAGAAGCGCCAGGAGACCAGCCCCGAGGAGTCGATGAAGTGCTCGACGAAGTTGTTGGGCTCGGCTACCGCCTGGGAGTTGAAGGTGGGCGGCGGGAAGTCGTTCAGGCCCTCGAAGCTGCGCCCCTGCAGCAGCTCGGTGAGGGAGCGCTCCAGCGCCACGTGGAAGCTCGGGTGGGCGCCGAAGGAGGCGAACACGCCGCCGGTCCGGGGGTTCATGAGGGTGACGCACATCACCGGGAACTGGCCGCCGAGCGAGGCATCCTTGACCAGCACCGGGAAGCCCTGGGCCTCCAGCGCCTCGATGCCCTCGACGATCTCGGGGTAGCGCGCAAGCACCTCGGCCGGCACGTCGGGCAGCGCGATCTCTTCCTCGAGGATCTGGCGCTTCACGGCCCGCTCGAAGATCTCCGAGAGGCACTGCACCTGGGCCTCGGCCAGGGTGTTGCCGGCGCTCATGCCGTTGCTGAGGTAGAGGTTCTCGATCAGGTTCGACGGGAAGTAGACCGTCTCGCCGTCGGACTGGCGCACGAAGGGCAGCGAGACGATGCCGCGGTCGACCCGGCCGGAGTTGGTGTCGATCAGGTGCGAGCCGCACAGCTCGCCGTCCGGGTCATAGATGGCCCGACAGTGGTCGTCGAGGATCTCCACTGGGAGCTCGTCGCCCGGCCCCGGCGGGAACCACTTCTCGTCGGGGTAGTGGACGAACTCGCTGGCCGCGATCGCTTCGCCGAAGAACTGGTCGTTGTAGAAGAAGTTGCAGCTCAGGCGCTCGATGAACTCGCCCAGCGCCGAGCACAGCGCGCTCTCCTTGGTGGCGCCCTTGCCGTTGGTGAAGCACATCGGCGAGGCGGCGTCGCGGATATGCAGCGACCAGACGTGGGGCACGATGTTGCGCCAGGAGGCGATCTCGATCTTCATGCCGAGCTCGGCCAGCATCGCCGACATGTTGGCGATGGTCTGCTCCAGCGGCAGGTCCTTGCCCTCGATCCAGGTGCCCTGCTCGGCGCCCTCCGCCCCCTTGGGCACGCCCATCAGCAGCGCCTGGGCGTCCTCGTCGATGTTCTCCACCACCTCGACATCGAACTCGGGGCCTTCCTGCACCACCTTCTTCACGGTGCAGCGGTCGATGGAGCGCAGGATGCCCTGGCGGTCCTTCTCGGAGATGTCCTCGGGCAGCTCCACCTGGATCTTGAAGATCTGCTTGTAGCGGTTCTCCGGGTCGACGATGTTGTTCTGCGACAGCCGGATGTTCTCGGTGGGGATGTCCCGGGCGTTGCAGTAGACCTTGACGAAGTAGGCCGCGCACATCGCCGACGACGCCAGGAAGTAGTCGAAGGGGCCCGGCGCCGAGCCGTCACCCTTGTAGCGGATGGGCTGGTCGGAGATGACCGTGAAGTCGTCGAACTTGGCCTCCAGGCGGAGGTTGTCGAGATAGTTGACCTTGATTTCCATGGGGCACCGGGGGAGTTGGCGTGGCAGCGGGGGCGGAAAACCCGCCATTATCCAGCTTTTCCCGCCGGGCGTCATGGCAGGGTTACAAAATGGTACCGGCCGCGCCCCTTCCGGCTATCTTGCCTACCCTGAGGGTACGGATGACAAGCCCGCTCACTGGAGGCACGACCGTGATCATCAAGGGACTCGCACTCAGTCTTATCCTCATCGGTTCCGTCGGATTGGCCAGCGCCGATTATGCCGACGGCATGCGCTACTACGAGCGGCAGGAGTACCGCCAGGCCCTGCAGGAGTTCGGCGCAGCGGCCAGACGCGGCGATGCTGATGCCCAGTACATGCTGGGCCGCCTGCATGAGGCCGGCAGCGGGACCGCGCAGGATTTCGTGGAGGCCCACAAGTGGTACAACCTGGCCGCGGCCCGCGGCCACCGCCATGCCGCCGAGGCACGCGATTCACTGGCCCAGCGCATGACGGCCGGACAGGTCGCCGAGGCGCAGCAGGCCGCACGCGGCTGGCGACCGGAAGAGGACGCTTCCTCACAGGCAACCGAGCGAGCGCGGCCCGATATCGAGACCCTGTCGGATCGTCAGGGCATTGCCGAGATACAGCGCGAGCTTAATCGGCTCGGCTATGACGCCGGCCCGGTGGATGGCGCCATGGGACGCCGCACCCGCAGCGCGATACGCGAGTATCAGGCCGACAGGGATATGGCCCAGGACGGACTCGCAACGGCCGACCTGTTGCGACGCCTGCGCGAGACGGAGAGACAGGCAGCGGCGGCATCCGCGGAACCGCCACCCGCCGCCGAGTCCCGGGTCGCCCTGCAGGACGACTTCAGCGACGGTGATTACCGTCGCAATCCGCCCTGGACGGTGCTCAGCGGCGACTTCGCGGTGGATGAGAACGGCTTGCGGAGCATCGTGGAGACGAGGCGGACGACCGCTCGCGAATCACGCGGGCTCAGCGCCGAGCGACCGGAGGAGATCGGCCTGGCGATGCTCTCGCTGATCCTCGAGCAGACGGGCACTATCCGGCAAGGCGAAGAGGTGTCGATCCCCGTGGAACCGGCACGCATCTTCGTCAATGCCCCCGTCGCCAACGCCTTCAGGATGGAGCTTGCCGTCGCTTCCCGGCAGCGGACCGGCAGCCTGGAACTCGGGGTCTTCCAGGGTAACCGACCCAGCGGCACCGGCTATCGCCTGGTCTACACGCCCGGCTCGCGCCCGGGGCTCAGCCTGGTCCGGCTGGTTTCCGGCAGCGCCGAGGTGGTCGCCCGCCACGAAGGCAGCCTCGACCTCGAGGACGGCCGGTTCCACCGCATCGTCTGGACCCGTGACGAGGACGGACAGATGCAGGTTCGCGTGGATGACCAGCGGCTGCTGAGCGTGCGTGACAATGGCCTGCGCGACCCCTTCCAGGGCTTCGTGCTGGCCAACCAGGGGGGCGACTACACGCTGCGCCGGATCAGGCTGGAGGAATAGGCGCCGTGTGGCGTACAGCCCGATGGGATAACGACGGCGACAATCACCGGATACCAGGCAACAATGACTAAGCGCTTCATCGGCGACTTCCTTAGGAAGCTAGGGGTGGAGTGCCATGCAGGAAGGGAAGGAGGGCTCGCTGGCACATCATGCCTCCCCCTGCTCCATCACGCGCTCCACCGGCCGGCGCAGCGAGCGGGGCATGGCCGGGCCCCGGCCGAAGCGCACCACCAGGTCGGGGCGGCCTTCGGCCAGCCCCAGCGCCCGGGCGAACGCGGGGCGCACGCTCGCCTCCTCCACCGGCTGGTTGACGAAGGCGTTGCGGATACCCAGCGCCGTGGCCTGCAGGGCGAAGCGCTGGTAGCAGCGGCCGGCCTCCACCCAGTGCGCCCGGTCATCCTTCGCCGAGACGAACACCGCCAGCCCGGCTGAGCTGCGCACCTGGTGGGCCACCCTGGCATTCTCCGCCTTCGGCCGCAGCATGGCGCGCATCAGCAGCTTGCCGAGCCAGCGCGACGCCTGGGGGTTGCCGGTGGCCCGGCCGCTCAGGCCATCGCCCTGCTCCACGGCCTCGGCGTCGTTGAAGCGGATCCACGCCGCCAGCTCCCGACGGAAGGCGGGGGTCTGCAGCTGCCGGGCATTGGCCTCGAGGATGAACCCCAGCGCCCGTTCGATGGCGTCGCGTTCGGTGAGCAGCACCAGCGAGACACCCTTCCCGCTGCCAGCCGCCTGCAGCAGCGCCAGCTCGCCGGCGGCAAGCGGCGTGCCGTCATAGTCGCCGCGGGTGCACTGGCGCGCGACGATGGCCTCGAACAGCGGCGACGCCTCGGCCTCGCCGGGCGTGAGGGCCACCCGGATCTCGCCGTCGCCCTCGGGCCGGAATTCCGCCTCGGCGGCGAGGCCCATCGCCCGGGCGGCCAGGCAGAGGTTCTCGGTGGCGCAGCCCAGCGAGACATAGAGGTGATGGTCGTCCGGGTCGACCACCGGCGTGCGCCGTGTCAGGTCGGGCAGGATGCAGATGGCGCCCGCCTCCACCCGGAACCGCCAGCACTGGGTATTGTGCCCCGAGGGGGCGAGCGTCGCGTAGCGGATCAGCGCCCGCATCCGCTCGGCCTCGCCCTGCGGCGCCGCCGCTTCCGGCGCCCAGGTGTGCTTCACTGCCTCGTCGTAGTTCATGGCGCCCTCGCGATGGCTAGCCGTTGCCGTCACTGAGTATCGCCCAGGATGCGGCCGGCGCCAGCCGGGAAGACAGCACGCCCCATGACCGGCATGCTGGACAGGGACACGTCGAGGAGACGTCATGAGGCAATGGCAACGGACCTTCCGAATCATCGCCGCTGCCGGCGTCGCGGCCGTGATTGGCATGGCGGTCGCCGATGGTCACGCCCGCGAACGGCAGACTATCGTGACGGCACAGGTCGAACGCGACACGAGGGCAGACGAGATGCGACAGGGAGCGCCCATGACCTATTTGATCGACTTTCGGGACCCGAACGAGGCCAGCCGCTGGCGCGCCATCAACGACGGCGTGATGGGCGGCGTCTCCCGAGGCGGCCTGACCGTGGAGGATGGTATCGGCATCTTCAGCGGCGAGACGTCGCTGGCCAACAACGGCGGCTTCGCCTCGGTGCGCCGCGACCCCGAGGCCTTCGACCTCGGCCTCGAGGCGGGCATTACGCTCCATGTGCGCGGCGATGGGCGCGCCTACCAGCTGCGTCTCTACACCGACCAGTTGCCACAGGGCGCCGCCTACCGGTCAAGCTTCCAGCCGTCCGCCGGCGAGTGGCAGCGCGTCGAGTTCTCCTGGCACGACTTCGAGGCGGTATTTCGCGGCCGACTGCTGGAGGGCATGCCGCCTATCGGCCCTGCGGCCATCGAACAGGTGGGCCTGATGATCGTCGACCGCCAGGCGGGGCCCTTCCGGCTGGAGGTGGCGTGGCTCGCGACGCCGTGAGGCACGCCTGACTAGAGCTCGACGCTCAAGGAAGACATGACGCGGGCATAGCCTCCGGCCATCAGGCGGGAGATCTTCCCGTCGGCAAGCTCGAGCTCGACCCTGATGACGCTGGGTGACGGGGGCTGCATCAGCCAGCCCTGCTCGATCAGCATCTCCCGCTCCGCCACCCCGAGACGGTCGTGGAGATAACAGGCCAGGGGGCCCGCCGCCATGCCGGTCGCCGCCTCCTCCGCTATGCCGAACCGGGGAGCGAACATGCGTGCCCCGGCATGGCGGCCCTTCACCCGGGTATCCGTCGAGAAGACGTAGTAGCCGATGAGGTCCAGCTCATCGCTGATCGACTCGACCAGGGGAAGGCGTGGGCTCAGTTCGGCGACCGCCCTCTCGTCGGGCAGGGGAACGAGAAGGAAGGCGTTGCCCGTGTTCACCACGCAGGGCGCGCCGACGCCCAGCGACTCGCCATTCCCCAGGCCCAGGGATGCCAGGATCCTGCCGCCCAGCTCGGACGCCATCTCGATGGAGGTGAAGGTCGGGGCGCGCTGCTCCATGAAGGCCATGCCATCCGCGACGAGGATATCCCGGTTGCCATCCACCGTTTCCTTGGAATGGCGGCCATCGTCGATGATCCCGAGCTGTCGCAACAGGGAGAACGTGGCGACCGTCGCGTGACCGCAATGGGCGATCTGCCGGGTTGGCGTGAAGAATTCGAGCCTGATGGTTGCCGTATCCGACGCCGAGACGAAGGCGGTCTCGGACAGGCCAACCTGCCGAGCCACCTTGAGCTTCTGTGCGGCGGTCAGCGCATTGGCATCGACCACGACACCGGCCGGATTGCCGCCCTGGCTGCCGTCGATGAAGGCGTTGACTATCTGGACATCGATGTTCATGCACTCTCCGAGAGAGAAATAGGGGTTCGTCAGCGGTTACAACATCACATCGCCCGCATATGCGGGCCTACCCACAGCACCATCATGACCATCCACACCAGGAAGAGGACCACCAGCCCGGCCAGCACCAGCGCCAACAGGCGCGCCAGGCCGAACGCTCCCTTCTGCCGAGGCCCCCGCAACAGAACCACCCCGGCTCCCACCAGCAGCGCCACCATCACCATCAGCCCGATGCTTGTTGTCATGCCACAGCCTCGTTGCCACTCCATGGATCGGAGGCAGTAAGGATCAGCTCGCGCATGTTCTTCCCCCTGGCTCGGCGCCCCCCCCCCGGGGGAACACCGAGGCCCTGTTTCCCTTCAGCGTAATCCGCCGGCGGCTCCTCGCCAGTCGGGAGGACGACGCAAGGGGGGAAGCCCTACCTGACGGTGGTCAGCGCGGGGCGGCCTGCACAGGGGGAATGGCCTCGGGGTGTTCAGCGGTAGCCATGACCGATCACCCTGCCACCCCGAAGAGCGCCCCTACGCCGGCGGTCAGCGCCATTGCCAAGGCGCCCCAGAAGGTGACGCGGGAGGCGGCTGCGATCCGAGGGGCACCGCCGGCCTGGGCTGACAGGGAACCCAGCAACGCTAGAAACACCAGGGAACTGCCCGAGACCGCCCACATGAGCATGGAACCCGGAAACAGCACGACGACCAACAACGGCAGCACTGCGCCGAGGGAGAAGGTGCCGGCAGAAGCCAGAGCGGCCTGGACGGGACGCGCCGTAAGAGTTTCGGAGATGCCCAGCTCATCCCGTGCGTGGGCGCCCAGGGCATCATGCTGCATCAATTGGCTAGCCACGGTGCTCGCCAATGCCGGGTCCAGCCCGCGCTGGACGTAGATCGCCGTCAGCTCCGCCCGTTCCTGTTCGGGGCTGGATGCCAGCTCATCACGCTCCCTCGCAAGGTCGGCGCGCTCGGTATCGGACTGAGAGCTGACCGACACGTACTCGCCAGCGGCCATCGACATGGCGCCGGCCACGAGGCCGGCCACGCCCGCCACCAGGATGCCCCGGACATCGGCCCCGGCAGCGGCAACGCCCAGCACCAGGCTGGCAGTGGAGACGATGCCGTCATTGGCGCCAAGCACGGCCGCGCGCAGCCAGCCTACCCGGTGCGTTCTGTGTGTCTCGAGGTGTCTCATGGGAAGCATCCCCTTGGCAGCTGACGAAGAGAGTGACAGGAAGACACACCGCTCGCCAGGCCTGTTGCAGTTGGTCTTGGCGTGGGGCACCGGAGGGAAGGAGGCCGAAGAGGAGCTTCTGAATGAACCGTCGTGAAAGCCCTCCCAGCCCTGATTCTGGGTATCGCCGCCATCGTAGCGGCGTCATCAACCAGACACTGACGGTGCGCAGCACGGTGATCGAGCGCATCCGCGACACCGCCCAGCCATTGGGTGAGCTGCCGCCGACAGGACCGCCGGGGCGTTTCGGCTAGAGGTGGCGTGGCTCGGTGTGCCCTGACGGGTCTGGGGAGACATCCCCGGTTCCACTGCACAGCTGCATCGCCGTCCGGTAGCGTTCTTCCGCCACCCGGAGGTCCTCGGTTTCCAGCAGTCCCTCGCGGGCCCCTCGAACGATCATATCGGCATGCAGCAGCAGGGCCGCTCGATCCTCGGGACGATGCGTGAATCGAGCGACCACCGCTATCGTTTCCAGCAGGCGTATCGTCACCGCAGCATTGGAGCGAGCCTGCTGCCTGATCTGGTTGAACGCCACACCGGTGACCTCGGGAAACGTCGCCGCCAGGGCAATCACCCTCAGCCGCCCCTGACTGTCATGCCGATAGGGCGACGGCTTCTGGCGGATCGCCAACCGACTCAATGCTGACGCCAGGTGGTCGATGCAGGTGATGGCCGTGAAGGGGTCGTTGACCCCGGTCGACAGGGCCCGCAGGGCGATCTCCACGAGCTGGGTCACTGCAAACTCGATGTCCTGGCCCGAGGCGCGCTGGTTCCCCAGGGCGAAAGCGGCGTTGGCCCGTGCCACGGGAATGTCCGCCACCCGCTCGCCGGGCCAGACCCGCATCAGCGGACAACCGGCGACGACGTAGTGGCCGGGGATTCGCTCCAGCCGGATCACCACATCCTGCTGCACTGCCAGGGCCAGCAGGGCCTCGGTGTCGATGAACTGGAGATAGCCGTCCGCATTCGCGGGAATCGAGCGCGACTGCCGCTCAAAGGCGTCGAGGAATTCCGCCTCGGGTGGCGCCCTCGACTCCTCGGGCGCTCCCTGTCCGATATGTTCCGGAAACAGGCGGCCGGTCGCGGCAATCAGCTCCTTGCTGACGCGCGCCACGATCTCGTTGGCCTGCATCGATACGGACACGTGATGGATGAAGTAGATCAACACGCCCACGCTAGCGACGGCAAGGAAGACACCGAGGGCCACCGACACGTTAGGCACGAAGGCCACTTCTTCCTCTCGCCGGATGGTCAGCAGGACCAGCAGGCAGTAAAGAAAGGTGGCGACGAAGGTGCCCAGCACGACCTGGGTCGTGGTGTCGCGCAGGAAGTTGCGCAGCAGGCGGGGGCCCAGCTGTGAGGTGACCAGCGACAGGGCCACCAGCGTCATGGAGAACACCACCCCGGCAATGGTGATCATGGAGCCGGCGATGACCCCAAGCACGGCACTGGCCCCCTCCGCGCCGCCGGTGAACGTCCAGTCCCAGGCATGCCACAGCCAGTTCGTTACCGCCCTGTCCAGGGCGACGCTGCAGAAGGCCAGCAACACCGCGACGATGGCCATGAGGGTGGGGATGAACCAGAGGCTGGAACGGGTACGATCCCAATACCTGAAGATGAGTGTTTTCATGATGACGTCTCAGGTCGTCAGCTGCTCGACATGGCCGGATGCAGGCGTCAGGTAGCAGTACTGGCAAGGGCCCCTTCGCCAGGGGGAGGCCCATCCATGATAGTCCCGTTTCCCCCCGTCGTGGCGAGGTCCCGAGGCACCTTCCGGCCGGATCGATACCGGAGTCTCGGGCAGAAAGTCTCGTGCCATCTTCTGAGTATCATCCTCCTTATCCCCAATGAAATGACTTGCCTCACTCTGACTATCTTATGCCGCTAATGCGTGGAGTATCAGGGACTTTCGATCGACGCGTGCCGCCCCGCTGCGAAGAGGGCGAAGGCGCACGATGAGGGTGAAGTCACAGGGACGGCGACCTTCTCATGGTCTACTGTCAATGAAGGACCTGGCCCCTGGCTTCGAACAATCAGGGATCACGGTCCGATGCGTAATGGCCGTTTTCGAATGGGGACGAGGGGCATCAGTGTGGACGATGCATGCTGGTATGCCGGCACAAGGTCCGGACTGCTTCGAGACTCGTCGCTGGGAGACATGACATGTCAATCGGAACAATTCTTCTGATCGTTGTAATTCTGCTCCTGATCGGTGTGATACCTGCCTGGCCACACAGCCGGGGGTGGGGATATGGCCCCAGCGGGGGTCTAGGCCTGGTGCTGATCATCCTGCTCGTCCTGTTGTTGATGGGAAAGATCTAGCCCCTCAGCCACCGCGAGAGGGGCACGAGTGAGCTGAAGTCAGCGGGGCCTTTCCATCACCCCCGAGCGGAAACAAGCCGTGGAAAACCACGGCTTTTCTCCGCAGGGAAGGCCCTGCAAGAGCGGCACTCGCTGATCAATGCCACGTGCAAGGGCACGGGGATATCGCTGAAGCCACATCAGGGCGACCGCCGCTATCATCGCTGACGGTCCGCGTCTGCCGCGGCACGATGTGCCAGCGGGTCGGCATGGACCTTCACGAAGGAGGGACGGGCCGCCTCGATCGAATCGAGTGCGGCAAGCCGCCAGGTCACCACCTCGTTGCGGCCTGGGGAGCGTCAGGCATCAGCCTGGCACTGCGCTCGAAGAGGGCCTTACGCCCCGCTTTAGACTTAGGTCTAAGGTTGTTAGAATGCCATCGCTCTAGTCGGCGCCATGCCTCATCGGCGCCTACACCCTTCGCAACTAGGGCATCCCCATGTCTTCCCAGACCTCCCCCTCCTCCGCCGGGGCCTCGGCACTGTCACGCCTCGGCGACCCCATCGTGCTGCTGCTCACGGTCGGCTTCATCGTCGCCTTCGTCGGCCTGTCGCTCTTCGACATCGACCTGGTCGCCGACAGCATCAGCGCCGGCTTCGCCTGGACGGCGGCCACGCTGGGCACCTACTTCCAGCTCCTGCTGCTGCTGACCTTCCTGGTCGCCATCGGCGTGGCCATCTCGCCGGCGGCCGGCGCCCGGGTCGGCAACCTGGAGAGCCCGCAGATCGGCACCTTCAAGTGGCTGTCGATGATCATGTGCACCCTGCTGGCCGGGGGCGGCGTCTTCTTCGCCGCGGGCGAGCCGGTCTATCACTTCGTGGTGACCCCGCCGGCCTTCGACACCGAGGCGGGCACCGCCGAGGCCGTGGCCGGTGCGCTGGCCCAGTCGTTCATGCACTGGGGCTTTCTGGCCTGGGCGGTGCTGGGCTCGCTCTCCGCCATCGTGCTGGCCCATGCCCACTACGTGAAGGGGCAGCCCTTGCAGCCGCGCACCCTGCTCTATCCGGTGTTCGGCGAGCGCGTCATGAAGGGCGTGCTGGGCAGCGTGGTGGACGCCTGCTGCGTGATCGCGGTGGTCGCCGGCACCGTCGGCCCCATCGGCTTCCTCGCCACCCAGGTGAGCTTCGGCCTGCACGAGCTGTTCGGCGTCGGCCAGGGCTACGGCACCCAGCTCGGCATCCTGGTGCTGCTGGCGGGGGTCTACGTCACCTCGGCGATGACCGGCATCCACAAGGGTATCCAGGTCCTGTCGCGCTTCAACGTCTTCCTGGCGCTGGCCATCGCCGCGGTGATCCTGCTCGCCGGCCCCACCCTGTTCCTGGTCAACGCCTTCAGCCAGGGCTTCGGCGAATACCTGTCGTCGTTCTTCACCATGGCCACCATGAGCGCCGAGACCGCCCCGGCCTGGTGGATGCAGTGGTGGACGGTGTTCTTCTTCGCCTGGTTCATCGGCTACGCGCCGCTGATGGCGATCTTCGTGGCACGCATCTCGCGGGGCCGCACCATCCGCGAGATGATCCTGGCCGTGGCGGTGATGGCCCCGGTGGCCACCGCCATCTGGTTCACCCTGCTGGGCGGCTCCGGCATCCACTACCAGCTGACCGGCGCGATCGACCTCAGTGATGCGCTGAACAACTTCCAGTTCGACGTGGCGACACTGACCGTGGCCCAGGCGCTGCCGGGCGGGCCCGTGATGGCGCTGGCGATCCTGCTGCTGACCAGCATCTTCGTGGCCACCACCGGCGATTCCATGAGCTACGCCATCGCCGTGGTGTGCACCGGTCACGACGCACCCAACCGCCTGGTGCGTGCCTTCTGGGGCATCGCCATGGCGCTGATGGCGGGCATCCTGCTCTACATGGGCGCGGGACAGATCGGCGCGCTGCAGCAGTTCATCGTGATCACCGCGATCCCGGTCTCGCTGATCCTGCTGCCCACGCTGTGGAGCGGCCCTCGCGCCGCCTACGCCCTGGCGCGAGAGCAGGGCATCATCGCCCCGGCCGAGAGCGCAGTGCAGAAATGACGCCGATGGCCGCCTACTCGCGGCTCATTGCCCAGGGTCCATCACCCCCGCGTAGCGCACGCCGCTGAGCATCGCCATTTCGCGCTTCCAGGTGGCCAGGTCGTCGGGATTGAGGCCGGCCAGGCTGTCGTGGCCGCAGGCGCGGGCCATCACCTGCATCAGCGACGTCGAGGCGCGCAGGAAGCGCTCGAGCTGGGCGGCGGACTTCTCGACGTCGAGGCGCTGGCGCAGGTCGCCGCGCTGGGTGGCGATCCCCGCCGGACAGTTGTTGGTGTGGCAGATGCGCGCCGCCACGCAGCCGATGGACTGCATGGCGCTGTTGGCGATGGCCACGCCGTCGGCGCCCAGCGCCATGGCCTTGACGAAGTCGATGGGCAGGCGCAGGCCGCCGGTGACGATCAGGGTCACCCGGCCGCTGGCGCCCTGGGCGTCCAGGTAGCGCCGTGCCCGGGCCAGGGCGGGAATGGTGGGCACGCTGATATGGTCGCGGAACATGGTGGGGGCCGCGCCGGTGCCGCCGCCGCGGCCGTCGAGGATCAGGTAGTCGGCGCCGGCGTCCAGGGCGAACTGGATGTCGCGCTCGATATGGTTGGCGCTGAGCTTGAAGCCCACGGGAATGCCGCCGGTGACCTCGCGCACGCGATCGGCGAAGTGGCGGAAGTCCGCCACGCTGTGCAGGTCCTCGAAGGTGGCCGGCGAGACGGCGGGCTGGCCCTCCTCGAGGCCGCGCACCTCGGCGATCTTGCCGGTCACCTTGTTGCCCGGCAGGTGGCCCCCGGTGCCGGTCTTGGCCCCCTGGCCGCCCTTGAAGTGGAAGGCCTGTACCTTCTCGAGCAGGCGCTCTTCAAAGCCGAACCGGGCGCTGGCCAGCTCGTAGAAGTAGCGGGAGTTCTCGGCCTGCTCCTCGGGCAGCATGCCGCCCTCGCCGGAGCAGATCCCGGTGCCGGCGCGCTCGGCGCCGCGGGCGAGCGCCACCTTGGCCTCCTCGGAGAGCGCGCCGAAGCTCATGTCGGAGACCAGCAGCGGCATCTCCAGGGTCAGCGGCTTCTTCGCCTCCGGGCCCACCACCAGGCGGGTGGCCACCTCGGCATCGTCGAGCAGCGGCTGGGTGGCCAGCTGTGCCACCATCAGCTGCAGGTCGTCCCAGGCCGGCAGGCTGTGGCGCGGCACGCCCATGGCGGCGACGGGACCGTGGTGGCCCACGCCGTTGAGCCCCTCCCGGGCCAGCTGGTGGATGAACTCGACGGTGGGCTCCTCCTCGGTGGCCTCGGCCTTCGGGGCCCGGTCCTTGCCGCCCTCGTCCTCGGGCGCCGGCGCCTCCTGGCCCACCTGGTCGCTGGCAAACTGCTTGTGGGTGCCGTCGCAGTAGGGGGCGTCACCGGTCTGCTTGCACTGGCAGAGGTAGGCCTCGCCGTCCTTGTCGGCGGTGAACATCTGCGGCGTGAAGCCGGTGCCCTTGTGCGAGCCGTCGCAGAAGGGCTGGTCCCTGGAGCGGCCGCAGCGGCAGAAGGCGTACTCCTTGCCCTGCTCCAGGGTGACCTTCTTGGGCTTGTTGTCGGCGATGACCGGCTGGCTCATGGCAGGCTCCTGAATCCGTGGGAAGGTGGCATCGAGGTCAGTCTGGAAGAGGGAGGCAGCCCCCGCCAGTGGCGACGCGGGCGCTGGGTAAACGCAGCGCGCCGGCCTCGCCATCCCGGGCCCGCCTCGGCCCCGCCCCGCGGCTCACTCAAGCCGCAGCCGCATGCCGCGAAAGCGCCGGCGGTAGTGGCTGGGGGTCAGGCCGACGCGGCGGCGGAACAGGGCGCGGAAGAAGCTGGGGTCGGCGTAGCCGACCTGCTCGGCCACCTCGTCGATGGGCGCCTCGCCGCTCTCCAGCATCTGCTTGGCCTCCTCCAGGCGCAGGGTGTGCACGTACTCCATGGGCGTCATGCCGGTGGCCTGCCGGAAGCGGCGCTTGAAGGAGCGGTCGGTCAGGCCGCTCTGCTCCACCATGCCGGCCACCGGGGAGTGGGTGTCGTAGTGCTGCGCCACCCACACCTGGCAGCGGGCGATCACCGCATCCTCCGCCTGGCGCGCGCTGGCCAGGGCGGCATAGGGCTGCTGCCCCTCGCCGTGCCAGTCGATCAGGTAGACCCGCGCCAGGTGCATCGCCTCGTCGACCCCCACCAGGCGCGCCACCAGGAACAGCGCCAGGTCCATCCAGGTGGTGCCGCCGCCGGCCATGATCAGCCGCTCCCCCTCCCCGCTCACCACCAGCGCGCGGTGGGCATGTACCTCCACGCCGGGGTAGCGTCGCGCCAGCACGTCGCAGTAGGCCCAGTGGGTGGTGGCGGCCTGCCCCTCGAGTAGCCCCGCCTCGGCCAGCAGCAACGCGCCGGTGCAGGCCGCGGCGACCATCACGTCACGGGCGCGGGCCGCGCGCAGCCAGGCGACCTCGGCCGCATAGCGCCCGGCCAGGGGCTCCTCGGGGGCCACCAGCAGGTCGGGGATGCAGATGGCCAGGGGCTCGGGGATCGCGTCCAGGGCGGCATCGGGCTGGATCCAGGCACCGTTGGCGGTGCGAAAGCCCCGCCCGTCCCGGGAGACGATGCAGGGGTGCAGCAGCGAGGGGCAGTGGCGGCCGTGCACCAGCAGCTCCCAGTCGCGGCCGGCGGCGCCGAACAGGTCGAACATGCCGTAGAGGGTGGAGGCGGTGGTCTCGGGCACCGCCAGCAGCGCGATGGTGGCGGCGGGTTCGCTCATGGCAGGAAACCCCCGGTTGCGGCGCGAAGCGCCTGCGTGTCGGCGATGCCGCGGCCCTAAGCTGGTCGCGTCACTCCCCACAACGACAAGAGGACCCGATCATGTGTGACATCGCCATAGCCCATGCCCACAAGGCTAGCACCGACGACTTCGAGTCGCGCCTGGTTTCGGCACTCAACGAGGGCGGGGTGCTGCTGCTCACCTCCCTCGGCCATCGCACCGGCCTGTTCGAGGCCCTGGCCGGCGCCGGGCCGGTTACCCCGCAGGCGCTGGCCAATCGGACCGGCCTTCACGAGCGCTACGTGCGCGAGTGGCTCGGCGGCATGGTGGCCGGGCGGGTCATCGAGACCGACCCGGCGGCCGGCACCTACTGGCTACCGGCCGAGCACGCCGAGCTGCTCACCGATGCCGGCCCCGCCAACCTGGCGGTCTATGCCCAGTTCATCTCGATGCTGGGCGGCGTCGAGGACGACGTGGTGCGCTGCTTCCGCGAGGGCGGCGGCGTCCCCTACTCGCGCTATCCGCGCTTCCAGGAGGTGATGGCCAGCGACAGCGGCCAGACCGTGCTGCCGGCGCTGTTCGACGCCATCCTGCCCCTGGCCCCGGAGCTCCCCGAGCGGCTCGAGGCCGGCATCCGCGTGCTGGACTGTGCCTGCGGGCGCGGCCGGGCGCTGCTGGCCATGGCCGAGCGCTACCCGGCGAGCCGCTTCGTCGGCTACGACCTCTCGGCGGAGGCGATCGACTGGGGGCGTGAACAGGCCGCGGCGGCGGGGCTCGACAACCTCGGCTTCGAGGTCCGCGACCTGAGCGACTTCGACGCCACCGCCGAGCCCGGCGCCTTCGAGCTGGTCACCACCTTCGACGGCATCCACGACCAGGGCCAGCCGCGCCGGCTGCTCAAGGGCATCCACCGCAGCCTGACGCCGGATGGCATCTACCTGGTGCAGGACATCCACGCCTCGAGCCACCACCACCTGGACCGGGAGCACCCGCTGGGCGCGATGCTCTACGCGGTCTCGGTGAGCCACTGCATGACGGTGTCGCTGGCCCAGGGCGGCGAGGGGCTCGGCACCATGTGGGGCCGCGAGCGGGCGCTCTCCTACCTGGAGGAGGCGGGCTTCCGCGACATCCGGGTGCAGCAGCTCGAGCACGACATCCAGAACGACTACTTCGTCTGCCGGCCCTGAGCCTGCCCTCCCCTCGTGCATCATCCCGCCAGGACCGGGCGAGGTCCCCTCGCCCGGTCCTGGCGGCTCGACTAGAATGGGGGGGTTCCGTCTCAGAGACCCGTCATGCAGGCCACCCTCGAGCAGCGCGCCCTCAAGCTCTCCATCGTCGTGACCCTCATCGTCTCGAGCCTGGGGGTCACCTTCGGCCTGCTGTCCGGGTCCCAGTCGATCCTCTTCGACGGCGTCTTCTCCACCATCGATGCGGCCATGTCGGGCCTGGCGCTGCTGGTGGCCCGACTCGCCGTGCGCGAGGCCAGCGAGCGCTTCCAGCACGGCTACTGGCACCTGGAGCCGCTGGTCGCCGCCCTCAACGGCAGCATCCTGATGCTGCTCTGCTTCTACGCCTTCCTCAACGCCGTGCAGGGGCTGATGGAGGGCGGGCGCGTGCTCGATTTCGACCTCGCCATCGTCTACGCGGGGGTGGTGGCCATCGTCTGCTTCGCCATGGTGGCCTACCAGAAGCGCATCAACCGGCGGGCCGACTCCGAGTTCGTGCGCATCGACATGCAGGGCTGGCTGATGGCCGCGCTGATCACCACCGCGCTGCTGGCCGCCTTCGCGATCGCCCTGGGACTGGAGGGCACGGCCCATGCCCACCTCATCCCCTACGTGGATTCGCTGCTGCTGATGCTGCTCACGCTCTGCTTCATGCCGGTGCCGATCGGCATCGTCAGGCGCGCCATGAAGGAGGTGTTCCTGATCGCCCCCAGCGCGGTCGACCGGGAGGTGCATGCCGCCATGGTACCGGTAATGGCCCGCGAGGGGCTGCTCAACTACTACAGCCACGTGGCCAAGGCCGGCCGCGGCCACTTCATCGAGATCCACATCGTCACCACGCCCGAGTTCGGGCAGGGCCAGGGCATCGCCGTGCTCGATGAGATCCGCGAAGAGATCAGCGCCGGGCTCTCCATCCCGCCGGCACGGCGCTGGTTCACCGTGGCCTTTACCGCCGACGAGCGCTGGGCGTAGGCCCGGCTCACCCCTCCCGGGAGACCCACTCTCCCGAGCGCTGCTCGGCGCGCCCCTCCCCCTCCAGCTTGAGCAGGTGGGCCAGCGCCGAGCGGGCCGCTACCCCGAGCCGCGCCTCCGGCACGTCATCGTAGGCATGGCGGGTCAGCGCCTCGAGGCTAGCCGGCCCGTGGCGGGCCAGGGCCCGGCGCACCTTGTGCTCCCGGGCCAGGCGGTGGGTGATCAGGAAGTCCAGGGCGGCGTGGGCCTCGCCGATCAGGAAGCCGTGGCCCGGCGCGATGACGTCGAAGGATACCTCCCCCAGGGCATGCAGCGACGCCAGGTAGGCGGCCATGTCGCCATCCGGCGGATTGATCACCACCGTGGAGCCCTGCATCACCTGGTCGCCCGAGAACAGCAGCCGCGCCGGCTCCAGCAGGTAGCAGAGGTGGTTGGAGGCGTGCCCCGGGGTGTGCAGCACCCGCAGCGGCCCCGCGGGCGTCTCGAGGCGATCACCGTGACGGGGCCGGAGGTCGGGCGCGAAGGTGGCGTCCTGGCTGGCCCCGGCCGGCGGCGGCAGCCCCACCAGCCGGGCACCGGTGCGCGCCTTGAGCCAGGCGGCCCCCGGCGAGTGGTCGATATGGGTGTGGGTCACCAGCACCCGGGAGAGCCGCCCGCCGGCCAGCGCCAGCAGCCGCTCCAGGTGGTCGGGATTTTCCGGGCCCGGGTCGATCACCAGGTGATCCCGGCCATCACCCAGCAGGTAGCTGTTGGTGCCGGGGCCGGTCATCACCCCCGGGTTGGGGGCAGTCACCCGGGTCACCCCCGGCGCCAGCTCGACCGCCCGCCCCGGGACGATCTCCGCGCTGGCGGTGCCCCGGCGGTGCGGGTCCAGGCGGCACACTTCGGCGTAGGCCGGCGAATCCGGCTCCACCTGCCAGGCGCCGCCCGCCTTGCGCGCCGGCCAGGGTCGGCTGGGGCGCGGCGTCGGCGGGTTGGCATGGGCATGGCGCAGCAGCGCCTCGCCGGTGGTGAAGTCGGCCAGCAGCCGCAGGGTGCGCAGGGTGGGATAGCCCAGCGAGAGCCGGCCATGGCGATGGGCCTCCAGGGCCTCGGCGGGGGTCAGCCAGGCGTGGGCGATGGTCTCGCTGCCGTCGTGGCTGGCCTGCTGCCCCGGCGGCGCCAGGGCCACGAAGAAACGCGTATCGAAGCGCCGAGGGGCGCCCCGGGGGGTGACCCAGCGCCCCAGGTAGGCCAGCCGGTCCAGCGGCAGCGCCAGGCCGTGGCGCTCGCACAGCTCGCGGAAGCCGACCTCCTCGCGCCGCAGCGCCTCGCGCCCCTCGGTCAGGATCGGGTGCCCACCCGGCAGCGGCTGCCCCTGGCCGTCCACGGCCAGCAGCAGGCCCGCCTCTTCCAGGCACTCGCGCAGGGCGGCGATCATGTAGTCGACCCCGCCCTCGTCGAGGCTCAGGGTCTGGCTGATGGCGGCATCATCGCGGCCGCAGGCGCAGGCTCGCACATCGGGGTCCCGGGGGTCCACGGCGCCGCCGGGAAAGACGAAGTAGCCGGGCAGGAAGGCAGCCCGCCAGGTGCGCTGCAGCAGCAGGACCTCGAGACCCCGGTCGCTGTCGCGGACCAGGGCGAGAGTCGCGGCAGGACGGATCGCGGTCATGAGCGGGCCGGGGCCGGGTTGGCCGGCGGGAAGTCGGGGGGCTGGATCATCACGAGGGTCCTTGTGGTGATGAGGGTCGCCCCCAGCAATACCATGCCGGCCGCCCCCGGCCAATCGGCCCATGGCAGGGGGCGTCGCCGCCCCCTACTCGTCCACCACCACCTCGAAGCCGCCGTAGATCAGCCGCTTGCCGTCAAAGGGCATGGGATTGACGTCCGGCTGCAGGCGCGGGTCCACCATGACCTTCGCCATCGCCTGGTCGCGCACCTCGCGGGATGGCCAGACCAGCCAGGAGAAGATCACCGTCTCGTCCGGCCGGCACTGCACGGCCAGCGGAAAGGAGGTGAGCTTGCCTTCGGGCACGTCATCCCCCCAGCACTCCACCATGCGCAGCGCCCCATGCTCCTTGAACACCACCGCGGCGTCTCGGGCATGCTGGATGTATGCCTCGCGGTTGGCGGTGGGCACCGCGGCAACGAAGCCATCGATATAGTTCATGGGATCTCTCCTCCGGTCGGGGGCCGCGACGGGGCCGCCTCGGGCGCCGGGTCACGGGGTGGAAGCTCGCGGATCGGCCGCACCTCGACGGTGCCGAAGCGCGCCGGCGGAATTCGGCCGGCGAGACGCAGCGCCTCGTTGAGGTCGCGGGCCTCGAGCAGGTAGAAGCCGGCCAGCTGCTCCTTGGTCTCGGCGAAGGGGCCATCGGTGACCAGCGGCTCGCCGTCGCGCAGCCGCACGCTGACCGCGCTCTCCACCGGCTGCAGGGCCTGGCCGCCGAGGAAATGGCCCTGCTCGGTGAGCCGCTCCACCCCGGCCACGCACTCCTGGTTGAGGTCGTGCCACTCCTGGTCGGTCATGGCGGCGATCAGGCTCTCCTGGTAGTAGACCAGCGCGGCGTACTTCATGGTGCACCTCCCGTCTCCTGCCCCGGGCAGCGGCCGGTCCGGCAGGCGATCATCCAGGGCACCCCGAAGCGGTCGGTGCACATGCCGAAGCGCCGCGCCCAGAAGGTCTCGGCGAGGGGCATGGTTACCTCCCCGCCCTCGGCGAGCCGCCGGAACACCTCGGCGGCCTGGGCCTCGTCCTCGTATTCCAGATGCACCCGGGCGCCCTGGGGAGCCCGGTAGCACTCCCCCTGCATGTCCGCCCCCATCAGCCGGCGGCCGCGCAGGTTGAGCGAGGCGTGGATGATGCGGTCGTGCCAGTCCGCCGGGACCTCCTCCGCGGCCGGCGTCTCGCCGTAGGGGATCAGCGCCTCCAGATGCCCGCCGGTGAGGTCGGCGTAGAAGCCCATCGCCTCCCGGCAGGTGCCGGGAAAGGTCAGGTGCAGGTTGAGTTCGTCGGGCAGCCGCGCATGGCGGCGATGCTGCTCGAGGCCGGCGCTCGGCGCGACATCCTCGAAGGTGTAGTAGCGGCGCAGCTCGAGGGTCACGCTGCCCCCGCTGTCCTCGGGGGGCCACTGCCGTGCCCAGCGGATCGCCTCCTCCAGGGAGTCGACCTCGAGCACGCTGTAGCCGGCCAGCAGCTCCTCGCTGGGCGTGAAGGGGCCGGCGACCACCCGGGACTCGCCGTCACGAAAGACCAGGCGGCAGCCCTCCCGGCTCGGTCTCAGCCCATCGCCGGAGACCATCACCCCGGCCCTGAGCATCCGTTCGTTGTAGTCGGCCATGGCGGCCATCACGCGCGGGTCGGGCTGCGGGTCCGATTCGGTCCGGGCATCGGCCTTGCGCATCAGCATGTAACGCATTCCATCTTCCTCCGTTTGGCTTACCCCTTCGAGTCGTGCCGGCTCGACGGAAATCGACAGCCGCCAGGCGTTTTTTGCATCCGCGCCGCGTCAGCGCTCAAGCTCGGCCAGGCGGCGTTCGAGGTAGCGCCGCTCGGCGCCCTGGCCACACAGCGCGAGGGCTCGCCGGTAGGCGAGGCGCGCCTCGTCTCGCCGGCCGGCGCGGCGCAGCAGGTCGGCCCGGGCGGCATGGAAGAGGTGATAGTCGGCCAGGGCGGCGTCATTCCCCAGCGTCGCCAGCTGGCGCAGGCCCGCCTCCGGGGTATCGCGCATGGCCACCGCCACGGCGTGGTTGAGGGCCACCACCGGCGAGGGCTGGCGGCGCTGGAGCGCCGCGTAGAGCCGGACGATGCGCGACCAGTCGGTGGCCTCCGCCCGGGGCGCCTCGGCGTGCACCGCGGCGATGGAGGCCTGCAGGGTGTAGGGGCCGGTGGGGGTGAGTTCCAGCGCCCGGGCCAGGCAGGCCAGGCCCTGGTCGATGCGCTCCCGGTCCCAGCGCCGCCGATCCTGGGCCTCCAGGGGGATCAGTTCGCCATCGTCGCCCTGGCGGGCGGCCCGGCGGGCATCGTGCAGCAGCATCAGCGCCAGCAGGCCGAAGGCCTCGCCCCGGGGCAGCAGCTCGACCAGCGCGCGGGCGGTGCGTATCGCCTCCTCGGCCAGGCTGACGTCGAGCAGCGCCTCACCGTCGCTGCGCGAGTAGCCCTCGTTGAACACCAGGTAGAGCACCCGCAGCACGCCGGCCAGGCGCTCCGGCAGGGCGGCGGACTGGGGCACCTCGTAGGGCAGGCCCAGCTCGCGCAGGCGGCGCTTGGCCCGCACGATGCGCTGGGCCAGGGTGGCGGGCCTGGCCAGCAGGGCAGCCGCCACCTGCTCGGTGGTCAGGCCGCACATCTCGCGCAGGGTGAGCGCCACCCGGTCCGCCATGGCCAGCGCCGGGTGGCAGCAGGTGAAGAGCAGGCGCAGCATGTCGTCCTGGATCGTCACGGCATCGAGGGACTCGAGGGTATCGAGCCCGAGCGGCAGGGCCTCGTCCTCCAGGGGGGCCTGCTGACGGGCGTGGCGGCGGGCCACCTGGTGCCGCCGGATCTGGTCGATGCCGCGGCGCTGGCCGACGCGGACCAGCCAGGCGACCGGGTGCTCGGGCACGCCCTCCCCGGGCCACTGCTGCATCGCACTGGCGAAGGCCTCCTGCATCGCCTCCTCGGCGAGATCGAAGTCACCGGTCAGCCGGATCAGGGTGGCCAGCACCCTGGGAGAGTGCTGCCGGTAGAGCCGCCCGATCTCGTGGTCCATGTCCATGGGGAATCACTGCCGCCTGAGCACCCCTACAGGATAGTCGGCGAGGGAAGCGCTTCCTGCCACAGGCCGGGGCGATGAGCGGCTATAGTGACGACATCACCCTTCCGCCTCAGGGGGCCCCATGCTCAGGTTCCGCAACGACCCCACCCTGCCCGCCCCGCTCTTCCCGGGCAGCCACATGGTGATCGACGACGACTACGTCTTCCTGTCGGGGCTCACCGCCGTGGACATCCAGGGCGGCGAGACGGTCATCGGCAACACCGCGGAGGAGACCCGCCTGGTGATGCGTCGCATCCAGCGCATGCTGGTTTCCGCCGGCTGCGACATGACCGATGTGGTGCGGGTCGACGTGCATATCACCGACCTCGACGAGATTCGCAAGATGGATGCGGCCTACGCCGAGTTCTTCGATGCCTGCCGCTACCCGGCACGCACCTGCACCCAGTCGCCGCGCATCTACGGCGGTGCCCGGGTCGAGATCACCGTGATGGCGCGACGCCCCGCCGAGAGCCGGGACGCCACGCCGGCCTCGGAGGCGGATCCGGAGCGCTCCTGAGCCTGGGCCCGCCCCTCACTGCAGGGCATGGGGGACCATGGGGTCCGGCCAGCCCGCCGGACCCACCATCACCAGCAGCCCCAGCAGGATCAGCGCCGCCCCGACCGGGCGCACCAGGCGAGCGCCGTGGCGCCCGACCTTCTCGTAGAGCATCAGCGCCGCGAGCGGCGCCATCCAGGCCAGGTTGGCGATCCCCACCACGAACATCACCAGCATCAGCGCCCAGCAGCAGCCGAGGCAGAAGGCCCCGTGGCGCAGCCCCAGGTCGAAGCCGCCGGCCACGCCCCGCCGATAATGGTTGAGCAGGAAGGCGCGGGGCGCCCGGCACTTGTCCAGGCAGCGCGCCTTGAGGGCCGAGAACTGGAAGGCGCCGGCGAGTACCAGCACGCCACCGGCCAGCCACTCGGGCCGCGGGTGAAGCCAGGGCCAGTGGGCCCCGAGCCCCTCCAGCAGCGCCATGGCGAGCAGCGCCGCCAGGCCGAAGGCGGTCCACACCACCAGGTAGCCGGAAAGGAAGCTGGCCCGGGCCAGGCGCGGATGGGGCTGCCCCACCGCCACCTGGCGATAGAGCCCGACCATGGGCAGCGTCGTGGGCAGCATCATCGCCGCGATGTGCACCTGCCAGGCCACCAGGAAGAGCGCCAGGCTGGCCCACAGCGCCATGCCGTCCGCCACCAGCCGATGGTGGTGCACCCACTGCACCTGGCCGGTCAGCTCGGCGGCGATGGCCAGCAACCAGGCCGCCAGGATGACCCCGGCGAGCAGCGGTGCGCGCCCCCAGGCGGGGCGCGCGGCGGTGACGGCGCTCACGGCCGATGCTCCATCATCCAGCGGGTCTGGATGGTGTTGTGCCCGTCGAAGGACCACTCCATGCCGTGCTGCGGCAGGGTCACCCGATAGCGCCGCGACTTGCCGAGATAGGCCGGCGCCCCCTTCACCGTGGTGAAGGCGCTGTCGTGCAGCGTCGCGGCGGTGCCGTCCGGCGAGACTCGGATGGGGGCGAAGGACGCCTCGAGCATCCCCTCGGCCTCCAGCCGCCCCTCGGCCTCGCGGGCCTCGTGGATGATCGGCACGCGCTCGACGGCGACCAGTTCGCCGACCAGGCTTGCCAGGTCGGCCAGCGGCCCGCCGAGCTTGCCACCGAAGGCATCCAGCAGGGCCTCGACCTGCTCATCCTCGGCGCGACTGTCGATCAGCAGCACCGAGCGCCAGCCGCCGGCCAGGGCGTTGCCCGGGATATGGGCGACGTTCACCAGGGTCAGGCCGGAGACATCGACGCCCCGAGCCGCCCCCCTCTCCAGGTGGAAGGCGATCAGCCCGAAGCACTCGCCCCCGTCCGGATCCTCCCCGATGAAGCAGGGGCAGGAGACCGCACAGGAGCAGATCTCCAGCATGGTGCCGTCCAGGTGGTAGCCCGCCGTGGGTGTTGCGGTTGTCGTTGTCGTGTTCATGTTGCACCTCCACCAGCGCAGGATTGGGTTGCCCGCGTGGCGAGATGTCGTGAGCGATCACGGCACCGGCCACGCCGGGGCACTCTCGCTCCACAGGCCGCCTCAGTGCGGCCAGCTCCCTGGCAACCCGGGGTCGCTTCGTCACGAAGCGCGGGTCGCCGCCGAGAAGTAGAAGTCCAGCATCCGATCGAGGGGTGCCGGATCCCGTGACAGGCGGCTGCGCAGGGCAGCGCCTTCCCAGCAGTTGAGCAGCAGGTTGGCCAATGCCCGGGGGTCGGCGTCGCGGGGCAGTTCGCCCTGCTGCTGCGCCTCCTCCAGGCAGGTGGCGAGCCGACGGGTCACCTCGCCGAAGCAGGACTCGATCCTGGCCGCGAAGGTGTCACTCACGCCGGAGAGCTCCTGCCCCAGGCCGCCCAGCATGCAGCCCAGGTAGCCATCCTGGCGGTACTTCTCCCGGGTCAGCTCGAAGAAGCGGCGCGCCCGCTCCAGCGGGGTCAGCGACAGGTCCCCCAGCGAGGCATCGAGCCCCCGATGCACCTCCTCCATGTAGCGGTCGATGACCTGCAGGGCGAAGTCCTCCTTGCTGGCGAAGGAGTGATAGAAGGACCCCTTCGGGGTGTGGGTCTGCTTGAGCAGTGCCTGGATGCCCAGGTCGTGGTAGCCGTGCCGCAGCAGCAGGGCAAGCCCCGCCTCGAGCAGGCGATCCCGCGTGGTCGTCGTCATTCGCCCTCCACTAGACCGACCGGTCTACTCTCAAGATAGGACGCGACCGGGCGCTGTCAAGGCGTCCGTCATGCCCGCGGAAAGCGGTTGCCGCCGACCTCCTGGGAGGCGGGCGGCAGGCCCCCGGGGCGTGCCGGGCTCATGGCTCCCTGTCGGTGATGTCTTCCACCCTGGCCGGGCGGGTCACGGTGCGGGCGGCGGGTCGCGCGCCCCTGGCCACGTCGTGGTGGCTGAGGACCACCACCTCCCTGGGCCACCACTCCGGGTGGTGGTCGCGGATGTAGGCGACCAGCTTCTCGCGGATACGGGCCTCCGCCTCCCAGGCGCAGATGGGTTCCGAGCCCATCAGGTAGAAGGAGACCTCCAGGGAGGTCTCGGTCTGGCCGGTCACGAAACAGGCCAGCTGGTCATGCTCGATGACCCCCTCGTCTTCCCGGGCGAAGGCCTGGAACCGCTCTCGCAGGCAGCCGATGTCGGCGCTCAGGTGCAGGTGGAGCACCAGCCTGCGGTACTGCTTGGCCTCCTTGGCCGAGAGGTTCTGGAAGGGCTGGGAGACGAAGTACCTGACCGGCACGATCACACGCCGCTCGTCCCAGGTGCGCAGCCGGATGAAGGTATAGAAGATGCCCTCCACGTAGCACCACTCGTCCTCGAACACCACGAGATCGCCGATCCGCACGGGCTTGGCCAGCGACACCTGGAAGGAGGAGAGGATATTGCCCAGGACCGCCTGGCCGGCGATGCCCACCAGCACCGTCAGGACACTGGCCGAGGCCAGCAGCGACAGGCCCAGGGTCCCGAAGAGCTCGATCTGGGCCAGGATATAGACCGTCACGGCGATCACCGTCACCAGGATGATGCCGCGCCGCAGGGCATACAGCGACGTGAGCAGCTTGCGCTCGTCGCGGTGCTTGGAGTCGTCGATCTCGCCCACCAGGCGCCGGGTCATCCGCAGCAGGAAGGTGTCCACCAGGCGCAGGGCCACCAGCCCCAGGCCCCAGGCCAGGATGACGATCAGCAGCACGCGGAAGCTGGCCGTGGCCGCCCCCGAGAAGGAGACCACATAGTCCAGCAGGATCTGGGCCATCAGCGACATGGCGATGAAGGCCAGCGGGACCCGGACGTTGGCGGTGAAGCTGCGGGGCATGCCTCCCGGCAGCCAGCGCGACACCACGCCCACCATGACGAAGACGCCCCAGCCCAGCAGCCCGATCACCACCAGGAAGAGCGGGATGGCGACCCACTCCCAGAGCTTGAGCATGCCGTAGGTCGTGTTGAAGCGATCCGGGATATGCTGCTCCAGCCAGGAGGGACCGTACTCCTCGTAGAGCAGGCCCACCGCCGAGATGGATTCCGGGGTGATCAGCCAGACCGCCTCGTCTTCCCCGACCCGGTAGCGACCCAGCCGGATGTCGTAGGTCTCCCCCCTGGCGTCCAGGGACACCAGGGGGAGATTGCGCCGCGGCTGGCCCGCCCGAGGGTGCTGTCCGGTGGCATCCTCGACCAGCGCATCCCGTCGGGCAGGCAGGTTGGAGACGTTGAGCCACTCGCCACGCCGAAGCACCTCGCTCAGCTGCCTGGCCAGCTCGCCTCCCCGCTCGGCCTGCTCCTCGGGGGTCAGGTCCGAGAGGTTGAGCAGGTGCGCCGCCTTCGCGAACTCGCCCTCCTCCGTCAGGGCCATGAAGCTGCGTACCGCCTCGCGCGGCGTCACCCGCCGGACCTCGTCGGGAGCCTGACCGAGCCCGGCGTTCAGTTCATCCGTGGTAAACCAGAACCGCCCGTCGTCCTCCTCGATCTGCGCGAGGCTCAGGGGGGAGGCCAGTGCCAGTGCCAGCAGGATCCATGCGGCGAGTGTCTTCATGTCTCTGGGCAGCCATCGAAGGGGCCCCGCGCAGCCGGGCCATGGGGGGAAAGGGGTTGCCCCGGCATGCCGCCATCGGCAGCATGTCGGTGTCGACTCCTATCCAAGTACACCTCACGGCGGGATGCAACGCCCGCGACGGGCGCACGGGACGGGCCGCCGCCCCTGCCGAGCACCCACTCTCCCCGCCTTCACCCCTGACCAGGAGCCCGGATGTCAGCCACCCCGCAGGGACGCGACCCCCACGGTGAAGCGCGCCCTCCGCGCGACCTCGAGACACTGCTGGCGATCCTCGAGGCGATCGAGGCGCCCTCGGGAAGGGTTCGCTTCGAGGAGATCCTGGAGGCGATCGGCCGGCGCTCCTTCGGCCCGCTGCTGCTGCTGGCCGGCGTGGTCACCCTGATGCCGGTGATCAGCGGGATCCCCGGGGTACCCCTGCTGATGGCCTGCTTCACGCTGCTGGTGAGCGTCCAGCTGCTGATGGGGCGCCGTACCTTCTGGCTCCCGGGCTGGCTGCGCCGTCGCTGGGTCTCGCGCACGGCACTGCACAAGGGGCTCGGCTACCTGCATCGCCCGGCCAGGGGGGTGGACCGCCTGCTCCATCAGCGGCTGGCCTTCCTGACCGGCCGAAGGGGGACCCAGGCCAGCGCCCTGGCCTGCCTGCTGGTGGCGGTGAGCATGCCGCCCATGGAGCTGGTGCCCTTCTCCGCCAACGTCGCGGGGCTGACGCTGACGCTGTTCGGGCTGGGGCTGATGGCGCGGGACGGGCTGCTGACGCTATTCGCCTTCCTGCTGGCGGGCGCGAGCCTGGCGGTAGTGGGCATCGCCCTGATCTAGGTGCTCGGCGCTAGGTGCCCGTGGCGGCGCCGGTGCGCTGACGCCGGGGGCCGGCCAGGCAGGCCGCCAGCAGGATCAGGCCCGCCACGGTGGCGATCATCCCGGCGGCACTCACCGAGACATCGAAGCCGAAGCCGAGCCAGCCGAGCCCATGGCCGGCCAGCAGGTAGCCCAGCACCGCCGAGACCACCGCGAAGAGCTGGCTCCAGGCGATCTGTCGGCCGAGCCGGTTGGTCATCAGCCGCGCCGCAGCGGCGGGGCAGATGAACATGGCGATGACGATGATCGACCCCACCGCCTCGAAGGCGGCGATGGCGGCGATGGCGACCAGGGTCACCAACAGCAGGTCGACCAGGGCCGGATGCGCCCTCACGCTGGCGGCGAAGTCGGGATCGAAGCTGCCGAGCACCAGGTGACGGCGGAAGACCACCAGGAAGGCCACCACCAGCAGGCCCACCCAGGCGGCGCGCCCCAGCTGGGGGGGCAGGTCGGCCAGGGCCACCGGGTCGACGAGCGCCGCGGGCCCGGTGCCGTCGAACCAGATCAGGCTCTCCAGGTTGCCGTAGAGGGCATGTTCCACGTCCAGGTGCACCCCGCTGGCGCCGTGCCACTCCAGCAGCAGCACCCCCAGGGCGAACAGGCTGGTGAACACCACGCCCATGGCGGCGCTGGCCTCCACCCGCCCGAGCCGGCGGATCAGCTCGATCATCACCACCGTGACCAGCGCCGAGACCCCGGCGCCGAGCATCATCGCCGTGGAGGCGAGCGTGCCGGTGAGTACGAAGCTGACCACGATGCCGGGCAGCGCCACGTGGCTGATGGCGTCGCCGATCAGGCTCTGGCGGCGCAGCACCAGGAAGTTGCCGAGCAGCGCACAGGTCATCGAGATGATCACCGCCACGGTCAGGGGCACCAGGCTGAACATCATGAAATCGCTCATGGACGCATCTCCCGGAGGCCCATCAGCTGCGCCTCCAGTGCCATGATCGCGTCCGCCGAGAGCACCTGGGCGATGGGCGTGAGCCCGGCATGCTCGCGATGCAGGGCATCGTCGGGGTAGCGTTCACGGTAGAGCGCCCAGAGCCGCTCCTCGTGCTCGGCATCACGCGCCGCGGCCTGGCCCGGCGGCGTGGCCACCCCGTCGCGGCGGATGTAGCCGCGGCGACGCAGCAGCGACAGCGTCAGGCCGTCGAAGATCGGTTCGTCGCGCCCCAGGGCCAGCAGCCCCTGGCGCAGGTGGACGCGCTGCCGGAAGCGCCGGTAGGCGAGCAGCGAGGCCAGCACGCCACGGCGCGGCGAGAACAGGAAGGAGGCCAGGAACAGCCCAAAGGCGCAGAGCACGATCAGCGGCCCGGTGGGCAGCCCCTCGCTGACGCTGGAGAGGGTCACCCCGAGATAGCCCGACAGCGCCCCGAGCAGCGCCGCCAGGGCGACCATGGCCATGGGCTGGTCGGTCCAGAAGCGGGCCGCCACCGGCGGGATGATCGTCAGGGCCACGATCAGGATCAGCCCGGTGACCTTCATCCCCACCACCACCACCGCCATCAGCAGCATCAGCAGCAGCAGGTCGACCCGCCAGGTGTTCACCCCCTGGGTACGGGCGAAGTCGGCGTCGAAGCAGACCATCAGGAAGTCGCGGCGCATGACCAGCACCGCGGCCAGCAGCCCCAGGGCACAGGCCGCGATCAGCTGGGCCTCCGAGGCCAGCATCCCGGCCGTGGCCCCCACCAGGTAGCCGGTCAGGCCCGACTGGCCGGTCACCCGCATGGACTGGATGACGGTGATCAGCACCACCCCGAAGGCGAAGAAGGTGGAGAGCACCGCGCCGATGGCGGCGTCCTCGCCGAGCCGGGTGCGGGCGCTGATCGCCTGCACGGCCCAGAGGCCCAGCGCCGCGCTGGCGGCGGCCCCGAGCAGCAGCGCCGGCAGCAGGCGGCCGTCCCCGGTGACCAGGCCCACGAGGATGAAGGCCAGCGCCAGACCGGGCAGGGTCGAGTGGCTGATCGCATCGCTGACCAGCGCCCGCTTGCGCAGCAGCACGAAGGTTCCAACCATGCCGGCGGCGGCGGCCAGCAGCATCGAGCCGAGGGTCACCACGCTGGTGTTGTAGCCGAGGCTGAAGGTCAGGGCATGCCACCAGGTCTCCATCAGCGCCCCCCGACCTCGGCGGCGGAGCCGACCAGCCGGGCCAGCTGCACCGGGCTCAGGCGACCGCCGTAGGTCGCCTGCAGGTGGCGCTCGACGAACACCTCCGCCACCGGGCCCGCGGCGATGCGACGGACGTTGAGCAGCAGCACGTGGTCGAAGTAGTCGCGCACCGTGGAGAGGTCATGGTGCACGCAGAGCAGCGTGCGTCCCTCGTCGCGCAGAGACTTGAGCACCTCGACGATGGCGGTCTCGGTGGCCGCATCCACCCCGGCGAAGGGTTCGTCGAGGATGGTCAGGTCGGCCTCCTGGACCAGCGCCCGGGCCAGGAACACCCGCTGCTGCTGGCCGCCGGAGAGCTGGCCGATCTGTCGGTCGGCGAAGGCCTCCATGCCGACCCGCCCCAGGCTCTCCATGGCCCGGCGCCGGTGGTCCCGCCCGCTGAACTGCCACCAGCGCAGGTCGCGGAAGAGCCCCATGGCCACCACGTCGATCACCCGGGCCGGAAAGTCCCAGTCGACGCTGTTGCGCTGGGGCACGAAGGCCACGTGCCGCGACATCTGCTCGATCGGCCGGCCGAAGACGCGCACCTCGCCGGTGAGCCGGCGGGTGATGCCCAGCGCCGCCTTGAGCAGGCTCGACTTGCCCGCCCCGTTGGGGCCGACGATGGCAGTCATGCTGCCGGGCGGCACCACGAAGTCCACGGAGTGCACCACCGGGCGGTGGTCGTAGCTGACGGTCAGCCCCTGGATGGCGAACGGGCTGGCGATGACCTCCCTGGCGAGGCGCGGATCGGGCATCAGGGCTGCTCCTCGAGACGGGTGAGGCGACCGAGCCGGCCGCCCGCGGGGGCCTCGCCGCCCAGGGCGCGGGCGATCAGGGTGACGTTGTGGTCGAGCATGCCCAGCCAGGTGCCCTCGTAGCTGTCGGCCGGGCCCATGGCATCGGAGAACAGCTCGCCGCCGATGCGCACCTCGTGCCCCCTCGCCTCGGCGCCCTCGACCAGCGCCCGCACGTTGCGGTCGGAGACCGAGGTCTCGATGAACAGGGCAGCGATCTCCCGCTCCACCAGCAGCCCCACCAGCGACTCGATACGCGCCAGGCCCGCCTCGCTCTCGGTGGAGAAGCCCTGGATGCCCAGCACCTCGAAGCCGTAGGCGTCTCCGAAGTAGCCGAAGGCGTCATGGGCGGTGACCAGCACCCGGGACGCTTCCGGCACGCTCTCGAGCACCTCGCGGGCGTAGGCATCGAGGGCCTCGAGCTCCTCCAGGTAGGCATCGGTGCGGGCGGCGAAGGCCTCGGCGTGCTCGGGGGCCAGCTCGCTCAGCGCGTCGCGGATGGCCTCCACGGCGAAGCGCCAGCGGCTCGGGTCCATCCACACGTGGGGGTCGGGCTGGTCGGGATACTCCTCGTCGGCCAGGCGCGCCTCGCGGGGCACCGCCTCCCCCACCGCGATCACCGGGCTGCGCTCGGCCAGGCGCGCGAGGAAGGATTCGAGCTGCACCTCCAGGTAGAGGCCGTTCCAGAACACCGCGTCGGCGCGGGTCATGGCGGTGATGTCGCCGCGGGTCTGGCGATAGAGATGGGGGTCGACCCCCGGCCCCATCAGGCCGCGCACCTCGACGTGATCGCCCCCCACCTCGCGCAGCACATCGGCCACCATGCCGGTGGTGGCGACCAGTTGCAGCCGGCGGTCCTCCTCGGCCAGCACCGGAGAGACCAGCAGCAGACAGACCGGCAGCAGAGAGACCAGCAGGATGGACAGGCAGGCGACTCGACGAAACAGCGACACTCGGCACTCCTTGTACGGACTCCCCGGCGGGACGGGAGCGTGGCGGCGGGAGGGATGCCCGCCATTGACCCAGCCTATAGGGTACCGCGTCAGGCGCCCGATGCTAATTGGCTGCGCCTACCTGGCCCATAGGGGGTCAGAGTGTGCCGCCGACCTCGATGCGATAGCCGAGGTCGATTCGTCGCTCGCCGGGCGCCTCGCCGCGGATGCGCGCCAGCAGCTCGGCGGCGGCACGCCGGCCGATCGCTTCCCGCGGGGTGATCACGCTGGCCAGCCGCGGCGCCATCACCTGGCCGACATCGTGGCCGTGGAAGCCGGCGATGGCGACCCGCTCGGGCACGGCCACGCCGCGGCGCAGGCACTCGAAGTAGGCGCCCACGGCCACGTCGTCGTTGGTGCAGAAGATGCCATCGCACTCGGGGTAGTCGGTGAGGATCTCCGCCATCAGTGCCGCCCCCACGCTGTAGGAGGAGCGCTGGGTGCGCTGGAGGGTCAGCGGGGTCAGCCCTTGGGCCTCCATGGCCTGGCGAAAGCCCTGCTCGCGCTGCCGGGTCCGCTCGTCGAGGCGCACCGCCAGGTAGAGGATCCGGCGCCGGCCGCGGCGGATCATCGTCTCGGTCATCTCGCGGGCCGCGGCCACGTTGTCGTAGCCCACCGCCTGGTGCAGCGGACGCGTGAGCGAGTCCATGATCTGCACGGTGGGAATGCCGGCGGTCTCCAGCATCCGGCGGCTGCGCGTGGTGTGGTGGCTGTCGGAGAGGATCACCCCGTCGACGTTGTAGGAGAGCAGCGAGGCCAGGCTGCCCTCCTCGCGTTCCCGGCTGTAGCCATAGTGGGAGAGCATCAGGTGGTAGCCGGCCGGCTCGGTCATCGCCTCGATGCCGACCAGCACATCGGCGAACACCTGGTTGGTCAGCGAGGGGACCAGCACCCCGATGGAGTGGCTGGTGGAGCGGGAGAGCAGGTCCGGCGCGCGGTTGGGAATGTAGCCGACCTGCTCCGCCGCCGCGAAGATGCGCTCCCGCAGCGCCTCGGAGACCGTCGCAGGATCCCGCAGGCAGCGGCTGACGGTCATCTTGGTGGCGCCGACCCGGTCGGCGATGTCCTGGAGCGTGGGGCGTCGTTTCTTCACGGAGCAGCGCAGTCCCTGGCTGGTGTCGAGGGGGGCGTGATCGGACCGGGCATCATGCCTCACGCCCGGCCGTTCGCCAACGGAGGAAGGCCTCGACCAGCGCCTCCGGCGAGTGGCCGACATCCAGCGTCAGCGCCTCGTCGGCAGCGGGGGGCTCCAGGGTCGCGAGCTGGCTGTCGAGCATGGTGTCGCCCTTGAAGAAGTGCCCTTCCCGACTCGCCAGCCGCTCGCGCAGCTGCTCGCGACTGCCGTTCAGGAAGAGGATGGCCAGCCCCGGGTCACCCTGGCGCAGGATATCCCGGTAGCGAAGCTTGAGCGCCGAGCAGCCGATGACCACCGAGGCCTGGCGCCGGCGATAGTCGGCGAAGCAGCCCGCCAGGGTCTCGAGCCAGCCCTGGCGGTCGGCATCGGTGAGGGGGATACCGCGAGCCATCTTGTCGATGCTGGACGCCGAATGGTGGTCATCGCCATCGATGTAGTCGGCCCCCAGCCGCGCCGCCAGCAGGCGGCCGACATGGGACTTGCCCGAGCCGGACACTCCCATCACCAGGATACGCTGTGCCGTCGTCACATCCCGCCCCTTGTTCAGTTGCCGCGCACGGCGGCCAGATCGGGTAGCCAGGTGACGATGCCCGGGAAGGCGATCAGGATCACCAGCACCACCAGCAGCGTCGCGTAGTAGGGCAGCATCGCCCGGACCAGCGCCTCCATGGAGACCTTCCCGACGCCGCAGCCCACGTACAGGCAGGTGCCCACCGGCGGCGTCAGCAGGCCGATGCCGAGGATGAACGCCATCAGCACCCCGAAGTAGACCGGGTCGACCCCCACCGAGGTGACGATCGGCGTGAGCATCGGCGCCATGATCACCATGGCCGGGGTCAGGTCCATCACGAAGCCCACCAGCAGCAGCAGGCCGGCGACGATCAGCAGCAGCAGGAAGGGCTCCTGGGTTATCGCCTGCACCTGACGCACCAGGGTCTGGGGCACCATGTTGATGGTCAGGAACCAGGCGATCACCGTGGCGAAGGCCAGCAGCAGCAGCACCATGCCGGTCAGCCGGGCGGTGCGGATCAGCATCCCCCACAGCGCCCGCAGCGGGAACTCGCGATAGACCACCAGCGAGATGAACAGCGAGTAGAGCAGCGCGGCCACGGCCGCCTCGGTGGCGGTGAACACCCCGCCGATGATCCCGCCGATGACGATCACCGGCAGCACCAGGGCCAGCCAGGCGGCCTTGAAGGCCTGCCAGAGCACATCGAGGCGAAATTTCCGGGTCTGCCCGGCGTGCTGGACGGTGGCGATGATGAAGGTGGTGAACATCAAGCCGGCGCCGATCAGCAGCCCCGGGACGATGCCGGCGATGAACAGGCGACTGATCGAGGTCTCGGTGACGATGCCGAACAGGATCAGCGGGATCGACGGCGGGATGATGATGCCGATCACCGAGGAGACGGTGTTGATGGCGGTGGCGTTGGCCGCCGTGTAGCCCTGCTGCTTCATGGAGGGGATCATCATCGCGCCGGTGGCCGCGGTGTCGGCCACCGCGGAGCCGCTGATGCCGCCGAAGAACATCGAGCCGGTGATCGCCACCTGGCCGAGGCCGCCGCGCACGAAGCCCACCAGGGCACCGGCCAGGTCCATCAGCCGGCGGGCGATACCGCCGTGGCTCATCACCTCCCCCACCAGGATGAAGAACGGGATGGCCAGCAGCGGGAAGCTGTTGACGCCGCGGATCGACTGCTCGATGAGGATCGACAGCGGGATATCGGAGAGCACGGCCATGACCACGGCGGCCACGCCCAGGCCGAAGGCGATCGGCAGGCCGAGCGCCAGCGAGGCAAACAGGATGCCCAGGAAGATCCACAGCATGGTCTAGCGACCTCCTTGGTGGTCCGGCGAGGCCGGGTGGCGGATCTGGGCCAGGCTCTGCCAGGCGCGCCACAGCGCCACGGCCAGGATGAAGGCGGCGCAGAGCACCAGTGAAAGGTTGATCAGGTTCCACGGCACGCCCAGCAGGGCCGTGCGGCCGGTGGAGCGGGACATCACCACGTAGCCGCCCCACAGCACCACGCCCATCAGGCCGGCGATGATCAGGTGCTGCAGCAGGTAGAGGGCATGGGCGGCGCGCGGCCGCAGGCGGCGCACCAGGAAGTCGACGGCGATGTGCTCGTAGCGGGCGAAGGCCGCCGCGGCACCGATGAAGATCAGCCAGATGAACAGCATGCGCGCCAGCTCGTCGGCCCAGGGCAGCGAGTGGTTGAGCAGCGAACGGCCGACCACGTTGGCCGAGACCGCCACGATCAGCGCCACCAGCAGGGCGGCGATCAGCTGCTCCATCGCCAGGGTCACCCAGCGGAACAGCGCCGGCCCGCGGCGGGTCTCGGTGTCGATCTCCAGCGGCGCCCGGTTGGGATCGTCGAGGTAGGCACCCGCCTCGTCGATGGCCGCCTGGATATCGCGAGCCTCGTGGGGGCGCGGTGCCGGTGAGGAAGGGGAAGGCATGGGGCTACTCCGGGGGCCGGGACAGGCGTCGAGCCTGGGATCCCGGCCGGTCAGTTCGCTCCCGGCCCGCCGGGCGGCGGGCCGGGAAGATCGACGCGGATCAGTCGTTCATCACCGACTCGACGATCGCCTGGATGTCACCGATCAGCTCCTCGCCGATGCGCGGGGCCCACTCCTCGTAGACCGGCTGCACGGCTTCCTGGAAGGCAGCGATCTGCTCGTCGTCGAGACGGGTGATCTGCATGCCGCGCTCCTCGAGCTGATCGCGGGACCAGTCGTCATACTCGGTGGCCAGCTGGATCTCGTACTCGGCGGACTGGCGGGCGGCCTCCTGGACCAGTGCCTGGTACTCGGGCGCCAGGCGGTCCCAGGTGCGCTCGGACATCATCATGATGAACGGCGTGTAGACGTGGCGGGTCTCGGAGCCGTAGTCCTGCACCTCATGGAAGTTGGAGGTGAGGATGGTGCTCCAGGGGTTCTCCTGGCCGTCGACCACGCCCTGCTCCATGGCCGAGAACAGCTCGCCGAAGGCCATCGGCGTGGGATTGGCGCCCAGCGTCTGCCAGATCGCCAGGTGCACCGGGTTCTCCATGGTGCGCACGGTCAGGCCACGCACGTCCAGGCCGGCCACGTCCTCCGGGGAGGCCACCGGACGGGCGCTGTTGGAGAGCTGGCGATAGCCGTTCTCGGAGAAGGTCAGCGCCTTGATGCCGGTGCCGTCGAAGGCATCCAGCATGGACTGGGCCACGTCGCTCTGCATCACCGCGACGGCGGCCTCGCGGGTGGGCAGCAGGAAGGGCAGGTCGAAGGCCGCCAGCTCCGGGACGTAGGTCACCGCCGGCGAGCTCGAGGGGTAGCTCAGGTCCAGGGTGCCGGTCTGCAGCATCTCCATCATCTGCACGTCGTCACCCAGCTGGCTGTTGGGGAAGATGTTGACGGTGATGCGGCCCTCGGTGCGCTGGCTGAGGATCTCGCCGAAGTACTGGCTGGAGAGGTACTGCGGGGAGGTCTCGGCCAGGCCGATGCCCATGCGGAGGGTATGGCTGCCGTGGTCGCCGACCACCTCGCCGTCGATGGCGGGCGGGTCGGAGAGGTCGGGGGACTGGGCCTGGGCCGCGAGGGCGACGCCCAGGGTCAGGCTGGCCACACCGGCCAGGGTGAGCGTGCTGCGCCGGATAAGCATCATGGCGTGAATCTCCAGTGGCTGTTGTTGGTTGTCGATGAACTGGATGGGAGGGCAGACCGTCCCGGCGGATCAGGATGTCATCCTGGCATCCGCCCGAGATGTTACCGGTAAATGTTACCGGTAACTCCTTCGGAAAGGCTAGGTCTCGCTCCGAAGGCTGTCAACGTGAAAGCGGCATCGAATGACTAGACCTTGGTAGGAGTCTCGTGGGGAGCGGCGGGCCAGGGCCCGGTTCATTCCACGGGATCGAACACGCCCGATTCGCGGATCGCCCGACCGACCTCGCGCAGGACCCGCTCCGCGGGTTCGAGCTCGCGCTCGCCGCGGGTGCAGGCGACCACCACCACCCGGCGCTCGGCGGCGCCCTCGCCGTGGAAGGCGATGCCGGCATCACAGCTGCGGCGATGCTGGGTCCCGGTCTTGTGGGCGAAACGGATCCCGGGGCCCAGGCCCGCCTTGAGGCGTGCCTCGCCGCTGGTGGTCCTGGCCATGATCGCCAGCAGCTCGGCGGTGGCCGCGGGCCCCAGCGCCCTGCCCTCGCCGATGGCCGCCAGCAGCTCGCCGAAGGCATCCAGGCGCCCGGCGTTCAACCCGCTGGCGTAGTAGGCGTCGAAGGCGGCATCGAGGCTCGGCAGGGCAAAGCGCTCCTCCGGCACCCCGAGCCGTCGGGCCAGGGCCGCCAGGCTTGCCTCGTCCGCCTCGGCCCGGCGCAGCGCGATGAAGTCCATTCCGCCCAGGGCTCGGGCGGCGGGATGCAGCCGCCCGTAGGCTTCGCGTCGCACCTCGATCAGGGGCGTGATGGGCCCCAGGCTGCCGGGGTCGGGCACCAGCGACCGGGCGCGCCGATTGACCGCGTCGAGGCCCAGCCGCGCGATCAGCAGGTCGGTGGCGGTGTTGTCGCTTTCGGTGAGCATCGGCTCCAGCAGCTCGCCCAGGGTCAGGGTCGTCCCGGGCTCCTCCCAGTTGGTGGGGCCGGCACCGTCCACATAGTCCCGCTCGCGCAGCACCAGCGGCTCGTCCAGGGCGAGCTCGCCCGCCTCGACGCGAGCCAGCAGTTCCACCGCGACCGGCACCTTGACCAGCGAAGCCAGGTACCAGGCCTCGTCGTCGCGCCAGCCGAACCGACGCGCCTCGTCCAGCGGCCGCACATGCACGCCCAGTTCGCCGTCGAACCCGGCCTCCAGGACCGCCAGCCTCGCCTCGAGCCGTGCCGGCCAGCCCGGCATCTCCCCGGCGGACGCGGGCCAGGCCAGGGTCACCAGCAGCAGCAGGGCGAACCGGCGCATCAGCGACGCTCCCGCAGCCAGACGGTCAGGGCGATCCAGCCGGCGGTGGCCAGCACCAGGGCCAGGCCGATGCCCAGCACCTGCGGGTAGGCATAGACCTGCCAGGCCTCCAGCAGGAAGCGGAAGACCCCGAAGATCACCACGATGTGGAAGATGAAGGCCTTGAGGGCATCGGAGCCGATCACGGTGATCGGCCGCAGTACCGCGGCGGCCGGCTCGCCCCCGAGCAGGCAGAGCGCCAGGATCACCAGGGCACCGCCCAGGCTGAACAGCATGAAGGGCAGTTCCGGCGGATGCTTGCCCTGGTTCCAGGCCACGGCCATCAGGGCGTCGTAGGGCTCGCGCTCCGCCGCCCCCAGCGCCAGGGCGAGGAAGGCCAGCAGCATCAGTCCGCCCGCCGCGGCCAGCCCCAGCACCAGGCGCCGACGCGCCACCGGCTGCCAGTAGCCGCGCAGCATCGCCTCGCCGATCAGCAGGCCGACCATCACCAGCGGCAGTCGCGAGAGCTGGCCCCAGGCGTAGTGGTCGTCGTCCTCGACCAGGATCGCCTTGAGCGGTTCGATGCCCCAGAAACTGGCATGGCGCTCCAGCCACCCGGCGACCAGGGCGATGGCCACGGGCAGGACCAGCCGGGACCAGAGCGCCAGCCGACGCCACAACGGCAGCACCCAGGGCAGCCACAGCAGGGCGATGGCATAGAAGCCCAGGATCTCGACCCAGATCGGGAAGCGCTGGTAGAGCAGGGTGTCGAGGATGTCCTCGGGGGCGTAGAGCGGCAGCATCTCGACCACCGTCAGCACCTTGTACCAGAACAGTACCTCCAGACCGCGCAGGATCAGCTTGAGCCGGCGCTGCGGCCAGCCCGGCTCCCCGGCGCGGGGCAGGAAGGCCACCGCCAGGGCGATGCCGAAGACCACGATGAACAGCGACGAGGAGAACTTGGTGAGCAGGTGGATCGGCACCATGCCCCAGTCGGGCACCTGGCGAATGCCGAGCAGCCCGCTCACGGTGTGGCTCAGGATCATCAGCGCGATGGCGATGCCGCGGGCCAGGTCGATGGCCTCGATACGCCCCTGCCCGGCGGGCAGCCGCGGCCGCTCGACGAGCCCCGCCTTGATTCCCTTCCCTGGCATGGATCTCTCCTCTCCGGCAATGGCGGCCGTCAGTCGCGGTCCGAAAGGCGGGTGACGCGCTCCAGCGTCAGGCGACGCCCCTCGCTTGGCGAGAACTCGAAGGTCCCCTCGACCCTGACCGCCTCCCCCAGGTGGGGGGCGATCTCGTCGTGGGGGAAGATCTCCACCCGGTGCAGGTCCTCGTCCTCGATCCAGTAGTGCAGCGGCTCCTCGAAGTGGCGTACCACCCCCTGGGTGGCCACCCGGCGGCCGTCGTGGGCGGCCGGCTCGTTGGCCAGCACCGGCAGCGGCACCTCGACCAGGTCCGGCTCGCCGCCGCAGCCGCCGAGCCACAGCAGGAGCAGGGCCAGGGAAAGCATCGGCAGCTGGGGCATCGTCGCGGGTCCTCTCGACCCCGTGCGGGGGCATGCTGGGGATTTTTTCATTCCACAGAGCTTGTCCCACCTTCTGCGCGACGGCAACCGGGCTATCCTCAAGGAAGGGACACGACCATTCAGCCGGAAGGGAGGCAGCCACCGCCAGTACTCGGCCCCAGCGGCCGAAGGAGAGTGTGTCATGACCATGCCGATGACCCTCAGGGAGTACCTCAGGTCCTGCGACATCGACTTCGAGGAGCTTCCCCACCCCCGCGAGACGATCACCAGCCGCATCGCCGAGAAGTCGCATGTCTCCGGCGACCGCATGGCCAAGGCGGTCATGCTGCACAGCGACTCCGGCTACCGCCTCGCCGTGGTGCCCAGCAGCTGCGACGCCGACCTCGAACAGCTGGCCAGGCTGTTCGACGAGCACAAGGTCGAGCTCGCCTCCGAACAGATGATCATGGAGCACTTCCGGGACTGCGACGCCGGTGCGACCAGCCCGGTCGGCCAGGCCTACGGGCTCCAGGTCTACGTGGACGACATGCTGCTGCACCAGCCCGACATCTACTTCGATGCCGGTGACCACGAGACCCTCGTGCACATGAGCGGGCGGGAGTTCGACCGCCTGATGCACGACAGCCCCCACGGGCGCTTCAGCCGCCACTACTGAGCCTGGCGCGCCCTGCTTCCCCCGGGCCGCGATCCGCGTTGATCGCGGCCCTTTCCTGCCGCCCCCCCGACTGCGCTATCGTAGCGCCAGCGTCTCGTCGCCCCCTCGCCAGGAGATCCCATGCCGCGCCGTCGCCCTCCCCTTGCCGCCCCGCTCCTCGCCCCGCTCCTCGCCCTGGCCCTGCTCGTCCTTCCCGCGGCCGCCCCGGCCGACGCGTGTCCCGCTCCCGGCCAGTGGCAGCGCGACGGAGCGGCGATCGCCGGCGATACCCTGATGGGCGAACTGGCCGCCAGCCGGGTGGTGCTGCTGGGCGAGCAGCACGAACGTCTGGCCCACCACCGCTGGCAGCTGCACACCCTGGCCGCCCTGCATGCCCACCGCTCGCGCATGGTGATCGGCCTGGAGATGCTGCCCCGGGAGGCCCAGCCGGCGCTGGACGCCTGGGTGGCGGGCGAGCTCGACGAGGCCGAGTTCCTCGCGGCGAGCGACTGGCAGGAGGCCTGGGGCTACGACCCCGAGCTCTACCTGCCGATCCTGCATTTCGCGCGCATGCACCGCCTTCCGCTGGTGGCGCTGAACGTCACCCCCGGCCTGCGCGGCCGGCTGGTTGAGGCGGGCTGGGAGGCGGTGCCGGCGGCGGAGCGCCACGCCATCCCCCCGCCGGCGCCCGCCAGCGACGCCTATCGCGAGGCGCTGGGCGAGGTCTACGCCCGCCATCCCAGCGCGGGCGAGCACGAGGCGGGGCTGACGCGCTTCGTCGCGGCCCAGCTCGTCTGGGACCGGGCCATGGCCGCCGGCCTCGCCGAGGCCGCGGCTCCCGACACCCTGGTGGTGGGCCTGATGGGTCAGGGGCACCTGACCTTCGGCCACGGCGTGCCGCACCAGCTCGACGACCTGGGCATCCGCGACCATCGCACCCTGCTGCCCTGGAGCCTGGAGGAGGGCTGCACGCCGCCGGAGGGCATCGCCGACGCCCTCTTCACCCTCGGTGACGAGCGTGGCTTCGAGCCGCCCGAGCCCCAGCGGCTGGGCGTGCTGATCGCGGCCCACGAGGCGGGCCTGCAGGTGATGGGGGTCGTTCCCGACAGCCTCGCCGAATCGCTCGGCCTCGAGGCGGGTGACGTGATCACCGCCGCCGCGGGCCGACGGCTCCAGGCGCCGGGCGACCTCACCGCCCTGGTGCGCCGCCAGACGCCCGGGACCCTGCTGCCGCTCACCCTGCAGCGCAACGGCGCCACCGAGGAGCGGCTGGTCCGCTTCCCGGTCGCGACGCCATGAGCCGGCCCGTCCGGGCCCTGGCGGCCGGGCTGCTCGCCCTGCTGGGGCTGGCGGCGGTGGGGATGGCCTGGGGGACCACGCCACCGGACCCCGCCGCCCGCAGCCTGTCGATCCGCCTCGACCCGGCCACCCGCCAGCTGGAGGGCGAGCTGCGCCAGGCCCTGCCCGCGGGTGGCCGCTTCCGGCTGCTGGAGGGGCTCACGGTGACCGAGGCCCGCCGCGGCGACCGGGAGCTCGCGCTCACCCGAGACGCCGAGGGACGCTGGCGGCTCCCGCCGGGCGGCAAGGAGACCGTGACGCTGCGCTGGCAGGGCACCCTGCCCGAGGCCGGCGAGCACGACCGCCACCGCCTGGCCGCCGACGGCACCCTGCTGCCAACCCGGGCCGGCTGGTACCCCCACCTGGCCGATGCGGCCGGCCCCCTGTGGCTGACGGTCCGGGTGCCGGAGGGGCAGCGCGCCGTGGCCAGCGGCTCCCTGCAGGAGGAGGCGCTGGTCGACGACGAGTGGCAGGCCCGCTTCCACCATCCCCGCACCCGCGAGGTGGAGGTGGCCGCCGGTCCCTGGCGACTGCGCGAACGCGAGGTCGAGGGCGTGCGGCTGCGCACCCTGTTCCCGGAGGCGCTGGACGCGGCCTTCGCCGAGACCTACCTGGACCATGCCGCCGAGCACCTGGCCCTCTTCCAGGCCCGGCTGGGCCCGCTGCCCACCGGCAGCTTCTCCATCGCCGCCACGCCGGCGCCGGTGGGCCTGGCCTTCCCGGGCTTCACCCTGCTCGGCGAGCGTGTCATCCCGCTGCCCTTCATTCCCGACACCTCCCTGCCCCATGAGCTGATGCACGCCTGGTGGGGGGCCGGCGTCGGGGTCGACTACCCGAGCGGCAACTGGGCCGAGGCCCCCACCACCTACCTGGCCGACTACGCCCTGGCCGAACGGCGAGGCGAGGCCGAGGCGATGCGTCGCCGCTGGCTGACCAACCTGGCCGCCCTGCCCCCCGGCGAGGAGATCGCCCTGATCGACTTCCGCGGCGGCCCCGACCCGGCCGGTCGCCTGATCGGCTACCAGCACGGTGCGATGCTCTTCCACATGTTGCGCCAGCGGATCGGCGACGACGCCTTCGACCGCGGCCTGCGCCAGCTGGGCGAGGCCTGGATGCACCGCACCGCCGACTGGGCGGCGCTGATCGAGGCCTTCGGCGAGGGCGCCGGCGAACCCGTGGAAGACCTCGTCACCCCCTGGCTCACCCGGCCCGGCCGCCCGTCGCTGCAGCTGGCGTCGGTGCGGGTGGAGCCCCGCGACGGCGGCTACTGGCTGAGCGGCGAGCTGCACCAGCGCGGCGCCCACGCCCCCTGGCCGCTGGCCGTGCCGCTGGTGGTGGAGACCGAGACGGGCCCGGTCCGGCTCATCCAGCACATGGCAGGGACCCGACAGTCCTTCGGCATACCGCTGGCCTCGCGCCCGCGGGCCCTGGAGGTGGACCCCGGCGCGGACCTGCTGCGCCACCCCGGCGCCATGCCGGCCATCCTGCGCCAGCTCACCCTGGACCCGGCCACCCGGGTGCTGGCGCTGGACGAGGCCCTGCGACCGCTGGCCCATCGGGTACTGGGACGCGAGGCCGAGTCGCTCGAGGCGTCCGCCGCTCCCCGGGGCGACGCGGGCGAGCCGCTGCTGGTGATCGGGACCACCGGAGCCCTGCGGGCTTGGCGCGAGGCCAGCGGTCTCCCCGAGCCGCCCCGCTCGCTGGATGCCGCCGGACAGGCCCGCTTCTGGATGGTGCCCGGCCGGCGGATCGGCCTGCTCGGCGGCGACGATGGCGAGGCCCTGGCCCGGCTGGCCGGTGTCCTTCGCCACCACGGCCAGCGCAGCTACGTGGTTCAGGGCGCGGGCGGCGAAACCCGGGAAGCGGGCACCTGGGAGGTCGAGGAGAACCCGCTGCGCCTCGAGTTCCCCCCTGGGCCCGGGGATGGCCAGGCGCGGCCTGCGCAGGCATCATGGGCGCCCCTGTCCAACGACTCCGAGGTCCATCGCTGCCGATGAGAATCCTGATTCGCACCTTCTTCCGTGGCCTGCGCCTGGTGCTGGCGCCGGTCGTGCTGATCGCCGAGAAGCTCTCCACCCCCCAGGCCATCGAACGCTCCGAGGAGGAGCAAGCCCGGGTCGACGAGGCTTGCCAGTCCCTGGCGCTCTACCAGTTCCGCACCTGTCCGTTCTGCGTCAAGGTGCGCAAGGAGATCGCCCGCCTGGGGCTGAAGATCGAGGTCCGCGACGCCCAGCTCCACCCGGAGCACCGCCGCGAGCTGGCCGAGGGCGGCGGCCGGATCAAGGTGCCCTGCCTGAAGATCGCCCAGGACGATGGCCGCGAGGAGTGGCTCTACGAGTCCGACGCCATCAACGCCTGGCTGAATCGCCGCTTCGGCAAGGGCGCCCAGCCCGGCTGACAGGGCCTGCCGCACGGCGCACTGGCGCCGGGAAGTGGTTTACCTTATGTTACAGGTGCCGGGTGCATGGGGCTCGTGACACCCGGCCAAGCCTCCTTCCCTGCCAGGAAACGCCGACCATGGACAAGGACTCGCCTCCCCCTCCCGCCCAGCCCCAGCTGACCCATGACGAGCTGCCGAAGGAGCACGAGGACCCGCTGATTCGTCACCTGCACGTGATCATCCGCTATGCGGTGAAGCTGCTGGCGATGCTGATGGTGCTGGTGATCCTGTGGGGGGTGTTCGACGTCGTCTACGTGCTCTACAGCAAGTTCATGACGCCGCCCTACTTCATCTTCGAAGTCAGCGATATCTTCGTCATCTTCGGCGCCTTCATGGTGGTGCTGATCGCCATCGAGATCTTCATCAACATCCGCCTCTACCTGGGCACCAACATCCTGCCGATCCGCCTGGTCATCGCCACGGCGCTGATGGCGATCGCGCGGAAGGTCATCATCCTGGATATCGACACCATCTCGGCCGAGCACCTGTTCGCCATTGCCGCGGTGGTGATCGCCCTGGGCGTCACCCACTGGCTGGTGGGCAAGCAGGGCTGAAAGGAGGCAAGCCCGCCGGGGCTCAGCCCGCGGCGGGACGCCGGGCCCGCAGCAGCAGGTTACGCGGGGTCAGCTCGCGGTCACAGAAGGTCCCCAGCTCCGCCGAGAACCCGGCCTCCATGAGCAGGCAGAGGCGATCCAGCGCCAGCCACACCTCCAGGGGCCGGCGGAACAGGTGGCGCACCAGCTCCAGGCGCGCCACCTCGGCATGGCGCCGCCATCCCGCCGCCTCGAGCCGTGCCCACTCCACCCCCGGGGGCAGCGCCATGCCCTTGCGCGCCGCGGCCCAGCGGCAGAAGCCCTCGAAGGTCGCCGGCATCCGGCCGTAGGCCAGGCTCGGCACCGGCAGGTACTCGTCCACCCCACGCAGCTCGCGCTGCAGTCGATCGAAGCCGAGCCGCCAGGCGCCGGCCCGCTCGCGGCTGCGCTGCACGTGGCGCGGGGCGGTGACGGTCTCCTGCACGGCAAGCGACAGGTCGTCCCGGGAGAGCGTCAGGCCGTGGGATGCGGCCAGGGCTCGCCCCTGCCGGGAGAGCGGCCGATAGACTGGCTCGGCCGTGCGCTGGTAGCAGCAGGGCGCCAGGGTCACTGCGCTGCCGGCCGCCGCGGCGAGCTCCAGCAGGCGCACGTGCAGGTCGCCGCAGGCGTGCAGCGCCGCCACATGGGTCCGGGGCGACAGCCAGCCAGCGGCGTCCTCGTCCATCACGTCCTGGACCGCCATCCGCACCGCCGCGCCCTGGCGAGCGGCCAGCTCCCGGCCCTGCTCGCAGAGGGCCGGCTGCCACTCCAGGGCGGTCACCTCCACGCCATGCCAGCGCGCCAGGCTCCTGGCCAGGTGACCCTTGCCGGCGCACCACTCAATCAGCGTCTCGCCCGGGGCAAGCCGCACCTTCGGCAGGAAGGCCTCGATCTGCTGCCACTTGCGTCCGCCCACGTGCTGGCGCCAGGGTTCGGGCAGCGACACGGCATCGGGGGAGAGGCGCGGCAGCGCCACCAGCTCGGCCAGGGCTTCCACGGGGAGCCAGGGAGCCAACGGCGAGGCGTCGAAGGGGTCTGCCTGTAGCCGGGACAGCGCCGCGTCGTCGAGGGCCAGAAGGGCCGCGTGCAGCCGGGGATGAGCCTCGGCCCAGGGCACGGGAGCGTGCTGGAACGGCAGCGGGCGCCACAGCGGCTGCCACTCGGCCAGCCGCTCGGTCAGGCGGTGAAGGCGCTGGTCGGGGCTCAGGGAATCGGGCATGGCGTCGCGCTCTCGGCAGGAGGGAGCATTGTAGGGGCTTCGCGTTCGGCTTGCATGGACGCCCGCCAGGCGACAGAGTTCGGGGTTGCGCCGCGTTTCCGACGGCCCGCCCTCGTTCCCACTGCCCGGAGACCCTGCGATGCCCGACCCTTCCGAGACCCCTGCCCGCAGCGTGCTGGTCACCGGCTGTTCCAGCGGCATCGGCCACGCCGCCGCCCACGGCCTGGCCCGTCGCGGCTGGCGGGTATTCGCCACCGCCCGCCACGAGGCGGACCTGGCCCGGCTGCGCCACGAGGGCCTGACCGCCCTGCCCCTGGAGCTGAACGACAGCGCGTCGATCAACGCCTGCGTCAAGGCGGTGCTGGCCGAGACCGGCGGGCGGCTCGACGCGCTGTTCAACAATGCCGCCTACGGCCAGCCCGGGGCCGTGGAGGACCTCTCCCGCGAGGTGCTGCGCGCCCAGCTGGAGACCAATCTTCTCGGCACCCACGAGCTGACCTGCCGGGTGCTGCCGGTGATGCGACGCCAGGGCGGCGGGCGGATCGTGCAGAACAGCTCGGTGCTGGGGTTCGCCGCCCTGCCCTACCGTGGCGCCTACGTCTGCTCCAAGTTCGCCCTGGAGGGGCTGAGCGATACCCTGCGCCTGGAGCTGGCCGGCACCGGCATCCACGTCAGCCTGATCGAGCCGGGCCCCATCGCCAGCCGTTTCCGCGAGAACGCCTACCGCGCCTTCAAGGCGCATATCGACGTCGCGGGCAGCGCCCACGCCGATACCTATCGCGCCGTCGAGGCGCGGCTGGCTGGCCGCGACGATGGTGGCCGCTTCACCCTCGGGCCCGAGGCCGTGGTCGACCGGCTGGTGCATGCCCTGGAGAGCCCGCGCCCCAGGGCGCGCTACTAAGTGGCTATTCAAAATTAATCGTGCGCTCAGACCCGTAGCCGCCAAGTAGGCGACAGACCTCCTTGCTGAGGTGGTCAAATGAGAGATAGGCA
>NZ_JACHZF010000002.1 GCF_014193375.1 Halomonas campaniensis
CTCCTCCTTCGGATCGCCCGATCCTTGAATGGATGTCTCTTCCATTCTGGCGCATTGCGACGCCGTTAAAGGGGGAGGAGACCATCTCATCATCCCTGGGCGCTACTTTTGCCGTCCCTGGCAAAAGACCCTCGCTCCGCCTTATCCCCGGCGCTCATCTAGGGGGCAGTACTCAATGCATCGTCCACGATCTCGATCCAGTGGCGCACCTCGGTGCGGTTGGCGCCGGCCAGGTGCGTCTGGCAACCGATATTGGCGGTGACGATCACCTCGGGGTTGCCGGCCTCCAGGTTGTCGAGCTTGTTGTCGCGCAGCTGCGTCGAGAGCTCGGGCTGGGTGATGGAGTAGGTGCCCGCCGAGCCGCAGCAGAGGTGGGCATCGGCGACCGGGGTCAGCGAGAAGCCGAGCCGGGTCAGCACGCCCTCCACGGCACCGCCGAGCTTCTGGGCGTGCTGCAGGGTGCAGGGGCAGTGGAAGGCGAGCCGGCGGCCCTGCTTCACGCTCAGGTCGTCGAGGGCCTCGTCGCGCAGCACCTCGACCAGGTCCTTCGCCAGCTCGCTCACCCGGGCGGCCTTCTCGGCGTAGGCCGGGTCGTCCTTGAGGATGTCGACGTACTCCTTGACGAAGGCGCCGCAGCCGCTGGCGGTCTGCACGATGGCCTCGGCGCCCGCCTCGATGTGCGGCCACCAGGCGTCGATGTTGGCCCGCGCCCGGGCGCGGCCGTCGTCATGGGCGTTGAGGTGGAAGTCGATGGCGCCGCAGCAGCCGGCCTCCGCCACGGGGGTCAGCCCGATGCCGAGGCGATCCAGCACCCGGGCCGTGGCGGCGTTGGTGTTGGGCGAGAGCCCCGGCTGCACGCAGCCCTCCAAGATCAGCATCTGCCGGGCGTGTTGCCTGCCGTCGGGGCGCTTGCCGGCATCCACCGGGGCCGGCGGCATCTTGTCCCGCAGGGCACCGGGCACCAGCGGCTTGAAGGTCTGCCCCAGTTTCAGCAGCGCCTGGAAGCGCTTCGGTTCCACCAGCATCTTGCGCAGCGCATAGCGCTGGGCCCGCTCGGCCGGCTTGCGCGGCACCCGGCGCTCGATCTCGGCGCGGCCGATGTCGAGCAGCTTGTGGTACTCGACCCCGGAGGGGCAGGTGGTCTCGCAGTTGCGGCAGGTCAGGCAGCGGTCCAGGTGCAGCCGGGTCTCCTCGGTCACCTTGTCGGCGCCCTCGGGGGCCTCGAGCATCTCCTTCATCAGGTAGATGCGCCCGCGGGGGCCGTCGCGCTCGTCGCCCAGCAGCTGGTAGGTGGGGCAGGTGGCGTTGCAGAAGCCGCAGTGCACGCAGCTGCGCAGCACCCGGTCGGCCTCGCGGATATGCGGCTTCTTGAGATCTTCCTCGGTAAAGTGCGTCTGCATCTCGGCGTTTTCCCCTGTCTCAGAATGCCGCGTAGAGCCGGCCCGGGTTGAAGATGCCCTGCGGGTCCAGCTCGGCCTTGAGGTTGCGGTGGTACTTGGCCAGCACCGGGGGCAGCGGAGTGAAGGGCTCGTCCACCGCTGCGCCGCCGGCGCCACGCAGGCAGGTGGCGTGGCCGCCGGCGCGGGCCGCCGCCTGGCGGATCGCCTCGGCGTCGAGGTCGCTCCTCAGCCAGCGCTGGCAGCCCGCCCAGTCGTAGAGGACGTCGGGATCATTGACGCCGGGCAGCTCGATCAGCGGGGTGTGGTGGGGCAGCGAGAGGCGCCACAGGGCCCGGCTGTCGTCCTTCGCGAAGAAGGCCAGGCGCTGCTCGCGCAGGGCCTCCCAGAAGTCCGGCTTGAGCGCGTCGCCGCCCAGGCGTTCGGCGGTGGCCGCCACGGAGCTCGGCCCGCCCTCCAGGCGCAGGTGCAGGGCGCCGTCGAGCCAGGCGGCCGCGGTGATCGGCAGCGGCTGGCGGCCCCACTCGGAGAGCTTATCCAGCGCCCGGGCCAGCGGCATGTCCAGGTGCAGGCTGCGCGAGGCACCGGGCAGCGGCAGCACCTTCATGGAGACCTCGGTGATCAGACCCAGGGTGCCCTGGGCGCCCACCATCAGCCGCGAGAGGTCATAGCCGGCCACGTTCTTCATCACCTGGCCGCCAAAGCGCTGCTCGCTGCCCTGGCGGGTGATGATCCGCGTGCCCAGCACGAAGTCGCGCACGCTGCCGGCCCAGGGGCGGCGCGGACCGGAGAGGCCGGTGGCGATCATGCCGCCCACCGTGGCGTCGTCGCCGAAGTGGGGCGGCTCGCAGGGCAGCATCTGCCCGTTGGCGGCCAGGGCGGCCTCCAGCTCGCGCAGCGGGGTGCCGGTGCGCACCGAGACGATCAGCTCCACCGGGTCGTACTCGGTGATGCCGCGGTGCTCGCGAGTGGAGAGCGCCTCGCCCTCGACCCGGCGACCATAGAAGGCCTTGGTGTCGCCGCCGACGATGCGCAGGGGCGTGCCCTCGGCCTCGGCGCGACGGACGCGCTCCGCCAGCGCCTCGCTGGCGTCCTGGCTTTGGATGTCGTGCTGGGGGATATCGTGGGTGGTCACCATGTCGTCGAACTCTCTCAGCCTTGGCTCTCGGGGGCCCGGGTCGGGGCGGGGGCGTCACCGGCGCTCTTGGTCAGGCGGAACTCGGAGCAGCGCGCCGGCGTGGGGATGTTCTTGCCGGGGTTGAGCAGCTCGTCAGGGTCGAAGGCGCGCTTGGCGGCACGGAAGGTCGTGAGTTCGCCGGGGCTGAACTGCACGCACATCTGGTGGATCTTCTCGCGGCCCACGCCGTGCTCGCCGGTGATGGTGCCGCCCACCTCGACGCACAGCTCGAGGATGCGGCCGCCCAGCTCCTCGGCGCGCTCGAATTCACCCGGCTGGTTGGCATCGAAGAGGATCAGCGGATGCATGTTGCCGTCGCCGGCGTGGAAGACGTTGGCCACCCGCAGGCCGTACGCCTCGCCCAGATCGCCGATGCCCTTGAGCACCCGCGCCAGCTCGCGGCGGGGGATGGTGCCGTCCATGCAGTAGTAGTCCGGCGACATGCGGCCCACCGCCGGGAAGGCGTTCTTGCGCCCGGCCCAGAACAGCGCCCGCTCGGCCTCGTCCCGGGCCTGCTGGATATCGGTGGCGCCGGCCTTCTCCAGCACGCGTCGCACGGTCTGGCAGTCGTCGTCCACGTCCGCCTCCACGCCGTCCAGCTCGCAGAGCAGGATCGCCTCGGCCTCCACCGGGTAGCCGGCGCCGATGAAGTCCTCGGCGGCGCGGATCGCCAGGTTGTCCATCATCTCCAGGCCGCCGGGGATGATGCCCGCGGCGATGATGGCGCCCACGGCGTTGCCGGCCTTCTCGATGTCGTCGAAGCTCGCCATCAGCACCTTGGCGGTCTCGGGCTTGGGCAGCAGCTTGACGGTGATCTCGGTGACCACCCCGAGCATCCCCTCGGAGCCGGTGAACAGCGCCAGCAGGTCGAAGCCGGGGGCATCCAGGGCGTCCGACCCCAGGGTCATGTGCTCCCCCTCGATGGTCAGCACCTCGACCTTGATCACGTTATGGACGGTGAGGCCGTACTTGAGGCAGTGGACGCCGCCGGCGTTCTCGGCCACGTTGCCGCCGATGGAGCAGGCGATCTGGGAGGAGGGATCCGGGGCGTAGTAGAGCCCGTAGGGGCTGGCGGCCTCGGAGATCGCCAGGTTGCGCACCCCGGGCTGCACCCGCGCAGTGCGCGCCTCGGGGTCGATCTCGAGGATGCGGTTGAAGCGCGACAGCACCAGCAGCACGCCGTGCGAAAGCGGCATGGCGCCGCCGGAGAGGCCGGTGCCGGCGCCGCGGGTCACCACCGGCACGCCCAGCGCCCGGCAGCGCTTGAGCAGGGTCTCGACCTGCTCGAGGGTCTCGGGCAGGGCGACCAGCATCGGCAGGGCACGATAGGCGGAGAGACCGTCGCACTCGAAGGGGCGCAGGTCCTCCTCGCGGTGCAGCAGGGTCATGCCGGGCAGTGCCTGCTGGAGGTCGGCCAGTACCTCCGACTGATCGCGCCCGGGCTGACCGCCATCGAGTCGTTCATCGAAGTGGGTGTTCATGGTGACTCCTGAGCGGGAGGGACATCACTTCAGTGTAGGACCAATTTTATGAAAAGAATTTCCATAAATCCATGGAAATTTTTTTCATCAACGTGGTTCCGATGTCCTGGAAAACGGGAAATGACCGGGCCCCGCCGACGGTCGGCGGGGCCCGGAGAGCGTCATGCTCGTGCCATCAACTCACCCGCATCAGCGGATCCGTCACGCCGATCACATAGAAGGCGATCAGGGCGATGAGGCCGGTGAAGACCAGGTAGTAGAGGGTCGGCAGGATGGTCTTGCGGATGGTGATGCCCTCGCGGCCGAGCAGGCCCACGGTGGCGGATGCCGCGACCACGTTGTGGATGGCGATCATGTTGCCGGCGGCCGCACCCACGGCCTGCAGGGCCACCATGAAGGCGGTGGAAAGCCCCAGCTGCTGTGCCACGTTGAACTGGAACTCGGCCAGCATCAGGTTGGACACGGTGTTGGAGCCGGCGATGAAGGCCCCCAGGGCGCCCACGGCCGGGGCGAAGAACGGGTAGACACCGCCCACGCCGTCGGCGACGAACTGCGCCATGGCCACCGGCATGGAGACCAGGTCTGCCGCGTTGACGCCGGAGTTGATCAGGATCCGCACCATGGGGATGGTGAAGATCAGCACGAAACCGGCGCCGAAGATGGTCTTCGAGGATTCGCTGAAGGCGGCCTGGAGTTCGCCGGCGCGCATGCGGTGCAGCACGGCGGTGATCAGCACCACCATCAGCAGGATGCCACCCGGCAGGTAGAGCGGCTGGATGGCACCGGAGACACCGGCCTCACCCAGGATGTTGCTCCAGCCGAAGGAGAGGGACTGCAGCGCCTCGCGGAACGGATCGATGGTGCGGGAGGCGACCAGGATCACGGCCAGCAGCACGTAGGGGACCCAACCCATCAGGGTGGAGATCGGCGCCTTGCCGGCGATGTCGTCCAGCTTGATTTCCAGCTTGCCGATCCACTCGTCCGGCCAGGACTTGCTCTCCGGGAAATCCCAGACGTCCTTGGGGATCAGGAAGCCCTTGCGGGCCGCCGGCACGACGATGGCCAGGCCGACCATGGCGCCGATCATCGACGGGAATTCCGGGCCGAGCAGCACGCCGGCCAGCATGTAGGGCACCACGAAGCAGACGCCGGCGAAGATGGCGAAGGGGGCGATGGAGAGGCCTTCCTTCCACGACTTGTTGGCACCGAAGAACTTGACCATGATCACCACCATGATCAGCGGCATCAGGACGCCGACGATGCCGTGGATCACCGCCACTTCACCGGCGATCAGGCGGAAGTACTCCAGCCAGGTGTAGCCGCCGGCTTCCAGCGCCTCGCTGATGCCCTCGCGGTTGATGCCGCCGGTGACGCCCACCACGATCGGCGTGCCCACGGCACCGAAGGAGACCGGCGTGGACTGGATCATCATGCCCACCACCACGGCGGCCAGCGCCGGGAAGCCCAGGGCGACCATCAGCGGGGCGGCCACGGCGGCCGGGGTGCCGAAACCGGAGGCGCCCTCGATGAAGCAGCCGAACAGCCAGGCGACGATGATGGCCTGGACGCGGCGGTCCGGGCTGATGCCCGAGAAGCCGTTGCGGATCGCGGTGATGCCGCCGGAGTGCTTCAGGGTGTTGAGCAGCAGGATGGCACCGAAGATGATCCAGAGGATCGACACGGTGAGGATCAGGCCCTGGAAGGTCGAGGCCAGCACCCGGTTGAAGCTCATTTCCCATGCGAACAGGGCGATGAGGGCGGTGACCACGAAGACCACCGGCATGGCGGTCCTGGCCGCCATCCGGAAGCCGATCAGCAACACGCCGGCCAGCACCAGGGGCACGAAGGCCAGTAGTGCAAGAGTGGTGTCATTCATGAGGCAGGTTTCCCTCTCGGTTATTGTCAGACAGGCTCGTGAACGAAGGTTAAGTGTAGGCACGCCTGCCGGCAGGGCGGGGCGAACGGGCGAAAGATAATCGCATCGCCGGGTGGCTGGCCAGCGCTGGAAAATTGGTATGACCAATCATGCCCGTAACCGATCTGCGCCGATCATGTCGCAAGCGTCTGTCAGGAAAGGCATTCTCGGTCGGCATCGGTGAGTGCCGCCGCCTGGCAGGGCGGGGCGGCATAGACTAAAGGACAGTCCGGCGTGCCGACCTGCCCGCCTGGTCAGGCCCCATGGCGGGGGTCGGCAAAGCCTGGCACACTCGGACGAGACCACCCCCGACACCGAGGAGTTGCCATGACACGGGTGCTTTACGATCTCTGCGGCATCGACGAGGGGCTGCGCTTCTCGCCCTATTGCTGGCGGGTCCGCTATGCCCTGGCCCACAAGGGGCTGGAGGTGGAGGCGCGTCCCTGGCGTTTCACCGACAAGCAGGCGCTGGCCTTCGCCGACCACGACAAGGTGCCCGTGCTGGTCGACGGCGACGAGGTCATCACCGACAGCTACGAGATCCTGCGCTACCTGGATCGCGCCTACCCCGACGCCCCCCTGCTCGGCGATGCCGTCGCCGAGGGGCGGGCCCGCTTCCTCAAGCACTATGCCGAGCGCGCCCTGCAGCCGGCGATGATGCGCACCATCATCATGGACCTGCTCAACGCGGTCCATCCCGACGACCGCGACTACTTCCGCGAGAGCCGCGAGAAGCGCTTCGGGCGCACCCTCGAGGAGTTCCACTCCCCCGCGAAGGGCCTGTCACAGCTGGATGCGGCGCTGGAGCCGCTGCGCGGGCGCCTCAAGGAGGCCGACTACATCGACGGCGCGTCACCGGCGGCGGGCGACTACCTGGTGTTCGGCAGCTTCATGTGGGCGCGCACCGTCTCCAGTGCCGACCTGGTCTCCAATGCCGACCCGGTGCACGCCTGGCTGGAGCGCATGCTCGACCTTCACGGCGGCCTGGGGCGCCATGCCATGCGGATCACCGATGTCGAGGGGGCCTATCGCTGACGGGGCCAACTAGGCCATCTCGATGGCGAGCCGCCCACGACGCCCGGCCCCGGCCGGGCGTCTTCGATGGCGGCGCGGGCGCGCGCGGAGGATGAGGAAAATCGGTCGTCGACATGTTGCGCCGCACAAAACCGCCTGCTATGTTGCAATGCAACACAGGGCATATCGCCCCTGTTCGACCACCAGAGACGGAGGTGTTCCATGTCCACCAAGGCAACCACCCAGAAGACGACCGAACAGTTCGAGGGCCTCTTCGTCGAGCCGGCACGCGCCTATGGCTCGCTGACCCTCGAGTACTACGAGAAGCTGCTGGGCGCCCAGCTGGATGCCGCCCGCAGCTACACCGACCTCGGCCTGGCCCAGGCGCGCGCCTGGATCGACGTGCGCGATGCCGATGGCCTCAAGAAGGTCGTGGAAGGCCAGCAGAAGGCGGCCCAGGACCTGGGCGAGCGCATGAAGAGCGATGCCGAGAAGGTCAGCGCCCTCGGCCAGGACTTCCTGCAGAAGAGCCAGAAGCTGGTCGAGGAAAGCATGAAGTCCGCGACCGCCGCCGCCAAGTAAGGCCGGCGCCGGCGTCTCGCCGGCCGCGGGAACCACACGGGCCGCCCCTCTCCGGGGCGGCCCGTGCCGTTCTGGGCCGGTGCCGCGGCTTCCGGCTCAGGTGGCCCCGCCGAGGAGACGGACGACCTCGTCATCCTCGACCTGGTCGAAGGTGGCGAAGAACTGGCCCACGGCGCGGAAGTGGTGGGGGGCCTCGGGGCAGATTACCTCGTCGGCCAGGGCGCCGAGCCGGGCCAGGGTATCGGGCGGGGCCACGCCGATGGCGGCGATGAGCCGGGCCGGGTCACGCTGGCGCAGGGTGGCGAGCGCCGCGGCCATGGTCGCCCCGGTGGCGCTGCCGTCGTCCACCACCACCACCACCCGCCCGGTCGGGTCGATGGGCGAGCGCACCGGCGTGTAGCGGCGGCGGCGCTCGTCGATCAGCTCGCGCTGGCGAGCCACCTCGCGGGCCAGCCAGTCGTCGCGGCAGAGCGCGGCCTCCTCCTCCAGGTGCACGCTGCCGTCCTCGCTGACCGCCCCGATGGCGAACTCGGGGTTGCCCGGGGCGCCGATCTTGCGCACCAGCACCACGTCCAGCTCGCCCTCAAGGGCGTCGGCGATGATCCGGCCCATGGGGACCCCGCCGCGGGGGATGGCCAGCACCAGGGGGTGTGCTCCCCTGAGGTGGGCCATGGCCTCGGCGAGCCGTCGTGCCGCATCGATTCGATCCCGGTACATGGTGATACTCCCAGCGTGGCCGTCAACGACAGTCTAGCCAAGGCGAGCCATGGCGGCCGTGAAACGACGAGCGCCGCCGGGGTAACCGGCGGCGTACGGGGAGGGGCAGGGCGCGAGGGAGGTGTCAGGCGTTGGACTCGGCCTTGCTGGCCTCGGCCTCGACGTCCTCGCCGCCGCGCTGACGCTTCGGCTTGCCGGGCAGGATGGCATCCAGCAGCAGGGCGGCCAGGGCCGCCGGCACCAGGCCGGACTTGAGCAGCAGCCCCGCCTGGCCGGGCATGGTCTCGGAGATCGCCTCCACCGCCGGCAGGCCGATGCCCAGGCTCAGCGAGACCGCGATGATCAGCATGGCGCGCTGGTCGAGCTCGCACTCCTGGATGATCTTGAGGCCCGCCGAGGCGATCATGCCGAACATCACCACGCCGGCGCCGCCCAGCACCGCATGGGGCATGGCCGCCACCAGGCCGCCCAGCTTCGGGAAGAGCCCCATGCAGATCAGCAGGATGCCGCCGATGGTCACCACGTGGCGGCTGACCACGCCGGTCAGGGTGATCAGGCCCACGTTCTGGGCATAGGCGGTGTTGGGCAGGGTGTTGAAGACCGCGGCGAAGGAGGTGGCCACGCCGTCGGCCATCACGCCGCCGGAGAGTTCGCGGTCCTTCGCCGGCCGGCCGGCGCCGCCGGTGGTGATGGCGGAGATGTTGCCGATGGTCTCCAGGCCCACCACGAACATGATCAGCACCATGCCCACGATGGCGGTGAGGTGGAACTCCATGCCGTACTGCAGCGGCCTCGGCACGGCGAACCAGGCCGCCTCGCGCAGGTTGGTGAAGTCCACCATGCCCAGTGCGATGGCCACCAGGTAGCCGGCCAGCAGGCCGAAGAGGATCGAGGAGGCCTTGACGAAGCCGCGGCCCAGCTGGTGCACGGCGATGCACACCACCAGCACGAACAGCGCCAGCAGCAGGTTGGTGGGCGAGGCGAAGTCGGGCGAGCCCACGCCGCCGGCGGCGTAGTTTAGGCCGACCGGCATGAGCGTGATGCCGATCAGCAGCACCACGATGCCGGTGACCACCGGCGAGAACCAGTGGCGGATCTTCTTGAGGAAGGCCCCCAGCACGATCTGCAGCAGGCCGGCGATGAAGGAGGCGCCGAGCACGGCGGCCAGCCCGAAGGCATTGGCCAGGGGGAGCGCCACCGGCAGGAAGCCGAAGCTAGTGCCCTGGACGATGGGCAGGCGGGCGCCGATGGGGCCCATGCCGATGGTCTGGATCAGGGTCGAGACCCCGGCCACGAAGAGTGCCACCTGGATCAGGAAGATCGTCTCGCCGGTGGCGGCGCCGATCACGCCGGCGATGATGATCGGCGGCGTCACGTTGCCGGCGAACATCGCCATGATGTGCTGAAGGCCCAGCGGGATCGCCTTGGAGAGCGGCGGCATCGCGTCCGGGTCGCGGTTGATGGTGCGGCTGGGGTTCGTCTCGGGATGGGGGGCGGAACGAGGTCTGGTCATGGTCGGGCTCGCAGCTTGGGTTGTTGTCGGTGCTGGCGTGCGGGTCGTGGAGTCGGCCGGTTGTTATGGGTATTGAGGCCAATCCTCTGGCCTAAATGTACACAATGTCGAAGATCATGAAAGACATTATGCCGCAATTTCTGTGTTCATTTATGGCGATACCTTTCATATCAATGTCTTGCGGGAAATTTGTTGACCAATCGGTCAGTCTGTTGGGGGTGGCCCATGAGGGGGCTGGGCCCCCGCGGCCGGGCCGCGGGGGCGGTGATCAGCCCGCCAGGCGCGCCTGCAGGCGGAACAGCGCGATGCGATTGATCTGCTCGATGGCGGTATGGCGCTCCTGCTCCGGCGTGTTCTCCAGGCGCGCCTCGAAGGCGTCGAGGATGGCGAAGCGGTCGCTGCCCTTCACCGCCATCACGAAGGGGAAGCCGAACTTCGCCTTGTAGGCCCCGTTGAGGCGCTCGAAATGGGCCAGCTCCTCGGGGCTGCACTGGTCGAGGCCGGCGCCGGCCTGCTCGCGGGTGGAGTCGTCGGTCAGGGTCCCGGCGAGGGCCGCCTTGCCGGCCAGGTCGGGGTGGGCGCGGATCACGGCAAGCTGGCGCTCGGGATCGGCCTCGGCGAGGATCCGGCCCATTGCCTCGGCCAGGCCCGCGGGTGTGTCGTGTCGCGGGTCCAACCCGCGTTCCCAGGCCAGTTCGGCGACCCAGGGGGAGTGCTCGTAGATCTCGCCGTAGGCGGCCACGAAGGCGGCCTTGTCCAGCTGGCTGGGGCGCGGTGTCAGGGTGCTGTCAGTCATGGTCGGTCTCCCGATGGCGGTGGTCGAAGGGGCTTTCCTTCCTAATGTATACAAAAAATATTTTGAAATGTACTCCATAAACGTCTAAAAATGTCCTCACTGATGTCCGCGACCTTCCGGGAACCATCCACCGAGAACAACAGGAGAGTGAAGATGGGACGCCTGACTACCCATGTGCTCGATACCGCCCAGGGCCGCCCCGGCCAGGGCATCCGCATCGAGGTGTACCGCCTCGCGGGCGAGGGACGAGAGCGCCTCAAGGAGGTCGTCACCAACGATGACGGCCGCTGCGATGCCCCGATCCTCGAGGGTGATGCCTTCGCCGCCGGCGAGTACGAGCTGGTCTTCCACGCCGGCGACTACCTGCGCCGGCAGGGCATCGAGGCCGACGAGCCGCGCTTCCTCGATGTGATCCCGCTGCGCTTCGGCGTGGCCGATGCCGAGGCGCACTACCACGTGCCGCTGCTGCTGTCGCCCTATGGCTACTCCACCTACCGCGGCAGCTAGCCTCAGCCCGTAACATGGCGGCCCCCTCCGGCATGTCTGACGAGGCCTGGCCGCCGGTCACCCATAACAATGCAATGAGTCGAGGCATCCCCTGATGCAAGCCTATCTGCTGGACTTTGCCAACTTCATGCTGCGCTGGCTGCACGTCATCGCGGCCATCGCCTGGATCGGCGAGTCGATCTACTTCGTGATGCTGGACAACGGCCTGCGCAGGCCCAAGGCCGCCGAGGACCGCGACAAGGGGGTGTTCGGAGAGATGTGGGCGGTGCACGGCGGCGGCTTCTACCACAACCAGAAGTACGCCACGGCCCCGGCCAAGCTGCCGGAGGACCTGCACTGGTCGTTCTGGAAGTCCTACACCACCTGGCTGTCGGGCTTCGCCCTGTTCGTGCTGCTCTACATGGCCAACCCGAGCTTCTACCTGGTCAACCCCGACAGCAGCTGGGCGTGGGCGGCGAGCATGAGCGGCTGGCAGGCCAACCTGCTGGCGCTGCTCTTCCTGGTCGGCGGCTGGGTGGTCTACAACGAGCTGTGCAAGCGCATCAGCCCCGACATGACCCGCGACGGCCTGCTGAGCATCGCCGTGGCGGTGATGATGGTGGTGGTAGCCTACCTCAGCACCCAGTTGTTCTCGGGACGGGCGGCCTTCCTGCTGACCGGGGCGGTGATGGCCACGGCGATGTCCGCCAACGTCTTCTTCTGGATCATCCCCGGGCAGCGGCGCATGGTGGCGGCGATGAAGGCGGGCGAGGCGCCCAACCCGCTGGACGGCAAGCGCGGCAAGCAGCGCTCGGTGCACAACACCTACTTCACCCTGCCGGTGGTACTGCTGATGATCAGCAACCACTACTCCTTCGCCTACTCCCACGAGCAGGCCTGGGTGATCATGTCGCTGTTCATCTTCGCCGGCGCGCTGATCCGCCAGTTCTTCGTGCTGATGCACGCGGGCAGCATCAAGCCCGCCTACCCGGCGGCCGGGGTGGCGCTGATCGCCGTGGCGTTCTGGATCGCCGCGCCTGAGCCGTCCCCCGCCGCCGATCCGGATCGCGCCGCGGTGGGCATCGAGGAGGCCCATGCCATCGTCGAGACCCGCTGCGCGGCCTGCCACGCCAGCCAGCCGACCCAGCCCGGCTTCAACGCGCCGCCGGCCGGCATGGCCTACGACACCCCTGAGCAGACCGCCCGCCAGCGGGAACAGATCCAGCAGGTGGTGGCCAGCGGGTACATGCCGCTGGGCAACATGACCGGGATGACCGACGAGGAGCGCGCGGCCATCGCCGCCTGGACGGAGTGAGCCGGACGGCTGCCTGCCACCCTTCCGACGACCCGCCCGGCCGGCGGGTCGTTGCCGTTGGCGGGCCGGGCGTCGTCGGCGACCGAGTATGCGTATACAATACCTCGCATCAGGCAATGCAGGAGACGAGCCTTCATGAACCAGCGTCAGACCGTGGCCGAGCGCAAGGCGCCTGGCCCCCGCCTGGGCAAGAACGGCGACGGTGCCGAGCGACACGAGGCCATCTACCGCTCGATCAGCGATGCGATCATCGAGCACCGTCTCAAGCCCGGCGCCCGCCTGCGCGAGGATGCCCTCGCCGAGGTGTTCGGCGTCAGCCGCACCGGCATCCGCAAGATCCTGCAGCGCCTGGCCCTGGAGCAGCTGGTCACCCTGACGCCACGCCGCGGGGCCAGCGTGACCCGCCCCACGGCCGACGAGGCCAAGGATGTCTTCGACGCCCGCCAGATGGTGGAGTGCGGCCTGATGCCCGAGGTGGCGCGGCGCATCACCGAGGCCGACGTGAGTGAACTGCGCGAGATGGCCCGCCGCGAGCGCGAGGCGCTCAAGGGCGGCGAGCAGAGCGCGGCCATCAAGCTCTCCGCGGCCTTCCATGCGCGCCTGGCCGGGATCTCCGGCAACGCCACCCTGGCCGACTTCGTCGGCCGGCTCTGCTCGCGCTCCTCGCTGATCCTCGCCGTCTACGGCAACGCCGGCCACCTGGGCTGTGAGTCCCACGACCACGACGACCTGATCGGCTACCTGGAGGCCGGCAACGGCGAACGCGCTGCGGCCTTCATGAGCCGCCACCTAAAGGCTATCGAGGCCTCGCTCTCCATCGTCGAGGAGGAGGGCGAGGCCCCGGACCTCCACGAGATCTTCGGCGGCTGACGCGCCTCGGCCGCCGCCCGAGCGGCGGTTCCCCGCTCCCTCCAGACGACAGCGCCCCGGACCATGGTCCGGGGCGCTGTCGTTGGTGCTCGGGCGGGTTACTGGCGGAAGCGCTGGCAGGGGGGCCAGTGGTTCATCAGCAGGTAGTAGGTGACGCCAGCCGGGATCAGACTGGCGTACCAGGAGATCGACGAGAAGCTCAGGGCGGCGGCGATGCCCACGGCGGTGGCGATCAGGGCGGCCAGGTTGACGCCGCGGTAGGGACCCTGCTCGTCATAGAGCTTGCCGAGGTCGAGGGTGCGGCGACGAATGATGTAGTAGTCGACCACCAGCACGGCGAAGATCGGGCCGAGGAAGGCGGAGTAGGTCTGCACGAAGAGCTGCAGGCCGGCGGCGGAGTCGGGCTGCACCAGCTTCCAGGGGAAGGTGGCGAAGGCCAGCAGGCCGACGATCACGGTGGCGGTGCGGAACTTCAGCTTGAACACGTCCATCAGCACGTAGGTGGGCGGGACCACGTTGTTGAGCACGTTGGTGGTGACCTGGGCGAAGGCGATGAACAGCAGGGTGGTCATCAGCAGCGGGGTGTTGTCCACGGCGTTGGCGAACACCTGGATCGGGTCGGCGGTGCCGGTGGCCTCGGAGACCATGAAGCCGATCAGGCCCATGAACAGGGTGCAGGGCAGGATCGACATGGCGTAGATGGTGGTCAGCAGGCCCGGGCCGGTGCCCTGCTTGTGCTCGCGGGCATAGTCGCCGACGTTGAGCATCATGGTGCTGTAGATGCCCAGGAAGAGCATGGTGGCGCCCCAGAACGGCATGCCCCAGGACCCTTCCATGGTCAGCAGGTTGGCGGAGAGCACGTCACCATAGCGCTGCACGGTGCTGTAGAACATGTAGACCAGCGAGGCGAGGATGAAGGCGCTGCCGATGTTCTCCAGCCACTTGATGCCCTGGAAGCCCATCACCGACAGGCCGATCTGCAGGAACTGGAAGGCGATGAAGTAGAAGATCAGGTTGTCGAAGCCGAACAGGGTGGCCGAGACCATGTTCAGGGCGCCGGCGCCGATCCAGCTCTGGAAGCCGTACCACACCACCGCCGGCACGGCGCGGACCAGCCCCGGCAGCCGGGTGCCGGCGAAGCCGAAGGCGCTGCGTGCCTGCACCATGAAGGGGATGCCGTACTTGTAGCCGGCGGCCCCGTTGATGGCCAGCGCGATGCCGATGACGAAGCAGCCGATGGCGATGGCCAGGGTGGCCTGGATCAGGTTGAGGGTGCCGACCACGCTGGAGCCCATGGTGAAGGTGCCGATGGAGACGCAGCCGCCGAACCAGGCCAGGAAATAGGAGGTGCGCCCCATGATCCGCGTCTGCTGCGGGGCCAGCGACTCCTGGCCGGGCGCCTTGGTGTGGTGTGTGCCGGCGCCGGTGGCCGGTGGGGCTGAGGCCGCCTGGGCGTTGGCCGGTGAAGTGGGCGTTGTCATGTCGAGGTCCTCGCAAGTCGCTTGTTGGTCTTGGGTTGTCCGGTCGAGCCGGGTGTCTTGCGGTCTGGCGTGCTGCCGGCAGCGCTATTGTTGTCGTGTCGTGTCGTGGCGATCGGTCAGCGGGTCGGGATCAGGTGGGCGAAGCGCTCGAACTGGCCGGTCATCGGCTTGGGCCGCGGAAAGGCCAGGTCGCCGTGCTTGCTGGTGCCGAGTCCCAGTCCCACCAGCGCCTCGGCGAGCTTCACGGCGGCGGTGACCCCTTCCACCACCGGCAGGCCGACCTCGCGGCTGATGGTGGCGGTCAGGTCTGCCATGCCGCCGCAGCCGAGCACGATGGCGCCGATGCCGTCCTCGTCGCGGGCGCGCCGGCACTCGTCGATGATGCGTGCCAGGGCCGCATCGCCGTTCTCCTCCAGGTCCAGCACCGGGATCTCCGCGGCGCGCACCCGGCGGCAGTGGTGGCGGAAGCCGTACTGCTCCAGCAGGTGCTCGGCGATGATGCCGGTGCGTCCCAGGGTGGTGACGATGGAGAAGCGGGTGCTGACCAGCGTCGCCATATGGAAGGCGGCCTCGGCGATGCCGATCACCGGGGCGCGCGTCAGCTCCCGTGCGGCCAGCAGCCCCGGGTCCCCGAAACAGGCGATCACGTAGGCGTCGACCTCCGCCTGCTCGCCCGCCAGCACCTCGTCCAGCACGCCCACGGCGCTGATCGCCTCGTCGAAGTGGCTCTCGATGGAGACCGGCCCGCTGGCGGGCTGGGTGGCGGTGATCCGGGTGCCTGGCGCGGCGATGCGGCTGGCGGCGTCGCCGATCGTCGCCGTCATGCCGGCGGTGGTATTGGGGTTGATGACGCGGATATGCATGGTGAGGGGCCCTGTCTCGTGAACATTGGATAATTTCTTTGTACACAAAATAGTTGTCTTTTGTTCAAGCTGCAACCCTCGGCTGCCAGGGCGGCGCTGGCCGATATATGCCAATCAAGATCAGTGTGTTAGCGGTTATTCGAGGAGGCGTCGAGAAGATGGGTGGCAATAGACCTTGGTCTATGCCGGGCGTTTCGGTTCGTGATGTCGGCTATTTTCACATTAATCTGTATACAGTTTTTGCCCTGCGCGAGGGCTTGCAGACAAAGTGGACACAGCCTATCTTGTCTTTGTATACATAAAACTGTTCTTTCACGTTCCGGCTCCCGGGCCGTCGCGACAGCCGATAACAACCAGGAAGCTTCGCCATGACGCACGTTCCCTCATCCGACTACCCTCGTGACCTGATCGGCTACGGCCGCACGCCGCCCCACGCCAATTGGCCGGGCCGGGCGAAGATCGCCGTGCAGTTCGTACTCAACTACGAGGAGGGTGGCGAGAACTGCGTGCTCCACGGCGATGCCGGTTCCGAGCAGTTCCTCTCCGAGATCATCGGCGCGGCCAGCTACCCGGACCGCCACCTGAGCATGGAGTCGATCTACGAGTACGGCTCCCGGGCGGGGGTGTGGCGCATCCTGCGCGAGTTCGAGCGCCGCGGCCTGCCGCTCACCGTGTTCGGGGTGGCCATGGCGCTCGAGCGCCACCCGGAGGTGGCCCACGCCTTCAAGGAGCTGGGCCACGAGGTCGCCTGTCACGGCTACCGCTGGATTCACTACCAGGAGATGCCGGAGGCGCAGGAGCGCGAGCACCTCAAGCAGGCCATGGAGATCTTCCAGCGCCTCTACGGCGAGAAGCCCGAGGGCTGGTACACCGGCCGCGACAGCCCCAATACCCGCCGGCTGGTGCTCGACGAGGGGGGCTTCCTCTATGACAGCGACTACTACGGCGATGACCTGCCGTTCTGGACCCGCGAGGCCGACAGCCGGGGCGTCGAGCACGACCATCTGATCGTGCCCTACACCCTGGACACCAACGACATGCGCTTCGCCGCGCCCCAGGGCTTCAATACCGCCGACCACTTCTTCACCTACCTGCGGGATGCCTTCGACGTGCTCTATGCAGAGGGCGAGGAGTCGCCGAAGATGCTCTCCATCGGCATGCACTGCCGCCTGCTGGGGCGCCCGGGCCGCTTCCGCGCCCTGCAGCGCTTCCTGGACCATATCGAGGCCCACGATCGGGTCTGGGTGGCGCGCCGGGTGGATATCGCCCGCCACTGGATGGAGCATCATCCGGCACCGGCGCGCTGAGTCCATGCCGCGCTGAACGGCTCGAGGCTGATCCGGCGAACGTCTTTTCAACTGCCGCTGCCCGAAGCGAGAGGCGCCGGGGACAGGTCGTAGAGGGGGTCCTATGCCAGGAATGGCATCGGTAGCGCCCAGGGAGGGGTTCACAGCGCCACCTCGTAGACCTGTCGCCGGAACAGCCTCGAGCGATCTCGGCCATGGGCACGGTTTTCGGCCGTAGACTTATTCAGGACACCCCATGAAACCACGTACCTACTACGCCCCCGCCGGCGGCCATCCGCCCCAGACCCAGCTGCTCTCCGACCGGGCGGTATTCACCGAGGCCTATGCGGTGATTCCCAAGGGCGTCTTCGGCGATATCGTCACCAGCAACCTGCCGTTCTGGGAAGGGACCCGGCTGTGGGTGCTGGCGCGCCCGCTCTCCGGCTTCGCCGAGACCTTCTCCCAGTACATCATGGAGGTCGCCCCCGGCGGCGGAAGCCAGCGCCCCGAGCTCGACCCCGAGGCCGAGGGGGTGCTCTTCGTGGTGGAGGGCGAGATGACCCTGACCCTGGCCGGCGAGCGCCACGCCATGGGCCCGGGCGGCTACGCCTTCATCCCGCCCGGTAGCGACTGGCAGGTCAGGAACGAAGCCGAGGCGCCGGTGCGCTTCCACTGGGTGCGCAAGGCCTATGAGCGGGTCGAGGGCATCGAGGTGCCCGAGGCCTTCGTCACCAACGAGAACGACCTCGACCCCAACCCCATGCCGGGCACCGAGGGGCGCTGGGCCACCACCCGCTTTGTCGACCCGAACGACGTGCGCCACGACATGCACGTCAATATCGTCACCTTCCAGCCCGGCGCGGTGATCCCCTTCGACGAGACCCACGTCATGGAGCACGGCCTCTACGTGCTGGAGGGCAAGGCGGTGTACCACCTCAATCAGGACTGGGTCGAGGTGGAGGCGGGCGACTTCATGTGGCTGCGCGCCTTCTGCCCCCAGGCCTGCTACGCCGGCGGCCCGGGGCCGTTCCGTTACCTGCTCTACAAGGACGTCAACCGCCATCCCAGGCTGCGCCTGGGTAGCCGCTGAACATTCAGGCGTCTGCCGCGAGATTCGCGAGCTGCGTTGGCGGGGCTCGAGGCTGATCCGGCGGCCTGCTGAGATAGCGCCAGCGCAGGGGCGCCGGGGGCAGGCTGAAGAGGAGGTCATTTGCCATGGATGGCAAATGTAGCGCCCAGGGAGGGGGTCACAGCGCCTCCTCGCAAGCCTGCCCCCGGATCAGCCCCGGAATGCAGGCGGACTGACGAGTTAAACAGGAGGGCACAACATGCTTGAATTGAAAGCCGAGCCGCTGACCGCCGAGGCCTTCGCCCCCTTCGGTGAGGTGATCGACGCCCGGACGTCGGAGTGGTTTCCCATCAACGCCGGGCGCACCCGGCGCCACCACGACCTGGCGACGGTCGAGACCCTGGGGGAGGGCGCACGGACGCTGATCAGCCTCTTCGTCAGCCAGCCGGTGACGGTGCCCCTGGAACTCGACTTCCTGGAGCGCCACCCCCTGGGCAGCCAGGCCTTCATGCCTCTTCATGAAGAGAGGTTTCTGATTGTCGTGGCGCCGCCGGGCGAAACCATCGACCCCGCCGAGGTGCGCGCCTTCGTCACCGACGGCCGCCAGGGGGTCAACTACCGCGCCGGCACCTGGCACGCCATCCAGTCGGTGCTGGAGCGGGAAGGGGAGTTTCTCGTCGTCGATCGCGGCGGCGAGGGGAACAACTGCGACGAGCATCTGCTGGCGCTGCGCATCACCCTCTGAGCGCCTCCATGTTGCGTCGATAACAATACCCAAGCATTTGATTCTGCTTGGGTATTTTCATGCATATGGTAATATTGAAAATATTTTCCATATAATCTTGACGGGGTTGGGGTGGCGGCCTAATCTCGGTATACAAAATGATTTTCCAAAAACAAGACACCTCACTGGAGGATCCCGTCATGGCCCGCATGACCGCTGCAGAAGCCGCCGTTCACGTGCTCAGGAAGGAAGGCATCGATGTCGCCTTCGGGGTGCCCGGCGCCGCCATCAACCCCTTCTATGCCGCGATGCGCCAGGTGGGCGGCATCGACCATGTGCTGGCCCGCCACGTCGAGGGCGCCTCCCACATGGCCGAGGGCTACACCCGCACGAAGGCCGGCAACATCGGCGTGTGCATCGGCACCTCCGGCCCCGCCGGGACCGACATGATCACCGGGCTCTACTCCGCCAGCGCCGACTCCATCCCGATCCTCTGCATCACCGGCCAGGCCCCGCGTGCCCGGATGCACAAGGAGGACTTCCAGGCGGTGGACATCCAGGCGATCGCCGGCCCGGTCACCAAGTGGGCGGTCACCGTGCTGGAACCGGCCCAGGTGCCGCGTGCCTTCCAGCAGGCCTTCCACCTGATGCGCTCCGCGCGCCCGGGGCCGGTGCTGATCGACCTGCCCATCGACGTGCAGATGAGCGAGATCGAGTTCGACCCGGACACCTACGAGCCGCTGCCCGTCTACAAGCCGGCGGCCAGCCGGGCCCAGGTCGAGAGGGCGATCGCCATGCTCCAGGAGGCCGAGCGCCCGCTGATCGTGGCCGGCGGTGGCATCGTCAATGCCGATGCCAGCGACCTGCTCCTCGAGTTCGCCGAGCTCACCGGGGTGCCGGTGATCCCGACCCTGATGGGCTGGGGCACCATCCCCGACGACCACCCGCTGATGGCGGGCATGGTGGGGCTGCAGACCTCCCACCGCTACGGCAACGCCACGCTACTCGCCGCGGACTTCGTGCTGGGCATCGGCAATCGCTGGGCCAACCGCCACACCGGCAGCGTCGAGACCTACACCCGGGGGCGCAAGTTCGTCCACGTGGATATCGAGCCGACCCAGATCGGCCGTATCTTCGGGCCGGACCTGGGCATCGTCTCCGATGCCCGGGCGGCGCTTGCGCGCTTCGTCGAGGTGGCCCGCGAGATGCACCAGGCCGGCACCCTGAAGGATCGCGGCCGCTGGGCCGAGGAGTGCCAGGAGCGCAAGCGAACCCTGCTGCGCAAGACCCACTTCGACAACGTGCCGGTCAAGCCGCAGCGGGTGTACGAGGAGATGAACCGCGTCTTCGGCCGCAACACCCGCTACGTCAGCACCATCGGCCTCTCCCAGATCGCCGGGGCCCAGTTCCTGCACGTCTACAAGCCCCGCCACTGGATCAACTGCGGCCAGGCCGGCCCGCTGGGCTGGACCATCCCGGCGGCCCTGGGGGTGCGGCGCGCCGACCCGGAGGCGGACATCGTCGCGCTCTCCGGCGACTATGATTTCCAGTTCATGGTCGAGGAACTGGCCGCCGGCGCGCAGTTCAACCTGCCCTGGATCCACGTGCTGGTGAACAACTCCTACCTGGGGCTGATTCGCCAGGCCCAGCGCGGCTTCGACATGGACTACTGCGTGCAGCTCGCCTTCGAGAACATCAACTGCCCCGAGATCGACGGCTATGGCGTGGACCACGTCGCGGTGGTGGAGGGGTTGGGCTGCAAGGCGCTGCGGGTGACGCGACCCGAGGAGATCGCCCCGGCGCTGCGGGAGGCCCGCCGCATGATCGCCGAGTACCGCGTGCCGGTGGTGGTGGAGGTGATCCTCGAGCGGGTGACCAACATCGCCATGGGCACCGACCTGGACGGCGTCACCGAGTTCGAGGCCCTGGCCGAGAACGTCGAGGATGCGCCCACCTCCATCGCCGCCCTGACCTGAAGAACCAACGACCCAAGGAGTTCACGATGCCCAAGTTCGCCGCCAACCTCAGCATGCTGTTCACCGAGGTGGAGTTCCTCGACCGCTTCGCGGCCGCCGCCCGGGCCGGCTTCCAGGGGGTGGAGTACCTCTTTCCCTATGACTATCCGGCCGAGGAGATCAAGCGGCGCCTGGACGGCAACGGCCTGACCCAGGTGCTGTTCAACCTGCCGGCGGGCGACTGGGCCGCCGGAGAGCGTGGCATCGCCTGCCACCCGGATCGCGTCGAGGAGTTCCGCGACGGCGTCGAGCGCGCCATCGCCTACGCCCGGGTGCTGGGCAATACCCAGGTCAACTGCCTGGCCGGCATCAAGCCCCAGGGCGTCAGCGACGACGAGGCGCGCAGGACCCTGATCGAGAACCTGCGCTTCGCCGCCAAGAAGCTCGCGGACGCCGGCATCCTGCTGATCGCCGAGCCGATCAATACCCGCGACATCCCGGGCTTCTTCCTCAACCGCACCGAGCAGGCGCTGGCGATCTTCGACGAGGTGGCAAGCGACAACCTCAGGCTGCAGTACGACATCTACCACATGCAGATCATGGAGGGGGACCTGGCACCGACGATCGAGAAACACCTCGCGCGCATCGCCCATATCCAGATTGCCGACAATCCGGGCCGTCACGAACCGGGCACGGGCGAGATCCACTACCCCTTCCTGTTCGCCCACCTGGATCGCGTGGGGTACCGGGGCTGGGTCGGCGCCGAGTACAAGCCGGCCGGCCGCACCGAGGAAGGGCTGGGCTGGCTGGACGCGGTACGGAATTGAGAGCGCTGTTCATGGCGAGAGGCGCCGGGGGCAGGTCGGAGAGGGGGTCCGAGGACCAGGGATGGCCGAGGTAGCCTACAAGGAAGTACTCGTAGCGCCCCCTCGAGGGCCTGTCGCCGGAACAGCCTCGAGCGGTAAGTAGCCTTCCAACCAGGATGACAACGACAAGAGGAGAGTGATGATGAGCAAGATCGGATTCATCGGCCTGGGCATCATGGGCCGCCCCATGGCAGGCCACCTGCTGGATGCCGGCCACGAACTGGTCACCGTGCGCCGCGGCACCCTGGACGCCACCCTGGCCGAGAAGGGCATGCGCGAGCTCGACTGCCCCGCGGCGGTGGCCGGCGAGGCCGAGGTGATCATCACCATGGTGCCGGACACCCCGGACGTGGAGGAGGTGTTGTTCGGTGAGGGCGGCGCCATCGAGGGCCTGACGCCGGGCACCCTGGTGATCGACATGAGCTCCATCGCCCCCATCGCGACGCAAGGCTTCGCCAGGCGTATCCACGAGGCCGGCGGAGAGTACGTCGACGCGCCGGTCTCCGGCGGCGAGGGCGGCGCCATCAACGCGGCCCTGACCATCATGGTCGGGGCCACGGAAGAGGGCTTCGAGCGCGCCCGCCCGATCCTCGAGGTGATGGGCAAGACCATCACCCATATCGGCGGCCACGGCGCCGGCCAGACCTGCAAGGTGGCCAACCAGATCGTCGTCGCCCTGACCATCGAGGCGGTGGCCGAGGGGCTGCTGTTCGCCTCGAAGGCCGGCGCCGACGTGGCCAAGGTGCGCGAGTCGCTGCTCGGCGGCCTCGCCCAGTCGAAGATCCTGAACGTCCATGGCGCGCGCATGATCGAGCGCACCTTCGACCCCGGCTTCAGGATCAAGCTGCACCAGAAGGACCTCAACCTGGCCCTGGAGGGGGCGCGCAGCCTGAACCTGGCGCTGCCCGGCACCGCCAATGCCCAGCAGCTGTTCCAGGCCTGTGCCGCCCTCGGCGGCGCCGACTGGGACCACGCCGGCATCCTGCGCGCCCTGGAGGCACTGGCCGACCACCAGGTCGGCCAGTCATGAGTCTGTCCGCCGGCCAGGTGCCTGGCCGGCGGACGACGGGGAGGTGACTGCTCCCCGGGACAGGCGTCGGGTCGTCGTCTGTCCCGGCCACCCGCGGGTGGCCTTGCCCGGCGGCGGGTCCGTCCCGTGGCCGGGTCCTTTTCCACGACCCCCGATTTCCCTTTCCTGGCTGTCCAGGCCTGACCTGGAGGAGTGTCCGATGGTCGCGATGTCTTCCCCGCAAATCCGGTCCTCGGCGGCCGGGCCGCTGTCCCCGGCGAGCGACGATGCCCCGGCCTGGCTGCGCCGCCTGGCCGACGTCGCCGTCGACGCCGTGCACCCGCGCTCCCTGCTCCCGGGACGGCTGCCCGAGCCGCCCGCCGGGCGCACCCTGGTGGTCGGTGCCGGCAAGGCCGCGGCGGCCATGGCCGCCAGCCTGGAGCAGGCCTGGCAGGTGCGGCATCCCGAGGCCCCCCTGGCCGGCCTGGTGGTGACCCGCTACGGCCACGGGCCCGAGCAGGACGCCGCTTGCCAGCGTATCGAGGTGCTGGAGGCGTCCCACCCCATGCCCGACGGGCTGAGCGAACGAGCCGCCCGGCGCATGCTCGAGGCCGTCTCCGGCCTCGGCGAGAACGACCGGGTGATCGCCCTGGTTTCCGGCGGCGGATCGGCGCTGATGAGCCTGCCGGCGCCGGGCATCAGCCTCGCCGAGAAGCAGGCGATCAATCGCGCGCTGCTGCGCTGCGGCGCGCCGATCCGCGAGATCAACACCGTGCGGCGCCACCTCTCGGCCATCAAGGGGGGGCGACTGGCCGCCGCGGCCCACCCGGCGCCGGTGCTGACCTGGGTGATCTCCGACGTGCCGGGCGACGATCCGGCGCTGGTCGCCTCGGGGCCGACCCGGCCGGATGCCTCCACGGCGGGTGACGCCCTGGCGATCCTCGAGCGCTACGGGATCGAGATCCCGGCCGACGTGCGTGGGCACCTGGCGGGAGCCGGCGATGCCCCGCGTGCCACCGACGCCGGTTTCGCCCGTGACGAGGTGGCGGTGCTGGCGCGGGCCGGTGATGCCCTGGCGGCGGCGCGAGCGGCGGCCGAGGCGGAGGGCGTCGAGGTGCGCCTGCTGGGCGATGACCTGGAGGGCGAGGCCCGCGAGCTGGGGCGCGCCCAGGGGCGCCTGGCGCTCTCCCTGCGCGAGGCGCCTCGGGACAGGCCGCTGCTGCTGCTCTCCGGCGGCGAGACCAGCGTCACCGTGCGCGGCGACGGCCGCGGCGGGCGCAATGTCGAGTACCTGCTGGGGCTCCTTGAGGCGCTCAAGGGGGCGCCGGGCATCCACGCCCTGGCCATCGACACCGACGGCATCGACGGCTCCGAGGACAACGCCGGCGCGCTGTTCGCCCCCGGGGACTGGACGCGCGCCGGCCGGCTCGGTCTCGACCCCGTCGATTACCTGTCACGCAATGACGCGTATACTTTCTTCGAGGCGCTCGACCGGCTGATCGTCACCGGGCCGACGCGCACCAACGTCAACGATTTCCGTGCCATTCTGGTCTTGCCGAGGACACCATGACGCTTCCCCCCCACGCTCCGCTCCATGATCCCATCCGCCGTACCAAGATCGTCGCCACCCTGGGCCCGGCCAGCGACCGCGAGGGGGTGCTGGAGGCGATGATCGCGGCCGGCGTCGACGTGGTGCGCCTCAACTTCTCCCACGGCTCGCCCGACGACCATCGCCAGCGCCTGACCCGCGTCCGCGAGATCGCCGCCCGCCTGGGCCGCAGCGTCGCCGCCCTGGGCGACCTCCAGGGCCCCAAGATCCGCATCGCCCGCTTTCTTGACGGCGCCGTCGAGCTCGCCGAGGGCGCCCCCTTCGTGCTCGACATGGCCCTGGACGGCAACGCCGGCACCCGGGAGCGGGTCGGCTGCGACTACCGGCAGCTGATCGACGACGTCGCCCCGGGCGACCGCCTGCTGCTCGACGACGGCCGGGTGGTGCTCGACGTCACCGCCGTCCGCGGCCACGAGGTCCACACCACCGTGGTGGTGGGCGGCAAGCTCTCCAACAACAAGGGCATCAACAAGCAGGGCGGGGGCCTCTCGGCGCCGGCGCTCACCGACAAGGACCGCGCCGACCTCGCCACCGCGGTGGCGATCGGCGTCGACTACCTCGCCGTCTCCTTCCCGCGCACGGCCGCCGACATGGCCGAGGCCCGCGCGCTGCTCGGCGAGGCCGGCGCCGAGATCGGCCTGGTGGCCAAGCTCGAGCGCGCCGAGGCGGTGGCCGACGCGGCCACCCTGGACGGCATCATCGAGGCCTCCGAGGCGGTGATGGTGGCCCGCGGCGATCTCGGCGTGGAGATCGGCGACGCCCAGCTGATCGGCATGCAGAAGCGCATCATCAAGCGCGCCCGCACGCTGAATCGCGCGGTGATCACCGCCACCCAGATGATGGAGTCGATGATCGAGTCGCCGCTGCCCACCCGGGCCGAGGTGTTCGACGTGGCCAACGCGGTGCTCGACGGCACCGATGCGGTGATGCTCTCCGCCGAGACCGCCGCCGGCGACTTCCCGGTGGAGACCATCGAGGCCATGGACCGGGTCTGCCTGGGCGCCGAGCGCGAGAAGATCGCCCAGTCGTCCGGCCACCGCATCCACGAGGGCTTCTCGCGGATCGACGAGACCATCGCGCTGTCGGCCATGTACGCCGCCAACCACCTCTCCGGCGTGGCCGCCATCGCCTGCATGACCGCCACCGGCTACACGCCCTTGATCGCCTCGCGCATCCGCTCGGGGCTGCCCATCGTCGGCCTGGCCCACAACCCGGTGGCCCAGCGGCGCATGGCGCTCTACCGCGGGGTGGTCTCGCTGCCCTTCGATACCCGCGACATGGCCCCCACCGAGCTCAACGACCGGGCGCTGGCGCTGCTGGTGGAGAAGGGCATCGCCGAACCCGGCGACCACGTGATCCTGACCCGGGGCGACCACATGAACGCCCACGGCGGCACCAACACCCTGAAGATCCTCGACGTGAACGAGAGTCACGAAGGCTGAGGAGGCGTCATGCAGGACACGATGCCGACCCTCGACTGCCCGCCCGGCGGTAGCAAGGGGAGCGTGGAGAGCGGCCGGGAGCTGCTCTCCGGCGTCAACCTGCCGGCCGCGGTGGTCCATGAGGCGCCCCTGGCCCATAACCTGGCCTGGATGCAGGGCTTCGCCGAGTCGCGCGGGGCGCGCCTGGCGCCCCACGGCAAGACCACCATGGCCCCGGCGCTCTTCCATCGCCAGCGGGAGGCGGGCGCCTGGGCCATCACCCTGGCCACCGCCCCCCAGTGCCGCTCGGCCTTCGCCCATGGGCTCTCTCGCCTGCTGCTGGCCAACCAGCTGGTCGGCGAGGCCAACATGGCGATCGTCGCCGGGCTGATCGAGGCCGGGGCCGATATCACCTGCGTGGTCGACGGGGAGGAGAACGTCCGCCAGCTCGGCCGCTACTTCGCGGCCCGCGGGCTGCGCCTGAAGGTGCTGATCGAGCTCGGTATCCCGGGCGGTCGCTGCGGCTGCCGCGACCATGACCAGGTGATGGCCCTCGGCGAGCGTATCGCGATGGAGCCGGCCCTGGTGCTCGCCGGGCTCGAGGGGTACGAGGGGGTGATCCACGTCGCCGAGCCCGAGGTCGAGGTGCGCGCCTATGCCTGGCGCCTGGTGGAAGCCGCCCAGGCGCTGGACCGCGACGGCCTGATCGAGGCGGCCAGCCCGATCATCACCGCCTCGGGCTCGGCCTGGTACGACCTGGTCGCCGAGGTCTTCCAGGCGGCTCGGCTCGGGCCCCGCTTCGTGCCGGTGCTGCGTCCCGGCTGCTATGTGGTCCATGACCACGGGCTCTACCACGAGGCCCAGGGGGGCGTGCTGGCGCGTCGCCCCGAGCTGGAGCGGGGCCTGGCGCCGGCGCTGGAGGTGTTTGCCCAGGTGCAGTCGCTGCCCGAGCCTGGCCTGGCCATCGTCGCCATGGGCCGCCGCGACGTCGGCGGCGACCGCCTGCCGATCCCACTGCGTCGCTATCGCGAGGGCGGTGATCCGGCGCGACCGTGGGGTGTTGCGGGCTGGGAGGTCGTCAAGCTGATGGACCAGCACGCCTTCGTGCGCCTGCCCAGGGCGGGTGAGGGCGCCGAGGATGAGCTGCGCGTGGGTGACGTGCGCGTTGGCGACGTGCGCGTGGGCGATATCGTCGCCTTCGGGGTCTCCCACCCCTGCCTCACCTTCGACAAGTGGCGGACGGTCCTGCGGGTCGACGAGCGCCTGGTGGTCCGCGAGGCGATGGCCACCTGCTTCTGATCCTGTATACAATCAGGCGCCAGGATGGTGTCATTCTTCGCCAAACGTGCGAAGGTGCTGGCAGGTGACTCGAGGGCGTCGTATGAGCAGGAGCTGGAAGGAAGAGGTGGAGGCCGCCGTGCTGGCGGGCGAGCGGATCAGCGACCGGCATATCGTCGAGCGGGTGCGGCATGCGGTGCTGACCCAGCGGCTGCCGCCGGGCACGCGGCTGCCGGAGGTGTCGCTGGGCGAGATCTTCGGGGTGAGCCGCTCGGTGGTGCGCAAGGCCTTGACCCGCCTGGCCGCCGACCATGTCATCGACCAGCGCCCCAACCAGGTGGCCCGGATCCGCGCGCCGAGCATCGCCGAGACCCGCGAGACCTTCGCGGCCCGCCGCCTGGTGGAGGGCGAGGTCGTGGCGCTGCTGGCCGTGCAGCTGGATGCCGAGACGCTGGAGGGGCTGGCCCGCGAGGTGGAGCGGGAGGCCGAGGCCCACACCCGCGGCGACGAGCCGGCGCGCATCGCCCACTCCCTGGCGCTCCACCACCGGCTGGCCGAGCTGTCGCCCAACCGGGTGCTCGGCGCCATGCTCACCGACCTGATCCTGCGCACCTCCATCGTCATCGCCCTCTACAAGCGGCCCTCGCTGGCCTCCTGCTTCCTCGAGGGAGACCATCCGCAGCTGCTCGCGCGGCTGCGCGAGGGCGATGCCGAGGGGGCGCGCCGGGTCATCGAGGCCCACCTGGAGGCCCTCCAGGCGCTGCTCGACCTGGGGCCCCGCGAGACCGAGACCGACCTCAGGGCGATCTTCGGCGGCCTGGCCACCGTCCGCTCCTGAGGGCCTTGACCCCCGTCATCGCGGCGCCAGTGCGTTGGCACGCATGCCTTGTGGCGATCCGGGCCCTGGCCGACAATGCGCGCATCCTCAACGACCCGGAGGTTCCGATGCGTCCACGATGCGCGGCCTGGCTGCTCGGCCTGGCGCTGTCCTTCTCCGCCACCCTGGCCAAGGCCGACGTGCCGACCGTGGCGGCGGCCTCGTCGCTGCAGTTCGCCTTCCCGGCGCTGATCGAGGCCTTTCGCGCGGAGACCGGCGGCGAGGTTCGCGTGAACTTCGGCTCATCGGGCAACTTCCGCCGCCAGATCCTGCAGGGCGCTCCCTTCGAGCTGTTCCTCTCCGCCGACGAGATCAACATCGATGCCCTGGAGGAGGCGGGACGCCTGGCTGGGGAGAGCCGGGTCTATGCCGTGGGGCGCCTGGTATGGCTGCAGCGAGCGGGGCGCGACGACCTGCCCGAGGCGGACGACCCGCTGGCCGGGGTGCGCGAGGCGCTGGCGGCCCATGCGGCGGGGGAGGGGCGGCCGCGCATTGCCCTGGCCAATCCGGAACACGCCCCCTACGGAATCGCTGCCCGGGAGGCCCTGGAGCACGCCGGGCTCTGGGAGGAGACGACGCCCCTGCGCGTGTTCGGCGAGAACGTCTCCCAGGCCGCCCAGTTCGCGCTGACCAGCGACGCTCGCGGCGGCCTGGTGGCCGAGTCGCTGGCGCTGGCTCCCCAGCTTGCCGAGCGCGGCGAGTACGTGCTGATCCCCGAGGCCTGGCATGCCCCCCTGGTGCAGCGCATGGGGCTGGTGCAGGGAGCCGGCGAGACCGCCCGGGCCTTCCACGCCTGGCTCCAGAAGGCGCCGGCCCGGGAGATCCTGACCGACCATGGCTTCCGGCTGCCTGCCCCTGAAACCCCACCCACCGACGCGGGAGACGCCACGCCCTGATGGACTGGACGGCCCTCTCGGTCTCGCTGCGCCTGGCCGCCTTCACCTGCCTGCTGCTGCTCCCGGTGGGGCTCTGGCTGGGGCGTACCCTGGCCACCGCCCGCTTCCGCGGCAGGCCGCTGTGCGAGGCGCTGGTGGCGCTGCCGCTGGTGATGCCGCCCACGGTGCTGGGCTTCTACCTGATGCAGGCCTTCGGCGCTGAGGCCCCCTTCGGCGGGCTCTGGGCCCGGCTGTTCGACTCGGGGCTCAACTTCACCTTCACCGGCATCCTGATCGCCTCGCTGGTGGCCAACCTGCCCTTCGCCGTGCAGCCGATCCAGCGGGCCTTCGAGACGGTGCCGGCCAACCTGCGCGAGGCGGCCTGGTGCAGTGGGCTCTCGCCCTGGCAGACCTTCCTGCGCATCGAGCTGCCGCTGGTGTGGCCGGGGATCATCTCGGCCCTGGCGCTGACCTTTGCCCACACCCTGGGCGAGTTCGGGGTGATCCTGATGGTGGGCGGGGCCATCGACGGCGAGACCCGCACCCTGGCCATCGCCATCTACGACCGGGTGCAGGCCTTCGACGAGACGGGCGCCGGCATCATGTCGGCGATGCTGCTGCTGGTCTCCTTCGTGACCATCGGCGTGGTCTACGGCCTGGCGGGCCGGCGGAGGTGGCGACGTGTCTGAGACGGAAAGCCCCAACGCGGCGCGCCTGTCGGTGAGCCTGCACCAGCCGGGCCCCATTCCCCTGGCGGCGGACTTCCACTGCGAGGCCGGCGAGCTGCTGGCCCTGGTGGGGCCCTCCGGCAGCGGCAAGACCACCCTGCTGCGGGCCATCGCCGGCCTGGCGCGCCCCGGGGCGGGGCGGGTCAGCGTCGGCGGGGAGAGCTGGTTCGACGCCGAGGCGGGAACCTGCCTCTCGCCCCAGCGCCGTCGCGTCGGCCTGGTGTTTCAGGACTATGCGCTCTTCCCCCACCTGACGGCGCTGGGCAACATCATGGTGGCTCTCGATCATCTGCCGGCCCGGGAGCGTCGCGAGCAGGCCATGGCCTGGCTCGGCCGGGTTCGCCTCGACGGGCTGGCCGACCGGCACCCCGCCGAGCTCTCCGGCGGCCAGCGCCAGCGGGTGGCGCTGGCCCGTGCCCTGGCGCGAAGCCCTCGGGTGCTGCTGCTCGACGAGCCCTTCTCGGCGGTGGATCAGGTCACCCGGCGCCGCCTGCAGCGTGAGCTGGCCATGCTGCGCGAGCAGATCCGCATCCCCATCGTGCTGGTGACCCATGACCTGGACGAGGCGGCGGCGCTGGCCGACCGGCTCTGCGTGCTGCACGCCGGCCGTACCCTGCAGGCGGGTCCGCCGGAGGCGCTGTTTCGCCGGCCCGCCTCGCCCGAGGTGGCCCGGCTGCTGGACCGCCACAACGTCTTCGCGGGCGAGGTGGTGGAGGCGGGCGGCAGCCGGCAGCTGCGGTGGGGGCCCTGGCGGCTCGAGGTGGCCGAGGGCCTGGCGGCACTGTCTCCCGGCACCCGGGTCAGCTGGTACCTGCCGCCCTCCGACGTGGTACTGCATCGGCGCGGGCGCCCCTCCCTGGGCGAGCGGGAGAATCCGGTGACGGCGCGGGTCGACGAGCTGGTGGTGCTGGGCGGCATGACCTCGGTGTCGCTGGCCTTCGACCATGCCCCCCAGACCCTGAGCTTCGAGATCGCCACCCATGCGGCGCGCCGCAACGGGCTGGCCCGCGGCGAGACGGTGCAGGTCTCGCTGCTGGCCGAGGGGATCCACCTGATGCCCGACGATGGACCGATTGCCACCCCGAGGAATACCACATGATCCCGACACGACGCCTGATCCTGGCCGGCCTGGCGGCCCTGCCGCTGTCTCTCGCCCTGTCACCTGCCCCGCTGCTGGCCACCGAGGGGGAGCCGCCGACCCTGGAGACACTGCCGCTGGTGATCCATGGCGAGGCGCGACGGCACGCCTTCACGGTGGAGGTGGCGCGCACCATCCCCGAGCGCAGCCGAGGCCTCATGGAGCGCGACCACCTCGACGAGGAGGCCGGCATGCTGTTCCTCTATCGGGATGCCCAGTCGCCCCGTAACGGCTTCTGGATGTACCGTACCCGCATCCCGCTGGATATCGCCTTCATCGGCGAGGACGAGCGCATCGCGGCGATCCGCACCATGCTGCCCTGTGCCTCCGACCAGCCCTCGGCGTGCCCGGTCACCTATCCCGGGGTGTCCTATCGGGCGGCTCTGGAGGTCAATGCCGGCACCTTCGAGCGGCTGGGCATCGCCGAGGGCGACTGCGTCAGCTGGCCCGGCAGCGCGGGGCACTGCCTGCCGGCGCCGGACGGCGGCGAAGGCGCCGACCCGGGGGCGTCGTCGGCCCCCGACGAATAGCCCCGACGAACCGGGGAGGGCGACGGGCTATCATTCAACGCAGCGCCTCGTAGACTATTTCCTTCCGACAACAATCATGCCGTCCGGCATCCCGCCGGGTGGCTGCCGCAAGGACACGCCATGACCACCACACGCCATCTCGCCAAGCTGGCCGCCACCCTGGCCGGCGCCGCCGTGCTCAGCGCCTCGCTCTCCGCCCAGGCCCGCGAACTCTCCGTCTCCACCGTGCTCTCCGATGCCTTCCCCTGGGGCCAGGCGGCCGAGAAGTGGGCCGAACTGGTCGAGGAGCGCACCGAGGGGCGCCTCACCCTGCGCGTCTATCCCAATTCCCAGCTGGTGGCCGGCGACCAGACCCGCGAGTTCTCCGCCATGCGCTCCGGGCTGATCGACGCCGCCGTGGGCTCCACCATCAACTGGTCGCCCCAGGTGCCGGAGCTCAACCTCTTCTCGCTGCCCTTCTTCCTGCCCGACGAGGCGGCGGTGGACGCCGTGACCGGCGGCGAGGCCGGCGAGATGATCTTCGAGGCCATCGAATCCCGCGACGTGATCCCGCTGGCCTGGGGCGAGAATGGCTTCCGCCAGCTCTCCAACTCCCGCGGCCCGATCAGTGAGCCCGGCGACCTGGACGGCCTGAAGATCCGCGTGGTGGGCTCGCCGCTGTTCCAGGACACCTTCAACGCCCTGGGCGCCGACCCCACCCAGATGAGCTGGACCGACGCCCAGCCGGCGCTGACCACCGGCGCCGTGGACGGCCAGGAGAACCCGCTCTCGGTGTTCGACGTGGCGCGCATCGACCAGGTGGGCCAGCAGCACCTGACCCTGTGGAACTACATGAACGACCCGCTGATCTTCGCCGTGAATCGCCAGGTGTGGGACTCCCTGGATGAGGGTGACCGCGAGATCCTGCGCGAGGCGGCCGTGGAGGCCGGCCAGTGGGAGATCGCCATGACCCGCGAAGAGGAGGGCGAGCGCCTGGCCGCCATCCAGGAGCGCGGCGTCAACGTCACCGAACTGACCGATGAACAGTACCGGGCCTTCGTCGAGGCCACCGCCGAGGTCCATGACAAGTGGGTGCCGCGCATCGGCGAGGCGCTGGTCGAGGCGGCTCGCGAGGCCGTCGAGGCGCGCTGAGTCCCGAAGCATGCCACGCCCGTCGCCCCCGCATCCGGGGGCGACGTCATTTCATGAGGTCGACATGAAACTCACTCCCGATGCCCGCCCGGAGCGCTGGCTCGCCTCCCTGGCGCTGGTGATCATCGCGCTGATCAGCCTCGGCAACGTGGTCACCCGCTACATCACCGGCGGCTCGCTGGCCTTCACCGAGGAGTTTTCGGTGTTCCTGCTGGTGGTCCTCACCTTCGCCGGCGCCGCGGTGGCCCTGCGCCGCAACGGCCACATTCGCGTGGGCCTGCTGGAGCGGGCGCTGCCGTCGGCGCCGCGCAAGGCCCTGATCCTCTTCCAGTGGGGCTGTGGCATGGCGGTGCTCGGCCTGATCACCTGGTTCGGCGGCAAGCTGGCCTGGCAGGAGTACCAGTGGGAATCGCTCTCGCCGGGGCTGGGCCTGCCCCAGTGGTGGTACATCGTCTGGCTGCCGCTGCTCTCGGCGGCGATGATGATCCGCCAGACCCAGCAGACCCGGGACCGGCTGAGCGGGAGGCTCGCCGATGAGCCCTGACCTGTGGATGCTGCTGGCCTTCGCGGGCCTCTTGATCGCCGGGGTGCCGGTGGCCTTCTCACTGGGCCTGGCCGGCGCCGTGGGCATCCTGGCCGGGCTGCCGCCGGCGATGCTGGCCACGCTGGGCACCAACACCTACAACAGCATCGCCAAGTACCCGCTGATCGCCATTCCGCTGTTCATCCTCACCGGGCTGATCTTCGAGCGCTCGGGGGTGGCGCTGCGCCTGGTGCGCTTCGCCCAGGCGCTGATCGGCCCGCGCCACGGCGGCCTGGCCCTGGTGGCGGTGCTGGTGTGCATGATCATGGGCGGCATGAGCGGCTCGGGGCCGGCGGACGCCGCCGCGGTGGCCATGGTGATGCTGCCGAGCATGACGAAGGCAGGCTACCCGAAGCCCTTCTCGGCGACCCTGATCGCCGCCTCGGCCTCCACGGCGATCCTGATTCCGCCCTCGGTGGCGCTGATCCTCTACTCCATCGTGGTGCCGGGGGTCGACCTGCGCGCGCTCTTCGCCGCCGGGCTCTTCCCCGGGATACTGGCCGGCCTGGCGCTGCTGGTGCCGGCGCTGCTGGTCTCGAAGCGCTATGGCTGGGAAGGCGGGACGCCGGTGGCGGGCGCCGAGCGCCTGAGGGTGGGGGAGACCTTCAAGCAGGCGCTGCCGGCTCTCTTCGCCCCGGTGCTGATCCTCGGCGGCCTGCGCTCCGGGCTCTTCACCCCCACCGAGGCGGCGGTGGTGGCGGTGGCCTACGGGGTGGTGATCGGGCTCTTCGTGACCCGCGAGATCGGCCTCCGGGACCTCTGGTCGCTGTTCGGCGAGGCGGCGGTGATCTCGGGCGTGGTGATGCTGATCATCGCGCTCGCCGGCATCTTCGCCTGGGCCGGCACCATGCTCGGCACCTTCCGCGACATGGCCCAGTGGATCATCGCGCTGACCGACAACGGGGTGCTGCTGCTGATCCTGATCATGCTGGCGGTGCTGGCCGCCGGCATGCTGCTCGACGCCATCTCCATCTACCTGATCCTGATGCCGATCCTGATCCCGGTGATGCAGCACTTCGAGTGGAACCCGGTGTGGTTCGGCATCCTGCTGGCCATGAACATCGCCATCGGCCAGTTCACGCCACCGGTGGCGGTGAACCTGATGGTGACCACCGAGGTGGCGAAGATCCGCCTGGAGCAGACCGTGGGCTGGGCGCTGCTCTTCGTGGTGGCCATGGCCGGCGCCCTGGCGCTGGTCGCCGTGTTCCCGGAGATCGCCCTGTGGTTGCCGCGCACCCTCGGCTACAACGTCGGCTAGGGCCCTGGTCGATCGCGACGTGAATCAGCGCTTTTCAGATTCAGATTGCTGCAGGGTCGCCAGGGTGCGCCGGTAGAGCTCGGCGCTCTCGGCATCGAAGAGCACGAAGCGCACCCGCTCGATATGCGGGCAGTCGGGCAGGGTGGTGAGCACCGTGGCCAGCGCCACCCGTGCCGCATCGGCCGGCGGGTAGCCGAAGGCCCCGGCGGAGATCGCCGGGAAGGCGACGGAGGCGATGCCGTGCGCCTCGGCCAGGGTCAGGGCGTTGCGGTAGCAGGCGGCAAGCAGATCGTCGGCGGGCTCGTCCACGCCATAGACCGGGCCCAGGCAGTGGATGACGTGGCGGTTGGGCAGGCCGAAGGCCTCGGTGATCACCGCCTCGCCCGGTCGGATCGGGGCCAGGGGACGGCAGGCGCGGTCGAGTTCGGGGCCGGCGGCGCGGTGCAGGGCGCCGGCCACGCCCCCGCCGGGATGCAGCCGGGCGTTGGCGGCGTTGACCACGGCATCGACGTCGGGCTGATGGGCGATATCGCCCTGGAAGCACTCGAGGGAGGCGTTCATGGGTCTCCTCCTGGGTGGGACTGCCACCTCCCAGTCTGGCCGTTCCCCGGGACCCCGGGCAAGCGAGGGGGCGATGCCTCGGCGCCTGCAGCGCCTCACGGCACAGCGGATCCGCAAGCCGGCGCAGTGAGGCGACCGTCTCGAATCAAGTGTTGCATGATCTGTGCTTTCGCGTGACATTCGTTGCAAATCGACGCAGGAAGTTGCACTTTCTCGTCCTGGTCTGTACCAATAGCCTCCCCCGATGAGAAGACGGTGGCCCCTGCCGGCAAGGCCAGGCCCCGGACAACGAAGAGGAGGCGAGATGAACCAGCGCGTCAGTATCGAGCTCGGCAGCCCCGAGGCCGAGGCCTTCGAGGCCCGGCAGTTCAAGGTCTATACCCACCGCCAGCTCGACAAGATCGAGGCGATCCAGAACCTGCCTGACGACCTGCGCTTCGACATGCGGGTCGTCAGCCAGGTGCTGCCGTTCCGGGTCAACGAGTATGTGATCGAGGAGTTGATCGACTGGAGCAACATCCCGGCGGATCCGGTCTTCCAGCTCACCTTTCCCCAGCGCGGCATGCTGCGTCCCGAGCACTACGACGAGGTGGCCGAGCTGGTCCGCCGCGAGGCCTCCGCCGCCGAGATGAAGCCGGTGATCGAGCGGGTTCGCAGCGAGCTCAACCCTCATCCGGCGGGGCAGATGGACCTCAACCTGCCGCTGCTTGACGGCGAGCCGCTGCCGGGCATGCAGCACAAGTACCGCGAAACGGTGCTCTTCTTCCCCAGCCAGGGCCAGGTGTGCCACAGCTACTGCACTTTCTGCTTCCGCTGGGCGCAATTCGTGGGCGACAAGGACTTGAAGTTCGCGTCCAGCGAGGCGGATTCCCTTCACCGCTACCTGGCCGAGCACACCGAGGTCACCGACCTGCTGATGACCGGCGGCGATCCCATGGTGATGAAGGCCAAGCACCTGCGCCAGTACCTGGAGGGGCTGATGGCGCCCGAGCTGGACCACGTCCAGGACATCCGCATCGGCACCAAGAGCCTGACCTTCTGGCCCTACCGCTTCGTCACCGATCCGGACGCCGAGGATATCCTCGAGTTGTTCAGAGAGTTGGTGGCTGCTGGGAAACATGTCGCCTTTATGGCGCACTTCAACCACTGGAAGGAGATGGACACCCCCATCTGCCGCGAGGCGATCCGCCGCATCCGGGCCACCGGGGCGGAGATCCGCACCCAGGCGCCGCTTCTGAAGCACATCAACGACGATGCCGACCAGTGGGCGAGGATGTGGACCACCCAGGTGCGCCTGGGGATGATCCCCTACTACATGTTCGTGGAGCGCGACACCGGCGCCCGCCACTACTTCGAGGTACCGCTGGTGCGCGCCTGGGAGATCTACCGCGCGGCCATGAAGCAGGTGCCTGGCCTGGCGCGCACTGCCCGTGGGCCGTCGATGTCCGCCGATCCCGGCAAGGTGGAGATCCAGGGGGTCACCGAGATCAAGGGTGAGAAGGTCTTCGTGCTGCGCTTCATCCAGGGCCGCGACAGCGACTGGGTGCAGCGCCCCTTCTTCGCGAAGTACGACGAGGAGGCGACCTGGCTCAACCACCTGGAGCCCGCGCTGGGCGAGAGCGCGTTCTTCTATGAGGCCGAGTTCGCCGCCATGAAGGACGAGAAGCAGGCGTTGATCATGAAGGCCTCCTGAGCCACCTTGGCCCCACGGCCGCCCGCGTCACTCCTCGAGAACCGCGCCACGGCGCGGTTCCTTTGTTGCGGCGCAACAAGAAGTTAACGTTTCATAAACGCGGGCAGGCGCTAGACTCTCCTCATGGACACCGGAAATCTGCCTGACCTGAGCGATGTCATGGTCAGGTATTTTCTCTGGCGTAATTTTTTCCGCTAAAGTAGGAGAGAGTGGTAGATTCGCAGGCCTCGGGCCGCGAGCTGCCCGATAACGAATGCCTACAACGTCAAGAGGTATGTTCATGAAACGCCATGCATTCTCGGCTGCTGCCTTCTCCGGTGCGCTTCTGGGTGCCGCCATGTTCTCGGCCCCGGCCGTGGCGCAGGAACGCTTCATCACCATCGGCACCGGCGGCCAGACCGGCGTGTACTATGTGGTCGGCCAGTCGGTCTGCCGCATGGTCAACCGCGGGAGCGATGAGCACAACATCCGCTGCAACGCCCCCTCCACCGGCGGCTCCGTGGCCAACGTCAACGGCATGAAGAGCGGTGAGCTGGACATGGGCGTGGTGCAGTCCGACGTCCAGTACCGCGCCTACCACGGCGAGGACAACTTCGCCGACGACGGTGCCTGGGAGGAGATGCGCGCCGTCTTCACCATGCACGGCGAGCCGCTGACCGTGGTCGCCCGCGCCGACTCCGGCATCGAGCACATCAGCGACTTCCCGGGCAAGCGCGTCAACATCGGCAACCCGGGCTCCGGCCAGCGCAACACCATGAACGTGGTGATGGACGCCATGGGCTGGGATACCGACACCTTCTCGCTGGCCTCCCAGCTGGACGCCGCCGAGCAGGCCGCGGCCCTGTCCGACAACAACATCGATGCCATGGTCTACGTGGTGGGCCACCCCAACGGCTCCATCCAGGAGGCCACCACCACCATCGATGCCCGCCTGGTGCCGGTGACCGGTCCCGAGATCGACGAGATCATCGAGGCCAATCCCTTCTACACCCGCTCGGTGATTCCCGGCGGCGTCTATCGCGGCAACGACGAGGACGTCGAGACCTTCGGCGTGGCGGCCACCTTCGTCACCTCCACGGCACTGGACGAGGAGATCGTCTACGAGACCGTCAAGGCGGTGTTCGAGAACTTCGACCGCTTCAAGCGCCTGCACCCGGCCTTCGAGAACCTCGAGGAGGAGCACATGATTGCCGATGGCCTGACCGCACCGCTGCATGACGGCGCGGCCCGCTACTACCGGGAGCGTGGCTGGATCGAGTGATCCCGGCAGTGAAAGCCAATCACCCGTGGTGATCGATGCGCGGACCCCCTCGGGGCGTCCGCGCATCTCGTTGGTGACTCGGCTTCCTGCCGTCGCCGCGGGAAGGGAATGAACCATAAGTCAATGACAGTGGGCAGGGCCAGCACATGACTGACGAGAACACTAAACCCCGCGCGTCGGACGTCGACCTGGAGGACATGGTTGCCTCCAGCGACTCCGGGGCGCGCAAGCCGCTGGGAGCGCCCGGCAAGCTGCTGGTAGGGATCGCGGCCACCTGGTCGCTCTTCCAGCTGTGGATCGCTTCGCCGCTCCCCTTCCTGTTCCGCTTCGGGGTCTTCAATGCCACCGAGGCGCGCTCGATCCACCTGGCGTTTGCCCTCTTCCTGGCCTTCATGGCCTATCCGGCGCTCAAGCGCTCGCCCCGCGACCGCATCCCGATCCAGGACTGGGTCTTCGCGGCGGTGGCGGCCTTCTGCGGCGCCTACATGTTCCTCTTCTACGACCAGCTGGCGACCCGCCCGGGGGCGCCGATCACCCAGGACGTGATTGTCGGCATCGTGGGCATCGTGATGCTGCTGGAGGCGACACGGCGGGCCCTGGGGCCGCCGCTGATGATCGTCGCCTCGGTGTTCATCCTCTATTCGCTGTTCGGCCCCCAGATGCCGGGCATCCTGGCCCACCGTGGCGTCAGCTTCAACGGCCTGGTCAACCACCAGTGGCTGACCACCCAGGGGGTGTTCGGCATCGCGCTGGGGGTCTCGACCAGCTTCGTGTTCCTGTTCGTGCTCTTCGGCGCCCTGCTCGACAAGGCCGGGGCCGGCAACTACTTCATCAAGGTGGCCTTCTCGCTGCTGGGCCACTACAAGGGTGGCCCGGCCAAGGCGGCGGTGGTCGCCTCGGGCATGACCGGCCTGATCTCCGGCTCCTCCATCGCCAACACCGTGACCACCGGCACCTTCACCATCCCGATGATGAAGCGAGTCGGCTTCTCGGCGGAGAAGGCCGGTGCCGTGGAGGTCTCCTCCTCGGTCAACGGCCAGATCATGCCGCCGGTGATGGGCGCCGCGGCCTTCCTGATGGTGGAGTACGTCGGCATCCCCTACGTGGAGGTGATCAAGCACGCCTTCCTGCCGGCGCTGATTTCCTATATCGCGCTGATCTACATCGTTCACCTGGAGGCGCTCAAGGCCAACATGCAGGGGCTGCCGTCGAGCAACCCGGCGCGCCCCTTCCTCAACAAGGTGATCGGCTTCCTGACCGGGCTGCTGTTGCTGATGGCGCTCTCCTTCGGGGTCTACTACGGGCTCGGCTGGCTGAAGCCGGTGCTCGGCGATGCCACCCCCTGGGTGGTGGCCGTGGCCCTGGCGGTGATCTACGTCGCCCTGCTCAAGGTAGGGGCCAGGTATCCGGAACTCGAGATGGATGACCCCGCCTCCCAGGTGGTCACGCTGCCCCAGACCCGGCCCACGGTGATGGTGGGCCTGCACTACATCCTGCCGGTGATCGTGCTGGTGTGGTGCCTGATGGTGGAGCGGCTCTCGCCCGGGCTGTCGGCCTTCTGGGCGACGGTGTTCATGATCTTCATCATGGTCACCCAGCGGCCGATCATCGCCCTGTTCCGGGGCCGCAGCCGCATGGCCGCCGACATCAAGGAGGGCTTCAAGGACCTGTGGGACGGCCTGGTGGCCGGTGCCCGCAACATGATCGGCATCGGCATCGCCACTGCGGCGGCGGGCATCATCGTCGGCGCGGTCTCCCAGACCGGCGTGGGCCTGGTGCTGGCCGACGTGGTGGAGATCCTCTCCATGGGCAACCTGATGCTGATCCTGCTGCTCACCGCGGTGCTTAGCCTGATCCTCGGCATGGGCCTGCCCACCACCGCCAACTACATCGTGGTCTCGGCGCTGCTGGCGCCGGTGATCGTGATGCTGGGCCAGCAGAACGGCCTGATCGTGCCGCTGATCGCGGTGCACCTGTTCGTCTTCTACTTCGGCATCATGGCCGACGTGACGCCGCCGGTGGGCCTGGCCTCCTTCGCGGCGGCGGCGGTCTCCGGGGGCGACCCGCTGCGCACCGGTTTCCAGGCCTTCTACTACAGCCTGCGCACCGCGGCGCTGCCGTTCCTGTTCATCTTCAACACCGACCTGCTGCTGATCGACGTGACCTTCCTGCAGGGCATCGTGATCTTCATCATCTCGACCATCGCCATGCTGATCTTCGCGGCGGGCACCCAGGGCTTCATGATCGCCCGCAACCGCTGGTACGAGTCGATCCTGCTGCTGCTGGTGGCCTTCACGCTGTTCCGGCCGGGCTTCTGGATGGACCAGGTCCACGACCCCTACCAGTCGGTGCCGCCCAGCGAGTTCGTGCAGGCGCTGGGGGAGGTCGACGAGGGCAGCAACCTGCGGGTGCAGATCGCCGGCGAGGACGCCTTCGGTGACCCCATGACCACCTACATCCTGGTGCCGGTGCCCCGCGGCGAGGATGGCGAGGAGCGCATGGAGCGCCTCGGCATGGAGCTGTGGGTCGACGGTGACCAGACCCTGGTGGACTTCGTCGAGTTCGGCGGCATGGCCCAGGACCTGGGCTTCGACTTCGACCAGGAGATCGTCGAGGTGATGGCGCCGGTGGATCGCTGGGCCAAGGAGTGGATGTGGATTCCGGGCTTCCTGGTCTTCGGCCTGGTGGTGATGCTGCAGCGTCGCCGTCGTGAACCTGGTGCCGGCCAGGCCGCCACCGCCTGAAGGAGACGATGACATGTACAGCAAGATCATGCTGCCGGTGGACCTCAACGAGGAGAGCTCCTGGAAGAAGGCCCTGCCCACGGCGGTGACCCTGTGCCGGACCTTCGGTGCCTCGCTGCACGTGGTGACGGTACTGCCCGACTACCGCATGCCGCTGGTGGGCTCCTACTTCCCCAAGGACTTCGCCAGGAAGGCCCACGAGGCGATCACCGAGGCCCAGCACACGTTCATCCGCGAGCATGTGCCCGAGGATATCCAGACCCAGACGGTGATCGTCGATGGCTCGCCCTGGGAGGCGATCATCAAGGCGGCCAAGAAGCTCGAGGTCGACCTGATCATCATGGCCTCCCACAACAAGCGCAAGTTCGCCGACTACGTGCTCGGCCCCAACGCCGAGCATGTGGTGCACCACTCCAAGGTGTCGGTGATGATCGTGCGCTGAATCCCTCACTCACCCGCTGCGCGACGCCCGCCCCGGCCCCTGCCGGGGCGGGCGTCCTGCGTTCAGGACGCCGCCACCCGCCGCCATCTCCCGTTGGATCGGCGTGACATCCTTTCGTCTCGGGGGGCCTGCAGGATTGACGCGGGTCAACTACATTAAGGTCGTGTTAAAGGATGACGGCGGCATTAAGGCCCTGCGCCGGTGTCGCCACAGGAAGGCCCGATTCATGCGAATAGCTCGGCTCGGGCCGTTATGGCAGAAACAGGGGTGACACCATGAATGCGGCAACAACAAGAGCGCACAACAAGGCTGCAGCGCCCGGGGTCAAGATCACCATCAACCCGGTGGGCATGGACAGGCCGCGGGCATGGCTGGCAGCGGGCTTCGAGGACTTTCGCCAGGCCACGGCGGTCAGCCTGGCCTACGGGATGTTCTGGGTCGGCCTGAGCCTCGCCATCACGGCAGGGGCGGTGACCCTGGGCCTCTGGCACTGGCTGCTGCCCATGGTGGCGGGCTTCATGTTCATCGGGCCGCTGGTGGCCGTGGGCTCCTACGGCGTCAGCCAGGCCCTCGAGGCCAACCGGGCCCCCCATCTGGGCGACGCCTTCGGCGCCTGGCGGCCCCATGCCGGACAGCTGGCCATGATGGGCGTCATGATGATGATCTTCTTCCTCGCCTGGATCCGGCTGGCGACCCTGCTGTTCGCGCTCTTCTTCGGCTTCGAGGTGCCGAGTCCCGCGACCCTCTACTCGGCACTGCTGACCACCCCGGAAGGACTGGGCATGATCGCCGTGGGCACGGTACTGGGTGGCATCCTGGCCTTCGGCGCCTTCGCCATCAGCGTCGTGGCGATCCCCACCCTGATGGACCAGGACCTCACCTTCATGGAGGGGATCGAGGCCAGCGTGCGTTCCGTGGCCCGCAACTTCCGTCCCATGCTGCTGTGGGCGGCCATCCTCACCGGCTGCGTGCTGGTCGGCGTGATGACCTTCTATATCGGCCTGGCGCTGATCCTGCCGGTGCTGGGGCACGCCAGCTGGCACGCCTACGAGGATCTGGTGCGCATCAAGCCGGTCGAGGAGGGTGAGCAGCTGCCCGGCTGAGACGCCAGGCGCGGGTAGTCGCGCTCGCCTCGATCAACCTCTATGCTGGGGGGGCGTTCATCGTCCCCCTTTCTCGTGGCCGACCGCCGCCTTCGCCGCCACCCTTCGAACCGGCACCCTTAGAACCAACACCGCGGGGCCTCCATGCCAAGTCTGCGACATCTACTCTGGCCGCTGCTCGCCTGCCTTCCCCTGGAGTCGCTGACCGCCCAGCCGCTTCCTTCGCCGGGCGGACACCCCATCGAGTACGCCCTGGATGACTGCATGGAGCAGGGCGAGTGGCAGCCGTCGGTGATGCGGGAGTGTGCGGCCACCGCCGAGTCCCGCTGGCAGGACGAGGTGGCACAGCTCACGGCCAGGCTCGCCCAGGTACTCGGTCGTGAGGCGCGAGAGGCGCTGGAGGCCTCCGATGATGCCTGGCAGCGCGCCCTCGATGCCGACCTGGCACTGATCGATGCCTATCACGCCCAGCTGGTCGAGGCCGAGCTGGGTGACCCGGCACTGCTGCCGCTCGCTCGCCAGCTCCATCGCAATGCCGTGCTGGAGGAGCGCGCGCTTCGCCTGCGGCGCTTCCTGGACGGCCTTGAGGCCCTGGAGATGCCCGCCGAGGCACCGTCGGCGCCCTGACGCCGGGAGCCGTCGCCGCCTTCGTCGAAGTGAACTTGATTCATGAACCCTGTACCCTTGGCGCCAGTGCCCCTTCGACAGGACCGCCCCATGCGCCCACGCGCCTCCTGCCTGCTGCTCGCCCTCGCGCTGCTGACCTGGCTGCCACCTGCGCTGGCGGAGGCCCTGCCGCCGCCGTCGGGGGAGGTGCTGCTGACCATCAGCGGGGATATCGCCCATCCCAACGTCGGCGAGCGCGCGCTGCTCGACCGCGAGATGCTGATGGACATCGCGCCCACGGTGATCGAGACCCGCACCCCCTGGCACGCCGACCGGGGCCGCTACCGGGGGCCGCTGCTCCGCGAGGTGCTGGCGGTGGTCGGTGCCGGCAGCGACCGGGTCCGCGTGCGGGCGCTCAACGACTACGAGGCCGAGATCCCCGTGGCCGACCTGCACGACTACGATGTCATCCTGGCGATGACCCGCAACGGCTCGCCGATGCAGATCCGTGAGTTCGGCCCGCTGTTCGTCCTCTATCCCTTCGACGACCACCCGGAACTGCACACCGAGGCGGTGCGCTTCCGTTCGGTGTGGCAGGTCGTCCAGATCCACGTCCCCTGACGCCCCCGGGCCACGGAGGCTCTCCATGCTGCGCCTTCCCCTGCGTCTCAAGCTCGGTGCGGTCAGTGCCCTGCTGCTGCTGGCCGCGGCCCTGGTGGTGGTGGGGCTGGTCTCCTGGCGGCAGGACAGCCTGGCCCAGAGCGTCGGCGGGGATGCCACCTGGCACGCCTACAAGCTCGACCGCGACAACGTGCAGATGCGCAACTACCTGGCGCAGCCGGACGCCGACCTGGCCGGCCTGTCGCTGCGCTTCGAGCTCTTCTACAGCCGCCTCAACCTGCTGAGGGACGGGGACATCAACGAGCTGATCGCCTCCATCCCCGCCGCACGGGCGCTGATGGACGAGATCGAGCGGCGCATCGAGGCCCTGGATCGCGAGATCGACGGCCTCGACGGCCTCGAGGCCACGAGTCGCCAGGCCCTGGACCGCCAGCTCGAGACCCTGGGCAACCGCACCGAGCGGCTGATCATCGCCATCAACGGCCACCTGGCAGAAAGCGCCACCCGGGAGCGTGAGCGCCTGCAGCGGCTCTATGCCCTGCTGCTGGTGCTGATCCTGGCGATGAGCTTCGCGGCCATGCTGGTGGCCATCATGCTGTTCCGGGAGGCGCGGGACAACGCGGCGGCCCGGCGCAATCTGGAGACGCTCAGTCGCGAGCTGGAGGTCACCGCCAGGCAGGCCGAGTCGGCCAGCCAGGCGAAGTCGGAGTTCCTGGCCACGGTCAGCCACGAGATCCGCACGCCCCTCAATGGCGTGATCGGCATGAGCGACCTGCTGCTCGCCCACCGCCTGGAAGCACAGGCGCGTCAGTATGCCGTCACCATCCATGACAGCGCGGGCCTGCTGCTCGAGCTGATCAACGACCTGCTGGACTTCTCCAAGATCGAGGCCGGGCGGCTGGAGCTCGAGAGCCGCCCGGTCGCCCTGGCCGAGGTGGTCGAGGGCACGGTGGCGATGGTCGCTCCACGCGCCGACGCCCGCGGCTTGCGCCTGATCACCCGGGTGGACCCGGCGCTGCCCGCCCGGGTGGTGGGCGACCCCGGGCGGCTGCGCCAGGTGCTGCTCAACCTGGTCTCCAACGCCATCAAGTTCACCGAGCGTGGCGAGGTGCGCATCGAGGTGGTGCCCCAGGGGCGCGACACCCTGCGCATCGAGGTGATCGACACCGGCTGCGGCATCGAGCCGGAACAGCAGGCCCGCGTCTTCGAGCCGTTCCGCCAGGGGGACGCCTCCATCGCGCGACGCTATGGCGGCACCGGCCTGGGCCTGGCGATCTGCCGACGCCTGGTGGAGGCCATGGGCGGCCGCATCGACGTGGCCAGCGAGCCGGGGGTCGGCAGCCGGTTCTGGTTCACCCTGCCGCTGCTGCCGGCGCCTGGACAGGACCTGCCGAGTGCCGCGGGAGGGGCTCCGGCGCGGCAGGTACGTCTCGACCAGGCGCGGCTGCTGGTGGTGGAGGACAACCGGGTCAACCAGCAGGTGGCCCGGGCCATGCTGGAGCGGCTCGGCTGCCGGGTGACCATCGCCGGGTCGGGAGGCGAGGGGCTGCGCCTGGCCGCCGCCGAGCGTTTCGACCTGATCTTCATGGATGTCCAGATGCCCGACATGGATGGCCTGGAGGTGACGCGTCGGTTGCGCGCCCGGGGCGGCTGGCTGGCCGAGGTGCCGATCGTGGCGATGACGGCCGGGGGGCCCGGCGGGGAGCAGGCGCGCTGCTTGGCCGCGGGGATGAACGGCTACCAGACCAAGCCGCTGCGCCAGGAGGCCCTGCTCGAGGTGTTGCGCCGCCACCTGCCCGACGGCGCGCCGGGCGCCGGGTCGGCCGCCGGGGCGCCGCCCCGGGTGGAGGCCGGGGCCCTGCTCGACACCGCTGCCCTGGCCGCGCTGCGGGAGAGCCTGGGCGACGCGGGGCTGACGGCACTGGTGGCGCTCTACCGCCGCCAGGTCGACGAGCGCCTCGACCAGCTCGAGCAGGCCGCCGCGGGCGCGGCCTCGGCCGAGCGAGTCGGCCACCTGGCCCACCAGTTGAAGGGGGAGTCCTCCAGCCTGGGGGCGGTGAAGGCGGCCGGGCTGGCCTCGCGGCTGGAGCACCTGGCCGCGGAGGGCCGCCTGGCCGAGGTGCCGGCGGTGCTGGGAGAGCTGCGAGGCTGCCTGGCGGCCACCCTGCCGGCCCTCGAGGCGTGGCGGATGGCGCCGACCTCGGGATGAGGTGTCGGGCGGGCCGGCGTTGTGACGCCCCGGCAGGCTGCTAGACTGCCTGGAGCCTCCCTGCCTTTCCCCGTCGGAGTCCACCATGCTCGATGCTCCTCTCCCCAGGGTCCCGGTGGAGACCCCTTCCGGGTCGGCCCCGCCCCTGCTCACGGCGGTGAGCCGGCAGGGGGATCCCCGCCTGGCGGCCGCCGAGCTGGCCGATGCGTTGCGCCACGAGTCCCTCGGCTTCGTGCTGTTCTTCTGCAGCGCCGAGTACCCCCTGGCGGCGCTCTCGGCGGCTCTTGACGAGGCCTTCGACGGCGTGCCGGTGGCCGGCTGTACCACCGCGGGCGAGATCTCCCCGCAAGGCTACGAGCGCGGCTGCATCGTGGCCATCGGCCTCGATCGCCGCGACTTTGCGGTCTCCTGCGCCCTGGTGGAGGACCTGGAGGGGTTCGACCTGCTGCGCGCCCAGGGGCTGGTCGAGGGGCTGCTCGAGGAGTGCCGCCGTCGCGCGGTGGCCCCGCTGGGGGAGCACAGCTTCGCCCTGACCCTGCTCGACGGCCTCTCCAGCTGCGAGGAGCAGGTCCTGGCCACCCTGGATGCGGCCCTGGGGCGGATACCCAGCTTCGGCGGCTCCGCCGGTGACGACAACCGCCTGGCCCATACCCACGTGCATGCCGGCCGCCGGTTCCACGACCAGGCCGCCGTGGTGGTGATGATCAACACCCGCCTGCCCTTCGAGGTCTTCACCACCCACCACCTGCGCCCGCGGACCGAGAAGCTGGTGGTCACCCGCGCCGACCGCGAGCGGCGCCGGGTACTGGAGCTCAATGCCGTGCCCGCCGCGGAGGAGTACGCCCGCCTGGTGGGGCTGCCGGTGGCGGCCCTGGAGGCCGCCGTCTTCGCCCGCCACCCCCTGGCCGTGCGTATCGGCGAGCAGCACTTCGTGCGTTCCATCCAGCGGGTCAACGACGACGGCAGCCTCGACTTCTACTGTGCGGTGGAGAACGGCATCGTGCTGACCGCCATGGAGCCGGCGCCGCTGCTCGACGACCTGGCGGGGGTGCTCGGCGGGCTGACGCAGCGCCTCGGCGAGCCGTCGCTGGTCATCGGCTGCGACTGCTTCCTGCGCCGCCTCGAGCTGGAGAGCCTGGCGCGGGTCGAGGAGGCCTCGCGGCTGCTCTCCCGCGCCAGGGTCGTCGGCTTCAACACCTACGGGGAACAGCACCATGGCATGCACATCAACCAGACCTTCACCGGCGTTGCCATTGGACCTCGCCCGACCCCCTGAGCTTCCCGCCGACGCCAGCGAGCAGGAGCGTGCCCTGGCCGAGGAGAACGCCAGGCTGAGGCGAATCTGCGCGGCGCTCATGGAGCGTGTCGAGTCGGGAGGCATGGCCGGGGGGGCACCGTACGGGGCCTTCGAGCACTCGGTGCTGCTCGCCGAACAGGTGCGCGAGCGCACCGAGACCCTGCAGCGCACCCTCGAGGCGCTGCGCCGGGCCAAGGCCGAGGCGGAGGCCGCCAACCACTCCAAGACCCGCTTCCTGGCGGCGGTGAGCCACGACCTGCTGCAGCCACTGAACGCCGCCCGACTCTTCACCAGCGCCCTGGACACGCATCCCCTGCCCGAGGCCTCGCAGCGGCTGGTGGGCAACATCGGCCGCTCGCTCAAGGACGTGGAGAGTCTGCTGGGCACCCTGGTGGACATCTCGCGCCTGGATGCCGGGGTGCTCGAACCGGATATCGCGCCCTTCCCGGTGGCGACCCTGCTCGATACCCTGGCGGAGGAGTACCGCCAGATGGCCGCCGCCCGGGGGCTCGAGCTGCGCTACGTGCCCAGCGGAGCGGTGGTCGAGTCGGACCTGGCGCTGCTCGCCCGGGTGGTGCGCAACTTCCTCACCAATGCCATCCGCTATACCGAGTCGGGGCGGGTGCTGCTGGGCTGCCGGCGTCGCCCCGAGGGACTGGAGATCCTGGTGGGGGATACCGGGCCGGGGATTCCCGAGGCGCAGCGCGAGGAGATCTTCCTCGAGTTCCGCCGCGCCGGCGCGAGGCGTGACTCGCCGGACCGCGGCCTGGGGCTGGGGCTCGCCATCGTCGATCGCATCGCCGGCATGCTGGGCCACCCGGTTCGCCTGGCCTCGCGGCCGGGACACGGCTCGCTGTTCTCCCTGCGGGTGCCCTACGGTCGGCTGGCCACCTCCCGGCCGGCCGCTACGGTGAACCGGTCCGGGGAGGATCGCGTGCTGGCGGGGCGGCGGGTCTGGGTGATCGACGACGACCCGGGGATCTGCGAGGGGATGGTGGCGCTGCTGGAGGGGTGGGGCTGCCGGGCCCATGCCGCCGCCACGCCGGCACGCCTGGCGGGGGAGGGGCCTCCCGATGTCCTGCTGGTGGACTACCATCTCGAGGCCGGCCTCGATGGCCTGGAGGTGGCGGCAGGCCTGCGCGAGGCGTGGCCGGACCTGCCGGTGGTGGTGATCACCGCCAACCATGATGCCGTGCTGACCAGCCGCGCCCGCGCGCTGGGCTATGGCTGCCTGCTCAAGCCGCTCAAGCCGCTGAGGCTGCGCATGATGCTCACCACCCTGCTGGGGCCGGCATTGGCCCCGCCCGGGGGTCAGCGCTGACGGCGGACGACGTCCCGCTCGCCCGGTTCCACCTCGCCGGCGACGAGGATCGCCTGGACCCGGCTGCCGACGCCCAGCCGTCGCAGGATCGCCGAGACATGGGTCTTCACCGTGGTCTCGGCGATGCCCAGCTCCCGGGCGATGGCCTTGTTGGAGTCGCCGCGGGCCAGGCGGGCGAGCACCTCGAGCTGCTTGTCGGTGAGGCGGGAGAGCCCGGGCGGCGGTGGCGGGGGCGCCGCCGGAGGCTCGGCGGGCGGCCGGCGCATGATGTCCGGCGGCAGGTAGACCTGACCCGACAGGATGTGCCGGAGGGCCGAGATCAGCGCCTGGCGCGGCGTCGACTTGGGAATGTAGCCCACGGCACCGAGGTCGAGGGCATCGAGCACCGTGCGCCGCTCCTGGTCGGCGGAGATGACGGCCACCGGCAGCTCGGGAAGCGCCTGGCGCAGGGCCCGCAGGCCCGAGAGCCCCTCGGCATCGGGGAGGTTGAGGTCCAGCAGCAGCAGGTCGAGCTCAGCGCATGCCCGGGCCTGGCCCAGGGCCCCGGCGAGGCTCTCCGCCTCCAGCAGCCGGCTGCCGGGCAGGCCGGCCTCGATGACCGACGCGATGGCGTCGCGAAACAGCGGATGGTCGTCGGCGACCATCAGGGTATGCATGGGCGTGTCCTCGGTGTCGTCGACCGCCTCCTACCGATGGAGGAGGCGATCTCATGCCTCCGGAGTATGTCGCAGAAGCGCGGAGTGACCAAGACTGTGGAGTGACCCGACATAACCACAACACCCTGGAGTCACGCCATGATCTATGCCAACCCCGGCCAGTCCGGTTCCGTCATCACCTTCGACCAGCGCTACGGCAACTACATCGGCGGCGAGTTCGTCCCGCCGGTGAAGGGCCAGTACTTCGACAACGTCAGCCCGGTCAATGGCGAGGTGTTCTGCCAGATCCCGCGCTCCACCGCCGAGGACATCGACAAGGCGCTGGATGCCGCCCACGCCGCCGCGCCGGCCTGGGGCAAGACCTCCGCCGCCGAGCGCAGCAACCTCCTGCTCAAGATCGCCGACCGCATGGAGCAGAACCTCGAGATGCTGGCCGTGGCCGAGACCTGGGACAACGGCAAGGCGGTGCGCGAGACCCTCAACGCCGACCTGCCGCTGGCCGTCGACCACTTCCGGTACTTCGCCGGCTGCATCCGCGCCCAGGAGGGCACCGCCGCCGATATCGACGCCAACACCGTGGCCTACCACTTCCATGAGCCGCTGGGCGTGGTGGGGCAGATCATCCCCTGGAACTTCCCGCTGCTGATGGCCGTGTGGAAGCTGGCCCCGGCGCTGGCCGCCGGCAACTGCGTGGTGCTCAAGCCCGCCGAGCAGACTCCCGCCTCGATCCTCGAACTGATGAAGCTGGTCGGTGACCTGCTGCCGCCGGGCGTGATCAACATCGTCAACGGCTACGGCGCCGAGGCGGGCCAGGCGCTGGCCACCAGCAAGCGCATCGCCAAGATCGCCTTCACCGGCTCCACCCCGGTGGGCGCCCACATCCTCAAGTGCGCCGCCGACAATATCATCCCCTCCACGGTGGAGCTGGGCGGCAAGTCCCCCAACATCTACTTCGCTGACATCATGAACGCCGAGCCCGAGTTCATCGACAAGGCGGCCGAGGGCCTGGTGCTGGCCTTCTTCAACCAGGGCGAGGTGTGCACCTGCCCGTCCCGGGCGCTGATCCAGGAGTCCATGTACGACGCCTTCATGGCCAAGGTCATGGAGAAGGTGGGCAAGATCACCCGCGGCAACCCCCTGGACACCGATGTCCAGGTCGGCGCCCAGGCCTCCCAGGAGCAGTTCGACAAGATCATGTCCTACATGGAGATCGCCCGCGAGGAGGGCGCCGAGTTCCTCACCGGCGGCGAGAAGGAGAGTCTGGACCCGAGCATCGACAAGGGCTTCTACATCCAGCCGACCCTGCTCAAGGGCAACAACAAGATGCGGGTCTTCCAGGAGGAGATCTTCGGCCCGGTGGTGGCGGTGACCACCTTCAAGGACGAGGCCGAGGCGCTGGCCATCGCCAACGACACCGAGTTCGGCCTGGGCGCGGGCGTCTGGAGCCGCGACATGAACGTCGCCTTCCGCATGGGCCGCGGCATCCAGGCCGGCCGGGTGTGGACCAACTGCTACCACCAGTACCCGGCCCATGCCGCCTTCGGCGGCTACAAGAAGTCCGGCGTCGGTCGCGAGACCCACAAGGTGGCTCTGGAGCACTACCAGCAGACCAAGAACCTGCTGGTGAGCTACGACATCAACCCGCTGGGCTTCTTCTGAGGAAACGCTGCTTTATTGCTGCGCTCGATATCTTGGCCGCCGGCGGTGCTCACAATCCTCATTGAGCACTCAGTCAACTCCGGTTGTTGCGCTCCGGCGGCGGTCAACCTGTCTTCGCTCGCGACATAAATCAGCAGTTTCCTCTGGTGCTGACCGACGGGGGCGCGACGCGAGTCGCGCCCCCGTCGCATTGCACACCCGGCATGCACTTGCGGCATCATGGAGGTTCGGCCACCCGAGGAGCCCCCATGACCGACGGCGACCCCTTCGACCTCCACCAGCAGCGCCTGCAGCACGTGGCCGAGCAGCTGCGCGCCAGCGGGGCACGGCGCGTGCTCGACCTGGGCTGTGGCACCGGCACCCTGCTGCAGTACCTGCTGCAGGCGCCGCAGTTCGAGACGCTGGTGGGGCTCGAGCAGTCCGGCGAGCTGCTGGCCCAGGCCCAGCTGCGACTGGGCGACCGGCCCGAGGCCGAGCCCGGGCGGCTGACGCTGGTGTGCGGCTCCTACGCCGACCCCCAGCCACACCTTTCGGGATTCGATGCCGCCGCCATGGTGGAGACCCTCGAGCATGTGCCGCCGGCCAGCCTCTCCCGGGTCGAGCGGGCCGTGTTCGGCCAGCTGCGCCCGGCCCTGCTGCTGCTGACCACGCCCAACCACGACTACAACCCGCTCTACGGTCTGGCGCCGGGCGAGTACCGCGACCCCGATCACAAGTTCGAGTGGACCCGCGCCCGCTTCCGCGACTGGGCCCAGGGGGTGGCGCGGCGCAACGGTTATCGGGTGCGGCTCTCCGGCATCGGCGAATGGCATCCCGAGCTCGGCCAGCCGACCCAGCAGGCCCGCTTCACCCTGCCCCGGGGCGAGGCCTGAGCGTTCCGGCCTCCTCCTGCCCGCCGACGCGCTACGGCGCTTCCTCGAGCCCCAGCACCTGCGCCTCGCGCCGCCGTCGTCGGCGCAGGTCCCAGGTCACGGCGCTCGCCAGCAGCACGAAGCCGGCCAGCTCCACCAGGGCGCGATAGTCGACGAAGAGGGCATGGAGCACCAGGCTGCCGCCCGCCGCACCGAGCAGCATCGGGACCGGTGACCGGTGGCGGCGGATGCCCGCGGCCAGCGCTGCCAGGGTGAGCAGCACGAACAGGGCGATGGTGCCGGCCCAGAGCCCCTCGTCCAGGGCGAGGCCCAGGCCCAGTAGCGGCAGCAGGGCGACCAGCGCCAGGGTGCCGTAGCAGCTCAGCAGCGCCAGGCCGAGGGCGGTCAGGCCCGCGAGCCCACGGCGCTGGACTCGCCGCCAGGCACGGCGGGGGTCGAGCCGGTGTCGCCAGCGCCGGGCCCGGGAGGGCGCCGTCTCGCCGCGGCGCATGCCCACCTCGATGGCGTGGGCGCCGAAGCTGGCCGCCACCTCGCGGGTCTGGGCGCTGGGACTCAGGGCGAAGTAGTCGTGCTCGCCCACCACCCGGATCTCCTCGAAGCCCGCCTCCGCGAAGAGGGTCAGCAGCTCCTCCTTGACCGTGGCGCCCACCACGCACTCCACCCACAGCCGCGGGTCCTCGTGGCAGTCCACCGACACCGGCCGATGGATCACCACGTCGGCGAGCTGCAGGCGCCCGCCCGGCCTGAGTACCCGGAACATCTCCGCCACGGCGCGACGCTTGTCCGGCACCAGGTTGAGGGCGCCATTGCTGGTGATGCTGTCGACGCTGGCCTCGGGCAGCGGCAGCTGTTCGGCGGAGCCCTGCACGACGTCGAGGGCGTCGATACCGGCCCGGCGTGCCGCCCCGGCCAGCCGGCGGGTCATGGCGGCGGTGAGGTCCAGGGCGAGCACCCGGCCCTCGGGGCCGACCCGCCGGCGGGCGATCAGGGCGTCGTTGCCGGCGCCGGCGCCGATGTCGAGCACCCGGTCACCGGGCCGGACGGCGTCGGCGCGAAACGGGTAGCCGACGCCGGCGAAGCGGGCCAGTGTCTCCGCGGGCAGGCCGTCGGTCTGTTCCGGCGGGTAGCCCAGGCGTCGGCAGGCCTCGGCGCCGACCGGGAAGTGGTAGGGGGCGTCGGGGGTCGCGGCCACGGCGCCGTACATCTGCTGGACCGCGGCAAGGATCTGGGGTCGCGAGTAGCCGAGAATTGCCACCATGAGGGTCTCTCCTCACGGGTCAGGGCAGGGCATCCGTCTCGTCGCTGTCGAACTGGTCGAGCAGGTGGCGGATACGTCGGTGCAGCCGTGGCGGTGCCTTCACCGTGCCGGATGCTTCCACCATGGCCCGCAGTCGTCGTTCGAATTCGGTACGTGAGAAGCAATCGCGGCACCTGGCCAGGTGTCGCTCGATATCCTCGGCCTGCTGCGCGTCGAGTTCCCGGTCGAGATAGTCGAAGAGCCGCTCGATAACCTCCTCGCAGCCCAGTTCCCTGGTGCTCATGGTGAATGACCTCCCTCTCCCTGGTGGCCGGAGCCGACGCCGGCGTCTCTGGCCTGCCGCCACAGCGACTTCTGCAGCAGGCCCCGGGCACGGCTGAGGCGTGACCTCACGGTGCCCAGCGGAATCCCCAGCAGGCGGGATACCTCCTCATACGTATAGCCCTGCACCTCCACCAGCACAATCACCAGGCGGAAGGGGTCGGGCAGCGCATCCAGCGCCGCCTGCAGCTCCTCCTGCAGGACGCTGTTGAAGAACTGCTCCTCCAGGCTGCCCCACCACAGCAGGAAGGGCTGGTGCAGCTGCTGGAAGAGGGTGAACTGCTCCGCGGCCAGCGCCTCGGTGTCCGGCCCCTCGGCACCCTCCTGGGGGTGGCTGCGACGCCGCCGCCACTCGCTGATGAAGGCGTTGGTGAGGATCTGGAACAGCCAGGCCTCGAAGCGCTGCGGGTCGCGCAGGGTGTCGAGGCGCCGCCACGCCTGGCCCACCGCCTCGGCGACGATGTCCTCGGCGTCATCGGGGTGGCGGGTCAGTCGCAGGGCCGTGCCGTAGAGCCGATCCATCAGCGGCTCCAGGCGCGCCCCGAACCACTGCCGCCGATGGACGCTGCCTCGCTCTTGCATGGCGGCCCCCGAATCGCCCCGGCGTGGCGGGCAGGGCTGCCGTGCCGGGGCTGTGGTGGGCGAGCTGGCCAGGATCATGGGCCACTACCTCGAGGATGGCGGGTGGAGCGGCGACCGGCAAGTCGCCTCGAGTGCAGGGACGCGGCGGTGGCCGGAAGGGTTCCCGCCGCCGGTCATGATCGGGTCGGGAACAAAAGTCCACGGCGCTGCGTCCTCGCGGACACGACACACCGGCCTTCGCCGGTGTCGTCGCCGCACAGCCACTGAGGAGAACCACCATGACCAGCACGGCAACCGCTTCCACCCTCTCCGAGGTGGATCGCCAGGAACTGGAGGCACGGGTCAAGTCGATGTACCGGGAGGTCGCCGAGACCCCGGAGGCCGACTTCCACTTCGAGATGGGGCGCGCCCTGGCCGAGCGCCTGGGCTACGACCCCGAGGCCCTCGACCGGATTCCCGCCGCGGCCATCGACTCCTTCGCCGGGGTTGGCCACTTCCTGGACCTGGCGGCCATCCGGCCCGGCGAGACGGTCCTCGACCTGGGCAGCGGCTCCGGCATGGACAGCCTGCTGGCCGCCCTGGCGACGGGGCCCGCCGGCAGGGTGCTGGGGGTCGACATGACCGAGGCCCAGCGCGAGAAGGCCAGCCGCCTGGCCCGCGAGGCGGGCATCGAGCACGTCGAGTTCCACCCCGGCTACATCGAGGCACCGCCCTTCCCGGACGAGAGCGTGGACGTGGTGATCAGCAACGGGGTGATCAATCTCTCCGCGGACAAGCCGCGGGTCTTCGCCGAGGCGGCCCGGCTGCTGAAGCCCGGCGGGCGCCTGGCGCTGGCGGATATCGTCACCGAGTCGCCGCTGCCGGAGAGCGTGAGCTGCAATGCCACCCTGTGGGCCGCCTGCATCGGCGGCGCCAGCCAGCAGGACGATTACCGCTCGGCCATCGAGGCCGCCGGCCTCGCCATCCATACCTTCCGCGAGCACCCCGAGTACCGATTCCTGACCGAATCGGCGCGGGGCGCCTGCGAGAAGTGGGGCGTCAAGAGCATCTCGCTGCTGGCCATCAAGGCCTGAGCGGGGGGGCAAGGCCCCGCCGGAACACCACAACGAGAGGACACGACCATGAACCTGAACGCCACCCTGACCACCGCCTCGCTGCTGCTGGCCCTGACCCTGCCGGCGGGCGCCCTCCAGGCCTCCCCGTACCAGGGCGACGGCCACCTGCTCGGCACGCCGGATGAACTCTCCTGGGGGCCGGTGGGCTCCATGGGGGAGGGGGCCGAGATCGCCATCATCGAGGGCAACCTCGGCGAGGAGGCCCCCTTCACCTTCCGCCTGCGGCTGGCGGACGGCTACGAGATCAAGCCCCATGTGCACCCGGCCTACGAGCGCGTCACCGTGCTCTCCGGCACCCTGCATTTCGCCCACGGGGAGACCTTCGACCCCGGGGCGACCACGCGGCTGCCGGTGGGCGGCTATGCGATCATGTCGCCGGGCGACGCCATGTTCGGCTATGCCGAGGGCGAGACCGTGATCCAGCTCCACGGTACCGGCCCCTGGGGGATCGAGTACCTCGATTCCGCCGACGACCCCCGTCAGTGAGCCGCCGTTGCCCGGCCGGCCCCATGACAGGGCCCCGCCTCCATGAGGCGGGGCCCTGTCATGGGGCCGGCCGTGCCCCGCGGGGACGGCGCCTCAGCCCTGGGTGGCCCCCTCGGGCGGCTCGCCCACGGCGCCCGGCATCGCCTGGACGCTGCCGTCCTCGCCGGCCAGCGCCAGGAAGTGCAGGTGGCGCTCGTACTCGGAGAGCACGTCGCCGATCACCTGCCCGCGGGTGTAGCCGTTGAGGTCCTGGCCGGTGCCGCCCTCGGCGAGGAAGACGTCGAGGCGCACGTAGTAGTCGTCATCCACCGGCAGGAAGCTCGGGGTGCGCATGCGATGGGGGCAGACCTGGTAGACGAAGCTCGCCGCGTCCTCCAGCACGACCTGGAGGGTCAGGCGCGGCAGCGGCTCTCCCTCGAGCAGCTCCTCGGTCACCGTGGCGTCCTGCCCGCGGCTCTCCAGTTCCTGGGCGAACTGGGACAGCGCCGGCCGGATGGCGTGCTCGATGGTGGCCGCGGCCCCGGCGCGGTTGGAGGTGTCCAGCGCACGGTCGAGGCGTTCCCGCCAGTCGCCGCCCGGCGCGGTGCCGGAGACCTGGCGGCGCGCGTCGGCCTTGCTGCCCTCGAGCTTCAGCGCCTTGAACATTCCCCACATGATGGCAAAGATCACCAGCGAGAAGGGCAGGGCGGTGATCACCACCGCGCTCTGCAGGGCGGCCAGGCCCCCGGCCATCAGCAGGGCCACCGTGACCAGCCCGATCACCACCGACCAGAAGATGCGCAGGGCCACCGGGGCGTCGTGGTTCACGTCGCTGAGGATCGAGGTGAAGTTGGCCAGCACCAGGGCGCCGGAGTCCGCCGAGGTGATGAAGAAGACGATGCCCAGCACGGTGACCACCGCGGCAGTCACGCCGATCCAGGGGTAGTGCTCGAGCAGGGTGTAGAGGGTGGTCTGGGGCGTGCTCAGGGCCTGCTCGCCCAGTTCGGCCACCCCCTGGTTGGCCACCAGCTCGATGCCGCTGTTACCCATCACCGACATCCACACCATCATGAAGGCCAGGGGAATGAACAGCGCACCGGCGACGAACTCGCGGATGGTGCGCCCGCGGGAGATGCGCGCCAGGAACAGCCCCACGAAGGGCGTCCAGGCGATCCACCAGCCCCAGAAGAAGATGGTCCACCACATCTTCCACTCGTTGGCCTCGTCGCCGGCGAAGGCGTAGGTATCGAAGCTCTTGGCGACGAAGCCGGAGAGGTAGTCGCCGGCGTTGTTCACCATCATGTCGAGCAGCTTGAGAGTATGGCCCTGGAAGAGCACGAACAGCAGCAGGGCCAGCGCCAGCAGCATGTTGAACTCCGACAGCCGGCGGATGCCCTTCTCCACGCCACTGACCACCGAGATGGTGGCCAGCACCACCACCAGGCCGATCAGGATCACCTGCACCGAGAGGCTCTCGGGCACGTCGAACATGTAGGCCAGCCCGTAGTTGAGCTGCATCACGCCGATGCCCAGGCTGGTGGCAATGCCGAATACCGTGGAGACCACCGCGGTGATGTCCACGGCGCTGCCGATGGGGCCGTGGATGCGCTTGCCCAGCAGCGGGTAGAGGGCGCTGCGGATCGCCAGCGGCAGACGGTGCCGGTAGCTGAAGTAGGCCAGCGCCATGCCCATCAGCACGTAGAGGCCCCAGCCGGAGAGGCCCCAGTGCAGGTAGGTCTGCACCACGGCGTTGCGCATGGCCTCCTGGCTCTCGGGCGCCAGGTCGGGCGGTGCCAGGTAGTGGGCCACCGGCTCGGCGACGCTGAAGTACAGCAGGTCGATGCCGATGCCGGCGGCGAACAGCATCGCCGACCAGGAGAGCAGCGAGAACTCTGGGCGGGAGTGGTCGGGGCCGAGGCGGATGCTGCCGAAGCGCGAGCAGCCGATCAGCACCACGAACACCAGGTAGGCCACCACGGCCAGCATGTAATACCAGCCGAAGGTCTCGCTGACCCAGGCCAGGCCGGCATCGAAGAAGGCGCCGGCCTGCTCGGTGAAGGTCATGGTGAGGACCAGGAAGACGAGGATCCCGGCCACGCTGCCGTGGAAGACCACGGGATTGAGCCGGTCTCGCCGCTCGGGAGGTGAGGTGTCATGCGCCATGGGGGCAACTCCTGTCGGGTGAACCTGGCCTGCCGCCCTCGCGGGACGCACTGTGGCTCGCGGGACGCGCTGTGGATTGTTTCGCACAATCGAGAGCACGCACCGCTGCCGGGCGGCCCGGGCGGGCAGGTTTTTGAATGAACGTTCAAATAAAATACGCGGATCGCCGTCGGGCTGCAACCCTGCGTTGAATGGCGGCGGGGTTGCGTGGACCGAACGTCGGACGCGCGAGTTGCCTTGCACGCGGTAACCGCTATACCTAAATGACCGAATGGTGACAGGAGTGACGCCCCGGATGGCGTGTTCACCGCAGGATGCCTCGGGACTGGAACGACCCTGCCGGGCGGGAACCCACGGCGGGGCGAATACAACGACAAGATTTCTGGAGTAACCGATGGCTCACGACAAGACGCCCGCCACCCCGGAGGTGGCCGCCCAGGCGACCCCCTCCGAGACCCCGACGCCGGCCAGCACCTCGCGGCGCCGCTTCCTCACCGGCTCCGCCGTCGCGGTCGGCGCCGGTGCCGCCGCGGCAGTCGGCTTCCCCAGCATCGCGGTGGCCCAGACCACCACGCTGCGCTTCCAGAGCACCTGGCCCAATCAGGACATCTTCCACGAGTTCGCCTCGGACTATGTGCGTATCGTCAACGAGATGTCCGGCGGCCGGCTGCGCCTCAACCTGCTGCCCGCCGGGGCGGTGGTGGGGGCCCTGCAGCTGCAGGACGCGGTGATCTCCGGCGCGCTCGATGGCGGCCACGGGGTCACCGCCTACTGGTACGGCAAGCACAAGGCCTTCTCGCTGTTCGGCACGCCGCCGCCCTTCGGCTGGGACGCCCACCAGTTCCTCGCCTGGTACTGGACCGGCGGCGGCAAGGAGCTCTATGCCGAGCTGCTGGAGATGCTGGAGCTGCCGCTGGTGGGCTTCCAGACCGGCCCCATGCCGACCCAGGCGCTGGGCTGGTTCAAGGAGCCGATCACCAGCGCCGATGACCTGCGTGGCCTCAAGTACCGCACCGTGGGGCTGGGTGCCGACCTGATGAACGAGTTCGGCGCGGCGGTCACCATCATGGGCGGCGGCGACATCGTGCCGGCCATGGACCGCGGCCTGCTCGACGGCGCCGAGTTCAACAACCCCTCCTCGGATCGCCTGCTCGGCTTCCCCGACGTCAGCAAGACCTGGATGCTGCGCAGCTACCACCAGGACTGCGAGGCCTTCGAGATCATGTTCAACAAGAACAAGCACGACAGCCTCCCCGAGGAGTTCCAGGCGATCCTCGAATATGCCGCCAAGGCGGCCTCGTCGGAGATGTACTGGAAGGCCATGGAGCGCTACCCCCGCGACCTCAACGGCATGCGCGAGGAGCAGGGGGTGCGGACCTACATCACCCCCGATTCGGTGCTGCAGGCGCAGCTCGATGCCTGGGACGCGGTCATCGAGCGCGAGTCCAGCAACGAGTTCTTCAAGAAGGTGGTCGACCACCAGCGCGAGTACTGCGAGCGGGTGGTGGGCTTCCACCTGGAGGGCACGGCGCCGAAGGAGCCCGCCTACCAGCACTTCTACGGCAAGGCTTCCACCGACACCTCCACCATCCTGTAGCGGTACCGGCGGGAGCCGCCGCCCACACCGTTCGCCCCGGCGCCAGGAGGGCGCCGGGCCCTCGTTGCCGCCGCCCCTCCGGAGGAGGGGCGGCGGCCGGTGAGAGGCCGTCATGCGCTTCATCTTCATGATCGATCACCTCAGCACCTGGGTGGGCAAGTTGTTCGCCTGGGCGATCCTGATCCTGACCTTCGTGGTGAGCTACGAGGTCTTCATGCGTTACGCCCTGGGGGCGCCCACCACCTGGGCCTACGACACCAGCTACATGCTCTACGGCACCCTGTTCATGATGAGCGGGGCCTATGCCCTGGCCCACAACGCCCACGTGCGGGCCGACGTGGTCTCGCGCTACTTCGCCCCCCGGGTGCAGGCCGGGTTCGAGCTGGCGCTCTACCTGCTGTTCTTCTACCCGGGGATCCTCGCCCTGATGTGGAGCGGCTGGGACTTCTTCGCCATCTCCTTCCGCCAGAACGAGCACAGCTCCTTCACCCCCGGCGGGCCGCCGATCTGGCCCTACAAGTTCGTGATACCCGCCTGCGCGGCCTTCCTGGCGCTGCAGGGCGTCGCCGAGGTCGCGCGCTGCGTGCTCTGCCTGAAGCACGGCCAGTGGCCGCGCCGGCTGGGTGACGTGGAGGAGATCGCCATTCCGGTCAACAAGGAGGCCGAAATCGAGGCCGCCCAGAAGGATTCAGGGGAGACGCGTCAATGAGTGAACCGGAAATCGGCATCCTGATGCTGGGCATGCTCGTCCTCCTGATCATGCTCGGCTTTCCCATCGCCTTCACGCTGATCGCCATGGGCATCGGCTTCGGCTACTTCGCCATCGGCGACATCATCTTCCCGCTGCTGGTGCAGCGCGCCTACGGCGTGATGTCCAACGACGTGCTGATCGCCGTGCCGCTGTTCCTCTTCATGGGCTACATGGTGGAACGGGCCAACATCCTCGACCGGCTGTTTTCCAGCCTGCAGCTGGCGGCCCGCGGCATGCCCGCCTCCCTGGCGGTGGCCAGCCTGATCACCTGTGCGCTGTTCGCCACGGCGACGGGCATCGTGGGGGCGGTGGTGACCCTGATGGGCCTGCTGGCGCTGCCGGCCATGCTCAATGCGGGCTACGACAAGCGGATGTCCAGCGGGGTGATCTGCGCCGGCGGCTGCCTCGGCATCCTGATCCCGCCGAGCATCATGCTGATCCTCTACGGCGCCATGGCCGGGGTCTCGGTGGTGCGGCTCTACGCGGCGGCGCTGATCCCGGGGCTGCTGCTGGCGGGGCTCTACATCGCCTACGTGATGGGCCGGGCGATGATCAACCCGAAGGTGGCGCCCAAGCTGTCCGCCGAGAAGCTCGACGTGCCGCTGGGACAGGTCTACTGGGGACTGCTGACCTCGTTCGTGCCGCTCTTCGTGCTGATCATGTCGGTGCTGGGGGCGATCCTGTTCGGCCTGGCCACCCCCCACGAGGCGGCGGGCATCGGGGCGCTCGGCGCGATCCTCCTGGCAGCCGCCTACCGGCAGCTGACCTTCGCCCGGCTCCGCGAGGCGGTGTTCCTCACCGCGCGCACCAGCGCCATGGTCTGCTGGCTGTTCGTCGGCTCCTGGATCTTCTCGTCGGTGTTCTCGCTGCTCGACGGCCACTCGCTGATCGAGCACTGGATCAGCGGGCTCTCGCTGACGCCGCTGCAGTTCCTGCTGCTGGCCCAGCTGATGATCTTCATCCTCGGCTGGCCGCTGGAGTGGACCGAGATCATCATCATCTTCGTGCCGATCTTCCTGCCGCTGCTGCACATGTTCGGCATCGACCCGCTGTTCTTCGGCGTGCTGGTGGCGCTGAACATCCAGACCTCGTTCCTGACGCCGCCCATGGCGATGTCGGCCTTCTACCTCAAGGGCATCGCGCCCAAGGGGATCCAGCTGGGCGACATCTTCATCGGCATCGCCCCCTTCCTGCTGATGGTGTTCGTGGCCATGTTCATCCTCTACATGGTGCCGGGCATCGTCTTCTGGCTGCCGGGCGTGCTCTACGGCTGAGGCCCGGAAACGACCGGACCCGACGCATGGCGCCGGGTCCGGGGAAGTGGCTGTTCTCACCTGCCGCCGGCCTGGGCCGGCGGCATTCCGTTTCAGTGGCGGTGCTTCAATCGCCGCGCTTCTCGCCATGGCCGTGGTAGGGCTTGCCGTGACCATGGCCATAGCCGCGCTCGCCGCGCTGCATCATGGTCTCGCGCAGCTCCTCGAGCTGCTCGTCGGTGAGCAGCTCGGCCAGGGCGGCCTGGTGCTCGTCGCGCATCTCGCGCATGGCGTCGCGGCGCTCGCTTCGGGAGTCGAAGTCGCGGTCGCGCAGCTCGGCCATGTCGGCGTAGATCGCCTCGCGGGTCTCGCGCAGGGCCTCGCGCTCCTCGTCGGAGAGGCCCCACTCATCGACCAGCGCCTCAAGGCGCTCCTGCATGCTGGCGCGGCGCTGCTCCCTCATCTCGGTGCGACGCTCCTCGCGCATCTCCCGGCGGGCCTCCTCCAGGGCGGCGCGCTGCTCCTCGTCGAGGATCTCGGCGAGGCGCTCCTGATGCTGCTCGTGGAGCTGGCGCATCGCCTCGCGGTGCTCGCTGCGGGCCTCGTCCAGCGCCTCGCGGGTCGCCTCGTCGATGCCGGCGCGCTCGAAGAGCGCCCGGCGCTGCTCGGCCCGGTACTCGGCGCGGGCCTCCTGCCACTGCTCGCGCTGTTCCGCCGTTCCCTTGCCATGGTGGGCGGCGGTGGCGGAGAGCGCCAGCGGGGCGATGGCGAGGGCCAGCAGGGCGGGGGCCAGCAGCTTGCGGGAAACGGTCATCTTCATGGGGGCACTCCTTCGGGCCGGGGTTGACGGTTCCAGTCTCCCCGCAGCGGGTGCAAGGGGGATGCACCGACGGTGCAAAGCTCGTGCAGGTCACTCCTCGGGCTGGTACTTGTAGCCCACCCCGTAGACCGAGCGGATCACCTCGCGTTCCGGCCACACCTCGCTGATCTTGCGCCGCAGCTTCTTGACGTGGCTGTCCACGGTGCGCTCCGAGACGATGCGGTGGTCGCGATACATGTGATCCATCAGCTGGTCGCGGGAGAAGATCCGCCCCGGGGCGTGCATCATCACCTTGAGCAGCTGGAACTCCACGGCGGTCAGCCCGAGGTCCTGGCCATCGGCCAGGGCCCGCCAGCCCTCCTCGTCGAGGACCAGGTCGCTGCCGCCGGCCGTCGCCGGGTCGCGGGCCGCCTGGCTGCGCCGCAGCACCGCCTTGACCCGGGCCACTACCTCGCGGGGGCTGAACGGCTTGCAGATGTAGTCATCGGCGCCCAGCTCCAGGCCCAGCAGGCGGTCCACCTCCTCGACCCTGGCGGTGAGCATCACCACCGCGATGGCCGGCCAGCGCTGGCGGATCTCGCGGCACAGGGTCAGGCCATCGGTGCCGGGCAGCATCAGGTCGAGCAGCACCAGGTCGGGGGCCTCGCCCTCCTGCCTGGCGCGCTCGAGCCAGGGCAGCACGGCGTCGCCATGCTCCAGGGGGTGGGTGGTGAAGCCGCTGCCCTCCAGGTAGTCGGCCACCAGCCGGGCGATCTTGGGCTCGTCCTCGACGATCAGGATGCGTTGGGTGACGGTGTCCTGCGGGCTCATGCCTTCTCCTCCTTGAAGCGGTCGTCATCGAGTCGTGGAAACGCCAGCGACCAGCATAACCCACCCAGCGCGGAGCGCGACGCCTCCATCCGGCCGCCGTGGGCCTTGACCAGGGCCGCGGCGATGGAGAGTCCCAGGCCGCTGCCGCCGCTGGCCCGGTTGCGCGATCCCTCGACACGGTAGAGCCGCTCGGTGAGCCGCGGTAGGTCGGGCTCACCCACCCCGGGGGCGCTGTCCTCCCAGGTGATGCGGACCTCCGCCGGCGAGCCGGCAAGGCGCACCCGCAGCTGCCCCGGGGCCCGGGTATAGGCGCAGGTGTTGTCGAGCAGGTTGTTCCACAGCTGGCGCAGGCGCTGGACGTCGCCGCGGATCCAGGCCTCGCCCGGGATGTCGGCGTCCAGTGCGATGCCGCTGTCGGCGAGCCACCCGCCCGCCTCGTCGAGCCGCTCGGCGAGGCTCTCGGCCAGGTCCAGCGGGGCGAGCTGCACTTCCAGGGCCCCGGCGTCGCTCTGGGAGAGCAGGCGCAGGTCGGCCACCAGGCGCTCGAGCTGGCCCACCTCCTGGGCCAGGGAGTGCAGGCTGTCCTGATCCAGGCGGCGGATCCCGTCCTGCATCGCCTCGATCTCGCCGCGCAGCACCGCCAGCGGGGTGCGCAGCTCGTGGGCGATGTCCGAGACCCAGCGGCTGCGCGCCTCGCGGCTCGCCTCCAGGGTGGCGGCCAGCACGTTGAAGTCCCGGGAAAGCCGGGAGAGCTCGTCGCGCCCCTGCTCGGGGAGCCGGGTGCTGTAGTCGCCCTCGGTGAGGCGGCGGGTGGCCAGGGCCATGCTGCGGGTGCGGCGACCCAGCCACCAGGAGAGGCCGCCGGCCAGCAGCAGCGAGGCGACCCCCAGCGACGCGACGATGATCGCCAGGTTGCGCTGCTGGCGGGAGAGGAAGATGCGGTCCATGCGCGCCATCAGCTGCTCCGGCGGCCGATAGCCCAGGGTGCCGACCCGCTCCCCCTCGTGGAGGATCGGCAGCCAGCGCAGGGTGGCGGCCTCCTCCTCGTCGTCCGGCGGCAGGCCGATCACCGGCAGGCCCGCGGCGTCGTGGAGCACGAAGTCCTTGGGGTCGCCCAGGCGGCGCTCGATGCCGTGGGGCGGCGGCCCCGCCCCGGGCCACAGCTGCTGGCGGACCAGGCGCTGCCAGGCCGAGGGCGAGACACGCAGCCACTGCCAGTCGCCGCGACGCGCCCACTCCTCGCCGAGCCCCTCGGCCAGGGTCTCGGCGCGGTTGGCCTGGGTGGTGTCCAGGTACTCCAGGAAGCCGCGGTCGAGGCTGCGCGAGACCGCCAGGAAGACCAGGCCCGAGATGGCCACGTTGACCACCAGGATCACCACGAAGAGCTTGATGCCCAGCCGTGACACGGCGGGGCGGGGCAGGCGCAGGCTCATGAACGGGCCTCCTGTGGGGTGATGCTGCGGCCGCCGAGGCGCTCGCGGAGCCCCTCCAGCATCAGGTAGAGACAGGGTACCAGCAGCAGCAGGATCAGGGTGGCGAAGAGCATGCCGAAGCCCAGCGAGATCGCCATGGGAATGATGAAGCGGGCCTGGCGCGAGGTCTCGAAGATCATCGGGGCGAGCCCCAGGAAGGTGGTCAGGGTCGTCATCATGATCGGGCGCAGGCGTCGGACCGCGGCGGCGACGATCGCCTCCCGGGCGGCCATGCCCTCGCGGCGACGGCGGTTGGCATGGTCGATCAGCACCAGGGCGTCGTTGATCACCACCCCGGAGAGGGCCAGCATGCCCATCAGGCTGATCACCGAGAGCCCGAAGCCCATGATCAGGTGGCCGGCCACCGCGCCGATGATCCCGAAGGGGATGGCGGCCAGCACCAGCAGCGGCTGCAGGTAGCTGCGGAAGGGGATCGCCAGCAGGGCGTAGAGGGCGGCCAGGGTCAGCCAGGCGGCGCGGGTGAGCGCCGAGACGTTGTCTGCGGCCTCCTGCTGGCGCCCGCCGGCGGTGATCTCGAGCCCCGGCCAGCCGGCCTGCAGGGCGGGGAAGACGTCGGCCTCCAGGGTGGCCATCACCTGGTTGATGGCAGCCTCCTGGCTGGCGTCGGCGGTGACGGCGATGATGAGTCGGCCGTCGATGCGCTGCAGGGTCGTGGCGGCCTGGCCCAGCGTGATCTCGGCGACCCGCGCCAGCGGTACCTGGCTCCCCTCGGGGGTGCGGACCGGCAGCCGGTGAAGGTCGGCGAGGCTGCGGCGCGCCTCGGCGGGCAGGCGCACCTCGACGCTGATCTCCTGGCGGCCGACGAACTGCTCCAGGGCGGTGATGCCCTGCAGGGGAGCGCGCAGCTGGCCGGCGAGATCGGCGCCGGTGAGCCCCAGCGCGCGCCCCTCCGGCGACAGGCGCAGCTCCAGCTGCGGCTTGCCGTCGGCCAGGCCGCTGTCGATGTCGGTGATCCCCTCGAACTCGCCCAGCGCCTCGGCCAGGCGGGTGGCCGCCCCCTCCAGGGCGCGGCTGTCCGGGTGGGAGAGGCGCAGGGTCAGGGCGGCCCCGGCGCCGGGGCCGCCGACGTCGGACTCGAAGCGTACCGCCTGGGCGCCGCCGAACTCGCCGGCCAGGCCTCGCCACTCGCGGGCCACCCGGGAGGGCGGCCAGGCGTCTAGGCTCTCGCCCGCCAGGGTCAGCTGCACCGTGAGCCGGTCGCCGTCGATCTGCGCGCGGCTGGCGGTGAACGCCGGGCCGTCGTCGCGGGCCGCCAGCGCCTCGGCGGCGTCCAGCAGGCGGTCGCGGATGGCGCGGTCGTCGGCGATGGGGCTGCCCACCGGCAGGGTCACCGTGGCCTGGACCCGGTCCGACTCCACCCGGGGCATCAGCGAGAAGCCCAGCCGTCCGCTCATGGCCCAGGCCAGGGCCACCGCCAGCACCGCCACGGCGAGGCTGACGGTCAGCAGCCGCTGGTCCAGGCAGCGCTCCAGGAAGGGGGCGAAGTGCTGCCGGGTGACCCGCGCCAGCCATCCCTGAAGCCCCTGGCGCACCCGGTCCAGCGGTCGGCGCCAGGCCGGCGCCTCGCGCCCCCCGGCGCGGTGGGCCAGGTGGGCGGGCAGGATGAACAGCGCCTCCAGCCAGGAGGCCAGGAACACCGTGACCACCACCAGCGGCACCACGGCGAAGATCATGCCCAGGAAGCCCGGCAGGAAGAGCAGCGGCAGGAAGGCCACGATGTTGGAGAGGATGGCGAAGCTGATCGGCACCGCCATCTCCCGGGCGCCGCGCACCGCCGCCTCGCGCAGGGAGTGGCCCTGCTCGCGGTAGCTGTGGATGTTCTCGCCGACCATGATGGCGTCGTCCACCACGATGCCCAGCGCGATGATGAAGGCGAACATCGACATCATGTTGATCGAGACGCCGAACCAGGGCAGGAAGAGCATCGCGCCGAGGAAGGCGGTGGGGATGCCCAGGGTCACCCAGAAGGCCAGCCGCGCCTCGAGGAACAGGCCCATCAGCACCAGCACCAGGGCCAGGCCCAGGAAGGCATTCTTGAGCAGCAGGTCCAGGCGGTCGCGATAGACTTCGGAGCTGTCCCGGGAGACGGTGAGGCTCACCCCCTCGGGCAGGCCGGCCCTCAGGCGATCCAGCTGGGCGTGGACGGCATCGGAGATGCCGATCGGCGTCTGGTCGCCGAGCTGGTAGACCTCCAGGGAGAGGCTCGGCTCGCCGTTGTAGAGCACCTCGCGGTCGGTCTCGGCGAAGCCGCGCTCGACCCGGGCGATGTCGCCCAGGCGCAGCTGGCCGCCGTCGGGGGTGCCGAGGATCGGCAGCGCCGCGAACTCCCGGGCCTCGTCGCGACGCCCCTGGTAGCGGATCAGCCATTCGCCCTCGCCGGTGGTCAGGCGCCCCCCGGCCAGGTCCAGGGCCTCGTCGCCGATGCGGCCGGCCAGCTGGCGGTGGTCCAGGCCGTGGCGCCGCATCGCCTCCTCGTCCAGCAGCACCTGGATCTCGCGCTCACGGTTCCCGGAGAGCTCCACCCGGGAGATGCCCGGGGCCGCCTGCAGCTCGGCGCGTACCTCCTCGGCCACGTCGTGGAGCAGCGGGTCGTCCACCGCGCCGTGGAGCTGCAGGCTCATCACGCTGCGCGAGCGCCCGGCCAGGCCGAAGCGCGCCGGGTCGGCGGCCGCCGGCAGGGTGGTGATGGCGCCCACCGCCTGCTGGATCTCCTGGTAGACCCGCATCACCTCCACGCCGTCGATCAGGGTGGCGGAGACGCGGCCGGCTCCCTCGTTGGCGGTGGCGGTGAGTTCGTCGATGCCGTCCACATCGGCCAGGGCCGCCTCCAGGGGCAGCAGCAGGCTGCGCTCGACCTCCTCGGGGGTGGCGCCGGGATAGCCGATGGCGACGGTGATGATCTCCAGCTCGAAGTCGGGGAAGACCTCCTTCTTGATGGTGGTGGAGGCCAGCAGGCCGCCCACGATCAGCAGGATCATCAGCAGGTTGGGGGCCACCCCGTGGTGGACCATCCAGGCGATGGGGCCACGGCGGATCATGGGCGCTCCTCCCCGGGCGAGGGGCTGGCCTCCCCGGCCGGGCGTTCGTCGCCCGGGGGGCGGGCGCGCAGCGCCATGCCGGCGCGGGGCTGGCCCAGCGGCGAGGTGATCACCCGCTCGCCGGAGGCCAGGCCCTCGGCCACCAGCACCAGGTGGTCATCGCGGTGCACCACCGTGACCGGCCGGCGCTCCAGCCGGTCCCGGTCATCCAGCAGCCACGCCTCGTCACCGGGACGCAGGGCGGCGGCCGGCAGGGCGATCAGATCGTCGCGTTCGCGGGTCGCGAAGGACAGCCGCACCACGTCGCCCAGTCGCAGCGCCGGGGCGCCCCGGTTCTCCTCGGCCAGCGCCAGGGGGTCCTCCACGGCGACCAGCAGCTGGGCCTGCAGGCCGTTCTCCTCGAGCGCCGGCAGCACCGAGAGCAGCTCGCCCCGGCGCCGGCTGTCGGCGGGCCAGCTGCGGCTGGTCAGGGTCACGGGGCTGCCCGGGGCCGCCGCGGTGGCCGGTGTCAGCCAGGCCAGCGCCTCGCCGGGCAGCGAGACGCGCACCCAGAAGCGCGACACATCCACCAGGTGGACGAGCTCGGTGCCGCTGCCCACCTCGCTGCCCTCGCCGAGCAGGCGTTCCTGGAGCATGCCCTGCCACGGCGCTCGCAGGGTGGCCCGCTCGAGATCCAGGCGGGCGCGGTCGCGGGCGGCCCGGGCCCGGGCCACCTCGGCCTCGGCGCTCCTCAGCTGGGGCTCGCGCAGCACCAGGGCGCGTCGCTCGGCCGGCAGCTCGCGGCCGAAGCTCCGGTACTCGGCCTGGGCGCGCTGCTGCTCGCCGCGCTCCATGGCGAGCGCCGCCTCGGCCTGGGACAGCGTCGCCTCGGCCTCGCGCAGGGCCAGGGCCAGGTCGTCATCGTCGAGCCGTGCCAGCGGGGCCCCGGCCTCCACCACCCTGCCGGGCAGCGCTCCGGGGGCGAAGGCTTCCAGCCGGCCGGCCACCCGGCTGGCCAGGCGCGCCTCGCGCTCGGCCACCACGCGGCCGAAGCCGTGCAGCTCGGGGGCAACGGGCCCGGGTGCCACGACCAGGGTCTCCACCAGGGGAGGCGGCGCCTCTACCCGGGGGCGGCGCTCCACGCCCGGCGGCTGGGTCATCAGCCAGCCGGCCAGGGCGAGGCCGGCCGCCAGCACCAGCAGGGCCAGCAGGGGGCCGAGGCGAAGTCGCCCGCGCTGACGGGTCGGGCAGGGCGCGGGAGGGGAGAGGGGGCGACGCATGGGCGACTCGGGCAGGAAGACGGAGTCCACAGCATCGCCGCTGGCGATGCAGTCAATGGTCATGAAATGTGCAAGCCCCGTGCAAGCCCGGGCGTCGCCCCGCGGTCACAGCGACAGGAAGAAGAGGATCAGCGGCGGCGAGAGCAGCGAGAGGAGAAAGCCCGAGACCACCGCCACCGGCACGCAGGTCACTCCGCCGTGCTGCTGGATCACCGGCAGCGTGAAGTCCATGGAGGTGGCGCCGCCGTAGCCGATGGCCAGGGCCGCCCGGCGGCGGATCACCAGCGGGATCAGCACGAAGGCCAGCAGTTCCCGGGCCAGGTCGTTGAAGAAGGCCACGCCGCCCAGCAGGGGGCCGAGCTGGTCGCCCACCAGGATGCCCGAGAGCGAGTACCAGCCGAAGCCGGCGGCGAGGGCCAGCCCCTCGCTGGCGCGCAGCGCCAGCAGCGGGGCGGCGATCAGCCCGCCGACCAGCGAGGTGGCGGCGAGGGTCAGGGCGATGGCCAGGCCGTGGCGGTTGAGCAGGATCTGGCGCAGCGGCATGCCGGAGTTGCGCAGCTGGCAGCCGATCAGCGCCAGCAGGGCATAGAGCACCCACTCGGCCAGGGTCTCGGCATGCCCGTGCAGCGCCTCGCCGACCAGCCGCCCGCCGGCCAGGCCGAGCAGTACGCCCAGCACCACCACCCCGACCAGGGCCAGGGAGCCGCCCATGGCGGCGAGCTTGCTCACCGGCGCGCCGGGCACCACCCGGCTGGGGTCGGCGCGCAGGGCGAGGCGGTTCGACAGCCACCACAGGCCGGCCAGGTTGCAGGCCGTGATCACCAGGAACAGGGCCAGCGCCTGCCCGCCCATGCGCGACAGCTGGCTGGCCAGGTCGTCCAGCCCGGCCAGGCCGATACCCATCAGCAGCAGGATGACGTAGACCGAGGCGTTCACGCCGCGGTTGATCAGTGCCATGGCCCCGGCATGGCGAACCGGCACCAGGTAGCCCAGCACCAGGGGCAGCAGGACGATCACGAGTCCGCTCAACATCGAGATTCCCTTCCCTTCACGATGACCGCCGCCGGCGGTCGAAAGCCCGCTACTCTAGCAGCCCGGCGGCCGGAAGGCAGGGCCTCGGTCGAGGAGGGCGCACCGATGCGTTGCCGGGATCATTCGCCGAAGGAGAGGTGGGTCAGGGAGAGGCGGCTACGGCGTTCGCCGTCGCGGTGGTAGTCCACGGCCAGCAGCAGTCCGGGGAGGTCGGGGTGGAAGCGGAACACCAGGCGACGCTCAGGCTTGCCGGGCTCGGTGACCTCCACCGCCACGGCGTCGAACTCGCCGGCGGGCAGCGACAGGGCCTCGGGGCCCGTCACCCGGTACTCCATCCGCTCCTCGCGGCCGCGGTGGTCCTGATAGCGCAGGGTGCAGGTGGCCGGGCAGTCGCCGCTCAGCGCCCGGCGGGAGAGCTCGAAGAGCGCCGCCTGGCGGTCGGGAAGCCCTTCCAGCTCGCCGGGGGCGAGACGGTAGTCACCGCCGAAGCCCAGCAGCGAGTAGCCGCTGGCGTACTGCAGCGAACGAACGCCCCCCTCCTTGACCAGGAAGCGGCTCTGCTCCTCGCCGCGAGCCACGGCGATGGCGGCGCTCATCCGGCTCTGCCAGGAGCCGCCGTCGCGGGAGAGGCGGTGTTCGACCTGGGTGCTGGGCCAGCCGCTCACCTCCAGGCGGTAGCGGGCGTCGAAGGGGCGGGGGGCCACCCGGAGGGGGTTCTCCGCCGCCGGCAGCGCCTTGCGATAGGCGGGGTCCGGCGCCGCCGGCGCCTGGGCCGCGGCGACCAGCGGCAGGCAGAACAGCAGGGCGGTCAGCAGGCGTCTGAGGGGCATGGGGCGTCCGTATCGCTGGGCGAGTTCAGTGCGGTGGACCCGCCGGCCGGGCGCGGGTTCCGGCATGCGGAGAACTTGCATATTCACCCCGCGGGACGACAGGGCCATGGCGGGACCGCACCGCCGCACCCCTGGCCTGGCCGCGGCGGCAGCGTCACGGCGCGGCTCAGCTGCCTGCCTGCAGGCGCTGGAGCTCGGGGCTCAGGTCGACCGGGTAGCCGTCGTCACCCGGGGCGAGTCGCCGCAGGGCGTCCGGCAGGCGCTCGAGACTCTCCCGTACCCGCTCCCGGGCCTCGTCGGCCCTGGCCATCTCGTCATCGTCGAGCCGTCCCGCCCGGACCAGCGGGCGCAACAGCGGCTCCCCGTCGATGCCCGGCTCGTCCCGCAGGGCAATGACATCGCCGGCATAGCGGCCGTCGGCGTCCCGCCGGCGATAGAGCTGCTTGCGACACGGCAGGTTGATCTTGCCGGGAGAGTGCTTGACCCGCGGGGTGCCGGCGTACTCCACCAGCTTGTAGGAGAGGTCGATCACCGGGGCATCCGCCGACACGCCCATCTGGGTGCCGACGCCGAAGGCATCGATGGGGGCGCCGTCCTCGAGCAGCGTCTCGATCTGGACCTCGTCGAGGCCGCTGCTGGCGACGATGGTGATGTCGTCGTGCCCGGCCGCGTCGAGCAGCTCGCGGGCGCCCCTGGCGAGCTCGCCCAGGTCCCCGGAGTCGAGGCGGATGGCCCTGACGGCGACCTCGGGCTCCTCGCGCATGATCTCGATCACCTTGCGTACCCCGGCCAGGGTGTCATGGGTATCCACCAGCAGGGTGGTGCCGGGGTAGTGGCGGGCGAAGGCCCGGAAGGCCTCGCGCTCGTCGTCGTGGGCGAGGATATAGCTGTGGGCCATGGTGCCGCTGAGCGCCAGGTCGTGGCGCAGGCCGCCCAGCACGTTGCTGGTGCCGGCCAGCCCCGCGCTGCGGTAGGCCCGCACGCCGCGCACCGCGGCATCCACGCCGTGCATGCGGCGCATGCCGAAGTCCACCACCGGCCGGCCCCGGGCGGCGATCACCAGGCGCACCGCCTTGGAGGCGAGCACCGTCTCCAGCTGCACCAGGTTCATCACCAGGCTCTCGAGCAGCTGGGCCTGGGCGATGGGGGCTTCCACCTCCATGAGCGGCTCGTTCTCGAATACCGGCGTCCCCTCGGGCAGCGTCCAGATGTCGCCCTCGAAGGACCAGTCGGCCAGCCAGTCGAGGAAGCCCGCGTCGAACAGGCCGGTGCCGGCCAGGCGCTCGAGGGCCGTGTCGCCGAAGCGCAGTTGGCACAGCAGCGCCGCGGCATGCTGCTGTCCGCAGGCCAGCATGAAGCGCCGGGTCGGCGGCATCTGGCGGAAGAACAGGCTGAAGGTGGCCCGCTCCTGCATCGCCTCCTTCCAGTAGGCCTGGGTCATGGTCAGCTGGTAGAGGTCGGTGAGCAGGACCAGCTCGTCATCGTCCACCCGCGGGGAGCTCGGTGCCGTCATGGGCGTACCTCGGCGCCGGCCTCGGTGAATTCGCGCCGGCACTCGCTCGCGGCGTCCGGGTCCACCGCGGCGGAGAGGCCCTCCAGCAGCAGGGTGGCAAAGCCCTCCCGGCGGGCCTCCAGCACCGTGGCGCGGACGCAGACGTCCAGGGCCAGGCCGCAGACGATCACCCGCGCGATGCCCTGCTCCTTCAGGTAGCCACCGAGCCCGGTGCCGTCGAAGGCCGAGTAGGCGTCGGCGTCGAAGGCGGTGGCCTTGCTGACGCGGATGGTGTCGGCCTCCAGCGCGAGGTCGGGATGGAAGGCGGCGCCGTCGGTGTCCTGGACGCAGTGCACCGGCCAGGGGCCGCCGCGATGGGCGAAGCTCACATGGTCGACGGGGTGCCAGTCCCGGGAGGCCACCACCAGGGCGCCGGCCGCCCGGGCGGCGGCGATCTCGGCGTTGATGCCCGGCACCAGGGCCGCCCCGCCCTTGACGGCCAGGGCGCCGCCCTCGCAGAAGTCGTTCTGCATGTCGACGACGAGCAGCGCGTCGCCGGGGCCGTAGTCCACGTTCATGCTCATCGCGCACCTCCTCGGAGGTTGTCGGGTTCACCTGCCTTCAGCGTAAGGCCTTCCCGGGGCTTCTTGTAGGGGCCGGGCTCAGTAGCCGGCGTCGGGGTCGACGGTCTCCTGCGCCTCGCCCGCCTCGAAGGCGCGCAGCGCCTCGGCCACCTGGTCCAGGGCCGCCCCGAGGGGCGTGGGCCCGGCCATGTGCGGGGTGACCCACACGCGCGGGTGGGACCACAGCGGACTGTCGGCGGGCAGCGGCTCCTCGGGGAAGGCATCGAGCAGCGCGCCGCGCAGCCGCCCCTCGCCCTCGCCCTCGCCGAGCGACTCGAGCAGCGCGGCCTCGTCGATCAGGGTGCCGCGGCCGGGGTTGATCAGGCTGGCCCCCTCGGGCAGCCGGGAAAGTGCCCGGGCGTCGATGATCTGGCGGGTCCCACGCGTGTCCGGCAGCAGCAGCACCAGGCTCCTCACCTGGCCGAGCAGCGCCTCGAGGCCGTCATCGCCGTGGTGGCAGGTGATGCCGTCGAGGGATTTCGGCGTGCGGCTCCAGCCGTGCACCGGAAAGCCGTCGTCGGCCACCATGGCCGCCACCTTGGCGCCGATGGCGCCCAGCCCCAGCACCCCCACCGGCCAGTCGGCCTTGTCCACCACCGCGTGTTCGCGCCACTCCCGGCGCGCCTGCTGGCGGCGGTAGCGGTCGAAGTCGCGCTGGAAGTGGAGGATGCCGTAGCGCACGTAGTCGCCGATCAGCTCCGCCATGCCGGCGTCACGCAGCTTGACGATGGGCACCCCCGCGGGCAGGCCGGGGTTGCCCAGCAGGGCATCCACCCCGGCACCCAGGTTGACGATGCCCTTGAGGTTTGCGGGCTCGCGCAGCAGGGCCTCCGGCGGCTTCCAGACCGCCAGGTAGTCGGCCTCGCGACGCTGCTCGGGCGGTGCCGCGGGGGTGATCACCTCGGCCTGTGGCAGTCGTTCGGCCAGGGCGTCGCGCCACTGCTCGGCATCGTCGATATGTACCAGTACCTTCATGTCGCCTCCCGGGGTCGTCGTGCCCTTCATCATGGGAGCGGGCGAGGCTGTGAACAAGGGTGTCGGATGATAAGGAAATGCTTGACCGCCTACCGTGGGTTGGCAGTAACCTCCCTTCATGGGGACCCTCCCCACTGCCTGGTGCGACTGACCGGCTTGCGCCCCGATCAGGCATCTCGTCAGTGACCCGTCACCCTGGCCCGGCCTTCTCCTCATCAGAGAGGGCCGATTTTCTTGATGTTGCGATGGCGAGTGGCCCAATGACCCAGGTAAACCTGCCCTTCACTCGTGAGGAATATGCCAGCCGCCTGTGGAAGGTGCGCGCCGAGATGGCCAGCCGAGGCATCGACGTGCTGATCATCAGCGACCCTTCCAACATGGCCTGGCTGACCGGCTATGACGGCTGGTCCTTCTACGTGCACCAGTGCGTGCTGCTCGGCCTGGAGGGCGAACCGGTCTGGTATGGTCGGCGGATGGACGCCAATGGGGCGCTGCGCACCTGCTGGATCGATCCGGACAACATCACCTACTACCCGGACTACTACGTCCAGAATCCGGACATGCACCCCATGGATTACCTCGCCCAGTCGATCATGCCCGATCGTGGCTGGCACGAGGGCGTGGTGGGCATGGAGATGGACAACTACTACTTCTCCGCCAAGGCCTACCAGAGCCTGCTGCGTGAGCTGCCCCACGCCCGCTTCATGGACGCCAACTCGCTGGTCAACTGGTGCCGGGCGATCAAGTCGCCCCAGGAGGTCGCGTACATGCGGGTCGCGGCGAAGATCGTCGAGGGCATGCACTCGCGGATCCTCGAGGTGATCGAGCCCGGCCTGCCCAAGAGCAAGCTGGTCTCCGAGATCTACCGGGTGGGCATCGAGGGCTGGACGGACGCCAACGGCAAGGTCTTCGGCGGCGACTACCCGGCCATCGTGCCGATGCTGCCCACCGGCAAGGATGCGGCAGCACCCCACCTGACCTGGGACGACACCCCGTTCCGCGAGGGTGAGGGCACCTTCTTCGAGATTGCCGGGGTCTACAAGCGCTACCATGCGCCGATGTCGCGCACGGTGTTCCTGGGCAAGCCGCCGGCGGAGTTCGTGCGCGCCGAGTCGGCGCTGCTCGAGGGCATCGAGAACGGCCTGGCCGTGGCCAAGCCCGGCAACCGCACCGCGGACATCGCCATGGCGCTGGGCGCGGCCATGGACAAGTACGGTTTCGACCGCGGCGGCGCCCGCTGCGGCTATCCCATCGGCATCAGCTACCCGCCGGACTGGGGCGAGCGCACCATGAGCCTGCGCCCCTCGGACGAGACCATCCTCCAGCCGGGCATGACCTTCCACTTCATGCCCGGCCTGTGGGAGGACGACTGGGGCCTTGAGATCACCGAGAGCATCCTGATCACCGAGACCGGCTGCGAGACCCTGGCCAACTTCCCGCGCCAGCTCTTCGTGCGCTGACCTCGATACACCACCCAAGGAGGGGCGCCGGGGACGAGCCGAAGAGGAGGTCTTTTGCCAGGGAAGGCAAAAGTAGCTTACAGGGAAGTATTCACAGCGCCTCCTCGCAGGCTTGTCGCCGGAACAGCCCCGTGTCGGGCCGCCATTCGTCGCGAGAATGGAGTCTCGAAAGACCTGTACAAGAACATGGAGACCAGCCAATGACCAAGCGTCCCAGCCCCATCAGCGCCACCGTCGACTTCGACGCCGACGGCGTCCAGCACGGCTTCCTCAAGCTGCCCATCTCGGTGGACGACTCCGCCTGGGGGGCGGTGATGATCCCGGTCACCGTGGTCAGGAACGGCGAGGGCCCCACGGCGCTGCTCACCGGCGGCAACCACGGCGACGAGTACGAGGGGATCACCTCGCTGCTCAAGCTCTCAAGCCAGCTCGAGGCCGAGGAGGTGACTGGCCGGGTGATCATCGTGCCCTGCATGAACACCCCCGCGGTAATGGCCGGCAAGCGTACCTCCGGGCTCGACGGCGGCAACCTCAACCGCAGCTTCCCCGGCGACCCCGACGGCACCGTCACCGAGAAGATCGCCGACTACTTCACCCGGGTGATGGTGCCGATGTGCGACGTGGTGCTCGACCTGCACTCCGGCGGGCGCACCCTGGACATCATCCCCTTCGGCGCCTCCCACGTGCTCGACGACGCCGAGCAGCAGCGCCAGGCGCTGGAGGGCGCCAAGGCCTTCGGTGCCCCCTACGCCATGATGATGTTCGAGCTCGACGCCGCGGCCCTCTTCGACACCGCGGTGGAGAGCCAGGGCAAGGTCTTCGTCGCCACCGAGCTCGGCGGCGGCGGCACCTCCACCCCCGAGAGCATGGCGATCACCGAGCGTGGCGTGCGCAACTTCCTGATCCACTACGGCCTGCTCGAGGGCGAGGTGGCGATGCCGGACGAGCCCCAGGTCTACCTCGACATGCCCGATGCCAGCTGCTACGTGCAGAGCGAGCACTCCGGCGTGCTGGAGCTGGCCTTCGCGCTGGGCGAGCGAGTCGAGAAGGGCGAGGTGGTGGCCCGGGTCTACGACATGACCCGCAGCGGCACTCCCCCGGTGGAGTATCACGCCGGGCGCAGCGGCGTGCTGGCGGCGCGGCGCCATCCGGCGCTGGTCAACATGGGCGACACCATCGCGGTGATCGCCGATGTTGTCGACTCCCTGGGATGAGGCGGCCGGCATCACGATGAAACTGGACCGCTACGACCTCAAGATCCTCGAGATCCTCTCCCGGGATGGCCGCATCACCAAGTCGAAGCTGGCCGAGGCGATCAACCTCTCGGTCAGCCCCTGCTGGGAGCGGGTGCGCCGCCTGGAGAAGGCCGGGATCATCGAGGGCTACAGTGCCCGCATCAATGCCGCGGCGCTGGTGCGCCGTACGCCGGTGTGGGTGCAGATCGAGCTCAAGCAGCACAACGCCGAGAGCTTCGCCCGCTTCGAGGCGCTGGTGCACGACACCCCGGAGGTCACCGAGTGCGTGGCGGTGGGCGGCGGCGTCGACTACCTGATCAAGGTCGAGGCGGACACCGTCGATGCCTACCAGCGCCTGATCGACACCTGGCTCACCGGCGAGGCCGGCATCGAACGCTACTTCACCTATATCGTCACCAAGACGGTCAAGCGCCCCGACCCGGGCTTCTCCCGCGACGACTTCACCGCCTGACCCCGCCCGGCGGCGCTCCGTCGCCGCCGGACCGGCCGGCCAGGGTCAACGAAATATCAGCGTTGATTCCCTGTGAGTGCGATGTGGCTTAAGCTGGTAGCGAGAGGCGAGCATGTGCTCGCCGGCCGGGCGATCTTGCCGGCACGCTCCTCAGGTGCCGGACATGCGGGATGTACTCCCGACAGCGCCCTGGAAGTTTTCGAGATCGCCTGACGCAGAGAGACCAAGATGTCCTACTTCACGATTGCCGGGGTGCAGATGCATGCCCTGCACCATGGCGACAACACCGAGGCCATGCGCCACCGGGTCGACGTGCTGATGAGCCGCTTCCCCCAGGTGCAGATGGTCCTGTTCAGTGAGCTGATGCCCATGGGGGCCTCGCCCCACCATGCCCAGCCGATGCCGAGCCACGCCGAGCAGTTCTTCTGCGAACTCGCCGAGCGCCACCGCATCTGGCTGATTCCCGGCTCGATGTTCGAACAGACCGACCAGGGGGTCTACAACACCCTGTCGGTGATCAACCCCCGCGGCCAGGTCGTGGCCCGCTACCGCAAGATGTTCCCCTTCCTCCCCTACGAGGCGGGCGTGGAGAGCGGTACCGAGTTCGTGGTCTTCGACGTGCCTAACGTGGCGCGCTTCGGGGTATCGATCTGCTACGACATGTGGTTCCCCGAGACCACTCGCACCCTGGTGGCCATGGGCGCCGAGGTGATCCTGCACCCGACCATGACCGATACCATCGACCGCGACATCGAGCTCTCCATCGCCCGCACCAATGCCGCGGTCAACCAGTGCTACTTCTTCGACATCAACGGCGCCGGCGCCATCGGCAACGGCCGATCCATCGTGGTCGGCCCCTCCGGGGATGTCATCCACCAGGCCGGCACCGGCGAGGAGGTCATGCCCATCGAGGTGGACCTCAACCGGGTGCGTCGCGAGCGCGAGACCGGGCTGCGCGGCCTCGGGCAGCCGTTGAAGAGCTTCCGCGACCGGCGCGCCGACTTCACGCTCTACCGCAGCGAGTCCGGCTCGTCGCCCTTCCTCGATACCCTGGGGCCGCTGCAGAAGCCGCTGCGCGCCGACGTCGAGGAGTACTGACCCCGCTGCCCGCCCGGCAGCGCCCGTGAAGGAGATCGCCGTGCTGGAGTCCCTGCTGCGTGCCCTGCGTCGCCTCTTCGGCGGGGCCCCCGAAGGGGACTCCGCTTCATCACCGCCCCCCGCCCGGCCCGCCGCCGGGGGGGAGGCCCCCGAGACCCCTCCCGCCACACCTGGAGCGACAACGATGAGCAAAATAACAACCATTGCCGACGTCCGCCGCCACTTCCTCAACAACAAGGAGCCGATCTACTTCATCTCGGCCACCAACTTCAACCTGCTGGGCATCGGCGACTGGGTGGGCAACTTCCGCCACATCAACTACATCGACTGCTTCGACGGCCAGCAGCGCAACGTCTTCGTGCCGAAGGAGAAGTTCCCGCGGGACTTCGAGAGCATCGAGGACATCAACAACTACCTCCTCGAGCACAAGGAGGTGATCGACTTCATCCAGTCGAGGGCCGACGGCGACAACGCCGGTGTGGCGGCCTTCCTGATGTTCGACGAGCATACCGAGGAGGTCTGCCAGCAGCTCGGGCTGCGGGTGGCGTTCCCGCCGGCGAACCTCCGGCAGCGCATGGACAACAAGATCGAGACGGTGCGCATCGGCAACAAGGCCGGCGTGCCCAGCGTGCCCAACGTGCTGGCCCGGGTGGGCAGCTACCAGGAGCTGCTGGAGGTCAGCCAGGAACTCGGCTCCGACCTGGTGGTGCAGACCGCCTTCGGCGACTCCGGCCACACCACCTTCTTCATCGCCAGCGAGGACGACTACTACAAGCACGCCGAGGAGATCGAGGCCGAGGCCGAGGTCAAGATCATGAAGCGGATCAACTGCCGCGGCTCGGCCATCGAGGCCTGCGCCACCCGCTGCGGCACCGTGGTGGGGCCGCTGATGACCGAGCTGGTCGGCTTCAAGTCGCTGACCCCCTACAAGGGTGGCTGGTGCGGCAACGAGATGTTCGCCGGCGCCTTCACCCAGGAGATCCGCGACAAGGCCCGGGAGTACACCTTCAAGTTCGGCGAGGCGCTGCGCGAGGAGGGCTACCGCGGCTACTTCGAGCTCGACTTCCTGATCGACATGGACAACGGCGAGGTCTACCTGGGTGAGCTCAACCCGCGGGTCACCGGCGCCAGCTCGCTGACCAACGTGGCGGCCTTCGCCCACTCCGACATCCCGCTGTTCCTCTTCCACCTGCTGGAGTTCTCCGACGTCGACTTCGACCTGGACATCGAGGAGATCAACGAGCGCTGGTCGCATCCCGAGAGCGTCGACAGCTGGAGCCAGCTGGTGATCAAGCACACCGACGAGAGCGTCGACCTGCTCACCGCCGCGCCGCAAACCGGGGTCTGGAGGATGGCCGGCGACGGCAGCGTCGGCTACGACCACTACAGCTACCATCCCCACGCCGCCGAGAACGAGCAGGAGGGCTTCTTCCTGCGCATCAGCGGCGCCGGCGACTTCCGCTACGAGGGGGCGGACCTGGGCATCCTGATCACCCGCGGCCGGCTGATGGACGACGACTTCCAGCTCAACGAGCGGGCGAAGGCCTGGATCGACGGCATCCGCGGCCAGTACGCCGGCCAGTCGCTGCAGGACCCGGTGGTGGAGGAAGTGGCCGTCAATCATGCCGTCGGTGGCGGCAACTTCAAGATCCTTTGAGCGGGGAGGGCGGCGGCACCCCCTGGCGGGTGCCGTCGCCGGCCGAAATGGACGACAAGACGCTGGTTTTTCGTACCGTGCTCGAGGCGGCACCGGGGGCCAAGTGGCAGTCGCTGTTCGACTACCACTGGCCGGCCTACGAGCCCTGGTACCTCGCCGAGGGGGAGCGCGAGCGCCCCGGGTATCTCGCCTGCTACAACGCCCTGCGCCGGCACATGCCGGAGCTGCTCGATACCTATCGGGCGCTGTGCGAGCTGGCGGGCGGTGGGGACCTGGCCTCGCGCTTCCTGAGCCTCTACCAGCCGCCGCCCTACATCACCGGCTGCTCCCAGGCGGTGCTGGCGCGCCCCGGTGCCACCCTGCTGGCCCGCAACTACGACTACCCCCCGGAGCTGTGCGAGGGCACCATCCTCTATACCCACTGGAACGAGCGCCGGGTGATCGCCATGTCGGACTGCCTGTGGGGCGTGCTCGACGGCATGAACGACCGCGGGCTCGCCGTGTCGCTGGCCTTCGGGGGGCGCCAGGTGGTGGGCGAGGGTTTCGGCGCGCCGGTCATCCTGCGCTACCTGCTGGAGTTCTGCGATACGGTACCCGAGGCGGCGGAGGTGCTCTCCCGGGTCCCGACCCACATGGCCTACAACATCACCGTGGCCGACGCTTCCGGGCGCTACGTGACGGCGATGATTGCCCCGGATCGACGGGCCAGCATCCGCCGCGTGCCGGTGGCCACCAACCACCAGAAGCGGATCGAGTGGTACGCCCATGCCCTGGCCTCGGAGACGCTGATCCGCGAGCGCCAGCTCTCCATCCTGGTGGACGACGAGGCCACCAGCGAGGAGCGGCTGGTCGCCGCCTTCTCGGCGCCGCCGCTGTTCCGCCACGACTACCGGCGGGGGCTAGGCACCGTCTATACCGCCTTCTATCGCCCCCGCGAGGGCCGGGCCTGCTTCCACTGGCCCGGCATGAACCTTGACCTGAGTTTCGATGACTTTCCCGAGGAGCGGATCACCGTTCGCTACGGCAGGCGCGGGCTGCAGACCGGCTGACCCGATGCGCCGGGCGGCCGATGCCCCTCGTCAACAACAAGCAAGGATGGGTGTCGCCATGCAAGAGACCAGCCAGACCGAAACGCCCTATACCGCGCTGGGCTTCTACCACAAGATCTCCCAGCTGCGTGCCGATACCTGGAATGCGCTGAAGCGCGACCTGGGCCAGCTGGTGCGACTGACCGACGATAGCCGGGCGAGGAACCTGGTGAAGGCGATCGACGTCAAGCTGACGCGGCTCGAGATCATCGAGGACTACCACGCCTTCCCCTCCAAGGAGGACTTCCGCCACCTCTGGTCGCTGTTCGACCGCGAGGAGTACGTGCTGCTGGAGAAGGTGGTCAAGCGCCTGGTACGGGCGCTGATCAGCGAGTCCTACCGGCGCCGCCACGTCGACCTCTCGGAGACCGACGCCGATGCCGAGGACATGGAGACCCTGGATGCCCTGGCCCAGCTGCGCCGCGGCCACCCCGCCTCCAACAGCTCCGCCCAGCCCTACTTCGAGCTGCTGATCGTCGACAACCTCTCGGCCCAGGAGGAGGAGGTGGTCCGCGAGGCGTTCCGCAACATGCGCCGCCCCGAGGACCGCTTCGTCTACGACGTGGTGACGGTGAGGAGCTTCGAGGACGCGCTGATCGCGGTGCTGGTCAACCCCAACATCCAGGCCTGCCTGATCCGCTACGAGTTTCCCTACAAGTCCAAGTACAACCTCAGCGCCCTGCGCAACTACCTGGAGGGGCTCTCCGAGCAGGCACTGGAGAACCAGTCCGAGGCCGAGCGCAGCATCCTGCTGAGCTCGATGATCCACGAGCTGCGCCCGGAGATCGACCAGTTCCTGGTCACCAGCGGCGACGTGGAGGCCACGGCCAGCCGTGACATCCGCCACTTCAACCGCATCTTCTACCGCGAGACGGACTACATCGAGCAGCACCACACCATCCTGCGTGCCATCGACAACCGCTACCGCACGCCCTTCTTCGATGCCCTGCGCGAGTACAGCAAGAAGCCCACCGGGGTCTTCCACGCCATGCCCATCTCGCGGGGCAAGTCGGTGACCCGCTCCCACTGGGCGGGCCACATGATCGACTTCTACGGCATCAACATCTTTCTCGCCGAGACCTCGGCCACCTCCGGGGGGCTGGATTCGCTGCTGCAGCCCTACGGCCCGATCAAGAAGGCCCAGGAGTACGCCGCCCGCGCCTTCGGTTCCCGGCAGAGCTTCTTCGTCACCAACGGCACCTCCACCGCCAACAAGATCGTGGTGCAGGCGCTGGTCAAGCCCCGCGACATCGTGCTGATCGACCGCGACTGCCACAAGTCCCACCACTACGGCATGGTGCTGGCGGGGGCCCACGTCAGCTACCTGGACTCCTATCCGCTGCATGACTACTCCATGTACGGCGCGGTGCCCCTCAAGGAGATCAAGAAGACGCTGCTCGAGTACAAGCGGGCGGGCAACCTGGACAAGGTGAAGATGCTGCTGCTGACCAACTGCACCTTCGACGGGGTGGTCTACAACGTGCGCCGGGTGATGGAGGAGTGCCTGGCCATCAAGCCCGACCTGGTGTTCCTGTGGGACGAGGCGTGGTTCGCCTTCGCCGGCTTCAACCCCACCTACCGGCCGCGCACCGCCATGCATGCCGCCCGCACCCTGCGCGACCGCTACCGCAGCGAGGCTTACCGCGAGGAGTATGCGGCCTGGAAGGCCGAGTTCGACCAGCTCGACCCCGACGACGACGCCACCTGGCTGGAGCGTCGGCTGCTGCCCGACCCCGACGCGGTGCGCATCCGTACCTACGCCACCCACTCCACCCACAAGACCCTGACCTCGCTGCGCCAGGGCTCGATGATCCATGTCTGGGACCAGGACTACCGCCAGAAGGTCGAGGCGCCGTTCCACGAGGCCTACATGACCCATACCTCGACCTCGCCCAACTACCAGATCATCGCCTCGCTGGACGTGGGCCGCATGCAGGCCGAGATGGAGGGCTTCGAGCTGGTGCATGCCCAGGTGGAGGCGGCGCTGTCGCTGCGCGAGCAGCTCTACACCCATCCGCTGCTGCAGAAGTACTTCCGGGTGCTGGTCAACAAGGACATGGTGCCGCTGGAGTACCGGCAGTCCGGGGTCGACACCTTCTACGACCCGGTCACCGGCTGGAACAAGATGGAGGAGGCCTGGGCCAATGACGAGTTCGTGGTCGACCCGAGCCGCATCACCATCGCCATCGGCGCCACCGGCATCGATGGCGACACCTTCAAGAACGAATACCTGATGAACAAGTACGGCATCCAGATCAACAAGACCTCGCGCAATACCGTGCTGTTCATGACCAACATCGGCACCACCCGGGGCTCCATCGCCTACCTGCTCGACGTGCTGATCAAGCTGGCCAAGGAGTTCGAGACTCGCTGGGAGGAGAGCAGCCGGCCCGAGCGCAAGATCATCGAGCACCGGGTGCGCTCGCTGACCCAGGAGCTGCCTCCGCTGCCCGACTTCAGCCGCTTCCACGACGCCTTCCGCCCGGACCCCGGTGGCCACACCCCGGAGGGGGACATCCGCCGCGCCTACTTCCTCAGCTACGACGAGGAGAACACCGAGTACCTGCGCTTCGACAACGGCGAGCTGCAGGCGGCGATGCGGGCCGGCCGCGACGTGGTCTCGGCGAGCTTCGTGATCCCCTATCCGCCGGGATTCCCGGTGCTGGTGCCGGGCCAGGTGGTCAGCGAGGAGATCCTCTACTTCCTGCAGGCCCTGGACGTCACCGAGATCCACGGCTACCGGCCGGAGCTGGGCCTGCTGGTATTCACCGAGGCCGCGCTGGTCGACCCGGCGGCCGGCTGAGGGCCCGCAGAAAAACTTCGCGTCAGACCGGCGAGGACGAAAAAAAAGCCCATTCGCCTCGCCGGCCAACGAAAAGTCCCCCCGCCCTCCTTCCCCTATCATGACCCCATCGAGCCGCACCGGACGCAACCGGGCGGCTCGCCCGTTTTTTTCCGCACCGGCCACACAACGTCAGTCCGGCCGGTGCGTCAGGGGAGGTGCCGCATGAACATGAAACTGTCCAGGACGCTGTCCACCATGCTCGACGATCCGCGTCTGTTCCGTCAGCACGCCTATGTCGACGGCAAGTGGACCCACGGCGAGGGCGGCCGCGAGGAGGCCGTCCAGGACCCCGCCACCGGCGAGGTGATCGGTCACATCCCCTGGCTGGAGGCGCACCAGATCCGCGCCGCGGTGGACGCCGCCGAGGCCGCCTTCGTGCACTGGCGCGCGCTGCGCGCCGACGAGCGCTGCGAGCGCCTGCTGGCCTGGTATGACCTGCTGCAGGCCAACCGCGAGGACCTGGCCACCATCATGACCCTGGAGCAGGGCAAGCCGCTGCCGGACGCCCGTGGCGAGGTCGAGTACGGGGCCAGCTTCGTGCGCTGGTTCGCCGAGGAGGGCAAGCGCACCTTCGGCGAGACGATCCCCAGCCACATCCCCAATGCCGCCCTGGGCACCATCAAGGAGCCGGTGGGTATCGCCGCGCTGATCACGCCGTGGAACTTCCCGCTGGCGATGATCACCCGCAAGGCCGCCGCCGCCATGGCCGCCGGCTGCCCGGTGATCGTCAAGCCCGCCGGCGAGACCCCCTTCTCGGCGCTGGCGCTGGCCGAGCTGGCCGAGCGCGCCGGCATCCCGGCCGGGGTGTTCAACGTGGTGCTGGGCGAGCCCGTCGAGGTGTCGAAGATCCTGTGCGCCGAGGACCGCGTCAAGGCGCTCTCCTTCACCGGCTCCACCCGGGTGGGTCGCCTGCTGCTCGAGCAGAGCGCCAACACCGTCAAGCGGGTGTCGCTGGAGCTGGGCGGCAATGCGCCCTTCATCGTCGGGCCGGACATGGATCCCCGGGAGGCGGCCTTCGCCGCGGTGGCGGCCAAGTTCCAGACCGCCGGCCAGGACTGCCTCGCCGCCGACCGCATCCTGGTCCACGAGTCGATCCATGACGAGTTCGTCGAGCACTTCGCCGAGCGCATGGCGGCGCTGACCGTGGGCAACGGCCTGGAGAGCGAGGTCGACCTGGGTCCGCTGATCCACCGCCAGGCGGTGGAGAAGGCCGCGGCCATCGTCGATGACGCCCTGGCCAAGGGGGCCACCCTGGTGGCCGGCGACCAGACCCTGGCGCCGGGCGAGAACTTCTTCATGCCTACCCTGCTGACCGGGGTGACCCACGACATGAAGATCTGGCACGAGGAGAGCTTCGCCCCGGTGGCCGGCATCACCGCCTACGCGGACGACGACCAGGTCATCGAGATGGCCAACGACACCGAGTATGGCCTGGCGGCCTACATCTACACCCACGACATCCGCCGCATCTGGAAGATCATGCGCGCCCTGGAGTTCGGCATGGTGTCGGTGAACTCGGTGAAGATGACCGGCCCGCCCGTGCCCTTCGGCGGCGTCAAGCACTCCGGCCTCGGCCGCGAGGGTGGCATCACCGGCATCGACGAGTACCTCGAGACCAAGTACTACTGCCTGGGTGCCCTGGGCTCCGTATCCGGGAGCTGATTGACCGACCCCATTGATGAACCTTCTCCCCGGCGGGACGCCGGGGAGCCTTGATATCAGAGAGAACGACATGAGCCAGCAGCACCAGGACCTGATCGACCGCGACCGCAAGGTGACCTTCCACGCCTCCACCCACCTGCGTGACTTCGCCAATGGCGATGCGCCGGGCCGCGTGATCACCGGCGGCAAGGGCATCCATATCCGTGACAAGGACGGCCGCGAGTTCATCGACGGCTTCGCCGGCCTTTACTGCGTCAACATAGGCTACGGTCGCACCGAGGTGGCCGAGGCCATCTACCAGCAGGCCCTGGAGCTCTCCTACTACCACACCTATGTGGGCCACTCCAACGAGCCGCAGATCGCCCTCTCCGAGAGGATCCTCGAGCTCGCCGGGCCCGGCATGTCCAAGGTCTACTACGGCCTGGGCGGCAGTGACGCCAACGAGACCCAGCTCAAGATCGTCCGCTACTACAACAACGTGCGCGGCCTGCCCCGGAAGAAGAAGGTCATCTCGCGCATGCGTGGCTACCACGGCTCGGGCCTGGCCACCGGCTCGCTGACCGGCCTCAAGGCGTTCCACGACCAGTTCGACCTGCCCTTCGAGGGCATCCTGCACACCGAGGCGCCGTACTACTACCACCGCGCCGCCGAGCAGGAGGGCATGACCGAGCGGGAGTTCTCCCAGCACTGTGCGGCAAGGCTCGAGGAGATGATCCTGGCCGAGGGGCCGGAGACCGTGGCCGCCTTCATCGGCGAGCCGGTGCTCGGCACCGGCGGCATCGTGCCGCCGCCGGAGGGCTACTGGGAGGCGATCCAGGCAGTGCTGGCGAAGTACGACGTGCTGCTGATCGCCGACGAGGTGGTGTGCGGCTTCGGGCGCATCGGCGCCGACTTCGGCAGCCACCTCTACGGCATCAAGCCCGACCTGATCACCGTCGCCAAGGGGCTCACCAGCGCCTACCAGCCGCTCTCCGGCGTCATCGTCGGTGACCGCGTCTGGCAGGTGCTCGAGCAGGGTACCGGCCAGTACGGCCCCATCGGCCATGGCTGGACCTACTCCGGCCACGCCCTGGGCTGTGCGGCGGCGCTGGCCAACCTGGCGATCATCGAGCGCGAGGGCCTGACCGAGAACGCCCGTGATACCGGCGCCTACCTGCAGCAGGCCATGGCAGATGCCTTCGGCGACCATCCCATCGTCGGCAACGTGCGCGGCGTGGGCATGCTGGCGGCCCTGGAGTTCTCCCCCCGTCCGGAGACGCGCGAGCACTTCGACCCGGCCCTCAAGGTCGGTCCGCGCATCGCCGCCGCGGTGCTGGAGGAGAACTTGATCGCCCGGGCCATGCCCCAGGGCGACATCCTCGGCTTCGCGCCGCCGCTGATCGCCACCCGCGACGAGGTCGACGAGATCGTCGCCCGCGCCCGCCGGGCGGTGGACAAGGTCGCCGATGCGCTGGTGCGCGAGGGTGCCGTCCAGGCGGTGGCGAAAACGATGGCCTGAAGCCAGGCCCGACCGACCCCGGCTCGTCGTTAGGCCGTAATCCCTGAGCATCGCCGCGGGCTGTCCCGCGGCGACGGCATTGGGCGCGACAATTGCGGCCCCCACAGTCAACCATCGCTTATGAAGGAGCGTCAGGACCGCTCCTAGCCAATCTGCAGTTCCTCTTTCATCGAGTCCCGTGAGGAAGCAAAAGCAGAGCCAACCAGGTAGGCCACCGTCAGCGGACATACGCGACCCACGAACATCATGACCATGATGACGAGCTGTCCCTCGCCGGAAAGCTCCGTCGTCAGGCCCCGAGTGAGGCCAACCGTGCCAAGTGCCGAGGTGGCTTCAAATGCCACGGTCAGCAGATCGGCGTTTTCGGTGATGGACAGGGCCAGGGTGCCCAGGAAGATGCCGAGGATGGCCATCACCGTGACGGCAAGTGCCTTGAGCAGGGTAGTGGTGTCAATGGCCTGGGAAAACAGCACCGGTTGGTTTCGTTGCCGGAGATAGGTCCAGGTGGCGGCGAGCAGGACAAACAGGGTGGCCACCTTGATGCCACTACCAGTGCCGTTGGCGCCGGCACCGACGAACATCAGCAGCATCAGCACGAGGCAGGTGGGTTGGGTGAGGCTGCCGATGTCGAGGCTGTTGAACCCTGCGGTTCGCGGGGTTGTGGCCTGTAGCCAGGAGGCCCAGAGCTGATCGGACAGCGCAGGGATTGCAGCCAGTGTGGCTGGATTGTTGGATTCCAGCACGTAGATCAGGGCGGTGCCCACGAGGCTCAACACCAGAGTACCTGAGAGCACGACCTTGACGTTGATATCCAACGCCCGGTTGAAGCGATAATCGAGTATTCCCACGATGACAATGAAGCCCAGCCCTCCGATGAGGTAGAGAGCGGGAATCACCGTATTGATGACCGGATTTCCGACATAGGACATCAGGCTGTCCGAAGACAGTGTGAAACCGGCATTGTTGAACGCGGAGACAGTGTGGAACAGGGACCACCAGAGTCCCTTGGCCCAGCCATGTTCAGGCACCCATACCAGTGCCAGTGGGATCAGTGCGAGACCCTCTATTACCAGGGCCAGCTTGACCACTTCCCTGGCAGTACGGAAGACGTCCCGAGGGTGGGTGGTGACATAGGGGCTGCTGGCGACTAGGTAACGCCGTCCCTTGATGCGTCCACCCAGAGACAGCAAGGCCACCACCGCAAATGTCATCAGTCCCAGTCCCCCTGCCTGCATCAAGAGGAGAATGATGATCTCGCCCCAGGTCGTGAAGGTGGCGCCGGTGTCGGTGACCACCAGGCCGGTAACGGTTACCGCCGAGGTGGCGGTAAAGAGGGCCTCGCTCCATGCAATGGGAGTGTTCGTGGAAAAAGGGAGCTTGAGCAATGCCGTTCCGGCAAGGATCAACATTATGAAGCCAGCGGCAAGCAAGAACGGAGGACTGATACGCCAGGCGCTCTGCAGCCGCCTGAGAAGGTGCTCTCGGCGATGGCCCATGGACACGGTCCCCCGTGATCATCACTGTCCAGTGGATGAACGGAATAGAATCCCGGAAGCAGGTGAACGCAGCATAGGAGGCGAGGGCAGCTACCGCCACCGGTTTGGCAGTGACCGGCCCATCTACCACTAACGACTCGACCGCCTTCTCCTGGTGGGGGCCGTTCTGGCAGGGGGCTGGGCATGCTTCTCTTGTGTCTGTATTCACCAGACGTCATGCTGCTGACATCTGATCAATTTGACCCGAGGAGCTTCGAGGATGGCAAAAATACTGGCCTTCGATGTCTACGGCACCCTGATCGACACCCATGGGGTGGTCACCGAACTGGAGGAGCGGCTCGGCGCCCTCGGCAGGGGGGAGCTGGCGGACGAGTTCTCGCGCCGCTGGCGTGACAAGCAGCTGGAGTACAGCTTCCGGCGCGGGCTGATGGGGGCCTATGTGCCCTTCGGCCAGTGTACCCGGGAGGCGCTGGAGTTCACCGACCGCGCCCTGCAGACCCGCCTGGCCGACGTCGACAAGGAGCACCTGATGGCGGTCTATGCCCGCCTGCCGGCCTTTGCCGAGGCGTCCAGCGCCCTCGATCGCCTGACCCGGGCCGGGGTGCGCTGCGTGGCGTTCTCCAATGGCACCCGGGAGGCGGTGGAGGGGCTCCTCGAGCAGGCCGGCCTCCGGGAGCACTTTGATGAGGTGGTCAGCGTCGACGAGGTCAAGCGCTTCAAGCCCGACCCCGCGGTCTATGCCCACCTGCGCCAGCGGCTCGAGGTGGCGCCGGGCGACACCTGGCTGGTCTCCAGCAACCCCTTCGACGTGATCGGCGCCCGCCACGCCGGGCTGCATGCGGCCTGGGTGCGTCGCAGCCCCGAGGCGCCCTTCGACCCCTGGGGCGTCGAGCCGGACATGACCGTCGCCGACCTCGACGCGCTGGCCGAGCGGCTGGGGTAGATCACCGCGCCGACACCACAGCGCCCCGCGGCCAGGGGCCAGCGGGGCGCTGTGGAGCGTGGCAGTCAGGCTTGCCGGATGGCGTCAGTCGGCCAGCTCGCCCACGGTGACGATGCCGCGGTCGGCCAGCTGCAGGGGGCGTGCGTCGTCCCGGGTCCACTCGGCCATGGAGCCGTCGTACATGCTGACGTTCTCCAGGCCGCCGATCTCGCTGAGCTGGAACCAGCCGCTGGCGGCCCAGTGGCCGGTATTGCAAAACGCCACGGTGGGCGCCTGGCGATCCAGCCCCAGGGCATCGATATTGGCGTTCAGCCGCGCCGGCTCCAGGTAGTAGGCGCCGTCGCGCTCGACCAGGGCGCCATCATGGGGCAGGTTGACCGCGCCGGGAATGGTGCCCGGAGCGCGAGCCGCGGGGGACTGGGCCTCGCCGGTGAAGAAGCCCGGCGGGCGGGCGTCCACCAGTGGCTTGTCGGCCTCCCGGGCCGCTTCGACTTCCTCGGTGGTGGCGAGCAGGTGCGCCTGCAGGGAGCCTGAGAAGTCCGTGGCCTCGGGCGCGCCGGGGGTGCCCGAGGCGACATCGAAGCCCTGGGCCTGCCAGCCGGCGAAGCCGCCGTTGAGGATCGTCACCTCGTCGTGGCCCAGCGCCTTGAAGGTCCAGTAGATTCTCGCAGCGCTGCCGAAGTCGGTGGGGCCGGTGCCGCCGGCGACCACCACCACGGTGTCGTCGTTGCCGATGCCCAGGCCGCCGATCAGCGCCTCTAGGTCGGCGACGTCCGGCATCAGGCCGGCCACGTCATCGCGGGTCTCGCGCCAGCCGTCATCGGTATAGCTGCTGTAGCGGCTGCCGGGGATGCGGGCGGCCTCGAAGCTCTCGCGGTCGCCGCCATCGTCGATGGCCGAGCGCACGTCCAGCACCACCAGGCCGTCACTGCCCAGCTGCTGGTCGAGCCACTCGGCCTCGACCAGCGGCGCAGGATGCAGGGCATGGGCCGGACCGGCGATGGCCAGGGCGCCGGCGGCGATGATCAGTCGGGATCTCATGGGGGATCCTCCTCGTCCGGATTGGGGCATGGTCACCATGCTGCAACGGGATGGCGTTCCCTCGCCAAGAATGCTTCCTGACACATCTAGTACATTCGGTTATATCCAGATCTGCTGTTATCCCTGTTTCGCCTTCCGGCGACAGCTTCAGCCCTGCCAGGCGTGACCGGCGAAGGCATCATCCACTTCCGGGTGGTTGACGTGGTTCGAGTAGTTGGAGAGCGTCTTCACGGCCAGGGCCAGCACGATCTGCAGCACCTGCTGCTCCTCGAAGCCGGCATCCAGGAATGCCTTGACGTCGGTCTGGCTCGGCATGCCGCGGGTCTCGAACATCACCCGGGTGAACTCGGCCAGTGCCGCGAGGCGCTCGTCGGGGATCGGCTGGCCACCGCGGATCGCCTCGAGCACATCAGCCGGGACCTGGGACATCTTGTCGGCCAGCATGCTGTGGGCGGACATGCAGTAGGCGCAGCCGTTGAGCCGGCTGATGGTCAGGAAGACCACCTCCTGCTCGGGCGGCGCGAACCCCGAATCGTTGCGGAACAGCTCATAGCCGTGCAGGTAGGTGTCCAGCACACCCGGCGCCTTGGCCATGCCCTCGTACATGTTGGGCACGAAGCCCAGCTTGGCATTGGCCTGCTCGAGCAGCGGCCTTGCCTTGGCGTCGGCCGTGTCGAGGGTCTGTGGGGCCAGCTGCATCTGATAGTCGGCTGCCATGGGGTATCTCCTTCTGTGGCGTGAGAGTTGATCGTGGGTGTTGTTCACGATATATGGAACGATCGGTCCACATACGTGGTAAAAAACTGCTTCGAGATATGTCATCGGCGCAGCCCGTCGATCAGCAGGGCAACGGCCTGTAGAGCCTGATCAGGGTCCGCTCCGCTCTTCAACAGCGTCCTGAGCCCGGCCATCCCCAGCGTCAGGTAGGTGGCCAGTGCCTCGGCGTCACGCTCCGGCGCGATGTCGCCGTCGCGCTGGGCCTGGACCACCGCCCGGTGGAAGAGGCCCGTGATGGCGGCCAGGCTCTGCCGCGCATGGTGCGAGGGCGCATCGCCGCGCTGGCCGAGCTCCGTGGCGGAATTGAAGATCAGGCAGCCCAGAGCGGCGCGCTCGCTGCCGGCCTCATCGGCCGTCTCGCGGAACAGCGCCTCGAGGAAGGCCATGGCCGAAGGGGCCGCTGCCAGGCGTCGACCCAGTCGGCCGATCAGCGCCTCGCGATAGCGACGCAGGGCCTCGAGGAAGAGCTGCTCCTTGTTGCCGAAAGCCTGGTAGAGGCTGCTGCGCGAGATATGCATGGCCTCGAGCAGGTCCCGGGTCGAGGCGGCATCGTAGCCTCGGGCCCAGAAGACCTGCATGGCAGCGCTGGCAGCCTCGTCAGGGCTGAAGGCGATGGGGCGTCCTCGTGTCATGTCCTGTAATTTAGTACCGATCGATCCATAAATCAAGGCCGCGACAGATCGTGCGGAAGTTGCTATCGCTGTAAGGACCCTGTGCTGGCAACGACTGAATCAGAAAGGCGACCCCGATCCGCGAGGGTCGCCACGGCCGAGAGGAGATCCCCCGCATGACCGAGCCGCATTCGCCGACCCGACGCTTCTGGCTGGGTGGCCGCCGGGCCGCCGAGCAGGACCGGTTCTTCCGCGAGGCCCTGGAGCCGCTGGGCTGGGAGGCCGGGGACGACCAGGCGTGGGACGCCGGCTGGATCACCGGCATGCCCGATCCCGCCCAGTTCCGGCGGGTCTCGCCGGCGCGCCGGCTCAACCACTTCCCCGGCAATGCGGCGCTGACCATCAAGAGCCGGCTCCATGCGAGCCTTTCCACGCTGCGCGAGCGCATCGTGGCGAGCCACGGGTCAGACAGCGACGCGGCCTCGCGGCTGGCGTTCTTCCCGCACGCCTGGGTGATGCCCCACGACTACCACGCCCTGCAGGAGGCCGCCCTGGCCAATCCCGAGCAGCGCTGGATCCTCAAGCCCACCAATGCCTCCAAGGGCAAGGGCGTGCGGGTGCTGCGCGATGCGGGCGAGGCGCCGCTGGCGCACGACTGGATGGTGCAGGAGTACCTGGCCAATCCGCATACCATCCGCGGGCACAAGTATGTGCTGCGCCTATACGTGCTGATCAGCTCGCTGGAGCCCCTGCGGGTCTATCTCTACCGTCAGGGGTTTGCCAAGCTGGCCTCGGAGCCCTGGGACCCGGAGGATGCCGACAACCCCTACAGCCAGCTGACCAACCCGGACATCAACGCCCTCAACGACCGCGCCGAGGTGCCGGTGGAGTTCATCGACCTCGACCGCTACCGGACCTGGCTGCGTGACCAGGGGCATGACGACGATCGCCTCTTCGCCCGGATCCATGACCTGGTCGCCCTGACAATCATCTCGGCGGTGGATGCCATGCGTCGCCGCACCGCCGAGGTGGGGGCCGATCCGCGCGGCTGCTACGAACTGCTGGGGCTCGACTGCCTGGTGGATGACGCCCTCACGCCCTGGATCCTGGAGTGCAACCTCAGCCCCTCGCTGGGGATCTGCGCCGCCCCGGAGCACGGCGGGCAGATCGAGGAGGCCGTCAAGGGCGGGCTGGTGAGAGACATGATCGCGCTACTGGACATCCCCGGCAGCGCGCCCGCGGCGACCGGGGGAGACGACGATGACGCCTCGGCCCGACTGGTGGCCGAGGCCGGGGCGGAGCAGGCGCGAGCGGGTGACTTCCTGCGCCTGCTGCCGGCCAGCGACCCCGGCCGCTATCTGCCGTTCTTCTCGTTGCCGACCCTGGCCGACCTGCAGCTGGCCGAGGGCCTGGCGGGCCAGCCCCTGCCGCGGCCGGTGCTGCAGCGCCGCCGGGTGGCGGAGATGCTGGACGATGACCAGCTGGCGCTCCATGACACCCGCAGCGGGCGCTTTTATCGGCCCAACGACACGGCGGCGATGATCTGGCTGCTGGCCACGGAGGGGCTGGACCCCGATGCCATCGTCGATCAGCTGGCCCTGGCCGCCGCCCAGGGGGAGGGCTCCCCGGACCTGGCGGCCCTGCGACGCGACGTCTGGCATACCCTGGGAGAGTGGTGTCGCGATGGCCTGCTCTGTCAGCGTGGCCCGGCCCTGGGCGACGCCCCGGCGACGGAGGCGGTGCCGGCGGCCCGTGCCCGGCCGCATCTGCTGCAGCTGGACCACGACGGCCGGCGCTGGGCGCTGGAAGTTGGCACCCCCGCTGCCCTGGCCAGGCTGACGCCGCTGTTCGGCGCGCGGCTCTCCCCGCTTGACGAGGTGGCAGCGATCGGGCTTCCGCGCCTGGCCCTGCTGCCTGCGACGACCGGCTACGCCCTGGTGGCCGATCACGCGGTGGTAAGGTCGCGGCTGATGCTGTCCCAGCTCGCCCCGGCGCTGCTGGCCCACCTGGTTGGCCAGGCCGCGCGGCCCGGTCGACCGGTGATCGATGCCGGCCTGCTGGTCACCCCGGAAGGGGAGGGGGTGCTCTGCCTGCTGCCCGACGAGGAGGCCTGCCGGGAGCGGCTGCAGCGGCTGACGGCCTCGGGGGGGACCCTGACCCGCGGCCTGCGGCTGCCCATGATGGCGCCCGACGCGGCCGAGCCGCTGGGCCTGCCGCTGGCGACGCCCGCCGGTGAGGCGCCGGCGACGGCGCCCGGCAGGGTGACAATCCGGGCCGTGCTGGTGCCCGCCGAAACGGGGGAGGCGATGGCCCCCGCCGGGGTGCTGGACGTCATGGGGGCATTGCTGCCGCGCTGCATCACGTCGCCGGACGAGCCTCTGATGCCCGACGGGGTGACCGCCCTCGGCGACTGGGCCTCCCGGCTGGAACGCCTTGCCGTGGGCGACATCGATCCCTCGTCCGCGGCCGATCCGCTGGTCGACTGGCTGGCCGAACGAGACATGGCCGCCCGCCGGCCGGCCGATCCGGCCATGGCGAGGGAGTGACAACCGTTGCGGCATTGGCGTGACGGGCTGGATAGCCAGGTTGGCAGGACAAACAGGACAAGATGGTACCGAGCAGAGGGTGGCGTCCATGGGTGGGCGTCGCCGAAGGGAAGTCAGCCTCGATGAGGAGGCTGGCGTCACTGCAAGACGGCGTGCTGCGACATGCCGTCCATCGCATCGCGAGATGCATCACCGAGGAGGTCATGACCATGACATTGCAAGACGAGAAACGCCGCAGCCTGCTGGGGCGTCTGGGTCGCCAGCTGGGCTACACGACTCCGGCGCTGCTGCTGGTTGCCAGCGGTGCGGCCTTCCAGGCAGTGGCCAGCGACACGGCCACCGAGGCGACCTACACCAGCGGCCAGGAAGCCCCGCTGATGCTGGCGGAGGCCCATGCCGAGGGCGGCGCGGAAGGCGCCGGTGAAGCCCAGGGCGAGGCTGAAGCGGAAGGCGAAGCCGAGGGTGAGGCTGAAGGAGAGGCCGAGGGCGAAGCCGGTAACTGACGCCTCGCCCGCGACTGACCGAGGGCCGGTCCGCGCGCCATGGGCGCCGGCCCGGCCTTCCCCGAATCGCTCATGTCACCCCACCGGTAACCTGGAGAACCCGGCCATGACACAGCCTGCATCAGGACAACCCCGCCCGCTGGAGGGGCTCATCGAGGAGAACCTCATGGCGCTGGCCCAGCTCAAGGGCCTGCTGGATGACCTGACTCCTGCCGCCTACCGACAGCCCTTCGGCGCGGACGGCCGCCATACCCTGGGCAAGCACGTTCGGCACATCATCGACCACTATGATGCCCTGCTCGGCGGCCTCGAGGCCGGCGGAACGTCCCTCGACTACGAGCATCGCCGCCGTGACGAGGTGCTCGAGCAGTGGCCCGCCCGGGCCGCCCAGCGGGTCACCGACATCCAGGCCGCCCTGCTGGCGCTGGCCGACCAGACGCCCCCGGCGTCCCTGACCCTGGCCTATCCTGTGGGCGAGGAGCCGCTGGCCCTGTCCACCAGCCTCGCCCGTGAGCTGGCTTTCCTGACCAGCCACACCATCCACCACATGGCGATCCTCGGCCTGCTGGCCGAGCCGCTTGGCCTGGCACTTCCCGAGTCGTTTGGCGTTCACCCCTCGACCCTGCGCCACTGGCGGCGGGAAGCCCTGCCGGTGATGGCGGAGGGGGCGTGATGGTCACGACACGGGGGGGTTCATGGTGGCTGGCCTTGCTGATGGTGCTGCTGCTGGCTGCTCACGCCGCGGCCGACGCTCGCTGGCCCGAACAGGGTTGGCGGGTCCTGCCGGTGTCATCGACCTATTCCGAACTGCTGGAGGCCCTGCGTGAAGCGGTCGAGGCAGAGGGCATGTTCATCGTCACCGAGGCAGGCCCTACCGAGGCGGCTGCCCGACGCGGTGAGACGATCCCCGGTAACCGTGTAGTGGGGGTCTTTCGCAACGACTATGCCGTGCGCACCCTGCGCCTCAGTGTCCCGGCAATGATCGAGGCGCCGATCCGCTTCTATGTCACGGAGAACGATGATGGCAGCGCCACCCTCGCCTGGAAGACCCCGAGCCATGTCCTCGCGCCTTATCTCGAGGAGGGCGGTGAGGCATTGGACGAGATCGGCCGGGAGCTCGATGACGTGTTCGACGCCATCGGACGACGGGCCCAGGCCGCCGCGCAGTAGCGAAGCTTTCTCAGGCCGTGTTCTAAGGAGAGTTCCGAGGAGAACCGCGGATGGCATCCGAGACCCATCGAGAGCTCCCTGCCCCCAGGGGCACCCTTATCGAAGCGGCACTCATCGGTACCCGGAACTGGAGCTACGGCGATCTGCTGTTTGCATGAGCCGGAAGTCCGGTGCGCTGTCCCCCTTCCATGCTGCCCATCTTCCTCTGTAAGTCTGTGCCGCCATCATCGACAAAGGGTCTCGCCGGTGCGCAAGCACCCGGGCAATGCGTGAAACGTTCCAAGGTACCATGGAGGTGAAAGTGAGAAAGGCACTGGGTCTATTGCTGCTCAGGGTGTCGCTTGGCGGTCTGCTGCTGGTGTGGGGGGTGAACAAGATTGTCAATGTCGATCACAGCCTGGCTATCGCCGACAATTTCTATGCCGGCTTTCTGTCTAGCGAGTTCCTGCTGCCGCTGTGGGGCGTTTCTCAGCTGGTGATCGGCCTGCTGGTGATCATCGGGCTGGCCAGGCGGTGGGTCTATCCCCTGCAACTGGTGATTAACGGGGCGTCCCTGCTGGCCGTCTTCCCCTCGGTGATCGACCCGTGGGGCTGGTTCCTGGAAGGCACCAATGTGCTGTTCTATCCCTCATCGATCATCCTGGCGGCAAGCCTGGTGATGATGGCCTTTCGCGACGAGGACCGCCTCGCCCTGGATGCCAGGCGGAAGTCACGGCCCAGCACCTGGGTGGGGCGTCACCAGTGTGGCCAGGTGGTGCGCCAGAGGTAGGCGAATGGATGCCGGTGGGATCTCAGGGACAATCGGGTGGCTCGTCACTGGCCGAGAACCCGAGATTCGAGAACCAGGCAGTGGCATCGACGCCGGCATTGTCACCATCGCTCATCAGCGCCACGCCATCGAGTCGGTCGGCTTGGTCACCGAAGAGTGAGGCGAAATCCTCCCCGACGTGGCGGACTTCCGCTACCCATTCGCCGACACGTGACTCGCCACTCTGCAGTGCCAGCAGATGGGCCCGCGAGGTGAAGGCATTGGGCCAGTCCGCCCCCTGTGGCTGGCCGGACGCCCAGACATAGTTCACCGACTGGACCTGCCAGGGAAGTATGCCCGTCTTGCGTGCCACATAGACCCGGGCCGGATAATCATCTCCGGCCCGGGTCCTTTCATCCACTCCATGGTGGATGCCCGAGACCTGCCAGCACCAGTGGAGATAGGGGGTGCGCTCCAGGTTCACCTCCATCTCGAGATACTTTGCCGAAGCCTGCTCCTTCGACCTGGCCTGCAGCACGCGCGTGCCTTCCCGCTCGACGACTCGGTACTCCGTTTCTCCTTCAAAGGAGCGAGTCGGCCAGGCCATCATCGCTTCCGGGGAAAAGCTGATGTCGGCCGCCGTCGCGGGTAGTGCGCTGGCCAGCAGCAACACGCCAGTCAGCAGGGTGTCCTTGGTCATCGAGTCGATCCTCTGCGGTTACCATCGGCTGGGGGTGATCGGTTTTGTCGGTTGCTGGTGTTATTCCTGACACCTTTCTATATCCTTTTTTTGACTATCCATAACAGATAATATGCTGCATTCTGTCTTCATCTTTCTGTAAGAAAAGCGTCCCTTTCCCTACCGAATAAAGCGGCCTGGTGGCCTGAGCGACCCGGCATGCCCTGTCCAGACAATGGACTCGAACCGATCGCCATTAATAACAGCAAAGAGGGAAAGGCAATGGGACACCAACATGACAACAAGCTCCCGAACGCCCTGAGGCTCTCCACGGGTGTTGCGGCCATGGCCCTGGCCGGCATGAGCCTGCCAGTGTTCGCCCAGGATGCCAGCATCGAGGCACTGCGTGCCCAGATGCTGGAGATGCAGCGACAGATCGAGCGCCTCGAGCAGCAGCAGGTCCAGGCACAGCAGCAGGAGGCCGAGGCCCGAGAAGCGCTGGCATCCAATGTGGTCACCGGCGGAGATACCCCGGGCAGTTTCAAGGTGCCGGGCACCGATACCTCCGTGCAGATCGGGGGGTATGTCAGGCTGGATGCCATCTACGATCTCGACCAGGACCTGGGTGACAGCCTGTTCGTCGAGGGTATCGATACCTCGGACGGCTCCAGCAATGCCTCGTTCCGCGCACACGCGCGCCAGTCACGCCTGTTTGTCAAGACATCGACGCCGACCGCATTCGGCCCGGCGACCACCCATCTCGAGGGGGACTTCTTCGGCGGTGGGGGCAACGAGGTGTTCTCCAACTCGCGCAGCTTCCGCCTGCGGCATGCCTATGGTGAGTGGAACGGCCTGCTGGCGGGTCAGACCTGGAGCAACTTCATGCACTTCGCCGCCTATCCGAGCACCGTCGACTTCGATGGCCCGGTGGGGGTGAGCTTCATTCGTCAGGCACAGCTGCGCTACACCTTGCCCCTGGGGGCAAGTGCGCTGTCGTTCTCGGCGGAAAACCCCGAGGCTACCGGGTTCGAGGGTTCCCGCGACACGGCGCCTGACCTGACCGCACGCTATCGCTGGGGGGGAGACAACGCTACCATCGAGACGGCCGGTCTGGTCCGTCGACTCAAGGTGGACGACGATGCCGCCAACGACTCGGCCACCGGCTACGGCCTGATGTTGGCCGGCAATGTCGGCGTGGGACCTGATACCACCCTGATGGCGGGGGCCATCTACGGTGACGGCATCGGCCGCTACCTCTATACGGCAAGCGGGGCCAGTGATGGCAGCAGCGGCATCGGCGAGGCCTATGTGGATGCCAACGGCAACCTCGAGACCATCGAGGCCTACGGCTTCAATGTGGCCGTGGCCCAGAACTGGACCGACAAGTTCAGCTCCAGCCTCTCCTACGGCCAGGCCAGGGGGGATCGTCCGGGTGATCTCTTCCCCGAGTCGACCCGCAAGCTCGAGAGCATCCACTTCAGCCACTTCTACCGGGTGACGGAGCCGGTCATGCTCGGCTTCGAGGTCTCCCACGGCAGGAAGGAGCTCCAGAGCCGAGACTCCGAGGAGAATACCCGCCTGCAGTTCTCGGCCCAGTACAACTTCTGAGCCCTCTGGCCGATGAGGTAAGAACCATGCCCGCGTCGGGGAAACCTGGCGTTGGGCATGGCACCACCTCGAAGGAGGTGACCATGACACTCTCCCTGTTTCGCGGTGCCGCGCTGAGCACCGCCCTGTTTCTGCTATCGTCTCCCCCTGTGCTGGCCGGACCTCCGGGCGCATCCCCTCCAGACGTGCCCGTGGCCCACAGTCTGGCGTCCTTCCGTGAGGCCGTTCGCTCGGGAGGGCCGGGAAAGGATGGGATTCCCTCCATTGACCGTCCCCGTTTCCTGCCGGCCACGGAGGCGCGGCTGGATGACGGTGAGAAGATCATCGGCGTCTACCACCGCGGCCAGGCCAGGGCCTATCCCCAGCGTATCCTGGTGTGGCACGAGATCGTCAACGACCAACTTGGAGGGGATGCGCTGAGCATCACCTACTGTCCCCTGACGGGAACCGCACTGGGCTTCAGGCGCGGCGAGACCGAGCTGGGTGTCTCCGGCAAGCTGGTCAACAGCAACCTGGTCATGTATGACCGGGCAACCGACAGCGAATGGCCCCAGATCCTGGGGGTTGCCATTGACGGCCCCCTGGCCGGCCAGGGGCTCGAGGAACTGAGGGTCTTCTGGACCACCTGGGGGGCCTGGCGTGCACGTCATCCCGGCAGCGAGGTGCTCAGCGAGCAGACCGGCTTCGTGCGCAACTACCGCCGCGACCCCTACGGCAGCTACAACCCGGTCAGCGGGTACTACGCGCCCGACAGTCGCCGCCTCTTCCCGGTGATGCACAGGGACGATCGTTTCCCGCCCAAGACCGAAGTCTTCGGCCTGCGTGGGCCCGAAGGCGCGCTGGCGATCACCCGACAGGCGCTGCGTGAGGAGGGCGTGATCGATGTCACGCTCGGAGGATGGCGCTACACGGTGATTCACGACCCGGGGCTGGACACCGGCTGGGCCTTTCGGAACCCTCAGGGTATCGAGATTCGGCCCTCGAGCCTCGACTTTACCGCCGAGGGTGCCATCGGTCCGGGGGTCGATCGCCTAGAACCGGTGAACGGCTTCGAGGCCATGTGGTTCGCCTGGGCCGCCTTCTATCCCGATACCCGGCTCTATCAGGGGGCGGCGTCACCATGAGGACGCTTGTCCGGGCGTTGCTCTCGCGTCCCGCCGCGCTTGCCGCCGTGGTGGTGATCATGGTGGCGTACCTGCTGCTCTACCTCTGGCTGACGGGAGACCTGTCGGGAGGCGGGTCGGGGGGCTGGCAGGCGGTGTTTCCGGCCTGGGACAGGGTCTGGCAACGTCGGGGCCCGTTCCAGTTTGAGCCCGTTGGGTTGCTTGCCCTGGGCGGGCTGGTCTGGACCTTCAGCCTCCTCAATACCCTGATTGCCGCTTCCATGGGGCTGCTGGTGGGGCTGAACGTTGTGGCTGGCTGGTGGCTCTGGCACCGCCCGCGTCAGTGCCGCCCGGGTGCCGGCAGCACCGGTCTGCTGGGTAGCCTGCCGGCACTGCTCGCCGGTGGGGCCTGCTGTGCGCCCCTGATCCTCGTCTGGCTCGGCCTGCCGATTGCCGGCACGGTGGCGAGCCTGGCCCCGGTGCTGCTCCCGGGAGCGGCACTGATGCTGTCGGTGGGACTGTGGCGCATCTCGAGACACCTGGCGCCGTCGTCGGCAAGCGAATGCCGGGGCTTGGCTTGCAACCCGAGAGAGGGTCGACGACGCTGAATGCTGACACCAGAGGAGAGGAGAGACCCCATGAGCAAGTTACCCCTGCTGATGACAGCCTTGCTGTTGACCGCCGGCGGACTGGCCCAGGCCGGCAACCATGGTATCGAACAGCGTGAGAGCGACGACGGGATCGAGGCGGTGGATCAGCGGCTGCGAGCGGCACTCGAGGAGCGCGGCATGCGACTGGTGACGGTGGTGGATCATGCCGGTAATGCCGAGAGCGTCGAGATGTCGCTGCCTCCGACCCGCACCTTCATCTTCGGCAACCCCAATGTCGGTACGCCCATGATGCAGTGCCAGGGCAGCCTGGCTCTGGACCTGCCCCAGAAGATGGTGATCCGCGTTGATGGCGAGCAGACCCTGGTGGAGTGGAACTCTCCCCACTACCTGGCCGAGCGCCATGCGCTGGGCGACTGCGAGCTTCCGCTGGACAGGGTGGCGGAAGCCCTGGAGGGCATCGCCGCCGAAGCGGCGGGTGACTGACTGCCACGTCCTACTCCCGGCGTCCGGAGCCGCCAGTGCCGGCGCCGTCACCGCCGGGCATCTCTTCGAACTCGGCCTCGAAGCGCTTCCCCGCCCGATGATGCAGCAGGGAGAACTGATGGTCGCACTGCCGGCAGGCACCGCACATCGTCAGGTGAAAGCGCAGCGAAATGCTTTCCTGGAACGTCAAGCGGCGATCCTGCTTGAGTGACATCAGGCGGGTCGCCTCCTTGCACATCATCATTGGTTATCTCCTTCCCCCATGGCTTCTCGAGGCCTCGGGGTGAAATGGTGACGGGTGGGCATGATCTGTGAGTCATGGGCGGGTCGCGTCGTGAAGGTCGTCCTTGCAATCCAATCCGTGAGTCCCTTTGTAGGGCAGATGGTGGGATTCCTTACATGGATTTTTTTCTGGATATTCAGGGTCATTGTGTAGTTTAAATCCAGTGTTTTTTTAATGGTTCCTGTAAGAAATCGCTCGTTGTTGCCACCAAGGATCATGGAACACATTCAATGTGATCCTGGTAATAAAACATCAACGGGGAGATGAAGACCATGAAAACTTCAACCATCATTTCGACTGCCTTATTGACCGCTTCCCTGACCATGGGGGTCGCGACTCAGGCTTCCGCCATGGCAGGCCACAATACCTTCACCCTGGAGTCCGGCAATACACCGTCCCGCCTGGTGCCCATTGTCGACCACTATCGCTTCGAGGTGGAGAATCCTGGTCACCTGCATGTGACCAGCCACCTCTGGAGCCCGGGGGCGGCCACCGGAAGGATGCGGGCCGAGCTTGTCGACGGCAGTGGCCGAGTGGTCGCGCGGGCCCAGTCCAATGGCAGGGGCTTTGTCCTGAATCAGAGCCTTCAGCCAGGGAGCTATACCCTTCAAGTGGATGGTTCCACCCTGGGGGGGCGCAAGGAAACATCACAGCGCTACTACCTCAAGACCGACCTGCGTTAACTCAGGATGCCGGGAAGGCCTCGCCCGAAAACACCGGGCGAGGCCTTTCCCGTTGACGTGCCGATGCCACATGGAGAGTCGCGCTTGCCGGCCCATCATCTTGCCGTTTCCTCCTTCAGCCAGCCCTTCTGCAGGCAGGCTCGCAGCTTCAGGCGGGCGCGATGCAGAATGACCCAGCAGTTGTTTTCCCTGATATCGAGTTCCCTGCAGATCTCCTCGGTGGAGAGCCCCATCAGCTCCCGTAGCGAGAAGACCCTAGCCGTGTTGTCCGGCAGCGTGATCATGCAGGCATCGAATACCTGCCAGAAGTGCTCGTTCTCGAAGACCTGGTCCGGATCCCCCCAGCTGGCCGGCCGGGCATGGTCCTGCCAGCGCCCGTTCTCCTGGAACTGCCGGTCGATGGCATCGTCGTCGCTCTCGTCATCCAGGGGCTGCAGGCGGCCCTGACGTTTCTGGAAGCGCATCACATCGAGGATCTTGTACTTGAGGATACCGAAGACCCAGGTCTCGTAGCCCGAGCGTCCGGCGAAGCTGGCGTCCTTCTCGATGGCGGCCATCAACGCCTCCTGTACGGCGTCCTCGGCCAGGGCGTTGTCCCTGAGGTGAAGTCGGGCGAAGGAGAGCAGGCGGGGCCTGACCGCCGCCAGTCGTTCCATGCGGGTGGGGGAGGCTGCCAGGGCGGCATCGTCCTTGGGGGAGGGCTCGTCGGTCATGGGCTGCAGGCTCCAGGTTCAAGGGCGTGACACTCATCCGCCAGTCCGGCGCTTCGCATCACATGTGGACAAAGGCATCAGTCGCAGGCGAGAGGTGTTTCATTACATTGGATTAAAGACTGTTTTCTCTCAAGGTTATTGCGAAAGCGTTTATCCGGAACACTCGAATATCGTAAGAAAACCGCCTTCCTCACTACCAATTCACAAGGATTCACAACGGGTGATCCTGACAATGAAATGAAATGGCAGAGGAAGGAGAACCATCATGAAACGTTCCACGATGATGACCACGGCGCTGCTCGCCGGCATGCTCACCATGGGCCTGGCGACCCAGTCATCCGCCATGGTGACCAATGGCACCTTCGAACTCAAGAATGGCAATACGCCATCGCGCATGATCCCGGGAGTCGACCACTATCGCTTCGAGGTGGACAGCCCCAGCCAGTTGCGCGTGGAGAGCCAGCTCTGGAGCCCCGAGGCGGCCGGCGGCAGGATGAAAGCCGAACTTCGCGATGGCAACGGTAACGTGGTCGCACGCTCCAATTCGCGCGGCAAGGACTTCGTCCTCCAGCAGAGCCTTGCGCCGGGCCGCTACGTCCTGGAGGTGCATGGCTCCCCGCTGGGAGGTCGCCAGGAGTCCACACAGCGTTACAACCTGAGTACAGACCTGCGCTGAGCGCAAGCCTGCATGGTCTTCCGCTCGGCATCTTCCGAGCGGGATACCTTGCCAGGCCAATAGGAGACAGGCCATGACGATCTCGAGATACATGTTGGCCACCATTGCTGCCGGTCTGCTCGTCGGTGGGCTGGGTCACGTCTCGCCGGTGTCGGCCAGTGCGCTCGCACCTCTTGTGGAGGGGCACAGCGAGACACGGCGCATCGACGGTGTCCATCGGTTCTTCCTCGATGTGGATGCCAGGACGCGACTGCAGGTGGCAAGCCGGGTCTGGGCCGGAACCAGCCCGAATACGGTCAGTCTGAAGGCAGTCCTCCTCGATGGCGAGAACAGGCGCGTTGCCGAAGGTCGGCAGCGAAGAGGGGTGTTCGCGCTCGATGAGATGCTTGACGCCGGCCGCTACACGCTGGAGGTGAAGGGTCGATTGCTGGGTGGCAAGCAGGAAGCATCGAGTCGTTATTACCTGGTCACGCGAATGGACTGATGTCAACAGGCGCTCCGGGGAGGGCGTTGGCCCGAGGAGGACCCCATGTCAAAGCTGCTGGAACGCTGTGGCTACCGATTGAGCTGCTGGCTCGCAAGCCCGCGCCCCTGGCATCGGGCCGAGTCCCCTCCCGCTCCAGAGGCGCTGGGCTGCCTGCAGCCCGGCGATGTGCTGCTGGTCGAGGGGTCCTCCCGGCTGAGCACCGTGATCAAGTACCTCACCCAGTCCTCCTGGTCCCACGCGGCGCTGTTCGTTGGCCATGAGGCGGCGAGTCAGGCAGGCGGTAGCGAGCGGGACTGCTTCGTCGAGGCAGACCTGGCCGATGGCGTGCGGCTGGTGGGTGTCGACGAATTTCGCGGCTTGCCGTTGCGCATCTGCCGCCCGGTGGGGCTGGCCTCCGAGGAGGTCGCCACGCTGGTCCGATTCGCCTGCCAGCGGGTGGGGCACCGCTATGACCTGCGCAACATCGTCGATCTGGCGCGCTACCTGCTGCCGCTGCCGCCGGTCCCGGCGCCCTGGCGCCGGCGGATGCTGGAGCTGGGCAGCGGGGATCCCACCCGGGCGATCTGCTCGACCCTGATCGCCCAGTCGTTCCAGTCGGTTCGCTATCCGATCCTGCCCATCGAGTCGTGGCAGGAGGACGAGCAGCGCTGCGTCGGATGCCGGCGGCGGGTCCTGCGGCGTCGCCATCACAGCCTGTTCACGCCCCGGGATTTCGACCTGTCGCCCTACTTCCAGATCGTCAAGCCGGCGCTGCTGGGCGACTTCGACCCGCACCGCCTGCGCTGGGAGGATTCAGCGGAACGCCGACTCCTCGCCCGGGTGGCGACCGGCCCACTCCAGCCAGCGCCGCAGGTCCTCGGGGCGGTCGACGTCCCAGACCGTGGCGGGGCAGGCCAGGCGCCAGCCTAGCGTCGCGAGCCGTTCCCGCGTCTCGGCCATGACGCTGCCGGTACCCCAGGCGATGTCGTTGAACAGCCGCGGGTCGGAATGGCGAACGCCGATCAGGCCATAGCCCCCGTCCTCGGCGGGCAGGCAGACGGCGTCGTGGTTCTTCAGTCGCCCGGCGCAGGCCGTCAGCAGCGAGGGCGAGAGCACCGGACAGTCGCTGCCGATGACCATGGCGGGGCCGCCTGACAGCGCCAGGGCGCGATGCATCCTCTCCCCCAGGTCACCCTCGGGCTGGGGGCGCAGAATAATGCCGTGTCGCTCGGCCAGCTCGAGGAACAGCGGGTGGTCAGGGTCCAGCGCCGTCCACAGCGTGATCCGCGCGGAGGGCAGGGCGTGGCAGGCCACCGCCAGGGTCCGGCGCAGCAGTCGTGCGTGGAGTCGCGCGGCTCCCTCGGGCCCCAGCGCCGGGATCAGGCGGGTCTTGGCCCTGCCCGGGATCGGCGCCTTGGCGAGGATGGCGAGCGATACCTCGGCATCAGCGTACATGGCGATACTCCCTGGCCAGGTGCTCCGGCGACTCGCCTCGCCAGTAGCGCCAGCGCAGCCGCCACATCAGCCGGATGGTCGCCCAGGCCCCCTGCCGCTCCCAGCGTCGTCCGCTGCTCACCACGCGCTGGCGCAGGCAGGCGGGGGAAGAGCGACGCTTCAGCCGGCGTGACATCTCGATGTCCTCCATCAGGGGCTGCTCGGGAAACCCCCCGGCGGCCGCGAATGCCTCGCGGGTCATGAACAGTGCCTGGTCGCCGGTGGCGATGCCGGTCAGCCGTGAGCGCAGGTTCATGGCCGTGGCGATGACCGGCAGCAGCGGGTGGCGCCCTGCCAGTTGGATATCGAAGCGTCCCCAGCAGTGTCGTCCCGCCAGCGCGCCGGCGATCAGGCGGTCGGCGCCGGGCGGCAGGAGGGTGTCGGCATGCAGGAACAGCAGCCGTTCACCCCGGGCCACCCGGGCACCGGCGTTCATCTGCACGGCCCGCCCCCTCGCCGCGGCCAGCACCCGGTCCACCAGGGGGGCGGCGCGCTCCCCGGAGCCGTCGCGGCTTCCGCCGTCGACCACGATCAGCTCGACGCCCTGGTGGCGGAGTCCCTGCAGGTCGTCCAGCAGGGCCTCGAGGGTGTCGGCCTCGTCGAGCACCGGGATGATGATGCTGAGCCGCCCGGCACGGGACTTTGGCGAGGCGTCCCGGCTCATAGCTCGATCACCCGCCCGCCGGCGGCTTCGGCGTCTTCGCGGTCATGGGTCACCAGCAGGCTGGGCAGGCCGGCTTCACGCAGCCGGTCGAACACCAGCTGGCGCATCTCGCGCCGCCGGTGAGTGTCGAGGTTGGAGAAGGGCTCGTCGAGGAGCACGGCCCGGGGCGCCGACAGCAGCAGGCGCATCAGGGCCACCCGCGACTGCTGGCCACCCGAGAGAGTCGAGGGGTCGCGGTCACCGAAGCCCGTCAGGCCGATCTGCGCCAGTGCCTGCTCGACCCGGGCCGTCCTGTCCCGGGTGGCGCGGGGCAATCCGAAGCGCAGGTTACCCGCCACCGAGAGGTGCGGGAAGAGCAGCGGGTCCTGGAACAGCAGGCCGATGCCGCGCTGTTCCGCCGGCAGCCCGGTGAGGTCGAAGCCGTTCAGCAGCACCCGCCCCGAGGCGTGAAACACCGGCGCCAGGAAGCCGGCCACCAGGGCCAGCAGCGTCGACTTGCCGGAGCCCGAGGGCCCCATCACGGTCAGCACCTCGCCGGGCGCGATGCGGGCATCCACCTCGACCAGCGTCTTGCCTGCCAGGGCGATGCGGATCTCCTGCAGGGTCAGGGTCTGGTGTTCGGTCATGGGGCTCCTTGCATGCCGCGGCGATTGGACCAGAGCAGCCGGGGCAGGCCCACGGCGATGACGAAGCCCACCAGCGGCAGGCTGGCCTGGACCAGGGCCCAGACACCGATCAGTCGCCGGTTGCCGCCGGTGGCCAGGGAGACGGCCTCGGTGGTCACGGTGGGAATGCGGCCGGCACCGAGCAGCTGGGTCGGCAGGTACTGGCCGATGCTCACTGCCAGGCCCACCGCCATGGCGGTAAGCAGCGGCGCCAGCAGCATCGGCAGCCGCACCCGCCAGAAGAAACCATTATGCGAGGCGCCCAGGGTGAGGGCCAGCCGTTCCCAGCGTGGGTCGAGACGCCGATAGGCTTCCGAGAGGGACAGGAACACATAGGGCAGCACGAACAGCAGGTGGCCGAAGATCACCAGGCCATGGGTCGGCGGTCTGCCCAGGGATTCCATGACCACGACCAGCCCGAACAGGAAGGCGATCTGCGGCACGATCAACGGCAGGTAGAGCAGGCCCAAGGCCGACAGCACGCGGCCCTGGTGGGGGCGGCGCCCGGTGCGCTGCTCGTTCTCCAGGGCCGCCAGGGTCAGGCCCAGGGCGAGCAGCGTCGAGATGGCGGCGATCACCAGCGTCGAGGTGACCGGGCCAGCCAGCGAGGGCAGGGCACGCTGCCAGTGCTGCAGGGTGAAGGCCTGGGGCAGGGCATCGGGAAAGCGCCAGAAACCGGCCAGTGAGTTGAGCGCCAGCCCGGCGATCCCCACCAGGGCGGTGGTACCGGCGAGCAGGATCAGCCCCTTGCCGGCGGCGCGCAGCGCCAGGTCGCCGCGGCGGCGCTGTCCGCCCTCGACCCAGCCCCGCCCCAGGCGGCGCACCAGGCGCTCCAGACACCACCAGCTGGCCAGCGCCGAGAGAGTCACGCCCAGCTGCAGCAGCGCGCCCGCCGAGGCCATGAAGCGCCGCGACAGGTCCGGGTCGTTGAACCAGGCGAGGATGGAGACGGCCAGCGTCGGCGGCAGGGTGGGGCCGAGGATCATGGCCACGTCGACCACCGAGGAGGCATAGGCGATCACCGCATAGACCGGCAGCCGGATCAGCGGGTAGAGGGCTGGAGCGACCACCTTCAGCCAGGCCAGCGTCGGCCGGTAGCCCAGCGAGCGCGCCATGGCCACGCGACGCTGGGGGTCGAGCTGGGGCAGAGCCGCCAGGCTCATCAGCAGCAGGAAGGGAATCTCCTTGATCACCAGCCCCGCCATCAGCGACAGCCCCCAGGGGTCCTGGACGATGAGCGCATCCGGGGGTCGCTCCCAGCCGGTCAGTGCCGGCGAGACCAGGCGGGCCAGCAGCCCCGAGGGGGCGATCAGGAAGGCCAGCCCGAAGGCCGCCGCCGCATGGGGGATCGACAGCAGCGGCGAGACCAGGCGGCGGATCCAGTCGTCGAGGCGGCTGCCGGAGGCCCCGGCGAGGAACAGCAGTACCACGGCCAGCGACACTGCGGTGGTCACCAGGCCGCTGGCCAGGCTGATCGCTACCGAACGCGCCAGGCCCGGCTGGGCGAGCAGCTCCCGCCACGGTGTCAGGCTGAAGGCCTCGCCACCCAGCGCCGGCAGGTAGCCGAAGGCGGGCAGCACGGCCATGGCCAGGCCGGCCAGGATGGGCCCGACCAGCAGGAAGCCGATCAGCCAGGGAGCGAGTCGGAGCATCGCGAGACTCGCTCAGCGACCCACGTAGCGTTCCTGCCAGGCCTCGGCCAGTGCATCCACCCAGCTGGGGTGGGGCTGCCCCAGGACCTCGCCGAGTTCGTCCGGCGCCAGGGTGGCGATGCCCAGGTCGATGCCGTCGAAGCGTGCGCGATCGGCCTCGTCGAGGGTGTCCAGCGAGAGTACCGTGTTGCTGCCCCAGACCACCGGGTCCTGCTTGTGCGCCTGGGCCTCGGGCCCGAGCAGGTAGTTGGCCACCACCATGGCCCCGGCCTTGTGCTGGGCATTGTAGGGAATGGCCAGGAAGCTCATGTTGCCGATCATGCCGTGGTCGTGGACATAGCTGCGCACGCTGTCGGGCAGCTCGAAGTTGGCGATGGCGCCGGAGGCCTCGGTGGTGCTGAAGGAGAGGGCGATGCTGATCTCGCCGTCTCCCATCAGACGACGCAGCTCCGAGCTGTTGGCGGGGAAGGCCCGGCCGCCTCGCCACAGCAGCGGGTGCAGTTCATCCAGGAAGGCCCACAGGGGGGCAGTGACCGCCTCGAAGTCCGCTTCCTGCATGGGGGAGTAGAGGATCCCGGGCTCTTCGGCCAGCTCCAGCAGCGCCTGGGTGATGAAGGCGTTGCCCAGGAAGTTGGGGACCCGGGCGTAGGTGAACTCGCCGGGGTTGTCATGCGCCCATTCGAGCAGTTCGGGCATGGAGCGCGGGTGGTCATCGACCAGTGCCGTGTCGTGGTAGAACACCACTTGGGAGCTGCTCCAGGGCGACTCGAGGCCGTCTACCGGGATCGTCCAGTCGTAGCGCACCGCCGGCGTGTTCTCCGGGTCGGTCAGCGGGTAGTGGGGCAGCCGATCCGACCAGGGGCCGAACAGCAGGTCGTTGGCCTTCATGGTGGCGAAGTTCTCGCCGTTGATCCAGATCAGGTCGACGTTGCCGCGGTCGTCGTTGCCGGCCTGCTTCTCGGCGAGCACCCGGGAGACCGCCTCGGCGGTGTCGCTGAGCTTGACATGCACCAGCTCGATATCGAAATCCTCGGCGACCCGGTTGGCGGTCCACTGGATGTAGTCGTTGGTCCGCTCCTCGCCGGCCCAGGCATACCAGTAGACGGTCTGGCCGCGGGCCTCATCGAGCACCGCCTCCCAGTCGGCGGGGTCCGGGGCGGCCTGGAGAGGACCGGTGAGCATCAGGGCGAGGGCGGGAAGCAGGGCAAACGGGCGGATCGGCATTCGGTCAGTCCTTGTCGGGTGGGTCGGGAGGGGGATCAGTCGCCGAGGGCGAGGCGCAGCTCATCCAGTTCATGTCGCACACGGTCGATCACCGCCGGGGAGAGGTAGTGCTCGACCCGCTCGCGGACATGGGCCACCAGGGCATTGTCGCTGAGCTGGGCCGACCAGTCCTCGCCGGCGGCATCGGCATCGCGGTCCCGGCCGTGCTGTGCCCGCCACTTGGCGCACCAGGTCAGGGACCAGAGCCACATGGCCCGGCGGCAGGCGAGCAGGCTGGAAGTGTCGCCGGTGGCCCCACCGGCGCGACGCCAGTGGCGATAGAAGTCGGCGACCTCAGTGGGGCTCAGCACGGCGCGGCTGTTCAGGTCCCAGGTGGTGGAGGTGTAGAGCGTGGCGTGGGCCAGGTCGAACCCCGGCAGGCCGTAGCGGCACTTCTCCAGGTCCACCAGCACCGCCCGCCCCGAGTCGGTGACCAGGAAGTTGCCGGGGTGGGCATCGAAACTGATCAGCCGCGGTGCCATGCCGGGTGCCTGGGGCAGGTGCTCCGGCAGGGCGGCGAGCTCGGCCTCGATCCGCGTCCGCGCCTCCCGGGAGAGGCCGGCGTGCCCCAGCCACTCCGCCTGCCGGGCGATCTCATCGCGCATGGCACGCCAGGGATCGCCGGGGGCGTGGAGGGGCGGTCGCTCCGCCTCGAGGGGCACGTCGAGGCCATGGATGGCGGCCAGCGCCTCGGCGACGGCCGGCAGGTCTTCGGGCAGGCGGGCCGGCCGGCCTCGGACCGCGCTCACCAGCAGTCCGCCCCGGGGCAGTTCCGGCCCGGGCGGCAGCACGCCATGCAGCGCCGGCGTATGGCCGCTCCGGCTGGCGCGGGCGAAGCAGGCCGCCTGGTACGCCAGGTTCTCCTCGGCCGCAAGACCCATCTGGCTCTGCTTGGGCAGGCGTGCCACCCAGTCGATGGTGTCGCGCGAAAGCCACACATGGGTATGCGCCAGGCCGGTATCGGCCATCGGGCGCATCGCGCGGATATCGGCCGCGAGGCTGGCCCGAGCCAGAGCCCTGGCCAGGGCATCGTGTGCGTCGAGTCGGGTGTCCGCGCAGGAGACGGAATCCGGCATGTCGTTCCTCGGTGTCGGGAGTTCGGCGTCTCATCATGGTCGGGCGAGCCCGGCCATCCTTACACTACAGTTCCGGTGGCAGAGGGCGTTTCTGGCGGCGTGGGGGCCGTGGCCAGAAGGCGACTGTAAGCCATGCGGCCGTCTGCCGACAGAACCTGACCGCAACGACATGCGGTGGTCCGGGCGAAGAGGCGTGTGCCTGGCCGAACGACGCTCCCGCGTCGTCACGACTTGCCATCACGGAGGTAGCTACCATGTCACAGCATGACGATAAACGCCGCAGGCTGCTAGGACGCCTGGGGCGACAGCTGGCCTATTCGGCGCCGGTGCTCGCCCTGGTGGCGGGCGGTGTGACCCTTCATGCCACCGTCGGAGAGGATGAGACCGCGCCAGGCCTGTCCACGCTTTCTGCCACCTCGCTGCTTTTTGCCAACGCCCATGCTGAGGCCCATGCGGAGGGAGGCGCCGAGGCGCAGGGTGAGGCCGAGGCAGAGGGCGAAGCGGAAGGTGAGGCAGAGGGGGAAGCGGAAGGTGAAGCCGAGGGCGAGGCAGAAGGCGAAGCCGAAGCGGAGGGAGAGGCCGAGGCGGGGTCTGCCGATGCCGTGCAGCGTCCGGCGGGCTATGAACCGGCCTACAGCGAGAGCGGCGAGAACCCTCCCGAGCTGCTGGCCCGCGGCGAGGAGCTCTACTATGACACCTCGCTGAGCACCAACGGGCTCTCCTGTGCGACCTGCCACGGCAGTGATGGCCAGGACATGGGCTACAACCCGACCTTCGAGGAGGCCTTCCCGCATCAGGTCGCCATGGCCGAGAACCAGTTCGGCATGTCCGAGGTGCACGCCGACGAGATGGTGCAGATCTGCATGGTGGCGCCGATGCAGGGGAGTCCCCTCGACTGGGGGGGCGAGGCGCTGCCGTCGCTCTCGGCCTACATGGTGGAGGTCCAGCGCCGCGTGTCCGGCCAGCCCCACGACCTCTGACGTCCCCGCGGGACCTTGCGGACACCGGCGTCACTACGACCCGGTGTCCGTTTCCCTTTGCACTCTCCCCCTTTGCCTGCTGACCCGATGACGTGACGGTCTCCCCGACAGGACCGGGCTGTTGCGGCCGGTGGCTGCCAGCACCTACGCTGATATCAGCATCGGCTGAACCAACCGCTACGCCGACACTCACACCCACTGTACGGGTCGCGCAGGGAAGATCATCATGAGCCGAGTTCATGCCGCCCTGATCGGGCGCCGATTCCTCCTGTTCAGCCTCTTCTGCCTGGCGCTGGGGGCGCTCCTGGCGCTCTTCCAGTCGGTGGTCCAGGCCCAGCAGAACGAACGCACGGCGCTGGTGATGACCGTGGAGGGGGCCATCGGCCCCGCCACCAGCGACTACTTCCAGCGCGGCCTGCGCCGGGCCGCCGAGGGCAATGCCGAGATCGTGGTGGTGCAGATGGACACCCCCGGCGGCCTCGACGCCTCCATGCGCGACATGATCCGCGCCATGCTCACCTCGCCGGTGCCGGTGGCCATCTACGTGTCGCCGAGCGGCGCACGGGCGGCCAGCGCCGGGACCTACCTGCTGTATGGCAGCCACGTGGCGGCCATGGCGCCCTCCACCCATCTGGGGTCGGCCACGCCGGTGCAGATGGGCGGGGGCGGCCTGCCGGGCCTGGGTGGCGACAATGATGACGAAGACAGCGGCGGCGGGGCCAGGGCGGAAGAACCCGAGGGCGCCGACTCCGCCGGCGCGAGCGCCGAGGTGACGGCCGAGGACGATGACGCCGCCTCCGAGGGCGTCGCGGCGGCACCGTCGGAGGAACCCGCGGCCGCCGACGAGGATGAGGCGCAGGAGGCCTCCGGCGACGGCCCGCGTCGCGGCGAGACGGCCATGGAGCGCAAGGTGCTGGAGGACGCCGTCTACTATATCCGCGGCCTGGCCGAGCGCCACGGCCGCAACGCCGACTGGGCCGAGGAGGCGGTGCGCGAGGCGGTCAACCTCACCTCCCGGGAGGCGCTGGAGAAGAACGTCATCGACGTGGTGGCCAGCGACATCGAGGACCTGCTCGAGCAGATCGACGGTCGCACGGTGGTGATGGAGCGCGGCGAACTGACCCTTGCGACCGCCGATCTGGTCATCGAGCGCTTCGATCCCGACTGGCGCACCCAGCTGCTGTCGGTGATCACCAACCCCAACGTCGCCTACTTCCTGATGATCATCGGCTTCTACGGGCTGATCTTCGAGCTCTCCAACCCGGGCAGTCTGGTGCCGGGCACCATCGGCATCATCTGCCTGCTGCTGGCCCTGTTCGCGTTCCAGGTGCTGCCGGTCAACTTCGCCGGCCTGGCGCTGATCCTGGTCGGCCTGGCGCTGATCGTGGGCGAGGCGCTGATGCCCAGTTTCGGCATATTGGGAATGGGCGGCATCGTCGCCTTCGTGATCGGATCGGTGATTCTGATGGATGCAGACAACCTGAGTATCTCGCTGCCGATGATCGGCGGCATCGCCCTGCTGGCCGCGGTCCTGATGCTGTGGGTGATGACCCGCTTCATGAGCATTCGCCGGCGCCCGGCCAAGGGGGGGCAGGAGGAGCTGGTCGGCAGCGAGGCCCGGGTCCTCGAGGACTTCGACGGCACCGGCCACGTGCGCCTGATGGGCGAGCGCTGGAATGCCCGCAGCGACAGCCCGCTGGTCAAGGGCCAGAGGGTGAGGGTCGCGAGGATCGATGGCCTGACCGTCGAGGTCGAGCCCCTGGAGGAGGATCGCTGAGGCGTCGCCTTCGACGCCGCCAGGCTTCACCCGGAACCTTTTCACGCCAACCTTTCACGCCAACCTTTTCACGCGAACCATGGAGACAGACCATGTTGATTTCCTATCTCGTACCGGTAGTGCTGCTGTTCATGCTGATCGCGGCCTCGATCCGCATCCTGCCGGAGTACAAGCGCGGGGTGATCTTCTTCCTCGGCCGCTTCCAGGGGGTCAAGGGCCCCGGCCTGATCATCGTGATCCCCGGGATCCAGAAGATGGAGGTGGTCGACCTGCGGGTGATCACCATGGACGTGCCGGAGCAGGACGTGATCTCCCAGGACAACGTCACCGTGAAGGTCAACGCCGTGCTCTACTTCCGGGTGGTCGACCCGGAGAGGGCGATCATCCAGGTGGAGAACTTCACCGTGGCGACCAGCCAGCTGGCCCAGACCACCCTGCGTTCGGTGCTCGGCAAGCATGATCTGGACGAGATGCTCTCCGAGCGCGACAAGCTCAACAACGATATCCAGGAGATCATCGACGCCCAGACCGAGGAGTGGGGCATCAAGGTGGCCAACGTGGAGATCAAGCACGTCGACCTGGACGAGAGCATGATCCGCGCCATCGCCCGCCAGGCCGAGGCCGAGCGCGAGCGCCGCGCCAAGGTGATCCACGCCGAAGGCGAGCTGCAGGCCTCGCGCAAGCTGGTCGAGGCGGCCAACGTCATGGCCGAGAACTCGGCGGCCCTGCAGCTGCGCTACCTGCAGACCATGAGCGACATGAGCAACAAGAACGCCTCCACCATCGTCTTCCCGCTGCCCATGGACATCATGGAGGCCTTCAAGTACATGAAGGCCTCGCCGGCCGCCCAGGCCCGCACGGGGGGCGCCAAGGCGCCCGACGAAGGCGGCGCCAGCTGAGCCTTTCCCGCCCATGCCGCCACGGCCGCCGGGCCGTGGCGGTTCCTGCCCGCCTGCCCCGGGGGTGCACCGCAGCATCCGTTCTGCTAGAATCTGCGCTCTTTCCGGGAGCGGTCATCAGACTTTCGTTCAATTCGTTCCCGTCGATGTGATGCAGAGCAAGGGAACCGACAGCACGTGACGACTCACCCGGCAGGGCTAGCCACGCCGCCCTAGCGCACGCCTCCTTCTCCTTCGGTCGCGCCCTCGTCATCGAGGCGTCACCGCATGGCGCCACCCTGTGGCCGCCGGGGCACGCCCGTGCCCACCCCCATAGCGGCAATACCCGATGGTCCGTGACATGGACCGCACCGTCAGCGGTGCGGTCGGCGACCCGGCGTTGCCCGACAGCCCTGACGGCATGACACTCAACCCTGACTGGAACCCAGCATGTACGAAAAAATGAAGCTGAGTTGGTTTTCCAACTTGAAAGGCGACACCCTCGCGGGAATCGTGGTCGCCCTGGCCCTGATTCCCGAGGCGATCGCCTTCTCCATCATCGCCGGCGTGGACCCCAAGGTGGGCCTCTACGCCTCCTTCGCCATCTGTGTGATCATCGCCTTCACCGGCGGACGTTCCGGCATGATCTCCGGCGCCACCGGCGCTATGGCGCTGCTGATGGTCACCCTGGTGCGTGACCACGGCCTGGAGTACCTGCTGGTGGCCACCCTGCTCACCGGGGTGCTGCAGATCCTGGCGGGATATCTCAAGCTGGCCGAGCTGATGCGCTTCGTCTCGCGCTCGGTGGTCACCGGTTTCGTCAACGCCCTGGCGATCCTGATCTTCATGGCCCAGCTGCCCGAGCTGACCGATGTGACCTGGCACGTCTATGCCATGACGCTAGCCGGGCTGGCCATCATCTACGGCTTCCCACTGTTGCCCGTGATCGGCAAGTCGATTCCCTCGCCGCTGGTCTGCATTGTGGTGCTCACCGCCGTCTACATGATCACCGGCATGGATATTCGTGATGTTGGCGACATGGGCGAGCTGCCGGACAGCCTGCCGGTCTTCCTGTGGCCGGACGTCCCGCTCAACCTCGAGACCCTGATGATCGTGCTGCCCTACTCGCTGATGCTCACTATAGTCGGCCTGCTGGAGTCGATGATGACCGCCACCATCGTCGACGACCTCACCGACACCAAGAGCAACAAGAACCGCGAGTGCAAGGGGCAGGGCATCGCCAACATCGGCGCCGGCCTGATCGGCGGCATGGCGGGCTGTGCGATGATCGGCCAGTCGGTGATCAATGTGAAATCCGGCGGCCGCACCCGCCTCTCCTCGCTGATCGCCGGGGTGGTGCTGCTGCTGATGGTGGTCTTCCTCTCCGAATGGGTCTCGCAGATTCCCATGGCCGCCCTCGTCGCGGTGATGATCATGGTGGCCATCGGCACCTTCAGCTGGTCCTCGATCCGCGACCTCAAGCAGCACCCCATGAGCACCAACGTGGTGATGATCGCCACGGTCATCGTCACCGTGGTGACCCACAACCTGGCCATCGGGGTCTTCGTCGGCGTGCTGCTCGCCGCCATGAACTTCGCCAACAAGGTCGGCAACATCCTCTACATCGGCAGCGAGGAAGCCGACGAGGGTAGCCGTCGCATCTACAGGGTGGTGGGCCAGGTCTTCTTCGCCTCCTCCGAGCGCTTCGGCAACGCCTTCGACTTCAAGGAGACCGTCGAGAAGGTCACCATCGACCTCTCCCGCGCCCACTTCTGGGATATCACCGCCGTGCAGACCCTGGACCGCGTGGTGATCAAGTTCCGCCGCGAGGGCACCGAGGTGGAGCTGGTGGGCCTCAACGAGGCGAGCGCCACCATCGTCGACCGCTATGCGGTGCATGACGACCCTGCCGCCGTCGAAAAACTGATGGGAGGACACTGAGATGACCGAACAGGTAATGGCCGCCATCGACGGCTCGACATTCTCCGAAGGCGTCTGCGACGCCGCCGCCTGGGCAAGCCTCGCCCTGGGCGCGCCGCTGACCTTCCTGCATGTCAACGACAACCATGTGCCGCCGGAGGAGCGCAACCTCTCCGGCAACCTGCTGGCCGGTGGGCGCGAGCGCCTGCTCGAGGAGCTCGCCCGGCTGGATGAGCAGCGTGCCAAGGTGGCCCAGGAGCAGGGCCGGCTGATGCTGCAGGCCGCCAGGGAGCGAGCCATCCAGGATGGCGTCGCCGAACCCGGCGCCCGCCAGCGCAACGGTACCCTGGTGGAGACCCTGGAGGAGCTGCAGGGCGACATGCGCCTGCTGGTGATCGGCAAGCGCGGCGAGGGCGCCGAGCAGGCCAGCGGCCACCTGGGCTCCAACCTGGAGCGGGTGGTGCGCACCCTGCATCGGCCGATCCTGATGGTGCCGGCGTCCTTCGAGGCCCCGAAGAAGGTGATGCTCGCCTTCGACGGCAGCCCGACCACCCGCAAGGGCGTGGAGATGCTGGCGAAGAGCCCGCTGTTCGCGGGCATCCCGGTGCACGTGGTGATCATCGGCGCCGAGACCGGCGACAACCGCTCCCAGCTCGACTGGGCCCTGGCCACGTTGCGCGACGCCGGTCACGAGGCCGAGGGCGCCATCCGCGCCGGCGAAGTGGAGGCGACCCTGCGCGCCTACAAGGACGAGAACGCCATCGACCTGCTGGTGATGGGCGCCTACGGCCACTCGCGCATCCGCCACCTGCTGGTGGGCAGCACCACCACCGAGATGCTGCGGCGCGCCAGCGTGCCGATCCTGCTGCTGCGCTGAAGCCTCGGGACGCGCTCCGATGAACCGGCCCGCCTTCTGGCGCGTGCCGGTTCTTTTCTTCATGCTGGCGGTACAGTGACGTCACGCAGAGGGGGAGTCGCCCATGAATCACCCGGAACTCGATGTGGAGAAGATCACCCGCCAGCTGGAAGACACCAGGGCGGAGCTGGTCGATCAGAGCGCCGAGAGCGAGGAGAGCCGTGCCACGGTGGTGCTGGACCAGCAGTCCGTGGGGCGGCTGTCGCGCATGGATGCCCTGCAGGGCCAGGCCATGGCCAAGGCCGAGGAGGAGCGCCGGCAGCTGGCGATCCGGCGCATCGATGCCGCCTTGGCCCGGATCGGCCGAGGTGAGTACGGCGAGTGCATCGAATGCGGCGAGTGGATCGCCGCCAGGCGACTCGAGTGGGACCCCACCGTGCTCAAGTGCATCGACTGTGCCGAGTGATCCGTTGACCTGTGTCCTATGCAGGCCAGTCCTCATCGGGTAGAAACGATATGACGGACAACGACATGCGCCAGCCAGGAAACGACACGATGACCGAACAGGTGATGGCCGCCATCGACGGCTCGAAGTTCTCGGAAGGGGTGTGCGACTACGCCGCCTGGGCAAGCCTCGCCCTGGAGGCGCCGCTGACCTTCCTGCATGTGGTGGACAACCATCCCCAGGTCGCCGAGGCGGACCTCTCCGGCAATATCGGCCTGGGGTCGCGGGAGCACCTGCTGGAGGAGCTCTCCCAGCTCGACGAGCAGCGCGCCAAGGTGGCCCAGGAGCAGGGCCGGCTGGTGCTCAAGGCCGCCAGGGAGCGGGCCATCGAGGATGGTGTCGCCGAGCCGGCCACCCGCCAGCGCAACGGCACCCTGGTGGAGACCCTCGAGGAGCTGCAGGAGGAGATCCGCCTGCTGGTGGTGGGCAAGCGCGGCGAGACCGCCCACCAGGACAGCGGCCACCTGGGCTCCAGCCTCGAGCGGGTGGTGCGCACCCTGCACCGGCCGATCCTGATGGTGCCGGACACCTTCAAGGTCCCCGAGGGGGTGATGCTCGCCTTCGACGGCAGCAAGACCACCCGCAAGGGCGTCGAGATGCTGGCCAAGAGCCCCCTGTTCGCGGGCATCCCGGTGCACGTGGTGATCGTCGGTGCCGAGACCGGCGACAACCGCTCCCAGCTCGACTGGGCACTCAGGACCCTCCGCGACGCTGGCCACGAGGCCGAGGGGGCCATTCGCGCCGGCGAGGTGGAGGCGACCCTGCGCGCCTACCAGGAGGAGAAGGGCATCGACCTGCTGGTGATGGGCGCCTACGGCCACTCGCGGATTCGCCACCTGCTGGTGGGCAGTACCACCACCGAGATGCTGCGCCGTGCGAGGGTGCCGGTGCTGCTGCTGCGCTGAGTCGCTGTCCTTCCAGGCACGACCCGACGCCCCGGGCGCGATAGCGCACGGGGCGTCGTCACATTCGACACCTCGGCACGAGAAAGCCCCGACCAGCTGGCCGGGGGCGGGCAGCGCCTATCGCCTGAATTCAGGCCCGGGACGAGGAATAGGGGCGGGTCAGCCCTTGACGCCGCCGGCGGTCAGCCCGCCGATGATCCAGCGCTGGCAGACCAGGAAGGCCACGGTGATGGGCAGGCCCGAGAGCACCGCGGCGGCGGCGAAGTTGCCCCAGCGCTGGTTGTGGTCGGCCAGGTACTGCTGGGCGCCCACGGCCAGCGTCAGCTTGTGCTCGTCGACCAGCAGCACCGAGGCCATGGGGTATTCCATGATGCTCATCACGAAGGCGAGGATGAAGACCACCATCAGGATCGGTACCGACAGCGGCAGCAGGATGTAGCGGAAGGCCTGCCAGGTGCTGGCGCCGTCGACCATGGCGGCCTCCTCCAGGGAACCGTCGATGGATTCGAAGTAGCCCTTGATGGTCCAGATATGCAGGGCCACCGCCCCCAGCGAGGCGACGATCAGGGCGCCATGGGTGTTGATGCCCAGCCAGGGCACCAGCTGGCCCAGGCGATCGAACAGCGCATAGAGCGCCACCAGCGAGAGCACCGCCGGGAACATCTGGAAGATCAGCATGCCCTTGAGGATCGGCGCCTTGCCGCGGAAGCGCATGCGCGCGAAGGCGTAGGCGCTGGTGGTGGCGAGCGCCAGGATCAGCAGCGACGACACCAGCGCGACCTTCACCGAGTTCCACAGCCACAGCAGCACCGGAAAGGGGGGCTGGACCACGCTGCCGTCGGCCCGCTCCCAGGGGATGCCGAAGGCCAGGGCCCAGTGCTCCAGCGAGAAGCGTTCGGGAATCAGGCTGCCGCTGGCGAAGTTGCCCTCGCGGAAGGAGATCGAGATCACCAGCAGCAGCGGGAAGACGATCAGCGACACGAAGCCGAGCAGCGCCAGGTGGGCGGCCAGCCGCCGGGCGCGGATCGTGCGGGGTTGAACCATGGCCATGACGGTATCTCCTTTTCAGACCTTGACCCTGGACAGCCGCAGGTTGAGCAGCGACAGGCCTGCCACCAGCAGGAAGATCAGGGTGGCGATGGCGGCGGCCAGGCCGAAGTTCTGGCCGGCATCCTGGAAGGCGATGCGGTAGGTGTAGCTGACCAGCAGGTCCGTGGTACCCGCCGGCGTGCTGGCGCCGAGGATGTCCGGGTTGCCGCCGGTGAGCAGGGCGATCAGGACGAAGTTGTTGAAGTTGAAGGCGAAGGCGGCGATCAGCAGGGGCGTCAGTGGCCTGATGATCAGCGGCAGGGTGATCCGGAACAGGTTGGTGAGCGGACCGCCGCCGTCCACCGCCGAGGCCTCGAAGAGGTCCCGCGGGATCGACTGGATCAGTCCCATGCACAGCAGCAGCATGTAGGGGTAGCCGAGCCAGGTGTTGACCACCAGCAGCATGGTGCGGGCCAGCCAGGGGTCGGTGAACCACTCCGGGCGAATGCCGAACAGGCTGTCGAGGATCATGTTCACCTCGCCGAAGTGCTGGTTGAACATCCCCTTGAAGATCAGGATCGAGATGAAGGCGGGCACCGCATAGGGCAGGATCAGCAGCGTGCGGTAGATCGCCTTGCCGCGCAGCTGGTCCCACTGCAGCAGGGCGGCCAGCACGAAGCCCACCGCCAGGGTGAAGAGCACGGTCAGCCCGGCGAAGGCGAAGGTCCAGACGAAGATCTGCAGGAAGGGGCCGCGGATGTCCGGGTCGGCGAAGATCCGGGTGTAGTTGTCCAGGCCGACCGCCACCGGCCACCCCGGGGTGATGGTCTCGCCGTCGTCGGTGACGAAGAAGCCGATCTGCTGGTCCGGCGTCAGCACCCGGTCGTCGCGGCGGTCGAACAGGCTGCCGTCGTCGCGGGCCTCGTAGCGGTCGAGCATCGGGGCGAAATGGCGCAGCCCCGACATGCGAAGCTCGAGGCCCTCGGGCGTGACCAGGCGCAGTCCCTGCAGGGCGCCGCGGGCGGCGATCACCTCGCGCATCGCCAGCGGTTCGGCAGCCGGGGGGCGGTCGGTGGGCTGTACGCCGATCCGGCGCTCCTCCTGATTGGCCAGGTTGAGCGGTGGGCTCGCGAAGCGCTTGGTGCCTTCCCCGGCCGGGTCGCCCTCGGCTTCCAGGTAGAGCCTGACGAGCTCGCCCTCGCGATGCAGCGAGAAGCCGAAGGCGGCGCCCTCTTCCTGGTAGGTGCGCGAGAGGAGCTGCGCGCGGACCCTCTCCTCGCTGAGCAGGTTGCTCGAGCTGTAGTTGCTGAAGCTGATGCCGAAGGTGTAGACCAGCGGGAAGATCACGAAGACGCCGAGGCCGGCCACGGCGGGGAAGATGTAGCGATGGCTCATCAGGCTGCGGCGGGTGAAGACCACCGCCAGGGCGGCGCCCAGCACCAGGAAGAGCAGCGCGAACATCCATTGGCCGTTGAGGTGGAAGGCGACGACCAGCCACATCAGGCCCACGACCAGGGCGGCGACCAGGGCGCGGGCCGCCCAGCGGGCGTAGCGTTCCCCGGGATGGCGCGAGCGGTGTCGCGGCAGCCCCCGGGAGGCATTGGTGGTGTACATGTCGAGTGTCCTGCGGGAGCGGCCGACGGCAGGGCCGCCGGCCAGGGTGGCGGGTCGGCTTACTGGCGCATGCGGCGGGCGGCGGCGTCCAGCGCCTCCTGCGGGGTCTGGCGGCCGCTGCCGATGTTCTGCAGCGCCGGCTCCATGGCGGCCCAGAAGGCGCCCATCTCGGGGATGTTGGGCATCGGCATGCCGATCTCGGCGTTGGCCAGGGTGGCGGCGATAGCGGGGTCCTCCGCCAGCTCCCGCTGGTAGGCGATATGCGCCACCGCGCCCAGGGTGCCGTCGCCGTTGAAGGTGCGCAGCCCCGCCTCGTCGAGCAGGTAGTGCTCGAGGAACTCCACCGCCAGGAAGTCGTTGGGCGTGGCGGCGTTGATCATCGCCGTCATGACGCCGAACATCGGCCTGGCGCGCTCGTCGCCCACCCTGGGCAGCAGGGCCACGCCGTAGTCGATCCCGCTGCGCTCCAGGTTGCCCCAGGCCCAGGGCCCGCTGATCATGGTGGCCACCTCGCCGCGATTGAAGCGGGTATCCATCACGCTGTAGTCGGTGCCGCGGGGCACCACGTCCCGATCGATCAGCTCGCGCAGCAGCTCGGCGCCCTGCAGGGCCCCCGCGTTGTTGACCCCGATGTCGCTGACGTCGAAGCCCGCCTCGGTCTGGCGGAAGGGGTAGCCGCCGTTGGCCGCCAGCAGGGTCCAGCCGTAGTAGGGCTCGCTGTAGTCGAAGAGGATCGCCTTCCTGCCCTGCTCGGCCAACTCGGCATCCAGCGCCATCAGTTCGGCGAAGCTCTCCGGGGCCTCGTCGACGAGCGCCTTGTTGTAGATCAGCCCCAGCGACTCCACGGAGATCGGGTAGCCGTAGGTCTCGCCGTTCCACAGGGTGGCGTCCCAGGTGAAGTCGAAGTAGCGGCCACGGAAGTCGTCGCTCGGAGAGAGCGGCGTCAGCAGCCCGCTCTGGGCCCACTCGCCCAGGCGGTCATGGGCCCAGATCACGACATCCGGCCCCTGTCCGCTGCCCGCGGCCTGCTGGAAGCGGTCGGTGAGGTTGTCGGGATGGACGATCTCCACCTCGACCCCGGTGTCGGCGGTGAACCGGCGGCCGACCTCGCGGATGCCCTCCGGCCCCTTGTTGTCGCCCATCCAGATGGTCAGCTTGCCGGCGTCGAAGGCCACGGCGGGCAGGGCGAGGCCGCTCCCCAGGGCGGCGGCCAGCAGCGGGAACAGGAAACCACGGCGTGATGGCGTCATGGGACTGGATCCTCCAGGTTGTTGTTGTGCGGTGGCGCCCCGGGTGGAGCGCCATGACGAAGGCGTCCAGCGTCGCCAATCCCCCGCTCGGCGTCCTCCTCCCCGGGGGGCGCAGGGGTGGCGTACGGGTGGGGCGTAGGGCGTAGGGCGAAGGAGAGGAGGCGCGGGGCGGCAGGCCCCGTCGGCTCAGGGGCAGTTGGCGCCGATCACCAGTTCGGTGGGCAGCAGGCTGGGCTCGGCCGGGGCGAGGCCGAGGATGATGCGGGCAGCGGTGCGGCCCTTCTCGGTGCTGTCCTGGCGGACCGTGGTGAGGCGCGGGGCCCGGTACTGTCCCTCGGCGATGCCGTCGAAACCGGTGATGCGCAGGTCCTCGGGGATGCGCAGGCCGCGCTGTTCGGCCAGGGTGACGGCGGTCAGCGCGATGCGGTCGGACATGCACAGCAGCAGGTCGGGGCGCTCATCGTCGGGCCGGTCGAGGATCGTCTCGATCACCGGGGCGCACACCTCGAAGGTGTTCTCCTCGATGTTCCACATCGGCACCCCGGCCGGGTCGATCCCGTGCTCCGCCAGGGCGCGGTGGAAGCCGGTCAGGCGCGAGCGGGTGATGGTCTGCTCGGCTCCCAGCAGGGCATGGGCCGGGGTGATGCGGCCGTTGCAGGGCTCGGCGGTGAGGCGCAGGTTGACGACGGCCGGCCGCCGCGGGGGCGTCCGCAGGGCGTGGCGGGCGATGGCGAGGCAGGCGGCCTCGTTGTCGACGTGGACGGTGGGGCGGCCGGCGATGTCGAAGTCCACCGAGACCAGCGAGGCCTGGGCAGGCAGCCGGCCGAGCAGCGAGGGGCTCGGCATCAGGCCGTAGACGATGAAGCCGTCGGCCATGCTCGCCGAGCCCGGGATCTGGCCCTGGGTCTGGCGCGAGGAGAGCAGCAGCAGGGTATGGCCCTGGGCGTCGAGCACCTCGGCCACCCCGGAGAGGAACTCGCTCGCCACGGCGTCGTTGAGGCTGTAGGTGAGGCTCTCGGCGAGGATCACCGCGATGATCCGCGAGCGCCCGGTGCGCAGGCTGCGCGCCTTGGCGTCGGGGCCGTGGTAGCCCAGCCGGCTGGCCTCGCCAAGGATGCGCTCGCGCAGGGCGGGCGAGAGCTGGTCCGGCCGGTTGAAGGCGTTGGAGACGGTGGCGGTGGAGACCCCGAGCTCCCGGGCCAGGTCCTTCAAGGTGATGCGACGCGTTGGTGCGGTCATGGCCTTCCCTGGTCGTTGGCGACCCGCTGACAAGGATACCGACCCTGGCCCGCGGGGGACAGGGTCGGTGCGTGCTCATGCGCCGCTTCAGGCCACGGCGCGTGCCCGGCTGGCCTTCAGGGCGCGATTGTCCGCATCGAACAGGTGCACGTGCTGCGGGTCCGGGACCAGCGCCACCCGCTGCCCCTCCTGCCAGCGGCTGGGCGCCTCGCTGCGATGGATCAGCAGGGTCTCGCCGGCCATCGGTTCCAGGTAGACGTAGACCTCGTTGCCCAGGTACTCGACGTTGACGATCTCGAAGGCGTTGTCGCTGCTGGCCGCCTCCAGGCGCAGGTGCTCGGGGCGAACGCCCAGGGTCAGCGCCGCGCCGGCGGCATGCTCGCCCGCCGCCTGGGGCAGGCTCAGCTCGCCGATGCCCTCGACCTGCACCCGGCAGCCCGCTTCGGCCTGGCCGGCCAGGCTCGCCGGCATGAAGTTCATGGTCGGCGAGCCGATGAACCCCGCCACGAACTTCGTCGCCGGCCGCTGGTAGAGCTCGTGGGGGCTGCCCACCTGCTCGATGCGTCCGCCGTTGAGCACCACGATCTTGTCGGCCAGGGTCATGGCCTCCACCTGATCGTGGGTGACATAGATCATGGTCGAGCCCAGGCGGTTGTGCAGCCGGGCGATCTCGTTGCGCATCTGCACGCGCAGCGAGGCGTCCAGGTTGGAGAGCGGCTCGTCGAACAGCAGGATGCGCGGCTCGCGGGCCATGGCGCGACCCATGGCCACGCGCTGGCGCTGGCCGCCGGAGAGCGCCTTGGGCTTGCGGTCGAGCAGCTCCTCGAGCTGCAGGATGCGCGCCGTTGCCATCACGCGATCATCCACCGTCTCCTTGCTGGCCTTGGCCAGCTTGAGGCCGAAGGCCATGTTCTCGTAGACGGTCATGTGCGGGTAGAGGGCGTAGGACTGGAACACCATGCCCACGCCGCGCTCCCGGGGCGGCAGCTCGTTGACCACCGTCTCGCCGATGCTGAGCGTGCCGTCGCTGATCGACTCCAGCCCGGCGATCAGCCGCAGCAGGGTCGACTTGCCGCAGCCCGAGGGGCCGACGAAGACCACGAACTCGCCGTCGCCGATATCCAGGTCCACATCCTTGATGATGTGGGTGCTGCCGAAGATCTTGTTGATCTTGTCGAGAGTGACGCTTGCCATCTGATGACTCCTTGCCGGCCCCGCGCCCTTGGCGTCCTCGTCGGGGCCGGCCTGTTGTTATGGTGAGCTGCTATGGTGAGCTGCCGGCGTGGGCGGCGATCGTTCAGGATACCGCGAACCAGGCGGCCTGGTAGGCCGGCAGCCGCAGGGTGTCGCCGTCGAGGGAGGCCGTGAAGCCATGGCCCTCGAGGGCGTGGTCGACCGCCAGCGGCAGCCGGGTCTCCCGGGGCTCGGCGGTCAGGTTGAAGAGGCACAGGATCCGCTCGCCCGCCCCTTCGCGGACGAAGCCGAGCAGCCCGTCGCCCACGTCGACCAGGCGCAGCTCGCCGTCGAACAGCGCCGGGTGCCTGGCGCGGAACGCCAGCAGGCGGCGGGTGGCGTTGAGCACCGACGCGCTGTCGTCCTCCTGCCGCGCCACCGAGAGGGGCAGGTGGCGCGCCTCCACGGGCAGCCAGGGCTCGACGCCCGGGGTGGTGAAGCCGCCGCTCTCGGCATCGGTCCAGGGCATCGGGGTCCGGCAGCCGTCGCGGCCCTTGAACTCCGGCCACAGCACCTTGCCGTAGGGGTCCTGGATGCGCTCGAAGGGCACCTCGGCCTCGGGCAGGCCCAGCTCCTCGCCCTGGTAGAGGCAGACGCTGCCGCGCAGCGAGAAGAGCATCGCCAGCATCACGGCGGGGTAGGCCACCGGGTCCTGGCCGGCGCCCCAGCGGCTGGCGCTGCGCTCCACGTCGTGGTTGGAGATCGCCCAGCAGGGCCAGGCATCGCCGGCCAGGCGCTGGAAGCGCTCGATCACTTCGCGGAGATAGGCCGCCGAGTGGGGCTTGTTGAGCAGGTCGAAGGTGTAGGCCATGTGCAGCTTGTCGCCGCCGGCGGTGTATTCGGCCATGCGCTCGAGGGGGTTGTCGTCGCCGATCTCGCCCACCGTGGTGGTCCCGGGGTACTCGTCCATCAGCGCGCGCAGCTCGCGCAGGAAGTCGAGGTTTTCCGGGCGGCTCAGGTCGAAGACATGGCGCTGCCAGGTGTAGGGGTTGGCCTCCGGGGCGCCCAGGGTCTTGGCCTCCCCCTCGGGGACCGGCGGGTTGTCACGCAGCTCGGCGTCGTGGAAGTAGAAGTTGACGGTGTCCAGGCGGAAGCCGTCCACCCCCAGCTCCAGCCAGAAGCGCATGTTGTCCAGCTGGGCGGCTCTCACCTCCGGGTGATGGAAGTTGAGATCCGGCTGGCTGCTCAGGAAGTTGTGCAGGTAGTACTGGCGCCGGCGCGGGTCGAAGGTCCAGGCCGGGCCGCCGAAGATCGACAGCCAGTTGTTGGGCGGTGTCCCGTCCGGCTTCGGGTCGGCCCACACGTACCAGTCGGCCCTGGCATTGGTGCGGTCCTGCCGGCTCTCCTGGAACCAGGGGTGCGCCTCCGCGGTGTGGCTGATCACCTGGTCGATGATCACCTTCAGGCGCAGCGCATGGGCCCGGGCCAGCAGCGCCTTGAAGTCCGCCAGGGTGCCGAACATCGGGTCCACGTCGCGGTAGTCGCTGACGTCATAGCCGAAGTCGAGCATCGGCGAGGTGAAGAAGGGCGACAGCCAGATCCCGTCCACGTTGAGCGAGGCCACGTAGTCGAGCTTCTCGGTGATGCCCGCCAGGTCGCCGATGCCGTCGCCGTTGGCGTCCATGAAGCTGCGCGGGTAGATCTGGTAGATGACGCCACCGCGCCACCAGAAGGTGTTGTCCTGCATGGGGGATTCCATATTTGACAGGGTGAATGGAGGCCTCAGCCCTTGACGGCACCGGCGGTCAGCCCCGAGACGATGCGCCGCTGGAAGATGATCACCAGCACCACCAGGGGCACGGTGACGATCACCGAGGCGGCCATGATCGGGCCCCAGGGCAGCTCGTAGGCGCTGCCGCCGGAGAGCAGGGCGATGGCCACCGGCACGGTGCGCTGGCTGTCGGTCAGGGTGAAGGTCAGGGCGAACAGGAACTCGTTCCAGGCGGCGATAAAGGCTAATAACCCTGTCGTCGCCATGGCCGGCCACATCAGCGGCAGGAACACCTTGGTGATGGTGACCCAGGGGGTGGCCCCGTCCATGATCGCCGCCTCCTCGAGCTCCATGGGCAGCTGGCGCATGAAGGTGGTCAGCACCCAGACGGTGAAGGGCAGGGTGAAGATGGTGTAGCTCAGGATCAGGCCGCCCGGGTTGTTGTAGAGGTTGAGCGCGCGGATCACCTCGAAGAGCCCGGAGAGCACCGCCACCTGGGGAAACATCGACACGCCCAGGATCACCAGCAGCACCGTGGAGCGGCCGCGGAAGCGCACCCGGCCCAGGGCGTAGGAGGCGGTGATGCCGAGCAGCAGGGCGATGAACACCACGCTGGTGGCGACCAGGATCGAGTTGAAGATCGCCTGGATGAAGCTGCGCTGGGTGAACACCTGCACGTAGTTGGCGAGATCCCAGGTGCTGGGCCACAGCTCGACCCGGAAGAGGTCGCCGGAGGGCTTCAGGGAGGTGATCACCGCGTAGTAGAAGGGGAACACCGCGACCACCACCACCAGGGCCACCAGCCCCCAGAAGCCGACCCGTGCGGCGAGCTTGTTGAACCGGCGCGAGGTCATGCGTCACCTCCCAGGTTGAGTTGCTTGCGGCCCAGGTAGAGATAGGCGATGGTCGCCAGGGCGATGATCAGGAACAGTAGGGTCGAGGCGGCGCTGCCGTAGCCCACGTCCTGGAACTCGACGAGCTGCTGGCGGGCGTAGATCGACATGGACATGGTGCTGGTGGAGTTCGAGGTCAGCACGTAGATGACATCGAACACCCGCAGGGCGTCGAGCAGGCGGAAGATCACCGCCACCATCAGCGCCGGGGTGATCAGCGGCAGGGTGACCCTGAAGAACACCCGGACCGGGTGGATGCCGTCCACCTCGGCGGCCTCGTAGCAGTCCTTGGGCAGCATCTGCATGGCGGCCAGCGCCAGCAGGGCGACGAAGGGCGTGGTCTTCCACACGTCGACCATGATCACCGCCCACATGGAGTAGCTGGCGTCGGCCGTCCAGGCGATGGGGTCGGCGATGATGCCCAGCGTCATCAGCAGCTCGTTGATGATCCCGAACTGGTCGTTGAGCATCCAGGCCCACATCTGCGCCGAGACGATGGTGGGTATCGCCCAGGGGATCAGCACCGCGGCGCGCACCAGAGTGCGGCCCTTGAACTCGGCGTTGAGGATCAGCGCGACGATCACCCCGAACACCACCTCCAGCGACACCGAGACGATGGCGAAGAAGAAGGTGTTCCACACCGAGCGCCACCAGACGGGGTCGGCCAGCACGCCGTACCAGCGGCCATCGTCCAGGACCAGGTAGTTCTCCAGCCCGATGAAGAAGACGTTGCCGAGGTCCGACAGCGAGGCATCGGTGAAGCTGAAATAGAAGGTGCGGATCAGCGGCCAGCCGGCCACCAGGGCCAGGGTCACCAGCATCGGCGCCAGGAAGGTCCAGGCGGCGCGTACCCGCTGGCGGCGTACCTTGGTGCTGCGGTACTGGCCGGAGACGGGGCGCGCCGCGGCGGGCGCGCTGTCGTTGACGGTTGAGGTCATGGGAAGGCTCCCGGTTACCAGTTGCGGCGCTTGACGCGCGAGAGCTCGCGCTCGAGGTCGGCCACGGCCTGCTCGCCGCTGCGGCTGCCGGAGAGCACGTCATGGCTGGCGCTGAAGAAGGCGTTGCTGACCCGGCCGTAGGCGTCACCGGTCACCGCCGAGGGGCGGGCCACGGCGTTGACGAAGGTGTCGTAGAGCTCGCCGAAGAAGGGCACGGCCTCCAGCACCTCCTCGTCCTGGTAGAGGGCCTCGAGGGTCGGGTTGTAGGCGCCGGCGATGGCGCGACGCTTCTGCTCGTCATGCCCGGTCAGGAAGGCGACCAGGTCCACGGCCAGTTCGGGATTCTCGCTGTAGCGGGAGATTGCCAGGTTCCAGCCGCCCAGGCCCGCGGCGCTTCTGTTCTCGCCGCCCGAAGCCGCGGCGCCTTGACCATCGCCGCCCGCCGGCAGCTGGGTCACGCCGACCTTGTCGCGCACCTCGCTGCCCTCGCTCTGGGCCAGGGACCAGGCATAGGGCCAGTTGCGCATGAACACGGCATTGCCGCCCTGGAAGACCCCGCGGGCCTCCTCCTCGGTGTAGTTGAGGACCCCGTCGGGGGCGATATCGCCGACCCAGCTGGCCGCCAGGTCCAGGGCGGCCGCGGCGCGGGGGTTGTTGATGCTGATCTCGCCGTCGGGCTCCACCAGGGCGCCGCCGCCGTGGCTCGCCACCCACTCCAGGGCGTTGACGGTCAGGCCCTCGTAGGCCCGCCCCTGGAACACGAACCCGTGCATGCGGTCGTTGCCGGCCTCGCGCTCGGCCGCCTTGATCTCGCGGGCGATCTCGGTGAGCTCCTGCCAGGTCCCGGGCGCCTCGAAGCCGTACTTCTCGAGCAGGTCCTTGCGGTAGTAGAGCACCCCGGCATCGGTGAACCAGGGCATCGCCACCAGGCGACCATCGACGGTGTTGTTCTCGACAATCGCGGGGAAGTGCCCCTCGCCGGCCTCGTCACCCAGCGCCTCGCGCAGGTCGAGCAGGTGGGTGGCGAGCAGGCCCGGCCAGACCACGTCGATCTGCATCACGTCGATGTCGCTGGAGTTGGCGGAGAGGATCTGCTGGTAGAGCGACAGGCGTTCAGTGGAGGAGTTGGGGGTGGAGACGATATCGACCTCGTGGCCGGTCTGCTCCTCCCAGGCGCGCACGCCCTCCTCGCAGAGGGTCAGCTCGGCGCCGACAGCGCCGCAGGAGATGGTCAGGTCCGCCGCCTGGGCGTGGCCGGTGCCGGCCAGCGCGGCGGAACCCAGGGCGATGGCGGTGATGAGAGGCGTCTTGAGCATGGGATAATCCTCGTCGGCTTGTTGTTGTGAATGGCGGGTCTTAAACGATTAAGTTCGTGGCGACAGTTAAGACCATGGCCCTGGCCCCATCAACCTAGACTTTTGTCGAACCCTGGCCGCGCGTCCTGGCGCCCGGGCGTGAGCGCTTGCTTACCTCGCCGGCGAAGGGTGGCCAGGGTCTGGCTAAGATGGCTTCGGCCGCGGAGGGCTGCATTAGACATTGGTCGCGTTCTGCGCCCTCGGCGTTGAGGGGGTGGGCTTAAACGATTAAGTTTCGATTGGCTTGTCCAGCCGCCTTCCCCGGCTCCCGCCGCGTCTGGCACGTCGCGGAACTGAATCGATACAGACCGGGGCCGGCATGGGCGACAGTCCACAACAACAAGGGATGACATCACCATGAATGCCGTCATGTTCAAGACCCCCCTCGCCATTGCCATCACCGCCGCCGGCGTGGCGCTGAGTGGCGCCGCCAGCGCCGACAGCCACGGGCTGGAGCAGCGCCTGGCCGAGCTCGAGGCGCGTATCGCCGCCGCGGAGCAGCGTGCCGATGCCGCGGAGCAGCGCGCCGCGATCGCCGAGGCCGAGGCCGACGGGCGGCTCTCCGCCGACGAGTTCGAGGCGCGCCTGGCCAGGGTCGAGCGCCAGGCCAGCGGCGAGGAGGGCTTCTCCTTCAACGCCTATGCCCGCTCCGGGCTGCTGCTGGGCGAGGATGGCAAGAGCCTGCCGGGCGGCCCCTACGTGACGCCCGCCGGGCCGCTGGGCGGTGCCGTGGGGCGCCTGGGCAACGAGGGGGATACCTATGTCGAGGGCATCTTCAACTACCGGATGCGCTACGACAACGGCGCCCGGGCCCACTACCGCATGATGCTCGCCGACTCTGTCAGCACCAGCAACGACTGGACCGCCGACGAATCGAACCTGAACGTGCGCCAGGTCTATGCCGAGTTCAGCGACCTGCCGAGCTTCACCGGGGTCTTCGAGAACGCCTCGATCTGGGCCGGCAAGCGCTTCGATCGCGACAACTTCGACATCCACTGGATCGACAGCGACTTCATCTTCCTGGCCGGCACCGGCGCGGGTATCTACGACATGCAGCTGGCCGAGAACTGGACCTCCAACCTGTCGCTCTACGGTCGCAGCTTCAGCGACTTCGATATCATCGGCAGCGAGGACCCGGGCAGCACCGACAGCCTGATCCTCACCTCCAACAACTATGTAGGCAACTGGCAGTTCATGGTCAGCGGCCTCTCCGCCGCCGACAACGACGAGCGTGACATCGAGGTGGGCCAGACGGCCGCCGACAGCGGCTTCCATACCATGGTGGCCTACCACGGCGACAGCTTCTTCGGCCTTGCCGAGGGCAACTTCAAGGCGGCGCTGATCCATGGCCAGGGCCTGGGCGCCGAGGCCAAGGTGCTGGGCGCCGACGGCAGCCTCACCGATGACGCTCAGGCGACCCGCCTCGGCCTCTACGGCACCACCTACCTGGCGCCGAACTGGCGCGTGGCCCCCTCGATCCTCGCCGAGACCAGCCGGGATCGCTACGTGCAGGGCGACGAGTTCAACTGGGCGGGCCTCAACGTGCGCCTGGCCAACGAGCTGACCGAGAACTTCGAGATGCAGTACGAGGCCAGCTACCAGTACATGGACCTCGACCAGGGCGCCGGCGGCAACGCCGTGAAGGGCGACTTCGGCAAGTTCACCCTTGCCCCGACCTTCAAGCCCCAGGTGGGCGGCTTCTGGCAGCGCCCGGAGATCCGCCTGTTTGCCTCCTACACTGACTGGAGCGAGGAGCTGAACGAGTACGGCGGCAGCTTCGGCGAGGACGGCTTCACCGGGGGCCAGTGGAGCTTCGGCGTCCAGACCGAAGTCTGGTTCTGATGGCAGGGGCCCGGCGCCGGCCGGGCCCTGTCGGCTGTTTCGATCCTTGCCCGCGGCCCTGGCCGCGGGCTTTTCGCAGGCCCATGCGATGCCAGGGAGCCGTCATGACGCTGATCCCGAACAAGCTGGCGCCCCCGGTGCTGCCCCTGTCGCTGGTGGCGCGCTCGCGCCTCAACGATCACTTCGTGCTCGACGAGCGGGTCCGCCTGCTGGTGGTCGAGGCGCCTCCCGGCTATGGCAAGAGCACCCTGGTGGCCGAGCGCCTGCCTGCCCTGGAGCAGCGTGCCGCCTGGCTGAGGCTGGACGGCCGTGATGACGTGCCGCGGCGTTTCGCCGAGGGCTTCCGGGCCATGCTCGGCGAGCTCTGTGACGCCCCTCTCGCGCCGCTCGAGGAGGGCGCCGGCCTGGACGATGCCATGGAGGCCTGGCTTGCCGCGCTGCCCGCCGTGGCGCCGCCGGCACGGCTGGTGCTCGATGGCTTCGAGCACCTCACCGAGACCGCAATCCTCGCCGCCCTGGTGACCTGGCTGCGCCACCAGCCGCCCTGGCTGACCCTCACCGTGATCTCCCGCCGCCGCCCGGCCCTGGGGCTCCCGGCGCTGCGGCTGCGCGGCGAACTGGAGGAGATCGGCATGGCCGAGCTTGCCTTCGACCTGGAGGAAGCCCAGACCCTGTGTGCCGAACAGCTGAGCTTCCCGCCGACCCGGGTCAGCCTGGAGCGCGCCCTGCGCCGCACCGGCGGCTGGGCCATGGCGCTCGACTGGCTGATCCAGCGGACCACCACCCGGGCGGGATTCGACCGCCTGGTGGACCGGCTCGACGGCCCGCATCCCGACTTCGTCGCCTGGTTCGATGACCTGATCGATGTCGGCGACCGCGAGCTGCTGCTGCAGCTGGGCGTGCTGGAGCGCTTCTCGCCCCCCCTGGTGGCGAGGCTGCTGGAGGGGGACGGCCTCTCCCAGCGGCTCGAGGCCCTGGAGCAGGCCGGCCTGTTCCTGGAGCGTCCCGACCCCGACGATCACTGGCTGCGCCTGCATCCGCTGTTCGCCCGCTACCTGTGCTTTCGTCGCCATGAGCTGAGCCTGTCGCGCCAGCGGGCGCTCCACCGGCGCGCCGGTGAGGCGTGGCTGTCGCTGGGCGAGCCGGCGCTGGCCCTGGCCCAGCTCATCGAGGCCGACGACCCGGAGGCCCTGGCCGCCCAGGTCGAGGCCCAGGGGCCCTCCCTGCTGGCCGGGGGGCACTTCTCGCTGCTGGCGCGTGCCCTCGACCGGTTGGGCGATACGCGGCTGGCCGCCGCGCCGAAACTGGCCCTGCTGCAGGGCTGGGTCTCCCATGCCCAGTACCAGTTCGGGCGTACCCGGCGGGCCATCGACTGGATCGAGGCCCAGCTCGAGGCGCCCGAGTGGCAGACGCTGGCCGCCGAGTTCGCGACCCTGCGCGCCCAGCTGGCCATCAACGAGGGGAACGCCGATCGGGCCGCCCCCCTGGCCGAGCAGGCCCTGACCCTGCCGGCCCGCTACCTGGCGTCCACGCCCGCCTCGGCGGCGGCGATACGCGCCGAGGCGCGATTCGTCCAGGGCCACCTCGAGGCCTCGCTCGGGGAGGTGGCCGAGGTGGAGCGCGAGGCCACCCGCATCGGCGACGACCGGCTGCTGCTCTGGTCGCTCTGTCACCAGTCGGAGACCCTGGTCGCCCAGGGCCGGCTGCAGGCCGCCCATGACGTCCAGGAGCGCGCCCTGGCCCATATCGAGCGCAGCGGCCTGGATCGGCTGCCGGTGGCGGAGTTCCTCTACCGCATCCGCAGCCAGCTGCTGTGGGAGTGGCAGCGCCTGGACGAGTCGGAGCAGGCGGCGCTGGCCGGGATCGCGGTACTCGACCGGCAGGGCAAGCGCTGGACCCTGCAGTGCCACGTCAGCCTCGCCAAGCTCGCGCTCTCCCGCGGCGACCAGGCCCAGTGCGCCGACCACGTGCGGCGCCTGCGCCAGATCCTGGCCGAGGGCGACTACCATGCCGACTGGCAGGCCAATGCCCATGCCACCCTGCTGGCCTGGTGGCAGGCCAACGGTGATCTGGACGCCGTGGCACGCTGGTGGCAGGAGGCGCCCCCCGGCGATCCCCAGGCGGCCACCAACCACTTCGCCCAGTGCAACCTGCGCAACCATGCCCGCGCGCTGACCCTTCTCGGCCGCCACGACGAGGCCGCCGGGCTGCTCGAGGCGCTGCAGCGTCGGGCCGAGTCGCTGGGGCTGGTCACCGACACCAATCGCAACCGGCTTTGCCTGGCGGCCCTGGCCTGGCAGCGCGGGCAGCGTGAGGAGGGCCTCGAGCACCTGCGCGAGGCCCTGGTCCTGGCCACCCGCACGGGGCTGACAGGGAGCTTCCTGAGGCTGGGATCGGCCCTGCCCGAGATGCTCATCGAGCTGCTCGCCGGGGACGCGCTGGAGCCGCTGGCTCGCCGCCATGCCGAGCGGCTGCTCGAGCTGGCCCGGCGCCAGCGCGACTTCACCAGCGCGGTGCGGCTGATGCTCGACGAGTCGGTGATCGCCGATATCGTCGCGCGCCCCGACGTGCCCGAGCTGATCCGGGTCTCGCCGTTGACCCGGCGCGAGTGGCAGATCCTCGGCCTGATCCATGCCGGCCTCTCCAACGAACAGATCGCCGACCAGCTGTCGGTGGCGCCCACCACGGTCAAGACGCATATCCGCAGCCTCTACCAGAAGCAGGGCATCCGTCGCCGCGAGGAGGCCGTGGCACTGGCCGCCGACCTGCTCTCGCGCATTCAGGGGGAGTAACCTCCGCCCCCCGACTACGCCGCCCCCTCCGTCCCCGGGAGGATGTCCTCCTGGCCGCTGCGGCGCACCATGTGCCTGACCCTTGCCATGGCCGGGTTCCGGCGCGTGGCCCACGCATGATGGAGGACAGGACGCATGACACGGATTCTGGGTCGGCAGGGCGCCGACTGGTGGCGCGGCGCGGTGATCTACCAGATCTACCCGCGCAGCTTCATGGATGCCAACGGCGACGGCATCGGCGACCTCAAGGGCGTCATCGAGCGCCTCGACTACATCGCCTCCCTGAACGTCGACGCCATCTGGCTGTCGCCCTTCTTCACCTCGCCGATGAAGGACTTCGGCTACGACATCAGCGACTACCGCGGCGTCGACCCCATGTTCGGCACCCTCGACGACTTCGACCGCCTGGTGGAGGCCGCCCATGCCCGCGGCCTCAAGGTGACCATCGACCAGGTGCTGTCGCACAGCTCGGACCAGCATGCCTGGTTCCAGGAGAGCCGGGCGAGCCGCGACAACCCTCGCGCCGACTGGTACGTGTGGGCCGACCCCAGGCCGGATGGCGCCCCCCCGACCAACTGGCAGTCGATCTTCGGCGGGTCCGCCTGGCAGTGGGACACCCGCCGCTGCCAGTACTACCTGCACAACTTCCTGGTGGAGCAGCCCGACCTCAACTTCCGCAACCCCGAGGTGGTCGAGGCGATCCTCGGCGAGGTGCGCTTCTGGCTGGAGCGCGGGGTCGATGGCTTCCGCCTGGATGCCGTCAACTTCTGCACCCATGGCGAGATCCGCGACAACCCGCCCCGCGAGGAGCTGGTCGAGGGGTTCATCGGGGTGCGTCCGGACAACCCCTACGGTTTCCAGCAGCACCTGTACGACAAGACCCAGCCCGAGAACCTGGCGTTCCTGGAGCGGCTGCGCGCCCTGCTCGACGAATACCCCGGCACCACCAGCGTCGGCGAGGTGGGCGACGACGACTCGCTCGGCGTGATGGCCGAGTACACCCGCGGCGGCAACCGCCTGCACATGGCCTACTCCTTCGACCTGCTCGGCGAGCGCCACGACCCCGAGTTCCTGCATGCGACCCTCACCGGGATGGAGGCGCGCATCGCGGATGGCTGGCCCTGCTGGGCGCTGGGCAACCACGACGTGACCCGCCTGGCGACCCGCTGGGACGCCGAGGGCGATCAGGCCAAGCTGCGCCTCTACCTGGCCTTCCTGCTTACCCAGCGCGGCAGCGTCTGCCTCTACCAGGGCGAGGAACTGGGGCTGACCGAGGCCGAACTGCGTTTCGAGCAGCTGGTGGATCCGGCCGGCATCACCTTCTGGCCGGCCTACAAGGGCCGCGACGGCTGCCGCACCCCTCAGCCCTGGGTCGCCGATGCCCGGCATGGCGGCTTCTCCACCGCCACACCCTGGCTGCCGGTGCCCGAGGCGCACCTCGCCCTGGCCGTGGACCAGCAGGAGCGCGATCCCGACTCGCTGCTCAACGCCTACCGCGCCTTCCTGGCCTTCCGCCGCATCCAGCCGGCCCTGGTCAGGGGCGAGATCCGCTACCACCCGGTGCGCGACGGCGTGCTCTGCCTGGAGCGTTACCACCCCTCCAGCCAACCCGGCGAGCGGCTGCTGGTCGCGCTCAACTTCAAGGCCGAGGCGCGCACCCTGCCGGCGCCCGCCGTGGCCGAGGCACTGGTCGAGGCGCCGGCACTGGTCAACGGCCGCTGGGCCGAGGGCCGCGTTTCCCTACCCGCCCACGGCATCGCCATCGCGCGCTGCCCCGCTGAGGAGGACCTGGCATGGGACGTCTGACACTGGAAGGCATCGGCAAGGCCTTCGACGGCATCGAGATCTCGCGCGATATCGACCTGACCATCGAGGACGGGGAGTTCGTGGTCTTCGTCGGCCCCTCCGGCTGCGGCAAGTCGACCCTGCTGCGCATGATCGCCGGCCTCGAGGAGATCACCCGGGGGGAGATGTGCCTGAACGGTGAACGGATCAACGAGATCCCGCCCCAGGAGCGTGACATCGGCATGGTCTTCCAGTCCTATGCCCTCTACCCGCACCTGAGCGTGGCCGAGAACATGGCCTTCGGGCTCAAGCTGGCGCGCACCGACAAGGCGGAGATCCGGCGCCGGGTGGACCATGCCGCCGGGATGCTGCACCTCACCGAACTGCTCGACCGCAGGCCCCGGGACCTTTCCGGCGGCCAGCGGCAGCGGGTGGCCATCGGCCGGACCCTGGTCAAGGAGCCGGCGGTGTTCCTGTTCGACGAGCCGCTCTCCAACCTGGATGCGGCGCTGCGGGTGGACATGCGGGTGCAGATCGCCGAGCTGCACAAGCGCCTCAAGGCCACCATGATCTACGTCACCCACGACCAGGTGGAGGCGATGACCCTGGCCGACCGCATCGTGCTGCTCTCCCGGGGGCGCATCGCCCAGGTCGGCCCGCCGCTGTCGCTCTACCACTTCCCCCGGACCCGGGAAGTGGCCGAGTTCATCGGCTCGCCGCGCATCAACACCCTCGAGGTCGAGGTCGTCGAGCCGGGCCGGCAGCACACGACCGTGCGCCTGCCCGGCGGCGAGCCGCTGCGGGTGGCGGTGGATGGCCGGGGGCTCACCGCTGGCGAGCGGGCGACCCTGGGGGTGCGTGCCGAGGACTTCGTGGCCCCGGAGCAGGCCGAGGCGACCCTGTCGGCCCGGCTGATGGTGGCCGAGAAGCTGGGCTACGAGACCCTGGCCCACCTGAGGGTGGCGGGCGTCGAGGGAACCCTGACCCGGCGGCTGGATGGCCTGACGGCCCTCGAGGATGGCCAGGCGGTCCCCCTGGGGCTTGCCGGCGAGCGCTGCCACCTGTTCGGCCCGGACGGCACGGCCTGTCCGCGCCAGGTGGAGATTCCCGGGGTCAGCCACTGAGTCGCAGGCGGGATCAGCGTGCCGCCTTCAGGGTCGTCAGTACGCCTTGGGCCAGCCACCAGCCGGCCAGGAGAAAGGCCAGCATGCCGCCGAGGATGGCGCCGAAGGGGGCGCCGAGATCCAGGGCGATGCCCAGTACCGCCGGCGCCAGGCCGGTGGAGAAGACCATGCAGGCACTCAGGGTGGCGCGAACCGTGCCCAGGTGCTCGGCTCCCCAGATGCGCACCAGCACGCTGGTGGCAATGGGCTCCTGGGCGCCCATGGCCAGGCCGCCGCCCACCATCAGCGCCCAGACGCCGAGGTGGCCGCCCATCAGCATGGCCAGCCCCAGGGCCAGGGCGAAGGGCAGCAGGTAGAGCCGGGCCAGGCGCACCGGCCCCAGGCGGTCGACGAAGCGGCCGCCGAACAGGGCGCCGGGCAGCTTGGCCAGGCCCATGCCGGTGAGTGCCAGGGCGTAGACGCCCAGGGAGCTGCCCAGGTCGGCGGTCATCTGTGCCTGGTAGATGAACAGCCCGGTCATGGTCACCGGCAGGATCATCAGCAGCGGCAGCAGCCGCCAGAATCGACCGTCGCGGAACGGGCGAGGGCCCTCCCGCCGCTGCCCCCGTGCCGGGCGGCTCCGGGGCGCGTCCGGCCAGGGCGCGCGCAGCAGTACCGCCGTCCAGGCCAGGGCCAGCACCAGCCCGAACAGCCCCCACAGCTCCTGCCAGCCCAGCCACACCAGCAGCGCCGCCACCAGGGGCGGCAGCGCCGTTTCCCCGAGCATCATGCCGAGGCTGGTGAGCCCCAGGGCCCGGCCGCGCAGCTCGGTGAACTCGCGACCGGCCAGGGTGTTCCCCAGGTGGGGCATCATGCCCTGGCCGCAGAACCGGACCAGCCCCAGGCCGAGCAGCCCCAGCCCCCACCAGGGCGAGAGGGTCAGCAGCAGTGCCCCCGCCAGCAGGCCGCCCAGCACCATGAGGGCGAAGCGCCGCGGCGGTATCCAGTCGATGGCGGGCCCCAGGCGCAGCACGGCGAAGCCGGCGATCAGGGTGACCAGCGCATAGGTGGTGCCGAACTGGCCGGCGGTGAGGCCGAGGCGCGCGCTGATCGGGGCCTGGAAGAGCCCGATGAAGAAGCTCTGGCCGAGGCTCGAGGTGAACATCGCCAGGAAGGCGATGCCGATCAGGCCGCGATGATCCCGCAGCAGCAGGCGGTAGCCCATGACGCCCTCCTCTGGCGCTGGCATGATGTGACGGTCGAATCCATCGGGGCCATGTTACCAGCTGGCCGCCACTGCATGAGGAGTTCCCATGACCATCATCCGTCACGACACCAAGGCGCGCATGAGCCGCGCCGTGATCCACAACGGCGTCGCCTACCTGTGCGGCCAGGTGGCCGGCCCCGAGGCGCGCCATGGCGACATCACCGCCCAGACCGAGAGCATGCTGGGCCGCCTCGATGACCTCCTCAAGGAGATCGGCTCCGACCGCGAGCACCTGCTCTCGGCCACGATCTACCTGAAGGAGGGCCACGACTTCGCCGCCATGAACGCGGTCTGGGATGCCTGGGTGCCCACCGGCCACGCGCCGGCGCGCACCTGCGTCTGTGCCCCGATGCCCGCCGACGAGCTGAAGGTGGAGATCACCGTCACCGCCCTGGTGGTCGGCGACTACAGCTACTGAGCCCTGTCTAGCGCGAGCAGGGATCCTCGATGGGCGCCTCTCTCGGCCGCAGCCGCCGCGAGAGGGCGTCCACCGCAATGTTCAGCGCCGCGGTGACCAGCAGCAGGAAGAAGGCCACGTCGAACAGCAGGTAGTCGAACCCCTCCTCGATGTAGAAGCCGAGCGTCGCCACCCCCAGCATCCCCAGGATCGCCGTCTCGCGCAGGATCACCTCGGCGCGGTAGTAGAGCAGCGCCAGCATTCCCGGATAGAGCCGCGGCAGCAGCTCGTAGGCATAGCGGCCGGAGGCCGGCAGCCCGGGCATGCCGGGGGCCAGGGCATCGGCGTGGCGCGCCACCAGGAAGGCGATCAGCGCCCCGTTGTGCAGGGCCAGCGCCAGCCAGGCCGGCAGCAGCGAGGGGCCGAGCAGCAGCAGGAAGAGGAAGGCCAGCATCAGCTCCGGGGTGGAGCGCAGCGCCACCAGCAGGCCCCGGCCGGCCAGCCGGCTGGCGCGGTTGCCGAAGTGGCGGCTGGCCAGCGGCCAGAGCAGCAGCGCCACCGCCAGCGCCCCCACCGTGCCCAGCAGCCCCAGCAGCAGGGTATTGCCGATGGCCGGCCCCAGGGCGGGAATCCGCGACAGCCAGGCGGTGAGCCCCGCCCAGTCCCCGGCGAGCAGCGCCGGCGGCCAGATGTCCTCGGAGACGAAGCGCCACAGCAGGGCGCCATCCACGCTGGGCCAGGGGCCGAGCAGCCAGGCCCCGCCCACCAGCAGCACCGGGACCAGCCGCCGATGCCCCCACCACGGCAGGCTGGCGATCAGCAGGTAGAAGAGCCAGAGCAGGGCGCCGGCCTCGTGGTAGCGCCCCTCGCGGAAGGCGGTCTCCAGGTGGAAGCCCAGCGTCGGCAGCCCGACGAAGCCCAGCAGCACGCTGGCACGCAGGGCACACTCGAAGCGGTAGCGGGTATAGGCGACCAGCTGCGCCCAGGCCAGCGGCAGCTCGGCGTAGACGAAGCGCGACAGCCGCCCGCTGCCGGGGGGCAGGGCATCGCGCGGCGCGCGGGGCGCCTGCTCGAGGATCTCGGCATAGACCTTGGCGAAGATCCCCGCGTAGGGGATCGCCAGGGCCGCCAGGGCGGTGAGCGCCGACAGCCCGAAGACCTGCAGGAAGAGCAGCGCCCAGAACAGCTCGTGGATGGCGCGCACGAAGGCGCAGCCGGCGCGTACCAGCCGCGAGCGGGCGAACAGCAGGGCCAGCGGGAAGCCCAGCACCACGCCGGCCAGGGTGCCCCAGATCGCCACCGCCACGGTGAGGCCGATGGCGGTGAGCGGCGATTCCAGCGAGCCCCAGGCCGGCCAGGCCATGCCCAGGGCCATGCGGCCCAGCTCCGTCCAGGGCTCCCGGGTGTGGATGGCGAGGTCGGCGAAGGGCATCAGCAGCACCGCCAGGGCGACCAGCGCCAGGGTGTGGCGGGCGAGCTTCAGCCCGGTGCTGTCACCCCGCCACCAGTGGCGTCCATGGCCCGGATGGGGATGACGGGAGAGGGCCTCGCTCATGGCCGGCCCCGCGCGCAGGGCAGCGCCCACCTGAAGATCGGATACAACCGCGCTGCTCGCTGGCCGGCCCCGCGCGCAGGGCAGCGCCTCCGGGCCGGGCATGGCCGGTGTGGCCGCCTCACGGGGCGAGCCGGCGGGGGCGTCGGCATCGGGGTAGAGGGCGTCGAGGTCGGCCAGGCGCAGGTCCCGGGACGGGGCATCGATCACCAGGCGGCCGTCGCGCAGGCCCCAGACCCGGTCGAAGTGGGTGAGGGCCAGCTCGCGCTGGTGCAGGGCCACCACCTGGGTGGTGTGGCGGGCATCGATCAGCGCCAGCAGCCGCAGCGCCTGGTGGGGGTCGACGCTGGCCACCGGCTCGTCGCCGAGGAACAGCGCGCGGCCCTGGTAGAGGGCGCGGGCGATGGCCACCCGCTGGCGCTGGCCGCCGGAGAGCCGGCCCACCGGGCGGCGCAGCAGGCCCGCGAGCCCCAGCTGCTCGCACAGCGCCTCCACCTCCCGCCAGGGTTGGCGCAGGGGTCGCACCAGGTTCCACAGGTTGGCCAGCGCCGAGTGCTCGGGCAGCCGCCCCATGTAGACGTTGTGGTAGACGGCCAGGGCCGGCACCAGGCCATGGTGCTGGGGGCACCAGGCGGCGCGCCGGCCGAGCCGCTCGCGCAGCTCGGCGAGCAGGGTCGACTTGCCCGAGCCGCTCTGGCCGAGCAGGGCGACGCGCTCGCCCTCGTGCAGGGCCAGCGTCAGGCGGGGCAGCACCACGCTGTCGAGCCGTCCGTGACGGTCGCGGCCATGGCCGAGGTCCTCGGCCGCGAAGGCGACCAGCGGGCGGCGTTGCTCGCTCTCCATGGTGTCAGGCCCTCAGCGCAGCAGGCCGAGCTCCTCGGCCACCTCTTCGATGGGGGCATAGAGGGCGTTGTCGGCGGGGATGAAGGCCTCGCGGGGGAAGCTCGCCAGCAGCTCGGGGTCGTCCATCTCCAGGAAGGCGGCCTGCACCCGGTCGGTGAAGCCCTCGCCGAAGCGCTCATCGGCGTCGCCCCGCAGGGTCCAGTTGTAGTCGGGGTAGGGCGGGGTGGCCCAGATCACCTCGACCCGGTCGGTATCGACGCGGCCATCGGCCACCGCGGCCTCCCACACGGTGTAGTTCACCGCGCCCAGGTCCCAGGTGCCGGCCTCGACTAGGGCGATGGTGCGCGAGTGGTCGCCGGAGTAGCCCACCCGGGAGAAGAACGCCTCGGGGTCGGCGTCATCGAAGCGCTGGCGGAAGAAGTGCTCCGGCATCAGGCGCCCGGAGGTGGAGGTGCGCGAGCCGAAGGTGAGGCTCATGTCCTCGATCGCGTCGGGCAGCGCGTCGGCCCGCTCCAGGCCCGTGGAGTGGTGGGCGATGAAGTAGCTCATGAAGGCGTCATCCTCGCTGCCCTGGGCCAGGGCCACCGAGCCCGGCACCAGGCGGCGGGCCTGCACGCCGGAGAGGCCACCGAACCAGGCCAGCTGCACCTGGTCGTTGCGGAAGGCGGTCACCGCGGCGCTGTAGGACTTCACCGGCACGTACTCCACCTCGACCCCGAGCCGCTCCTCCAGGTAGTCGGCGACCTTGGCGAAACGCTCCACCAGGCGCGCCTGGTCCTCGTCGGGGATGGCGGTGAAGCGGAAGGTCTCGGCGGCCGCTCCCTGGGCGAACAGGGCGAGGGCGGCGGCAAGGGCGAGGTGACGCATGGGGCGGCTCCGGCTGGGGAATCGGGCCGCTATTGTTGTCGCTGGGCCCGGGCCTGGCAAGTCCGGGGCGGTCAGTCCTGGCGGCCGGCCGGGTAGCGGGTATCGAGCAGGCTGTCCTTGATCTTCTTGAGGTGGCCCAGGAAGTCCTCGCCGCGGCGCAGGGTTACCCCGGTGGCCAGCACGTCGATCAGCGCCAGCTGGATCATCCGCGAGGTCATCGGCATGTAGTGGTCGGTGTCCTCGGGGGTGGCGATGGCGACTTCCAGCGTCTCGGTGCACTCGGCGGCCAGCGGCGACCCCGGCGCGGTGATGCCCAGCACCACGGCACCATTCTCCCGGGCCAGCCGTGCGATGTCGACCAGCTCCCGGGTGCGACCGGTCCAGGAGATCACCACCACCACGTCACCGGTATGGCAGCTCGAGGCCACCATGCGCTGCATCAGCACGTCCACGTAGGCGGTGACCGGCAGGTTGAAGCGGAAGAACTTGTGCTGGGCGTCCTGGGCCACCGCCCCCGAGGCGCCCAGGCCGAAGAAGTGCACCTGCTTGGCCTGGATCAGGTAGTCCACCACCCGCTCGATGCGCTGGGGGTCGGCCTGGCGGCGCGCCTCGTCCAGGGCGGCGATGGTGGCGCCGAAGATCTTCTGGGTATAGTCGGCGGCGCTGTCCTCCGGCTCCACGGCGCGGCTCACGTAGGGGGTGCCGCCGGCCAGGCTCTGGGCCAGCTTGATCTTGAAGTCCGGATAGCCCTTGGCATCGAAGCTGCGGCAGAAGCGGTTGACCGTGGGCTCGCTCACCGAGGCCGCCTGGGCGAGGGTGGCGATGCTCATGCTGGTGGCGGCGCCGGGGTCGGCGAGGATGACGTCGGCGACCTTGCGCTCGGAGCGGTTGAGTTCCTCGAGGCGTTGGCGAATGCGATCGAGCAGGTCGTGACTGGCCATGATGGGCGGGGGTCTCCATGACAGCGGGCGGCGAGGGCCGCGGATTTAGCCGGGATAGATGATGTAGTGATTTAACTACATTATGCTGGCTATCCTAGCCCGAGGAGGTGGGTCGCGGCCAACCGTCCCCGTCGGGCGGGTGTTTGTTTTGTAAGTTTACAACAAAAACTTGCCTTTTGACCGCTCGGTGGGTATTTTTTTGGTAATCCAACGAAAAGCGAGGCGCACATGAGTCACTCCAGCCGATCCGGCCAGGCGGCCAGGACCGATATCGACCTGGCGCTGTTCGGCGCCCTCGGCGACCTGGCGCAGCGCAAGCTCTTTCCGGCGCTGTTCCAGCTCGACCGCGAGGGGCTGCTCGACCCGAGCACGCGACTGCTGGGGCTGGCGCGCCAGGAGCTCGACCTGGACGGCTTCAAGGGGCGCGTCGAGAAGGCGCTCAAGACCCACGTCAAGGCCGAGGAGCTCGACCGCCAGGCGCTGGCGCGCTTCCTTTCGCGACTCGACTATCGCCAGCTCGACTTCACGCAGCCCGAGGGCTACACCGTCATCCGCGACTGGCGCCAGGCGGGGCAGGAGCGCCCCATGGTGGTCTACCTCTCGGTGGCGGCGAGGATCTACGGCGACATCTGCCGACACCTCGAGGCCAGCGGCAGCCTGGACGACCAGAGCCGGGTGGTGGTGGAGAAGCCGATCGGCCATGACCTCGCGTCCTCCGCCGAGGTCAACGACGCCATCGGTGCGGTCTTTCCCGAATCGCGCATCTATCGCATCGACCACTACCTGGGCAAGGAGACGGTGCAGAACCTGATCGCGCTGCGCTTTGCCAACCCGCTGTTCGGCACCCAGTGGAACCAGAATCACATCTCCCATGTGGAGATCACCGTGGCCGAACAGGTCGGCATCGAGGGGCGCTGGGGCTACTTCGACGACGCCGGCCAGCTGCGCGACATGGTGCAGAACCACCTGCTGCAGCTGGTCTGCCTGATCGCCATGGATCCCCCCGCCAACCTCGACGCCGATGCCATCCGCGACGAGAAGGTCAAGGTGCTCAAGGCGCTCAAGCCCTTCACCGACGACATGCTGGGGCGCGACGTGGTGCGCGGCCAGTACACCGCCGGCACCATCGGCGGCAAGTCGGTGCCCGGCTACCTCGAGGAGGAGGGGGCGAACACCGAGAGCCACACCGAGTCCTTCGTGGCGATGAAGACCGGCGTCGAGAACTGGCGCTGGGCCGGCGTGCCCTTCTACCTGCGCACCGGCAAGCGGATGCCCGAGAAGCTCTCCCAGATCATCATCCACTTCCGCCAGCAGCCCCACTACATCTTCGATCCGGACCAGCGCGGGCTAGCCGCCAACAAGCTGGTGATCCGCCTGCAGCCGGAGGAGGGCATCGCCCTGGAGGTGCTGACCAAGGACAGCGGCCTGGACAAGGGCATGCGCCTGCGCCGCGGCCCGCTGCACCTGGACTTCAACAGCGCCTTCCCCAAGTCACGGATCCCCGACGCCTACGAGCGCCTGCTGCTCGAGGTGATGAAGGGGCAGCAGTACCTCTTCGTGCGCCGCGACGAGGTCGAGCATGCCTGGCAGTGGTGCGACAACCTGATCGCCGCCTGGGCCGATCGCGACGAGCCGCCACGCCGCTACCCGGCCGGCTCCTGGGGGCCCGTCGCCTCCATCGCGATGATCACCCAGGACGGACGAAGCTGGTATGAAGATTACTAGAGCATGGCGACCGGCCCCGGGGGCCCGTGGCGCCTCTCTCAAGACCGCCATGATCACCCGGGACGGCCGCAGCTGGTATGAGGATTATTGAACATGGGGGAGCTGAGATGAGCGACGATTCCCGCAAGCGCCTGGCCGCGCAGCTGGCCGAGGCGGTGGCCGAGGCGCTGCGTGCCGACCTGGCCCGCCAGGAGCGCGCCCTGCTGGTGGTCTCCGGCGGCTCCACGCCGGTGCCCTTCTTCCGGGCGTTGGCCGCCATGGCGCTGCCCTGGTCACGCATCGACGTGACCCTGGCCGACGAGCGCTGGGTACCCGAGTCCGCCGACGACAGCAACGCCCGCCTGGTGCGTGAGCACCTGCTGCAGGGGGCCGCCGCCGAGGCGACCCTCGTGCCGCTGACCACCCATGACCCCACCCCGGAGCAGGGGGCCGAAGCCGTGGCCGACCGCCTGGCACCGCTCGCCTGGCCGGCCAGCGTGGTGGTGCTGGGCATGGGCGGCGACGGCCATACCGCCTCGCTGTTCCCCGACAGCCGCGAGCTCGACCTGGCGCTGACCACCGACGCCGCGGCGGTGGCGGTGCGCACCCCGAGCCAGCCCCAGCCGCGCATCACGCTCAGCGCCGACCGCCTGCACCAGGCCCGCCGTCACGTGCTGCACATCACCGGCGGCGACAAGCGCGCCGTGCTGGCCAGGGCACTGTCCGGCGACGACGTCCGCGAACTGCCGATCCGCGCCTTCCTGGCCTGCCCGCTGGCCACCTACTGGGCCCCCTGATCTCATGGAGAGACATCAATGACCATCGACAAGCAGCTGCCCTCCACCCGCACCACCGAACTCGATAGCATCTGCCTCAAGGCCGAGGTGATCCCGGTGCTCGCCATCCAGCGCGTGGAGGACGCCGTGCCCCTGGCCACCGCCCTGGTCGAGGGCGGCCTGACCGTGCTCGAGGTGACCCTGCGCACCGACTGCGCCCTGGAGGCGATCCGCCGCATCAAGGCGGCACTGCCCCAGGCCAGCATCGGGGTGGGCACCGTGCTGACGCCGGCCCAGTACCGCCAGGCCGAGCAGGCCGGCGCCGACTTCGTGGTCACCCCGGGCACCACCGAGGCGCTCTATCGCTATGGCGTCTCGAGCCCGGTGCCGATGCTGCCGGGCGTGGCCACCGTCTCCGAGCTGATGACCGGCTGGCAGTACGGCTATCGCCGCTTCAAGTTCTTTCCCGCCGAGGCCAGCGGCGGCGTCAAGGCGCTCAAGGCCTTCGCCGGGCCGATCCCAGAGGCGCGCTTCTGCCCCACCGGCGGCATCAGCCTCGACAACGCCGAGGACTACCTCGCGCTCAGGAACGTGATGTGCGTGGGCGGCTCCTGGCTGACGCCGAACTCGCTGGTGGAGGCCGAGGACTGGAACGGCATCCGCCAGCTGGCACGCGAGGCGGCCCGGCGCTTCCACCACTGAATCCCCGCGCCCGGCAGGGCGCTCCCCTGTGCTCTCTCGGCAGCCTGTGGCTGTCCTTTTCCCCGGCCCCCCGCGGCCGGGTTTTTTCATGTTGTCGCTGGTCAGCGTGAAACGCAGCGGGGCCGGCAGTTGCCGGCCCCGCTACCCCTACATGCCGAATCAGCCCTTCGTTCGCTTGCCGCTCTTGCCGGCGGGTTTCGCCGCGGGCTCGGCGGCGCTCGCCCGGGGAGCGCCGTCGGCCGCGAAGTGGCCACGTACCAGCGCCAGCAGCCCCTGGGTGGAGGCGTCGAAATCCTGGCTCTGCTCGTCGATGCGCTCGCTGATCTCGCCGGCGATGCGCTTGCCGAGCTGCACCCCCCACTGGTCGAAGGAGTTGATGTTCCAGATCACCCCCTGGACGAACACCTTGTGCTCGTACAGCGCGATCAGCGCGCCGAGGTTCCGCGGCGTCAGCTCGTCGAGCAGCAGCACGCTGGAGGGGCGGTTGCCGGGGCAGCTGTAGGGGTCCAGCCGGCTGCCGCTCTGGCTGCCCTCCATGAAGGCGTTGGCCTGGGCCAGCATGTTGGTGAGCAGCGCGAAGTGGTGCTCCTCGACGCCGGGTTCCGGCTTCAGCGAGGCGATGAAGTCGATGGGCACGTAGCGGGTGCCCTGGTGGAGCAGCTGGAAGAAGGCGTGCTGGCCGTTGGAGCCGGTCTGGCCCCAGACGATGGGCCCGGTCTTGTAGTCCACCGGGTGGCCGAAGATGTCTACCGACTTGCCGTTGGACTCCATGTCGAGCTGCTGGAGGAAGGCCGGCAGCTGATGCAGGGCCTGGTCGTAGGGCACGATGGCCTGGGTCTCGGCGCCGACGAAGTTGATGTACCAGATGCCGATCAGCGCCATCAGCACCGGCATGTTCTCGCGGAAGGGGGCGGTGAGGAAGTGCTGGTCCATGGCGTAGGCGCCCTCCAGCAGCTCCATGAACCCCTCGAAGCCGATGGAGAGGGCGATGGGCAGCCCGATGGAGGACCACATGGAGTAGCGCCCGCCCACCCAGGCCCAGAACTCGAAGACGTTCTCCTCGCGGATGCCGAAGGCCATGGCCGCCTTCTTGTTGGTGGAGGCGGCGATGAAGTGCGCCCCCACGTCGGCATCCGGGCCGGCATTCTCCAGGAACCAGCGCCGGGCGGTATGGGCGTTGAGCAGGGTCTCCTGGGTGGAGAAGGTCTTGGTGGAGACGATGAACAGGGTGGTGGCCGGGTCGAGGCGGCTGAGCACCTTCTGGATGTGGGCGCCGTCGACGTTGGAGACGAAGTGGAAGTTCAGCTCCGGGTGGCGGTGCTTGAGCAGCGCCCGGCAAGCCATGTTGGGCCCCAGGTCCGAGCCGCCGATGCCGATGTTGACCACGTCGCGGATGCGCTCGCCGCTGTAGCCCTTCCATTCGCCGTTGCGCACCGCCTCGGAGAACTGGCGGATCTGCTCGCGGGTGCGCTGGATCTCCGGCATCACATCCTGGCCATCGACCATCAGCGGCCCCTCGCCGAGGTTGCGCAGGGCGGTGTGCAGCACCGGACGGTCCTCGGTGACGTTGATGATGTCGCCGGAGAACATCTGGGCGCGGCGCTGCACCAGCGCCGAGTGCTCGGCGAGCTCGATCAGCTTGTCGAGCACCGCGTCGGAGACCTGATGCTTGGAGTAGTCGAGGAACAGGCCGCCGACGCGCAGGCTCATCTTCTCGAAGCGCTGGGGGTCGGCGGTGAAGTAGTCGCGGATGCGGTCGTCCGCGGTCTGCGCGTGCAGCTGCTTGAGGGCCTGCCAGGTGACGCTGCGGGTAAGCTGGAACATGGGGCGCTCCGTTGTTGTGGGTCGGTGGGGTGCCGAGGGTTTGTTATGTAAAAATACTACCCAATGGGCGGGCATTTGGCCAATCTACGCGCGCGTATCGCCTTTATCTTGTAATAAAACAACGATTCGCCGCCCCCGTGGCCTGCCACGGCCATGGTCAGGTACTGGCGCCCACCGCCACCGGCGCGGCGCCGCGCTTGATCGCCGCATAGCCCAGGCCGGTGATCAGCGAGCCGATGACGATGGCGGCCAGGTAGAGCAGGGCCGGCGTGATGGCGTTGGGAATCAGCAGCACGAAGATGCCGCCGTGGGGGGCCATCAGCTGGGCCCCCACCAGCATCGACAGCGCCCCGGTCACCGCGCCGCCGAGGATGCAGGCCGGGATGACCCGCAGCGGGTCCTTGGCGGCGAAGGGAATGGCCCCCTCGCTGATGAAGCAGAGCCCGAGGACGAACGACGCCTTGCCCGCCTCGCGCTCGGGTTCGGAGAACTTGTGGCGTGCCACGAAGCTGGCGATGCCCATGCCGATGGCCGGCACCATGCCGGCGGCCATGATCGCCGCCATGGGGGCATAGGTCTGGGAGGCGAGCAGGCCGACCCCGAAGGTGTAGGCGGCCTTGTTGACCGGCCCGCCCAGGTCGAAGCACATCATGGCACCCAGCAGCACGCCCAGCAGCACGGCGTTGGCCGAACTCATGCCGGCGAGGAAGTCGGTCAGGGTGGCGAGGATCGCCGCCACCGGCTCGCCGATCACGTAGATCATGGTCAGGCCGGTGACCAGGCTGGCCACCAGCGGGATGATCAGGATCGGCTTGAGGGACTCGACGCTGGACGGCAGCCTGACGTGACGGGTCACGGCCAGCGCCACGTACCCGGCGAGGAAGCCGGCGAGGATGCCGCCGATGAAGCCGGCCTCGATATTGGCCGCCAGCATGCCGCCGATCATGCCCGGGGCGATGCCGGGACGGTCGGCGATGGAGTAGGCGATGTACCCGGCCAGCACCGGGATCATCAGGGCGAAGGCGGTGCCGCCGCCGATCTGCATCAGCGCCGCGGCCAGGGTGCCCTCCTGCTCGAAGGCCTCGATGCCGAACACGAAGGAGAGCGCGATCAGCAGCCCCCCGGCCACCACCATGGGCAGCATGAAGGAGACCCCGGTGAGCAGGTGCTTGTAGACCCCCTTCTCCTTGGCGCCCTTCCTTCCCTCTCCGCCGGCGGCCGGTGCGTTGGCGTGTTCCGTCTCGGCCTGCTCGAAGGCGGCCTCGAGGGTCGCCCGGGGCTTCTTGAGCGCCGCCCCGGTGGAGGTGCGGTAGACCCGCTTGCCGGCGAAGCGGGTAGGGTCCACCTCGATGTCGCAGGCCAGGACCACCAGGTCCGCCGCGGCGATCTCCTCCTCGGTGAGCCGGTCCTGGGCGCCCACCGACCCCTGGGTCTCCACGCGGATCTCGTGCCCCAGGGATTTCCCGGCTTCGCTCAGGGCCTCGGCGGCCATGAAGGTGTGGGCCACCCCGGTGGGGCAGGCCGTCACCGCCACAATCCGCGCGCCGGAGCCGGGGGCCGTGCCGGTGGCCAGCGCCGGGGCGGGGTCGTCGGCCGGGGTGAAGGCCTCGGCCTCGCGCTCGGCCCGCGCCAGGAAAGCGGCGGGGTCGGGCAGCGCCTGGTCGATGGGGGCCTGAAAGAGCCGCTTGCCGGCGAAGCGCTGCGGGTCGGGCACATGGTCGGCGGCCACGATGACCAGGTCGGCCGCCTGCAGGGCGGTCGCCGACAGCGGCGTGACGGGCTCGAGTTCGCCGTGCATCTCGACATCGACCCGCCAGCCGAGACGCTGGGCGGCCTGCTCCAGGCGGCGGGCGGCGAGGAAGGTGGTGGCCAGGCCGCTGGGGCAGGCGGTGACGATGATGGCGTTCATGCGAGGGCTCCCCCCGCGGCGACGTCGTTGAGGCGACGCACGCGGGTCTGTTGCTGGAGTTGCGGGAAGTCATCGGCGCGGACATGGCCCACGCCGACATGGCGGACGGACTCGGCGGACAGCGCGGTGGCGAAGCGCAGGACCTGTTCCGGCGTATGGCCGGATAGGATGCCGTGCAGCATGGCGGCCAGCAGGGTGTCGCCGGCGCCGACGGTGCTGGCCACGGCCAGGCGCGGGGGAACCGCCTGCCAGGCGCCGCGGCGGCTGATCCACAGCACCCCGGCCGGCCCGGCGGAGATCAGCGCCTCCTCGACGCCGGCGGCGTAGAGGCGAAGCGCTGCCCGGAGCCGGGTCTCGGCGGTGTCGAGGGGAGTGCCGGCCCAGGCCGCCAGCTCCTGTTCGTTGGGCTTGACCGCGGTGGGGCGGGCGTCGATGGCCCGTGCCAGGGCCTCGCCGCTGGTGTCGACCCATACCGCGAGGCCGGCGTCGCGCAGCCGGGCCACCAGGCCTGCCAGGTCCTCGGCGGCGACGCCGGGCGGCAGGCTGCCGGCGATCACCACCCCGGCGGGGCGGCGCTCGGCGTTGGCCAGGCGGGCGTCCAGCCAGTCGAGCAGGCGTTGCCAGCTGGCGGCGTCGATGCGCGCGCCCGGCCCATTGATGTCGGTGACCCGGCCGTCGGCCTCGGCGAGCTTGGCGTTGATTCGGGTCTCCCCCGGCACCCGCAGGAAGGCATCCTCCACGCCCAGGGCCTCGAAGGCGCGCAGGAAGGGGCCGTCGTTCTCCTCGCCGAGGAACCCCGACACCGTGACGTCGTGGCCCAGTTCGGCGAGTACCCGGGCCACGTTGACGCCCTTGCCGGCGGCGGCGAGGTGGGTGGCACGGGTGCGGTTGACGGCCCCGGGCTCCAGTCGCTCGAGGGTCACCGAGAGGTCCAGGGCCGGGTTCAGGGTCAGGGTGAGCACGCGGGCCATCAGCGCACCTCCAGGGCGTCGCGGACGGCCTCGCTGGTGGCCTGGGCCAGCGCCAGGGCGGCCTGGTCGCGGGCCTCCGCGAGGTCGAACTCGCGCAGACGCGCCTTGACCAGCGGCACCTGGCGGGCGCTCACCGACAGCTCGTCGACGCCGAGCCCCACCAGCACCGGCACGGCGGTGGCGTCCGAGGCCAGCTCGCCGCACACGCCGACCCACTTGCCGCGGGCATGGGCAGCGGCCACGGTCATCTCGATCAGCCGCAGCACCGCCGGGTGCAGGCCGTCGGCCTGGGCGGAGAGTTCGGGATGGTCGCGGTCGATGGCCAGGGTGTACTGGGTCAGGTCGTTGGTCCCCACCGAGAAGAAGTCCACCTCGTCGGCGAGGCTGGCGGCCAGCAGGGCGCTGGACGGCACCTCGACCATCACCCCGAGCTGCAGGTCAGTAGCGCGTTCGGCCTCGGGGATCTCCGCCAGCAGGCGGTCGACGATCGCCCGGGCGGCGCGGAACTCGCCGACGTCCTTGACCATGGGCAGCATGATGCGCAGCGGCCGGGTCTTTTTATTAACCCCAGCCGCAGGCGCTGTTCCCGATTTATCCGCGGGCGCCGCGGCCATCAGCAGGGCGCGCAGCTGGGTCTCGAGGACCTCGGGCCGGGTCAGGGCCAGGCGGATGCCGCGCAGGCCGAGGAAGGGGTTGTCCTCCTTCGGCATCGGCCAGTAGGGGAGCGGCTTGTCGCCCCCCACGTCGAAGGTGCGGGCCACCAGCGGCCGGCCGTCCAGGGCGTCCAGGGCCTCGCGGTATTCACCGACCTGGGTGTCGAGGTCCGGTTCGCGGGCGTGGGCCATGAACAGGAACTCGGTGCGCAGCAGGCCGATGCCCTCGGCGCCACGCGCCACCGCATCGGCGGCGTGGGCGGTGTTGCCCAGGTTGGCGGCCACCTCGACGCGGTGGCCGCAGCGGGTGCGTGCCTCGCCGAAGCGGGCCTCCCAGGCCTCGGCCGCGCGACGCTCGCGCTCCACCAGGCGCTGCTCGGCGGCGGCGCGCCGTTCGGCGGAGGGGGCGGGAACCACCCGGCCCCGCTCGCCGTCGAGGATCAGCTCGCTACCGTTCTCAAGGGTGAGCACCCGCTCGCCGGCCCCCACCACCGCCGGGATGCCCAGGGCGCGGGCCAGGATGGCGCTGTGGGCGGTGGCGCCGCCGCGGGCGGTGAGCAGGCCGCGGACCCGGGCGGTGTCGAGGCGCGCCACATCGGAGGGGCCGATGTCGTCGGTGATCAGGATATAGGGGTGGTCCGGCGGCGCCGGCAGCTCGACCCGGCAGAGCACCCCCAGCACCCGGCGACCGACGTCGCGCAGGTCGGCGGCGCGTTCGGCGAGCAGCCGGTCGGCGAGCATCTCCTGGGCGTGGGCCGCGGTCTCGATGGCGTCCCACCAGGCCGCCTCGGCGGAGCGGCCGTCCCGGATGCCCTCGCCGGCGGCCTCGAGGAGTTCGGGGTCGTTCAGCATCTCCTCGTGCATGGAGAGGATTTGGGCGACCTCGCCACCGCGCGCCTGGCGCACCAGGGCCTCCAGCTGTGTGGCGCCTTCGTGGATCGCCTGCTCCAGGCGGCGGCGCTCGGCCGCGGAGTCGGCGGCCCGGTCGGGATAGTCGAAGCGGGGCGTGCGCAGCACGAAGGCCGGGGCGATGGCCAGCCCGGGGGAGGCCGCGACGCCGGGGTGGGGCAGGTCGGCGGGCAGGGGCGTCAGGGGCGCGGCCGCTTCCCGGGGGGCGAGTCGCTCACGGCTCTCGTCGAAGGGCAGGACCTGCTCGCCCAGCCCCTCGGCGACGGCGCGGTCGAGCGCCTCGAGGGCCGCCTCGGCGCCCTCGCCCTCGGCGGAGAAGGCGAGCTGCTGGCCGCGGCGGGCCCCCAGACCGATCACCTTGGTCAGGCTGGTGGCCGGCACGGCTTCCCCGCCGCCCTCGGCGAGGCGCACGCGAATCGCAATGCCCTGGGCGCGAGCCACCTGCACCAGCTGCTTGGCCGGACGGGCGTGCAGCCCATGGGCGTTGAGGACCCGGGCCAGCCGGGTGTGGGCAGTGGCGGATTCCCCGGAGAGCCGGCCCAGCACGGTGGCGGCGTCGGCCCCCTTGAGCTCCCCCGCCTGGCCGCTCTCCAGCAGGGCCAGGATCCGCTCCAGCAGGCCGCGATGGGCCTCGCCCCGCGCCGCCAGGCAGAAGACTCCGGCGACCGGTTCGCCGTCTTCCGCCAGGGCGGGGGCGGGCGTCGCCAGGGCCAGGGCGGGCGTCTCCACGCCACGGTCGCTGGTGGCCAGCCACAGCCCCTGGCCGAGTCGCAGCGGGGCGCCTGCGGCCACCGCCGCGACGAAGCCTCCGGCCACGCAGTCGAGCTGGCGCAGGCGGGCGGCCCCGGCCAGGGCCAGCTCGCGGACATCGCGGGCGGGGAAGCCCAGGCAGAGGGTGTCGGCATCGAGGCGCGCCTCCACCACGGCCTTCGACAGCAGGGCGGCGATCTCCCCCGCCGAGGTAGCCTGCGCGAGGCGCTCGGCGACGCTGTCGTCGTCCAGCACATGGGTGAGCTGGCGCAGGATGTCCAGATGCTCGTCGCTCTGGGCGGCGATGGTCACCAGGGCATGCACGCGGTGGCCGTCGTGCCAGTCGATGCCGCGGGGGAACTGCAGCACCCGTACCCCGGTGGCCCTCACGTGCTCGCGGCTCTCCGGGGTGCCGTGGGGGATGGCGATGGCGTTGCCCAGGTAGGTGGAGGACTGGGCCTCGCGGGCATGCAGGCCGTCACGGTAGCCGGCCGTGACGAGGCCTGACCGCTGCAGCGTCTCGGCGGCGCTGTCCAGCGCGGCCCGCCAGTCGTCGGCATGGCAGTCCAGCAGGATGTCGTCGGGACTCAGGGTCAGCATGAGGGGGCTCCTGTGAGGGGGCAGGCCATGTCGGATAGCGTTGTCCGGCTTGGCTGAATCGTGTCACCTGTCTATACTCAAGGCTGGATCGATTCACTTGCGATGGCAAGTGGTCGCATCTACGACATTGGTAGGGGGAGGTCGCCACGCCCTGACGTACAATGGCGCGAACGCCACGGGAGGTAGCCCATGACACTCGCCGAAATCGCCCGGCTGGCCGGCGTCTCGCGCACCACGGCCAGCTACGTCATCAACGGCAAGGCCGAGGAGAAGCGCATCAGCGCCCGGACCGTGGAGCGGGTGATGGCCGTGGTGCGTGAACACCGCTACCGGGTGGATGCCCAGGCCGCCGCCCTGCGTCGCGGCACGAGCCGGACCCTGGGGCTGATCATTCCCGACCTGGAGAACGTCAGCTATGCGCGCCTGGCCAAGCGGCTGGAGCGCGGGGCCCGGGAGCAGGGCTACCAGCTGCTGATCGTCGGCTCCGATGACCGGCCCGATGCCGAGCGCGACCTGGCTCTGGCGCTGCGTGCCCAGCGCTGCGAGGTGCTGATCGTCGCCAGCTGCCTGCCCGAGGGTGACCCCTTCTACGGCGAGCTCCTGGCCGATGGCCTGCCGGTGATCGCCGTGGACCGCGGCCTCGATCCCGGGCGCTTCGCCAGCGTGGTGAGCAACGACCGCGAGGCGGCCGAGCGGCTGAGCCGCTCGGTGCTGGGCGAGAGGGTGGGCAGTGTGGCCTGGCTGGATGCGGTGCCGGGGCTCTCGATCACCGCCGAGCGGCGGGCCGGCTTCCGGCAGGCGCTGATAGACAGCGAGGCGCACCCGCTCATGTGCTGCGCCGAACGCTACGACCGGGAGCATGGCGCACGGCTGATGCGCGACCTGCTCGACGGCCATGGCCTGCCCGACGCCCTGATCACCGCCTCCTACACCCTGCTGGATGGCGTCTTCGACGTGCTGCTGGAGGAGGGCGGGCTGCCCCCGTCGCTGCGCCTGGCCACCTTCGGTGACAGCCGCCTGCTGGACTTCCTGCCGCTGCCGGTCAATTCGGCGGTGCAGGATCACGACCGGATCGCCGCGGCCGCCCTGCAGGCCGCCCTCGCCGCGGCGCGAGGAAGCTACCGGCCCGGGCCCACCGTGATTGCCCGCCAGCTGCGCTGGCGCCTGCCGGAGCGACAGGCCGTTCGTTAGTCCCCTGCCGGGGCCCGGTAGGTTCCGGGTGGCAGGCTGACCGTGCAACCCTCCTGGAGCGAGCGCCGACAGGCCGCCAGCAGTGTGGCCTGGTCGAGCAGTTCGCCGGGGGCATCGGGGGCCGGCCCTTCCCCCAGCGCCCAGCGGGAGAAGGCCTCGACCTGGTCGGGGTACTGGTCGCCGAAGACCGGTTCGCGGCGGGTACGGCCCCGCTCGTCGCGAATGACGATCTCGCCCACGCCGCCCTGCTTGTCGGGGCGGAAGGCGGCCGGCAGCAGCAGGCTGCCGTGGCTGCCGATCACCTCGTAGCGATTGAGCATGGTCTGCTGGAAGCTGGCGCCGAACTCGGCCAGGCGGCCGTCGGCGTAGGACAGCATGCCGTTCACGCTGGTATCCACGCCCAGCGCCTCGGGCATCCGGCCGATCACGGTCACCGCCTCGGGCATCCCGAGCAGCCGGCGGATGATGTCCAGCGGGTAGCAACCGACGTCGTGCAGGCTGCCGCCGGCGGCCGCGGCGGAGAGGCGGATGTTGTCGGCGCCCAGGTCCAGCGGGAAGGAGAACAGCCCGCGCACCTGGCGCACCTCGCCGATCTCGCCGCTGTCGAGGATCTCCCGGGCCCGGGCGTGCTGGGGGTGATGGCGGTACATGTAGCCCTCCATCAGTGCCACCCCGGCCTGGTCGCAGGCCGCCTGCATGGTCAAGGCCTCCTCGGCGTCGAGGGCGGCGGGCTTCTCGCACAGCACGTGCTTGCCGTGGCGGGCCGCCTCGCAGGCCCATCGGGCGTGGAGGTGGTTGGGCAGCGGCACGTAGACCGCCTCCACGTCGGGGTCCTCCAGCAGGTGGCGGAAGCCGTCGTGGGCGCGGGGGATGCCGTACTCGGCGGCCACGTCGCCGGCCTTGCCGCTCTCGCTGGCGATGGCGGTGAGCCGCGCGCTGGACGCGGCCTGGATGGCCGGGATCATCGCCTTGCGGGCGATCCCGGCGGTACTCAGGATGCCCCACTTGAGCTGTCTCATCGAAATCTCCTGATGGCGGATGCGTTCAGCCCTTCACCGCCCCGGCGGTCATGCCGGTCACGATATAGCGGTTGGCCAGCAGGGCGAAGATGATCACCGGCAGCACGATCAGGCTGGCGTAGGCGGCGATCACCCCGTACTGGGCGCCGGCTTCGACCCCGCCCATGAAGCGGGTGATGCCCACGGTCAGCGGCTGGGCGTCGCTGCCGGCCAGGAACAGCGCGAACAGATACTCGTTCCAGGACATGATGAAGACCAGGATGGCGAGGGCGTTGAGGCCCGGTCGTACCACCGGCAGCGAGATGCTCCAGAACAGGCGCCAGGGGCCGCAGCCGTCGACGATGGCGGCCTCCTCCATCTCTCTGGGCACGTTCTCGAAGAAGCCCACCATCATCCATACCGCGAAGGGGATATGGATCGACAGGTGGGCCAGCAGCAGCCCGATCCGCGAGCCGGATAGCCCCAGGTTGACGAAGATCAGGAACAGCGGCAGGGCCAGCACCACGTGGGGCAGGAAACGCATCGCCAGCACCGCGAAGGAGAGGCTGGAGCGCACCCGCGGCCGAAGCTTGGTGAGGCCGTAGGCCATGGGCACGCAGACCACCACCGAGATGATCACCGCGGCCGTGGCGATGAACAGGCTGTTGCGGAAGAAGAACCAGAAGTCACCGGCGCTGAAGGCCGTGGCGAAGTTGTCGAGGGTGAAGTCGCGCAGGGTCAGCAGCGCCAGGGGCGAGCGGAACATGGCGGTCTCGTTGAGGGCGGCGGCCAGCAGGATCAGCGGTGGTAGCAGGGCGATGATCAGCCACAGGGTCAGGCCGGCATACTGGCCACCGAGGACCAGGCGTCCCTTGGTGCGATCGTTCATGAGCTGGCCTCCTTGTTGACCTTGTAGACCTTGATGTAGAGCCAGGCGACCACGGCCATGATGATGAACATGGTGAAGGCGATGGTGTTGGCCATCCCCATGTCCTGATTGGCGATGCCGCGGTTGTAGGCGAGGATGCTCAGCACCGTGGTGGAGCGGCCCGGGCCACCGCCGGTCATGGTGAATACCATGTCGAACTCGCGGAAGGCGCTGGTCATGATGATGATCGACACGAACAGGATATGCGCGCGGATCATCGGCAGCACCACGTGCCAGAGGGTCTGGAAGGGACCTGCGCCGTCGACACGGGCCGCCTCGTAGAGCTCCTCGGGGATGGTGGTCAGGGCGGCGTAGAGCACCAGGATCGCCATCGGCGTGAGGTGCCAGGCATTGGTCAGGGCGGTGGCGAACAGCGCCGTGGAACGGTCGGTCAGCCAGTAGGGGCCGCCGATGCCGAGGAAGCCGAGCACCTGGTTGACGACCCCGAAGTCCGGCTCCCACATGAACAGCCGCCAGGTGATGCCGACGATCACCGGGGTCATCACGAAGGGCATCAGGAACAGGGCCATCCAGCCGGCCTTGAAGCGGATCTTCTTGCCGCTGAGCAGGAAGGCCACCAGCATGCCCACCACCAGGCAGCCGACGGTGTTGGCGATGGTGAACAGGGCGGTGACGCGCACCGAGTTCAGGAACAGCGGGTCCTCCAGGGCATAACGGTAGTTCTCGAGCCCGACGAACCACTGGTTGGCAAAGTCGTACAGGAAGACATCGTGCAGGCTGAAGCGGAAGGCGATCGCCAGCGGGAAGGCGACGATCAGCAGCATGGCGACCAGGCCGGGCAGCACGAAGTACCACCCCCGCGTGAAGCGGTTGAGATTGTTGTGCATGGGGGCTCACCTCGGAGCTTGTGGGGAAGGTCGAGTCGCAGCGTGCGGGGCGGCGCGACAACGCCGGCCCCGCTGCCTGTCGTCCTCAGTCGAGGTAGCCGGCGCGACGGAAGGTGCGTTCCATGTTGCGCACCCAGCGGCTCTGGGCCTGCTCGGGGGTCATGTCACCGCTGAGCACGTCGGTGGCGAAATCCACGGTGCCCTGCCACATCACGGTGCCGTACTCGGGGATGCCCTGGCGCACGAACACCTGCTGCAGCACCTGCTCGTAGGCCGGCAGGAAGCGCTCGTAGTGGGCCTCGAGGCCACGCAGCTCCTCGCTGGAGAAATGCGCCTCGCGGGAGAACTGCTGGGTCTGCTTGCCCCACTCGATCTCGTTGTCCTGCAGCATCCACTTCAGGAACTTGAAGGACTCCTCGGCATTGGGGGTGTCGAAGATGAACACCCCGCCGCCGCCCAGGAAGGGCACGCCCTGCTCGTAACCCTTGAGGTTGCCCTCGAAGGCAGGCAGGGGCTGATAGAGCACCTTGCCGGCGGATACCCCGTTCGGGTCCTCCACGGTGCCGAGACCCTGCGGCCACATGGTGGCCATGGCCAGGCGGCCGTCGCGGAAGTAGCTCAGGCCTTCCAGGAAGTCCCAGTTGCGGGCGGCGGGCGGCGCGGTGTCGTTGGCCAGGTCGACGAAGAGTTCGGCAGCCTCGACCAGGATCGGGTGGTCCAGGTCGGGCTGATAGTCCTCATCCCAGCCCTCCAGTCCCGTGGAGTAGAGCATCACGATGAAGCTGCGCGCCACGCCGCTGCCGGCGCCGAGGGCGTCGGTCCAGCCATAGAGGTCCTGCTCGAGCACCTCGCCGGCCACCGTCTCGCCGGCCTCGCGAGTGAAGAACTCGGCGACCTCGTAGAGCTCCTGCCAGGTCGCCGGGACCTCCAGGGCACGGCCGTACTGCGCCTCGAAGGCGGCCTGCTCATCGGGGTGTTCGAAGAAATCCTCCCGGGCGATCAGCATCGGCGCCGCCGGGGTGGTGGGCAGGGCGATGATGTCGCCGGGGCGCGCGCTGCTCTCCATGTGCGAGCGACGGATCAGTTCCGGGTAGGCGTCCAGATCGAAACCGTACTCCTCGATGAAGGGGGTCAGGTCGACCACGTGGTCGCGGAAGGTGCCGAACCAGCCCGGGCTGTGGTAACCCATGTCCCAGCGCCCGGTGCCGCCGATCGCCTCGATGGACATGCGGTCGCGCAACTGGTCGGGGGGCAGGATCTCGCCCACCACGCGGACCCCGGTCTGGCGCTCGTACTCCGGCGCAAAGTGTTCGATGACCGCATCGGCTTCCTCGCCGGGATGCAGGGCCCAGCGAATGGTAGTCTCTTCGGCATGGGCGATGGCGCTGCCGGTGGCCATCGCCAGGCCGAGCCCGGTCGCGGTAAGCAGTCGTGTTGTTGTCATGGATGATGTCTCCCAGCACGGTTGTTGTTGTGCGCACGTTTCAGCCGGATGATTCGGCTCGCTTGCATCCCGTGGATGACCCGCCACAAGCCAGTTCAGTGTGGCCAGTATGAGCGAGATCGCCCAAGGCTGTTTCCAACATAGTGGATTTGCAGAATCGTGTCACCTTGCGTATTTAATGCGCTAGAGTAGGGAGAGTGCCGCTGTCATGGAAGCTTGCCGAGGATGTCGGTGGAAAGCGGGGAGTCAGGGTAAAAGACTATTGAAATCAGATGGTTGAATCATGAGCTTCCGCTCAGATCAAGGACCGGTTGGCGGCTTTCCCTGAAGCGATGCCATCGGGCGATAGGGTTGCGGTGTTGAACTAATGTCTAACGATTTTATTGACTGAATCCGGCCGGTGGCCGGGATCGATCACGAATTAGACCAAAGTGGGATATAACAATCATGGCTAACATCAAGCTCGAGAATGTCCAGAAAAGCTTCGGCGACGAGACGGTCATTCATGACGTCAATATCGATATCCGGGACGGCGAGTTTGTCATCCTGGTGGGCCCCTCCGGCTGCGGCAAGTCGACCCTGCTGCGGATGATCGCCGGCCTCGAATCCGTCAGCGGCGGGGAGGTCCAGATCGGCGGCACCGTCGTCAACGATATGCCCCCCAAGGCGAGGGACATCGCCATGGTCTTCCAGAGCTACGCCCTCTATCCCCACATGACGGTGGCGGAGAACATGGGGTTCTCGCTGAAGCTTTCCAAGGTCGACAAGGCGGTCATCGAGGAGAAGGTCAACAATGCCGCGGCCATTCTCAATCTCGGCCCCCTTCTCAAGCGTCACCCTCGCGAGTTGTCCGGTGGCCAGCGCCAGCGTGTGGCCATGGGGCGTGCCATCGTGCGTGATCCCCAGGTGTTCCTGTTCGACGAGCCACTCTCCAACCTGGATGCCAAGCTGCGCGTCTCCATGCGCACCGAGATCAAGGAGCTCCACCAGCGTCTCAAGACCACGACCGTCTACGTGACCCACGACCAGATCGAGGCCATGACCATGGCCGACCGCATCGTCGTGCTGCACCAGGGGTACGTCCAGCAGATGGGCACGCCGCTGGAGCTCTACGATCACCCGGCCAACCTGTTCGTGGCCAGTTTCATCGGCTCGCCGGGGATGAACCTGATCCATGGCCGGCCCGGGCGGGAGACGCGCTTCGAGGTCAGGGGAGGGGGCGAGCTGCCATTGGGCGAACTGGATACCAGCAAGGCGCCTGGTGAGGCCGTGTATGGCATTCGCCCCGAGGACATCAGCCTGGTGGACGACGGCGTGCCGGTGGAGGTGGTCTCCGTGGAGCCCACGGGAGCCGAGATCCATGTGGTGGCCAGGCTCGGCGATCAGCATGTCACCGTGGTGTTCCGCGAGCGCCATGATGTCCATCCCGGCGACACCATTCACCTGGGCCTGAATCTCGAGAAGGTGCACCTCTTCGACGCCGACAGTGGTGAGCGTCTCGCCTGGCATACCACGACCCGGGCGGCCTGAACATGGCGAATGATATCTACCTCGGGCTGGATATCGGCACCTCGGCCGTCAAGGCGGTGCTGGTCGATGGCACGCAGCGCTGCCTGGCCACCGCCAGCCAGGACTACGCGGTGGATCATCCCTTCCCCGGCTGGGCCGAGCAGCATCCGGATCGCTGGTGGCAGGCGGTCGAGGAGGTAATGGGCAGGCTGCGTCAGCAGGCTGCCGAGGCACTCGCCGGCACGGTCGCGATCGGGCTCTCCGGTCAGATGCACGGGCTGGTCCTGCAGGACGAGGCCGGCGATGCCTTGCGTCCGGCGCTGCTGTGGAACGACAGCCGTGCCGAGCGGGAGTGCCGGCTGCTCGATGCAGAGCTACCCCGGCTGGGAGAGCTGACCGGCGTGGGCCCGATGCCCGCCTTCTGGCCCGCGAAGTTGCGATGGTTGTCCGGCCACGAACCGGATGTCCTGGCGCGGACCCGGTACCTGCTGCTGCCCAAGGACGAGGTGCGCTGGCGGATGAGCGGTGAACGGGTCACCGACATGTGTGATGCTGCCGGCACCCAGCTGCTCGATCAGGCCAGGCGCCAGTGGTCGGAGGAGGTGGTCGCCGCATGCGGGGTCGATCCCGCCTGGCTGCCGAGGCTGGTGGAGGGCAGCGAACCGGCGGGTCGACTGCACCCCGAGCTGGCGCAGCGTTGGGGGCTGCCCGAGGGCGTGGTGATCGCCGGCGGCGCGGGCGACGTGGCCGCCGGTGCCCTGGGCATCGGCGCCATCGAGGACGGCAGCGCCTTTCTTACCCTGGGCACCTCCAGCCAGCTCTTCGTGTCAACCCCGGGCTATCGCCCGGCCCCCGAGCATGCGCTCCACGCCTTTGCCCACGCACTGCCCGGCCGCTGGTTCCAGATGGCCGCACTCCTCAATGGTGCCAGCGCGCTCTCCTGGGTCGCCGGCCTGATGGGGGTGAGCATCGAGGGGGCCCTGGCCCGCGCCGAGGCGCGCGGTGACGCCCCCGAGTCGCTGCTGTTCCTGCCCTACCTCAACGGCGAGCGTACCCCCCACGACGATCCTGCGGCGCGCGGGGTGCTGTTCGGCCTGACGCCCGCCAGCGATGTCGGCGAGGTGACCCGGGCGGTACTCTCCGGGGTGGGATACAGCCTGCGGGAGGCGATGGAAGTGATCGAGTCGGCGGGGACGCCGGTGGCCAGGCTGGCGGCCATCGGTGGCGGGACGCGAAGCGATCTGTGGCTGCAGCTGCTGGCCGATATCCTCGAGCGGCCGCTGGTGCGCTATCGCGACAGCGAGACGGGCCCGGCCTTCGGAGCGGCCCGACTGGCACGGCTGGCGGTGACCGGCGAGTCGCCCGAGGCGGTGTGTCGGGTGCCCGAGATCGACCGGGTCTTCACGCCGTCCGAGCCGCTCGGCCGGCATGCCGCTTCCTACGCTCGCTTCCTGCGCCTCTACCGGGTACTCAAGCCGGAGTTCACTGCCGGGATGAGATCGCCCAGAGGTTGATGGCGGCATCCTTCGGGGCATGCCGGTCGATCTCGGCAAGCTCCGCCTCGGCGAAGGCGAGGTTGTCCCCGTCGCCGACGTTGTGCCACAGCCCCGGGGACAGGGCGGGCAGCTGCAGGCCGCTCTTCCCGCAGCGGCGGTAGTGCATGGCGTCATAGCGTGATGCTTCGGCCTGGTGGGGCATGGGGGAACTCCTTCTCGGCAGGCAATGCCTCAGCGCTTCAGCTGCTGCAGGTCCTCGCGGGTCGGCAGGGCGACGTAGGCGCCGGGGCGGGTCACGGCGTGGGCGCCGCAGCGGCAGGCCGTCTCCACGGCGCGGGCCAGGAACGCCTCGTCGCGCTGCCAGCCCTCCGGGCCCGCGCTGCCGAGGTGCTCGGCGAGTTCGGCCAGCAGCCCGCCGATGAAGGCGTCCCCGCCGGCGGTGGTGTCCACCGCCTCGACGGCGGGGGGCGTCACCCGCCGTTCGATGCCCACCCCCAGCAGCCGCACGTCACCCGGCCCGTCGGTGATCACGACGGCCTTGACCCCGGCAGCCAGCCGCTCGGCCAGCCAGGCGTCCTCCGGGTGGTCGGCGCGCAGGTAGCCGAGCTCGTCGCTGGAGAGCTTGAGCAGGTCGGCGGCGTCGAGCAGGCGGGTCACCAGGCTGATGTCGGCCTGGCCGGTCGCCCACAGGTTGTGGCGCAGGTTGGCGTCCACGCTGACCAGGCAGCCGGCGCGGCGGGCCATCTCGGCCATGGCCAGGGTAGTCTCGGCGATCTCCGGCTCGGTCAGGCTGTTGCTGCACAGATGCAGGATGGCGGGCTCGGCGAACACGCCCTGGGGCAGGTGCTCGAGCCGGTAGAGCAGGTCGGCGGCCGGTGGCCGGTAGAAGTCGAAGGTGCGCTCCCCCGCGGCGTCCCGGGAGACGAAGGCCAGCGCCGTGCGCGCTTCGCGGGTGCGCACCACGCCCGAGGTGTCGACGCCGTGGGCGGCGAGCTCCGCGGCGAGGAAGTCGCCGAAGTGGTCGTCTCCGAGCATGCCCAGGAAGCGGCTGGGCACGCCCAGCCGGGCGCAGGCCACGGCCACGTTGGCGGGGGCGCCGCCGGCATAGGGGGTGAACGTCTCGGGGCCCTGCCCGGCATCGCCGAGGCGGCTGGAGAGCATGTCGACCAGGGCCTCGCCGAAGGCAATCACGGGTATCATCGGGGGTCTCCTCAAAAGGGGGCGGGTGGGTCGAGCGCCGTCAGGCGACCGGGTGGCCGCGGGCGGCCTCGAGCAGGGCGTACCACTCGGGACGGACCAGGGAGAGGTCGGCATCCCGCGCCAGGTCGTCGATGCGTTCGGCGCGCAGGCTGCCGATCACCGGCACCGGCCGCCCCGGCAGGGCGCGCAGCCAGGCCAGCGCCACGCCGGCCGGGGTGGCACCGTGGACCCCGGCCAGGTGGTCCAGCAGGCCCACGGCCGGGCCCTGGAAGACCCGGCCGCCACCCAGCGGCGACCAGACCAGCGGCGCCAGGCCGTCGGCCACCAGCGCATCGTAGCGGCCATCGAACAGCGGCGTGGCGTGGTCCAGGGAGAGCTGTAGCTGGTGGGCCTCCAGCCGGTGATGCATGGCGGCCTGGAGGCGTCGCCACTGTTCGGGCAGGAAGTTCGAGACCCCGGCAGCACCGATCTTGCCGGCGGCGATGGCATCGTCCAGGGCGCGACCGGTGGCCGCGGCCTCCATCAGCGGGTCGGGGCGGTGGATCAGGAAGTGGTCGAGGCGCTCCACCCCGAGGCGCGAGAGGGCCGCATCGATGGCTCGCGTCAGGGCGGCCGGCGAGCTGTCGTAGTGCTTGACCCCGGTATCCTGGTGGCCGACCCGCGAGGCGTCGCGCTCGGGGGTGACGATGCCCGCCTTGGTCACTACCTTCACTCGCCCCGCCAGGGCCGGGCGAGCGCGCAGGGCGGCGCCGAACAGCGCCTCGCCCTGGCCGTCGCCGTAGATGTCGGCATGGTCGAACCAGCCGAGGCCCTCGTCGAGCCGCGCCTCGATCCAGTCGGCCAGGCGCCCGGGGACATGGAGTGCCGGTACCTCGTGCAGGCGCATCATGCCGAGCAGGAAGGGGGCGTCGATGCGGGGCGCGGCGCTCATGAGGCCGCATCCGCCACCGAGAGCGTGGTGCCGAGCAGGTGCTGGGCGCCCGGGACCAGCCACACCGGGTCGAGCCGGGTGTTGGCCGACTCCACGCACAGGAAGCGGCGGGCGGCCTCCTCGGGGGTGTCGTCGGGCAGCGCCTCGCCGGGGTGCCAGATCACCGCCGAGTCGCTGCCCTGGCGGGCGATGCGCAGGCGGCGCGAGCCGTCGTCCAGGGTGAGCTCGGCGTTGCTGTGGTAGATGCGGTCGAGCCCGCCGCGTACCCCGAGCTCGCCCTGCTGGTCCCGTTCGGCGAAGCCGGCCAGCTTGTCCAGGTAGCGGGCACCGGCCAGCCCCTCGACGCGGCAGGCGAAGGCGTCGCCCACGGCCAGGTAGCTGTGCAGGGCGCCGCTGATCTTCACCGGCGTCTCGCCGACGTGCTCGGTGATCAGCTCCAGGTGGAGGCGGCGGGCATTGGCCTGGACCACCAGCCGCGGCGCCAGCTGGGTATGCAGGCGCCCCTCGGGCGAGAGGTGCAGCTCCACGCCCTCCTCGTGGTCATCCACCGCGTCCAGCCGCCAGTCGGCCTTGCGCGCCGGGCCATGGAAGGGGCCCGAGCGATCCGGCGACTCGTCGGCATAGCGGTCGTCGGCGAACCAGGGCCAGCAGAGCGGGATGCCGCCGCGGATCGCCCCGGGCAGGGCCTGGGGGGTGGGCGTCACCCAGAGCCAGCCGTCGCTGCCGTCACCGGCCGGAAGATAGTGCAGGACCTGGGCGCCTTGCAGGGAAACGGCCAGCTCGCCCCAGGCCTCGTTGGCCAGCCACACCTCGCGGCCGGCCCATTCGGCGCGGCGCCGGCCGCGGGTCTCGTCGAGCAGGGTTCGCAGGCTTCGTGGAATCATCATTCGACCTCTTCCGTCGCGTTACTCGACTTCTTCCGTCGATTCATTCGACCTCTGGATTATGCAGGGCCTCGGCGGCGCCCAGCAGCCCCGGCCAGGGCGCGGTGACCAGGTGCACGGGGATCGCCGCCGTGTAGGCGCCCATGCGCCCCTTGGCGGCGAAGGCCTCGCAGAAGCGGCTCCGCGGCAGCCACTCCCGCAGCCGGGGCAGGATGCCGCCGCACAGGGTGACGCCGCCGCGGGCGCCCATCGTCAGGGCCGCGTCGCCGCAGACGTCGCCGAGGATCTTCAGGAACCGCAGCAGGGTATCACGGGCCACCGGGTCGCCGTCGGCTGCGGCGGTGACCTCGGCGGGGGTGGCGTAGCGGGGCGGGGCGCCCTTCAGCGAACAGTGGGCCAGGTAGAGGTCCAGCAGCCCCTGGCCGCACAGCAGGCGCTCCACCGAGACGCGGCCGTAGCGGTTGCGGAAGTGGCGCAGCAGGTTCTGCTCGCGCTCGTCGGTGGGGGCGAAGGTGACATGCCCCCCCTCGGTGGGCAGCGGGATCCAGGCGTGGCGGCCGGGGAAGAGCCCGGCCACGCCGAGGCCGGTGCCGGGGCCGATCACCAGCCGGGCCGCATGGGGGATCGCCTCGCCGGGCTGCACCTCGACCAGGTCGTCCTCGGCCAGGTGGGGCACGCCCAGCGCCTGGGCGGTGAAGTCGTTGATCACCTTGAACAGCGAGAGCTCAAGCGCGGCCTGGGCCTCGGCCCGGGAGAAGGACCAGGGGTTGTTGGTCATGGTGACCCGGTCGCCGCGGATCGGGCAGGCGAAGGCCAGGCAGGCCTCGCGCGGGGCCCCTTCGCCGGTGGCGCCGACCCGAGCCAGGTAGTCGCGTACCGCCTCCACCAGGCCGGGGTAGTCGGCGCAGGGCAGGGCGAGGATGTCGTGGGGCGCGAAGCCGCCCGGGGTCACCAGGGCGAAGCGCGCGTTGGTGCCGCCAATGTCCCCAATAAGAGCGGGTCGAGTCATCGTCGATATGTCCTTTCTGTCTACGGCGCTTCTCGCCATGGCCGCAGCTCAGGCGTCCTCGTCGTGGATCTGGCCGGCCTGGCGCGCCAGGTCGTCGGCCTCGAAGCCGCCGAACACCGAGGCGCCCTGCTCGGAGCCGCTGGCCAGGTGGCGGAAGCCGGCGAACAGCTCGCGGCCCAGCCCCACGTGGTAGTGGTCGAGATGCGGCTCGCCGACCTCGCGATCGGCCCAGGCATCGGCACTGACCCCGACCTCGAGGGTGCCGGCATTGGCGTCCAGGCGGACGATATCGCCGTCGCGCAGTCTCGCCAGGGGGCCGCCGTCCAGGGCTTCCGGGGTCATGTGGATGGCCGCCGGCACCTTGCCGGAGGCGCCGGACATGCGCCCGTCGGTGACCAGCGCCACCTGGAAGCCGCGGTCCTGGAGCACGCCGAGATAGGGCGTGAGCTTGTGCAGCTCCGGCATGCCGTTGGCCTTGGGGCCCTGGTAGCGCACCACTACCACCACGTCGCGATCCAGCTCGCCGGCCTCGAAGGCCGCCTTGAGCTCGTTCTGGTCCTCGAAGATCCTTGCCGGGGCCTCCACCAGGCGATGCGCCTCGGCCACCGCCGAGACCTTGATCACCCCGCGGCCCAGGTTGCCGTCCAGCACGGTGAGGCCGCCGGTGGGGGCGAAGGGGTCGGCCACGCCGCGCAGCACGTCCCGGTCGAGGCTCTCGGTGGGGCCCTCGCGCCAGGTCAGCTTGCCGTCCTCGAGGAAGGGCTCCCGGGTGTAGGCGGTCAGGTCGCTGCCGAACACCGTGGGGATGTCGCCGTGGATCAGCCCGGCGCCGAGCAGCTCGCGGATCAGCAGGCTCATGCCGCCGGCGGCCTGGAAGTGGTTCACGTCGGCCTGGCCGTTGGGGTAGATGCGGGTCAGGCTGGGGGTCACCGCGGAGAGGGCGGTGAAGTCGTCCCAGGTGATGGTGAGGCCCGCCGCGGCGGCCATGGCCACCAGGTGCAGGGTGTGGTTGGTGGAGCCGCCGGAGGCCAGCAGGCCGACCATGGCGTTGACGATGGCGCGCTCGTCGATCTGCCGGTAGAAGGGGCGGTAGTCGCCCCCGACCTCGGTGTTGCGGATCGCCTGCTCGGCGGCGTAGCGGGTCAGCGCCTCGCGCAACGGCGTGCCCGGGTTGACGAAGGAGGCGCCGGGCAGGTGCAGGCCCATGATCTCCATCATCAGCTGGTTGGAGTTGGCGGTGCCGTAGAAGGTGCAGGTGCCCGGGCTGTGGTAGGAGGCGGACTCCGCCTCGAGCAGTTCGTCGCGGCCCACCTTGCCCTCGGCATAGAGCTGGCGGATGCGCGCCTTCTCCTTGTTGGGCAGGCCGCTCTCCATGGGGCCGGCAGGCACGAACAGCGCCGGCAGGTGGCCGAAGCGCGCCGCGCCGATGAACAGGCCCGGAACGATCTTGTCGCAGACGCCCAGGTAGAGGGCGGCATCGAACATGTTGTGGGAGAGCGCCACGGCAGTGGCCATGGCGATCACCTCCCGGGAGAACAGCGACAGCTCCATCCCGGGCTGGCCCTGGGTCACCCCGTCGCACATGGCCGGCACGCCGCCGGCGAACTGGGCGGTGGAGCCCATGGCCCGGGCGGCCTCCTTGAGGATCGCCGGGTAGTCCTCCAGAGGCTGGTGGGCCGAGAGCATGTCGTTGTAGGAGGAGACGACCCCCAGGTTGGCGCTGTTCATCAGCTTGAGGCGGCCCTTGTCCTCCGTGCCGCAGGCGGCGAAGCCGTGGGCCAGGTTGCCGCAGGAGAGCTCGCCGCGATGTACGCCGCGCCGGTGCTGGTCGGCCATGCGCGCCTCGTAGAGGGCGCGGCGCTCGGCGGAGCGCTCGCGGATGCGTCGGGTGACATCGGCGACGGTGGCGTTCAGTTCGGGGGTCGGCGTGGCCATGGGGCACCTCGGTCTCTTGTGGCGTGTTTGGTAAGTTTACCAAAATTTAATCCGGATTCCTCGCCATCCTAGCCGGAGTCTCGGCATTTTTGTAGTTTTATTACCTTGAGCTTTTGGCTGACGTCGCTTCCGGCTAGAGCCCCAGCAGCCTGAGCAGCCAGCGGCGGTAGGGGGGATTCAGCAGCCCCACGGCATTGTGCCGCGCCTGGAGGAAGACGCTGCGCTCCAGGCTGAAGCGCAGGAAGCCGGCCTCGCCCTGGTAGGCCCCCATGCCGCTCTCGCCCACGCCGCCGAAGGGCAGCGCCGGCACGGCGTTGTGCCACAGGGTGTCGTTGAACACCACGCCGCCGGAGTGGGTCGTCTCCAGCAGCCGCTGCCGTTGCCCGGGGTCGTCGGTGAAGGCGTAGAGCGCCAGCGGACGGGGGCCGGCGTTGACATGGCCGATGGCGGCGTCGAGGTCGCGCACGCCGACGATCGGCAGCCAGGGGCCGAAGATCTCCTCGCGCATCAGCGACAGGCCCTCGTGGGGGTCGATCACCAGGGTCGGCGGCAGCTTGGCCCCGCCGCCCGGCAGCTCGACACGCTCGCCCAGGGCGATCACCCGGCAGCCATGGTCGCGGGCCTCCTCCAGCATCCCCTCGAGCCGCGCTCGCTGGCGGGCCCCGAGCACGGCGCTGTAGTCCTCGCTGGCGGTGCCCCGGGGGTAGAAGTCGGCCACCGTCCGGCGCATTGCCTCGATGAAGGCGCCGAGCCGCGAGGCCTCGATCAGCACGTGGTCCGGGGCGATGCAGGTCTGGCCGGCGTTGAGCCACTTGCCGAAGGCGATGCGCTCGGCGGCCTTGGCGAGGTCGGCGTCCCGGCAGACGATCGCCGGGGTCTTGCCGCCCAGCTCCAGGGTGATGGGCGTCAGGTTGGCGGCGGCCGCCCGGGCCACCTCCCGCCCGGTGTCGGCGTGGCCGGTGAACAGCAGGTGGTCCAGCGGCAGCGCCGCGAAGTCGCGGGCCGTCTCCACCCCGCCCAGCACCACGCAGAGCTCCTCGGCGCCGAAGTAGCGGTCGACCAGGCGGGACAGCAGCTCGCTGGTGGCGGGGGTGTGCTCGCTGGGCTTGATCATCACCCGGTTGCCGGCGGCCAGGGCATCCACCGCCGGCAGCAGGGCCAGGTTCCAGGGATAGTTGGAGGGGGCGATGATGCCCACCACGCCGAGCGGCTGGCGATGGATCCTGGCCCGGCCGGGCTTGAGCCGCCAGGGCACCGGCGCGCGGCGTGGTCGCATCCAGCGCCTGAGGTGGCGCCGCGCATGGCGCACCGCCTGGAGCACCGTGGCGACCTCCGCCAGGCGGGTCTCGGCCTCGGCGCGGTGGCCGAAGTCGCGGCCGATGGCACGGGCGATCTCGTCGCGGTGGCGGCGGGTCAGGGTCGCCAGCCGGGCCAGCCGGTCGCGGCGGATGGCCAGGCCGGGGTAGGGCTCGGCCGCGAAGGCGCGACGCTGGGCGTCGAACTGCGCCTGCAGCTCGCGGACATCGGTCATGCACGTCTCCGTGTGTCGGTGAGGATGGAAGGAGGCTCGGACACTGGGCACAATGTAGGCCTTCTGCCAACGGCTTGTCAGCAGCTGGTGCGGAGGCATCGCTCGGAGCTTATCCGAGGGCAGGCCTGCGAGGAGGCGCTGTGAACCCCTCCCTGGGCGCTACCGACGCCCTGCTTCGCTCTCGCGTCCTGCTCCGCTTGCAGGACCAGTGCTGGCCATCCATGGCCAGCCCGTTCGAAGCAGTGCTTCTCACCTCTGGCGTAGGACCTCCTCTTCGGCCTGCCCCCGGCCCTTCTCGCTTTAGATAGCTGTAATTGCCCAGGAGCCTCTATGACTCAGCTGGTGCTGCAAGAACTCCCCGCCATCGAGGCGGTGCCGGCCGCGGCCTGGAACGCCCTGGTCGGCGATGACCACCCCTTCCTGCGCCACGAGTTCCTGCACGCCCTGGAGGCCAGCGGCTCGGTGAGCCGGGCCACCGGCTGGGTGCCGCGCCACCTGACGCTGTGGCGGGGCGAGGCGCTGGTGGGGGTGATGCCCCACTACCACAAGTACCACTCCTTCGGGGAGTACGTCTTCGACTGGAGCTGGGCCGATGCCTGGGAGCGGGCCGGCGGCCGCTACTACCCCAAGGGGCTCACGGCGATTCCCTACACGCCGGCACCCGGGCCTCGCCTGGCGCTGGCGGAAGGGGTCGACCCCCTGGCGGCCCGGGAACTGCTGGCCACGGCCTGGGAGGCGGGCGAGCTCTCCAGCTGGCACCTGCTGTTCGCCCCCGACGAGGAGGCGGCCGCCTGGCAGGCGGCGCGCCCCGGCCTGCTGGCCCGCCACGGGGTCCAGTTCCAGTGGCGGGACGCCGGCTACGGCGACTTCGACGGCTTCCTGGCTGCCATGACCGCGAAGCGGCGCAAGGCGATCCGCCGCGAGCGGCGCATCGTCGCCGACCAGGGGCTGACCCTGCATCGCCTCGAGGGGGCGGCGATCGACGCCGCGGCGCTCGAGCACTTCTTCCACTGCTACGGGATCACCTACCGGGAGCGCGGCCGCCACGGCTACCTCAACCTCGACTTCTTCCGTCGCCTGCACGCCTCGATGCCCGACAGCCTGCTGCTGGTGCAGGCCAGGCTGGACGACACCCCGGTGGCCGCCGCCCTCTGCCTGCAGGGGGCGCGCACCCTCTACGGCCGCTACTGGGGCAGCGAGGTGGTGGCCGACTGCCTGCACTTCGAGGCCTGCTACTACCAGGGCATCGAGCACTGCCTGGCGCGGGGGCTGACCACCTTCGACCCGGGCACCCAGGGCGAGCACAAGCTGTCCCGGGGCTTCGGCCCGCGCCTGTTGACGTCGCTTCACCACATCGCCGACCCTCGCCTGCGCGACGCGGTGGCGCGCTTCTGCGCCGAGGAGCGGGCCCATGTCAGGGCCTACTGCGCCGCCGCCGAACAGGCGCTGCCGTTTCGCAGCCGTCGGTGAACGAGCGCCCCGAGATTGGCCCTGCCTCCGGACGGTGAAGATGGCATAATGCCCGCCATCGAAACGTCGTGACGGAAGTGTCGAATGCTCAAGTGGTTGGCCGTGGTACTCGTGGTCCTGCTTGCCCTGCTGCAGTATCGGCTGTGGCTCGGCGAGGGGGGCATCCGTGACCTCGGCATGGTGCGCGAGCGGGTCGCGCTGCTCGAGGAGGCCAACAAGCCGCTGCGCGACCGCAACGCCCGCCTGGCCGCCGAGGTGGTCGACCTCAAGACCGGGCTGGATGCCATCGAGGAGCGCGGGCGCAGCGACATCGGCATGGTGCGCACCGACGAGCAGTTCTTCTGGGTGCCGGGGGTGGTGGTGGAGGCCACGCGCCCGGTCACCCCGCCCGAGCTGCCCGCGGCCGCGGAGGTGACACGGTGAGCGCGCCCCTGTGGCTGGTGGTGCCGGCGGCCGGGCAGGGGCGGCGCATGGGTGCCGACCGGCCCAAGCAGTACCTGGCGCTGGGCGGCCGGCCGGTGCTGGCCAGGACCCTGGCGCGGCTCCATGAGGCGTTTCCCGGGGCGCGCCTGTGCCTCTGCCTCGACCCGCAGGATGCCCGCTTCGACCCGGCCTGGGTGCCCTTCGCCCACTGGCGGCGGGTCGGCGGCGGCGCCGAGCGGGTCGACTCGGTCGCCAACGCCCTGGCCGCCATCCGCGCCGAGGCCGGCGACGACGACCTGGTGCTGGTCCACGACGTGGCACGCCCCTGCGTCACCACGGCGGACCTCCGGCGGCTCCACGCGGTGCTCTCGGCGGACTCGGTGGGCGGCCTGCTGGCTGCCCCGGTGGCGGACACCATGAAGCGCGACGACGGTGCCGGCCGGGTGGCCACCACCGAACCGCGCGCCGGCCTCTGGCATGCCCTGACCCCCCAGGGGTTTCGCTACGGCCTGCTGCGCCGGGCCCTGGCGGCTGCCCGGGAGGCCGGCGTCACGGTCACCGACGAGGCCTCGGCCGTCGAGGCCCTGGGCGCCTCGCCGCGGCTGGTGGCCGGACGGCGCGACAACCTCAAGATTACCCACCCCGAGGACCTGGCCCTGGCCGAGCTGATCCTGGCCGCCCAGGCGCGCCAGGCGCCTGCCTCGGTCGACACGGCGCCGGCGTCGGCCGGCCCCCTGGAGAGATGATGCGAATCGGCCACGGCTTCGACGTCCACCGCTTCGGCGAGGGCGACCACCTGATGATCGGCGGGGTCGCCGTGCCCTTCGAGCACGGCTTCGTCGCCCACTCCGACGGCGACGTGCTGCTCCATGCCATCAGCGATGCCCTGCTCGGCGCCTGTGCCCTGGGCGACATCGGCCGCCACTTCCCCGATACCGATCCGGCCTGGGCCGGTGCCGACAGCCGGGCGCTGCTGCGCCACGTGGTGGGGCTGGTGCGCCAGGCCGGCTACCGGGTGGGCAACCTGGATGCCACGGTGATCGCCCAGGCGCCGAAGATGGCGCCGCATATCGGCGCCATGGCGGCGCGCATCGCCGAGGACCTCGGCGTCGCCGTCTCGGCCGTCAACGTCAAGGCGACCACCACCGAGCGGCTCGGCTTCACCGGCCGCGGCGAGGGCATCGCCGCCGAGGCGGTGGTGCTGCTGCTGGCCGACCGGGAGTCGACGGGTGAGTGACGCGGCCCTGGATGCCATCGACTGGCCGCCGGCCTGGCCGCGGGTGCTGGACCCCGAGTTCGGCCCGCCGACGCCCGGCGACTACCGGGCCAGCCCCGAGGATTTCCGGGTCGACGAGGTCCTGGACTTCGTCCCCGAGGGGGAGGGCGAACACCTCTGGCTGTTCATCGAGAAGCGCGACCAGACCACCGCCATGGCCGCCCGGGAGCTGGCGCGGCTGTGTGGCGCCTCGCCCCGGGAGGTCGGCTACGCCGGCATGAAGGACCGCGTCGCCGTGACCCGGCAGTGGCTCTCGGTGCAGCTGCCCGGCCGCGAGGCACCCGAGGGGCTGGCCGAGGCGCTCGGCGAGCGCGGCATCCGGGTGCTCGACCAGGGGCGCCACCCGCGCAAGCTCAAGCGCGGCGTGCACCGCGCCAACCGCTTCCGCCTGCGGATCACCGGGGCCGCGGTGGGCGACCCCGCCCTCGAGGTGCGCTGGGCGCGGCTGGTGGAGCAGGGCGTGGCCAACGTCTTCGGTCCCCAGCGCTTCGGCCCCGGCGGCCGCAACCTGCTGCGCGCCCGCGCGCTGCTGGCCCGCGGCTGGCGCAAGCGCGACGACCGCGACGGCATGCTGCTCTCGGCGGCGCGCAGCTTCCTGTTCAACGAGGGGCTGGCCGAGCGCATCCGCGACGGCAGCTGGCATCGCCTGCTGCCCGGCGAGGTGGCGATCCTCGACGGCACGGCGAGCCAGTTCACCGTGGAGCTGCCGGATGCCGAGCTCGAGGCCCGCGCCGCCCGGCTCGACCTGCACCCGAGCGGGGTGCTGTGGGGCGTGGGCGACTCCGTGGCCGTCGGCGAGGCGCGGGCCCGGGAGGCGCGCCTTCCCGAGCGCTATCCGGGGCTGTGTGGCGGGCTCGAGCGTGCCGGGGTGCGCCTGGCGCGACGGGCCCTGCGGCTGCGCCTCGCCGAGCCGGAGCTGGCCACCGGGGAGGACGAGCTCTGGCTCTCCTTCACCCTGCCGCGCGGCGCCTTCGCCACCGGCGTGCTGAGAGAACTGATCGCGCACCCGACGCTGTGAGCGGGTGCGCCGCCATCGAGGAGTGACCATGCGCCGACTACTGCTTTCCAACGACGACGGCGTGCATGCGCCGGGGCTGCGTGCCCTGCATGACGCCCTGGTGCCCCACGCCCGCCTGCGCGTGGTGGCCCCGGACCGCGACAAGAGCGGGGCCAGCAACTCCCTGACGCTGAGCCGGCCGCTCTCCCTGACCGACATGGAGAACGGCTTCTACAGCGTCGACGGCACCCCGGCGGACTGCGTCTACCTGGGGGTCAACGGCGTCTGGGACGAGAAGCCGGACCTGGTGATCTCGGGCATCAACCACGGCGGCAACCTGGGCGACGACGTGCTCTATTCGGGTACCGTGGCCGCCGCCATGGAGGGGCGCAACCTGGGCATGGCGGCCATCGCCATGTCGCTGGTCGGCTCCCGTCATTTCGATACCGCCGGACGGGTGGCGGCGAGCCTGGTGGGGGCGGCCGACCAGCTCTCGCTGCCGCCGCGCAGCCTGCTCAACGTCAACGTGCCGGACCTGCCCTGGGACGAGGTCCAGGGTTTCCGGGTCACCCGCCTGGGCTACCGCGGCCCGGCCTCGCGGCCCCTCGAGGTGCGCGATCCCCGGGGACGCCTGCGCTGGTGGATCGCCGCGGCGGGCGAGAACGCCGACGACGGCCCCGATACCGACTTCGCCGCGGTGGAGGCCGGCTTCGTCTCCATCACCCCGCTGCAGACCGACCTGACCCGGCATGCGGCGCTCGACGACGTGCAGGGCTGGCTGGATGCACTCACCTGATCGACGGCCCGACCTGCTCCGTGGCGTGGGGATGACCTCCCAGCGGACCCGCGACCGCATGGTGGGCCGGCTGGCCGGGCAGGGGATCCGCGACACCCGGGTCCTGGAGGTGATGGCCGCCGAGCCGCGCCACCTGTTCCTCGACGAGGCGCTCGCCCATCGCGCCTACGAGGACACCTCGCTGCCGATCGGCCACGGCCAGACGCTCTCGCAGCCCTGGATGGTGGCCCGGATGACCGAGCTGGTGATCCAGGAGGCGCCCGCCCGGGTGCTGGAGATCGGCACCGGCTCGGGCTACCAGACGCTGATCCTGTCGCGGCTGGTCCCGGAACTCTGGTCCATCGAAAGGATCAATGCCCTGCATCGCCGGGCCGGCCCGCGCCTGCGGCTGCTGGAGGCCCACAACGTCCGGCTGCGGATGGCCGATGGTGGCCACGGCTGGCCGGAGGAGGCCCCCTTCGATGTCATCCTGCTCACCGCCTGCGCCGGCGAGCTGCCCGAGCCCCTGCTCGCCCAGCTCGCCGACGGCGGGGTGCTGATCACGCCGCTGAGCACTGCCTCGGGAAGCCAGTGGCTCACCCGGGTGCAGCGCCGGGGCGACACATTCGAAACACAGCGTCTTGAACCGGTACGCTTCGTGCCGCTGCTGGAAGGCGTCATTCGTTGAAAGGAGTCGGCTGTTGAAGCGTCATCTCGGTATCTTCCTCAGGGGCGCGGGCATGGGGGCGGCGGACGCCGTGCCCGGCGTGTCCGGTGGTACCATCGCCTTCGTCACCGGCATCTACGAGGAGCTGATCCACACCATCAAGCAGTTCGGGCCCAGCGCCTTCGTCGCCTGGCGTCGCGGTGGCCTGCCGATGCTGGTGGTTCACCTCAACCTCGCCTTCGTGGTGCCCCTGCTGGTGGGGATCGCTGCCAGCCTGATCAGCGTGGCCCACCTGGTGGTGTGGCTGATGGACGACCATCCGCTGCTGCTCAACGGCTTCTTCTTCGGGCTGGTGGCGGCCTCGGCGCTGGTGGTCAGCCGCCATCCCGCCGACTGGAAGTGGTGGCACCTGCTGCCGCTGGTGCTAGGCCTGGTGCTGGCCCACTTCCTGCCCGCGTTGATGCCGCTGGTCATGCAGATCGGCAGCCCCAACCTGATCCTGGTGGTGGGGGGCGCCATTGCCATCAGCGCGCTGCTGCTGCCGGGGGTGTCGGGCAGCTTCCTGCTGCTGACCATGGGACTCTACGGCACCGTGATGCAGGGCATCCGCAGCTTCGACCTGGGCCTGATCGCGATCTTCGGGGTGGGGTGCCTGATCGGCCTGTTCGTCTTCTCGCGGCTGCTCTCGTGGCTGCTGCGTCACTACCATACCGCCACCCTGCAGCTGCTGGTGGGCTTCATCATCGGTTCGCTGCCGGTACTCTGGCCCTGGCGGGAACTGGTACGCTACCAGCTGGGCCCGGAAGGGCAGATGATTCCCCTCGACTACCGCTATCTCACCCCTGGCGACTATGCGCTGCTGACCGGCGAGGCGGCGCAGCTCGTGGCGGTGGGCGCGCTGATGCTGGCCGGGGCCGCCCTGGTGCTGCTGCTCGACCGCGGCGGGCGGCGTGCCCACTCGACCCGGCAGGCCGGCGCAGCTCCCGCGACCGGCGCGGCCAGAGAGTCAAACAAGGAGGAAGGCTCCGATGCGTAAGGTATTGATGATTTCCGGCCTGGCCCTGGCTGTGGCGGGCTGTGCCGCCCAGCAGGGCGAGGCCCCCCAGGTGCAGGTGCGCGACCTCTCCACCAGTCGCGAACAGGCCTCGGCCTCCCACTACACGGTGGAGGCGGGCGATACCCTGTACGGGATCGCCTGGCGCCACAACATGGACTACCGCGACCTGGCGCGACTCAACCGCATTGCCCCCCCCTACCAGATCCAGCCCGGCCAGCGGCTGGCGCTGGGCGGCGACGGCCAGGCGCCGGCGCAGGATGAGGCCAGTGCGGTGGCCGGAGGGACCGGCGTGGTGGCCACCCCGCTGGGGGGCGGCCAGCAGGCCGCCGGCGGCGAGGGTGGCATGGAATGGCTGCTGCCCGACGAGAGCGCGATCGAGCGCAACCGGCGCCTGACCGCCCAGCCGCTGGGCGAGCAGGTCGAGGGGCCCAGCCAGCAGGCCATGGAAAGCGTCGCCGAGGTGAGTGGCAGCGAGGCGGGCCCGGGGCCGGTCTACGACTACGACAGCCCCGGCGCCGATGGCCGCCTGAGCGAGCGAGACCTGGCGGAGCGGCGGGCCGCCGAGCAGCAGGCCACCGAGCAGCAGGACGCCGAGGCCCCGACAGTGGACGAGGCGCCCAGCCGTGAGGTCGCCGCTGCCGAGCAGCAGGCCACCGAGCAGCCCGACCCGGAGCCGGCGCCCCGCGAGGAGGCGCCGGCCACGCCCCAGGCCGATGCGGGCACCGCGGTGGCGGGGGGGAGCCAGGCCAGCGACCGTGGCTCGCGCAGCTATACCCCGGTCGCCGAGGTGGACTGGCAGTGGCCCGTGGACGGCGAGATCGTCGGCCGTTTCGGCGAGGGTTCGAGCATCACCGCCGGCATTGATATCGCCGGTCAAAAGGGGCAACCTGTCAGGGCAGCCGGGCCGGGTATCGTGGTCTATGCGGGCAGCGGCGTCAGGGGCTACGGCAACCTGATCCTGCTCAAGCACAACGACCAGTTCCTGAGCGCCTACGCCCATAACGACACCCTGCGCGTCCGCGAGAACGACGTGGTCGAGGCGGGGGAGGTGATCGCCACCATGGGCGACAGCGATGCCGAGGATGTCAGGCTGCACTTCGAGGTGCGCAAGGACGGCCAGCCTCAGGATCCCCTGGACTACCTGCCGTCTCGCTGAGCACCGGGCCGGCCCGGGCAGGGTCGAAGGACTGCCGACGGGATGTCACACAATAACAATCATGTGCGCCGATCCTCGTGATGACGGGCAACGGCGTCTGGACGCAACCACAGGGTAGCCACACCGATGAGCATGCTTGAACGGGACCTTCAGGATGTGAATCTCGACTCGCTCGAGGACAAGGACGAGGACACCATCGAGGAGCTGGGTGACGAGGCCGACGGGGAGGAGGCCACGCCCAACGACGACGAGGCCTTCGAGAAGGCCCTGAGTCGCGAGGATCGGCACAACCACCACAGCCTCGATGCCACCCAGATCTATCTCAACGAGATCGGCTTCTCGCCACTGCTGACGCCGGAGGAGGAGGTCTTCTACGGTCGCCTGGCGCGCAAGGGCGACCCCGCCGGTCGCTCGCGGATGATCGAGTCCAACCTGCGCCTGGTGGTCAAGATCGCCCGGCGCTACCTCAACCGCGGCCTCTCGCTGCTCGACCTCATCGAGGAGGGCAACCTGGGCCTGATCCGCGCCGTGGAGAAGTTCGACCCCGAGCGCGGCTTCCGCTTCTCCACCTACGCCACCTGGTGGATCCGCCAGACCATCGAGCGGGCGCTGATGAACCAGACGCGCACCATCCGCCTGCCGATCCACGTGGTCAAGGAGCTCAACATCTACCTGCGGGCGGCCCGGGAGCTGACCCAGAAGCTCGATCACGAAGCCACCGCCGAGGAGATCGCCGACTACCTGGACAAGCCCGTTGAGACCGTCAAGAAGATGATGGGGCTCAACGAGCGGGTCTCCTCGGTGGACTACCCGGTGGGCGGCGACAGCGACAAGCCGCTCATCGAGACCCTGGCCGACGACAACGACCTGGGCCCCGAGTCCTCGCTGGTCGACGGCGACGTCAAGCAGCACGTCGACGAGTGGCTCTCCGAGCTCACCGAGAAGCAGATGGAGGTGGTGGTGCGCCGCTTCGGGCTGCGCGGCCACGAGGCGGCGACCCTCGAGCAGGTGGGCGAGGAGATCGGCCTGACCCGCGAGCGGGTTCGCCAGATCCAGGTCGAGGCGCTCAAGAAACTCCGCCGGGTGCTCGACAAGCAGGGGCTCTCCCTGGACGCCATCTTCGAGTAAGCCGCAGGCCCTATTGCCGATTTCCTGTACGCTGGTCGACCAGCATGGCGGGCAATCGGCCCCCAGGAAGGAACTCACGACACATGGCCCGCTCAACTTTACCTCGACGGGGCCGCGGCCTGGCCCTGCTGGCAGGCCTCGCCCTTGCCGGCTCGGCCCAGGCTACCGACCTCTGGACCGTCGCCCGCGACGCCCTGGACAACGATGCCAGCCTCGCCTCGGCCCGATCGGGCTTCTCGGCGGTCGAGGCGGGCCGCGACATCCAGCGTGGCACCCTGCTGCCCCAGCTCTCCGCCACCGGCAGCCTGACCCACAGCCGCACCTACGAGACCCAGACCGGGAGCCTGATACGGCCGGAGGAGCAGGGCGATGACGACGTCAATCGCCTGGGGCTCAGCCTGGAGGCGAGCCAGGCGCTCTTCGACGCCACCCGCTCGGCCCAGCTGGCGCGGGCCGAGCGGCAGATCGACCGCGAGGCCCTGTCACTGGTGGCCACCGAGCAGCAGCTGCTGCTGGAGGTGGCCGAGGCCTACTTCGAGATCCTGCGCGCCCACGACATCCTCTCGGCGCGGCGCTCCCAGGAGACCGCCATCGAGCGCCAGCTGGAGCAGGCCCGCGAGCGCTTCGAGGTGGGCCTGATCGCCATCACCGAGGTGCACGAGGCCCAGGCCTCCTTCGACCTGGCACGGGCCCAGCGCATCGCCGCCGAGAGCGCCATGCAGGTGAGCTTCGAGGCCCTGGAGCGGCTCACCGGCCAGCGCTACCAGAGCATCGACGGCCTGGCCGAGGAGATTCCCATCGTGCCGCCGGAGCCCGTCGACCGTGCCGACTGGGTGGCGCTGGCCATGGACAACAGCCCCGTGCTGCAGGTGGCCGAGGCGGGCATCGAGGTGGCGCGCAGCGAGCTCGAGGTCTCCCGGGCCGGCCAGCTGCCCCGGGTCGAGGCGTTCGCCAGCTATGACGTCTCGGACGACGACCGCAGCGGGGTCTCCGGCTACAACTCCGGCAGCCAGCTCGGCCTGCGCGCCAGCATGCCGCTCTATACCGGCGGCAGCACCCAGGCGCAGATTCGCCAGAGCGGCTTCGCCCTGGAGGTCTCCCAGTACGACTTCGAGGCCCAGCGCCGTGACACCGTCCAGCAGGTCCGCTCGCTCTTCACCCGGGTCAGCAACGACGTGGAGACCGTGGAGGCCCGCGCCCAGGCGATCGTCTCCAACCAGAGCGCCCTGGAGGCAACCCGCTCCGGCTACGAGGTGGGCACCCGCAACATCGTCGATGTGCTCAACGCCGAGCGCAACCTGTTCAACGCCATCGCCGACCACGCCGAGGCGCGCTACGACTACGTGCTGGGGCTGCTGCGCCTGCAGCAGCAGGCGGGGCTGCTCGACGCCGCCTCGATCCAGGCGGTCAATGCCTGGCTGCAGGCCGACAGAGCCGTCTCCCTGGAGCTGCCTGCCGCCGGCAACGACGACCCGGTGATGAACATCGGCGAGCGGCCCCAGGCACCATCCTGATGATCGGCTGATCGATCCCGTATTGTCAGTTGATTTCCTTGCAAGCCACCAACTATTTGGTGGCTTTTTCCATGAATTGCCTGCCTTGCCTGTAGATAATGCTCGTCTCTCGCCCGCTTTTCAGGACTCCGCCATGGCCCGGCCGCTGATCGCCGATATCGACCTCGATGCCCTGCGTCACAACTACCTTCTCGCCCGTTCCCTGGCCCCCGACAGCCAGGCCGTCGCCGTGCTCAAGGCCGATGCCTACGGCCATGGCCTCGTCGCCTGTGCCCGCGCCCTGGCTGGCCTCGCCCCGGCCTTCGCGGTGGCCTGCCTCGAGGAGGCCGAGGTCCTGCGCGAGGCCGGTATCACCGCCCCCGTGGTGCTGCTCGAGGGCATCTTCGAGGCCAGTGAGCTCGAGCGGGTCGAGGCGCTGGGCCTGTGGATGGCGGTGCACAGCGACTGGCAGGTGGAGGCGCTGCTGGCCTACCGGCCGGCGCGGCCGATCCCGGTATGGCTCAAGGTGGACTCCGGCATGCACCGCCTGGGCTTTGCCCCGGAACGGGCCGAGGCGGCCTGGCAGCGCCTGGCGGCGGCACCGGGCCACGCCTGCGACCTGCACCTGATGAGCCACTTCGCCACCGCCGACCTGGTGGATCGCCACTACCTCGAGCGCCAGATGGGGCGGCTGGCGAGCCTGGCCGAGCGCCTCGGCGCGCCGCTCTGCCTGGCCAACTCGCCGGCCACCCTGGCCTGTCCGGAGGCCCACGGGGCCTGGAACCGCCCCGGGGTGATGCTCTACGGCAGCGATCCGCTGGAGGCCGCCAACGCGGCGAGCCGCCGCCTCCTGCCGGTGATGACGCTGCGTTCTGCGATCATCGCCGTGCGCGACCTGCCCGCCGGCGAGCCGGTGGGCTACGGTGGCCGCTGGACCACGCCGCGCCCCTCGCGGATCGGGGTGGTGGCGGCGGGCTACGGCGACGGCTACGACCGTCACGCCGTGGACGGCACCCCGGTGCTGGTGGCGGGTCGGCGCACCGCCATCGCCGGCAAGGTCTCCATGGACATGCTCACCGTGGACCTCACCGACATCCCCGAGGCCGATATCGGCAGCGAGGTAGTGCTGTGGGGCCGGGCGGCGGGCGGCGAGGTGCTCTCGGTGGACGAGGTGGCCCGCCACTGCGACACCATCAGCTACACCCTGCTCACCGGGGTGCTGCCCAGGGTCCCGAGGCGCTATCATGGGCACTCTTGAAAGCCCGACAGGAACCGCGCATGTCCAGGGACGATGACACCTCGCCCAACTTCGCCCATCCCCGCTACTGGCCCGTCTGGCTGGCCATCGGCGCCATGTACGTGGCGGCCTGGCTGCCCTGGCGGCTGAAGCTCTGGGTCGGCAAGGGGATCGGCCTGGTCGCCTGGCGCCTCGCCAGGCGCCGGCGTCATATCACCGAGACCAACCTGCGGCTCTGCTTTCCGGAACTGGATGATGACCAGCAGCGGCGGCTTGTACGGGAGACCTTTATCGCCAACGGCATCGGCATCATGGAGACCGCCACCGGCTGGTGCCGCGACCCGGAGCACCTTCGCCACCGTGTCACCTTCAAGGGCCAGGAGCACATGGCGAAGGCGCTGGCCGAGGGCAGGGGAGCGCTGATCATCGGCGTGCACTTCTCCACCCTCGACCTGGGCGGGGCCCTGCATTCGCTCTTCTTCCCGGCGGACGTGGTCTATCGCCCCCACGACAACCCCCTCTTCGAGCGCTTCATGACCCGGGCGCGCTCGCGGATCTTCGGCACCGCCATCGACCGCCACGACCTGCGCGGCGTGGTGCGCCGGATCAAGGCTGGCCGAGGCGTCTGGTACTCGCCGGATCAGGACTTCGGCCGCGATGTCAGCGTCTTTGCTCCCTTCTTCGGCATCGAGGCGGCCAGCATCAAGCTCACCGCCAAGATTACCCGCATGACCGGGGCACCGGTGATGCCGCTGATCTTCCACCGCAACCCCGACGACCGCACCTACACCCTCGAGTACCTGCCGCCGCTTTCGGACTTCCCCAGCGGCGACGAGGTGGCCGATGCCGCGCGCGTCAACGCGGTCATCGAGGGCGCGATCCGCAAGCACCCCGAGCAGTACCTGTGGCTGCATCGCCGCTTCAAGACCCGGCCGGAGGGCGAGCCGGGGTTCTATTGAGCCCAGGCGGCTTACAGGGCGATACCAAGCGTAACTTGCCATTCGCCAGGCGGTTGGCAAGGCTGTAGGGGAGCGCGGGGCGAAGGCAGGCCCCGCTCGGTACCGGAAATGATTACCGGATCCACCGGAAAAAGGAGGTTCCCCATGCTTGGCAACGCCCTGCTGTTCCTGATCATCGCGATCATCGCCGGGGTACTCGGTTTCACGGGCATCGCCGGTGTCGCCACCTCGATTGCCCAGATCCTCTTCGTGCTGTTCCTGATCCTGTTCGTGGTATCGCTGATCTTCGGCCGACGCTGACCGATCCCATCTCCGATCGAGCCCCCCAAGCAGAAGGCCCCTCCAACCGGAGGGGCCTTCGCGCATGATGGGCCGGCGTCGTCGACTCAGGCGTCGATGCGCTTGTACTTCATGCGGTGCGGGGTGTCGTCGCCCACGCGCTTCCGGTGGTCCGCCTCGTACTCGGCGTAGTTGCCCTCGAAGAACTCCACGTGGGAGTCGCCCTCGAAGGCCAGGATATGCGTGGCGATGCGGTCGAGGAACCAGCGGTCGTGGGAGATCACCAGGGCGCAGCCGGGGAAGGCCAGCAGCGCCTCTTCCAGCGCCCGCAGGGTCTCGATGTCCAGGTCGTTGGAGGGCTCGTCGAGCAGCAGCACGTTGGCACCCTGCTTCAGGGTCTGGGCCAGCTGCAGGCGGCCGCGCTCCCCGCCGGAGAGCTCGCTGAGGCGCTTCTGCTGGTCGTTGCCCTTGAAGTTGAAGCGGCCCACGTAGGCCCGCGAGGAGACCTCGTAGCCGTTGATGTTGAGCATGTCCTGGCCGTCGGAGACCGCCTCCCACACCGTCTGCTTGTCGTCCAGGCCATCGCGCAGCTGCTCGACGTAGGCGACATCGACGGTGTCGCCGATCACCACCTCGCCGCGGTCGGGCTGCTCCTTGCCGGTGATCAGCTTGAACAGCGTCGACTTGCCCGCGCCGTTGCCGCCGACGATGCCGACGATGGCGCCTTTGGGCACGGTGAAGGTCAGGTCCTCGTAGAGCAGCTTGTCATCGAACGCCTTGGCCACGCCGTGGAACTCGATGACCTTGTCACCCAGGCGCGGGCCGGGCGGAATGTAGATCTCGTTGGTCTCGTTGCGCTTCTGGAAGTCGCCGGACTGCATCTCCTCGAAGCGGTTGAGGCGCGCCTTGCTCTTGGCCTGGCGGCCCTTGGCGTTGGAGCGTACCCACTCGAGCTCCTGCTTGATGGCCTTGTTCTTCGAGGCCTCCTGCTTGGCCTCCCGGGCCAGGCGCTGCTCCTTGGCCTCGAGCCAGCCGGAGTAGTTGCCCTCGAAGGGGATGCCCTGGCCGCGATCCAGCTCGAGGATCCAGCCGGCCACGTTGTCGAGAAAGTAGCGGTCGTGGGTGATCGCCACCACGGTGCCGCTGTAGTCGTGCAGGAAGCGCTCCAGCCAGGCCACGGACTCGGCGTCCAGGTGGTTGGTGGGCTCGTCGAGCAGCAGCATGTCGGGGCTGGAGAGCAGCAGCCGGCAGAGCGCCACGCGGCGCCGCTCGCCGCCGGAGAGGTGTCCGACGCGGGCCTCCCAGGGCGGCAGGCGCAGGGCCTCGGCGGCCACTTCCAGCTTGCGCTCCAGGTTGTGGGCGTCGGCGGCCTCGATGATGTTCTCCAGGCGGGCCTGCTCGGCGGCCAGGGCATCGAAGTCGGCGTCCGGCTCGGCGTAGGCGGCGTAGACGCCGTCGAGCTTCTCCTGGGCCTCCTTGATGGCGCCCAGGGCCTCCTCGACGGTCTCGCGGACGTTCTTGTCGTCGTCGAGCTCCGGCTCCTGGGGCAGGTAGCCGACGTTGATGCCCGGCATCGGCCGCGCCTCGCCTTCGTATTCGGTGTCCACGCCGGCCATGATGCGCAGCAGGGTCGACTTGCCGGCACCGTTGAGGCCCAGCACGCCGATCTTGGCGCCGGGGAAGAAGGAGAGCGAGATGTCCTTGAGGATGTGCTTCTTGGGGGGCACGACCTTGCCCACCCGGTTCATGGTGTAGACGTATTGCGCCATGGAGTTCCACTGGGTTGAGGATTTCAGTGGCCACGATGATAGTGGCCACTGCGTTCAAAGGCCAGCCGGGGCCTATTCCTCTTCCTCGTCGATGGCCCAGTCGTCCTCGATGGCCCGCCGCAGGCGGCGCTCCTCGAGCAGGGCTTCCACGCGGCGGCGGGCGCGCAGGGTGTCGGCGCGACTGGCGGGACGCGAGCGACCGTAGTCGTCGTCGTTCACCGCTTCGGAGAAATCCTGCTCGTCATCGAGCCCCGGATCGAGAAGGTGTTCACGGCCCATGCGACGTCCTCCCATGGCCTGGTGTCGACGCCCCGCGTCGACGCATCACACGATCGCTTCTCGTCCGCTCTCTTCAATCTCTGGGTGCGGAACCCGAAGCGCCAGCAGGCAACGGGCGTTGCCTGGACGCTATATATATCCCCGAGGGGGGCAGGGCAAGCCCCCGGGGGGACTTTTTTTGTTTCTTCGCACTGTGGCGTGAACATGTTTGGCAGGTTTAATGGTGGGAGGCCGGCTCCGCCGGGCGAATGGAGGCCGAAGGACTCCCTGGCGGCTGGTGCAAGCGTAAGCAACACCACCGGGGCACCTTCGGCGCCATTCGCTCGGGGAACCCGAGCTCCCACAAGGCAGCATCACGCTGATCTGCGAAGAATCTTTTTTTCCGGCTGGTGTTCCGGCGGGGCCGGGGGCAGGAGGAAAAGGGGATCAGGTGAGGCCGTGCTCGGCCTTGAGGCGCTCGAGTTCCATCTGGGCCTCCACCCGCTCGGTCACGTCCTTCTGCACCCCGATGTAGTAGGTCAGGTTGTCGTCCTCGTCATGGACGGGGGTGATGGAGAGCTCGTTCCAGAACAGGGTGCCGTCCTTGCGGTAGTTGCGCAGCACCGTGCGACAGGGGCGCCCTTCGGCCAGGGCCTTGCGGATGGCCCCGAGGCCCTCCTGGTCGCGGTCCTCGTTCTGCAGGAAGCGGCAGTCCTGGTAGAGGATCTCGTCGGCGTTGTAGCCGGTCAGGCGCTCGAAGCCCTTGTTCACGTAGATCAGGATGTTCTCGTCGCCCTCCTGCTCGGCGACCACGATGCCATCCTCGGAGGCATCGACAATGCGTTCCAGCAGTTCCGGGCTGATCAGGGGAGATCGTTTCATTCTGGACGTTCCATTCTGGGCGTTCCTGTCGCGAATCCTGTCCTGGCCGCCCGGGTAGGGCGACGGCGGCGGGCACTTCACAGCTGGTTACATCATGGCCAGACGGCCACGGGATTTCAACGCGGCAGGCCTATTCGACCTCCGGCAGGCGGCTGGCGCTGGCCGATGCGGCCAGCGCCATCAGCGCCAGCACCACCAGCAGGGCGGGGGTGCCGAGCCACTGGGCCAGGGCGCCCACTGCCCCGCCCACCAGCAGCATCAGCACCCCGGTCACGCTGTTGGAAAGCGCCACATAGAGCGCGCGCCGGTCGCTGCCGGCCATGTCGACCACGTAGGTCTTGCGGCCCAGACGCACTCCGGCATGGACGATCACCAGCAGGGCATAGACCAGCGCATAGGGCCACACGGTCTGGCTCCATGCGCCCGGCAGCCAGACGAAGGTGGCACCCAGCAGGCAGCAGGCGGCGGCGCCTGCCCCGGCGTCGCGCATCACCCGGCGGCTGGAGGCGTCGGCGCGCTTGCCCCAGACCGGGCTTGCCACCATGCCGGCGATGCCGGAGACCACGATCAGCACGCCGAGGCCGCCGAGCTGCGTGCCGCTCTGCTGCTGGCCGAGCAGTGCCACGTAGGGCAGTGCCAGGGCGCTGGCCAGCAGCAGGGCACGGGAGACGTTGAAGTGCAGGAAGGCGCGGTCCTCGCGCAGCAGGCGAAGCCCCAGCCGGATGCTGTCCCAGGCGTTGTCGCCCCCCTCCACGGCCCCCGGGGTCTCCGTGATGCGCGCCGCGCACAGGGCATTGAGCGCCCAGCCCAGCGCGGCCACCCCCAGCAGCACCGCCAGGGCCAGCTCGCCGGGGCGCTCCTCGAAGAGCATCAGCACGGCGCCGGCCAGCAGGGTCACGGCCCCGGCCACGCTGCCGCTCCAGCCCATCAGGGTGCCGCGCCGCTGCTTGCTGATGGTCTTGCCCAGCACGTCCTTGGTGGCGATGGAGGAGAGCCCCCGGGCCAGCGACAGCGCCACCAGCACGGCCAGCACCAGGCCGCCGCCGACGGCGCCTGCGCCGAACAGTGCCAGCAGGGCGAGCAGGGCGGCGGCGGCCGCCTGGAGCAGCCCGCCCACCACCCAGGCCCACTTGCGCTCGGGCCTGAGGCGAATGAAGCCGGCCACGAACAGCTGGGGCAGCAGGGCACCGGCTTCGCGGATCGGGACCAGCAGGCTCACCATCCACAGTGGCGCGCCGATCACCCCCATCAGCCAGGGCAGCACCAGGCGGGCGCTCGACAGCTCGTCGGCCAGCTTGTTGCCCAGCGAGGCGACCAGGTGGAGGAAGAAGTTGCGCGGCTGCTCGTCACAGGCCTCGTCCGGGATGTCCCGGCACATCCGGCTGTCCTCGTCGCCGGTCAGCCATTCGTAGAGGCGGGACTGGCTGATCTCGGGTGCGGCCATGGGGGCTCCTCGCTGGTAGGATGGTAGTCTCCATTGTCGCGATAGTAAGGTTGGCATGTCACTCATCTGTTTCCGGGAGCGCCACGCATGCGCCTGACCCCTGAACAGGTCGCCATCATCCATGAGTCTGTTGCCGAGGTGCTGGGCCCTGAGGCGCGCGTCTATCTGTTCGGCTCTCGGGTCGATGACCGGCGCCGCGGCGGTGATATCGACCTCTACATCGAGTTGCCGGTACTGGCCGAACCGCGCTCGCGGCTGCAGGTGCAGCTGCAGCGTCGGCTCTGGGAACGCCTGGGGCCCCGGCGTATCGATCTGCTGATTCGGGCGCGTGATGAAGCGCTGCGGCCGATACATCGCGATGCCCTCGAGCAGGGAGTGAGGCTGTGATGACGACGGCCCAGACCATTCTGGAGGAACAGTTGCAGGTAGCGGAGCGCATGCAGCACCACCTGCACCGCTCCTGGGGGGCCATTCAGCCCGACCTTCCTCTCCAGTCCGCCGCGGTTCCCCGGCTGGATGACGACACCATCGACAGGCTGGACCTCTTTCTGAGTCGCTTCGGCAAGCTTCAGGACTTCATGGCCGGCAAGTTGTTCCGGGCCTTGGCGCGGGCCAGCCTGGAAGATACAGGCGCCGATGTCTCGCTACTGGATACGCTGAACCGCATGGAGAAGTTCGGTGTGCTGCTTGCCGTCGATGACTGGCTGGAGGTGCGCCAGCTGCGCAACGCCTTCGCCCATGAGTACCTGAACGATAGCGCCGCCATTGCCGAGAATATCAATAGCGCGGCGCGCCTCTATCCCCTGCTGTCGGACACTCTTGGACGCTGCCGCGACTTCCAGGCACGGCACATCCTACGGGCTTCCGGAAACGGTGACGCATGACCCGCGACGGCCAGGCGATGCTCTACGGGCTGGGGGCGGTGGCGCTGTGGTCCACCGTGGCCACCGCCTTCAAGGTGGCGCTGACCTACATGTCGCCGCTGGCGCTGATGTGGCTCGCCTCGCTGGTCTCCTGGGCGCTGATCGGCGTGCTGGTGGCCCGCCAGGGGCTGGCGGGCCAGGCGCTTCGCCACGGCTGGCGCACCGCCGCCTGGGCGGGGCTGATGAACCCGGTGGCCTACTACCTGGTGCTGTTCGGCGCCTACGACCGCCTGCCCGGCCAGGAGGCCATGGCGCTCAACTACACCTGGGCGCTGGCCATGGCCTTCCTGGCGGTGCCGCTGCTCGGTCAGCGGCTGACCCGCATCGACGTGCTGGCCGGGCTGATCGCCTACGGCGGGGTCTGGGTGATCGCCACCCGCGGGGCGGTGTTCGACGTGGCCTTCGCCGACCCGCTGGGGGTCGCCATGGCGCTGGCCTCGACGCTGATCTGGGCGCTTTACTGGCTGCTCAACGCCCGGGACCACCGTCCGCCCCTGGTGGCCCAGTGGCAGAACTTCAGCGTCGGGCTGCCGGTGCTGACGGTGCTGCTGCTGGCCGGGCCGGGACTCGAGTGGCACGGCTGGGCGGGGCTCGGTGCCGGCGTCTACGTGGGGCTCTTCGAGATGGGCATCGCCTTCGTGCTCTGGCAGCTTGCCGTGCACCGGGTGTCGCGCACGGCGAAGGTCTCCAACCTGATCTTCCTCTCGCCGCCGGTGTCGCTGCTGCTGCTCTACCTGGTGGTGGGGGAGCCGATCCTGGCCTCAACGCTCATCGGCCTGGTGCTGATTCTTGGCGGCCTGGGGCTGCAGCAGTGGCAGAAGAGCCCGGCGCCGGCGGCTCAGGAGAGCCGCTGATACTCGAAGAGCACGCGTTGTGGCGTGGTCATGACGATTCGCCACGGCGTGCCTCGTGCCTGGCCTCGAGCCGCGCTATGAACTCCTCGGCGGTCATGCTCTTGCCGGTGGCTCGGCTCTCTTCGCCTAGCCGTAGCATTTCCAGCAAGGCTTCAGCCTGTTCCTTGCGTTCCTGCTGGTCCCAATCTGGATTATCCATGGTTCATCCCCTCCATCATGGGTTTCAGTGTAGGCCAGACGTTGTCGAGGATGAGCGGCTGGGCCTCGGCCGTGGGGTGGATGCCGTCGCCCTGCATCAGCGTCTCGTCCAGTGCCACCCCCTCCAGCAGGAAGGGCACCAGCGGCAGGTCGAACTCCTCGGCCAGGCGGTGGTAGACCCCGGTGAAGGCGTCCCGATAGGCCTGCCCGTAGTTGGGCGGGATGTCGATGCCGAGCAGCAGCACTTCGGCGCCGGCGTCGAGGCTCGCCTCGACCATGCGGGTCATGTTGGCCTCGAACTGTCCCGGCGGCAGGCCGCGCAGGCCATCGTTGCCGCCGAGCTCCAGCAGAACAATGTCGGGGGCATGCTGTCCGAGTAGCTCGGGAAGCCGGCTGGCACCTCCGGCGCTGGTCTCGCCGCTGATGCTGGCGTTGACCACCCGCGCCTTTCCGTCGAGGCGCGCTTCCAGCAGACTGACCCAACCCTCGTCGGCCTCGATGCCGTAGGCCGCACTCAGGCTGTCGCCCATCACCAGCAGGGTGGGTCGGGCCTCGGCCAGCGCCGCGCCGGCGACCAGCGTCAGGGTGATCGTCACCGGCAGGGCCAGCAGCCAGGCGGTCAATCGACGATATGCACAACCAGGGAATCCCTTCATCATGAACGATACCTCTCGCATGGACATGGCACCGATTCTACACGCCGAGCACCTGGCCAAGCAGGTGAGGAGCGGCGACCGGCAGCTCACCATTCTGAGTGACCTGGCCCTCTCGGTGTTCCCCGGCGAGACGGTGGCGATCCTCGGCCAGAGCGGCGCGGGCAAGTCGACCCTGCTGGGGCTGCTGGCCGGGCTCGACCTGCCCACCGGCGGCGAGCTCTCGATGTTCGGGCAGTCCCTCGCGGCGCTGGACGAGGATGGCCGGGCCCGGCTGCGGGCCGGCCGGGTGGGGTTCGTGTTCCAGAACTTCCAGCTGCTGCCGACCCTCACCGCGCTGGAGAACGTGATGCTGCCGCTGGAGCTCTCGCCCCGGGCCGGGACCGAGGCGCGCGCCCGCGAGTGGCTCACCCGAGTGGGGCTGGGCGAGCGCCTGGACCACCTGCCCAAGCAGCTCTCCGGCGGCGAGCAGCAGCGGGTCGCCCTGGCCCGTGCCTTCGTCACCGGCGCCGAGCTGGTGTTTGCCGACGAGCCCACCGGCAACCTCGACCCCGACACCGGCGAGCGCATCATCGAGACCCTCTTCTCGCTCAACCGCGAGGCCGGCACCACCCTGGTGCTGGTCACCCACGACCACGCCCTGGCGCGGCGCTGCGACCGCTGCCTGCGCCTGGACCACGGCCGCCTCGAGACCCTGCACCTCGACGAGGTGAGCGCATGAGCCTGACCGCCCTGCGCCTGGCGCGCTTCTCCGCCCGGGGCCTGGCGCGGGACCTGCGCGCCGCCGACGTGCGCGCCCTGTTCGTTGCCCTGGCCCTGGCGGTGGCCGCCTCCACCATGATCGGCTTCTTCCTTGACCGCCTGGACCGCGGCCTGGAGCGCCAGGCCAGCCAGCTGCTGGGCGGCGACCTGGTGCTGGAGCAGGGCCGCCCCTTCGATGCCGAGCTGCGTCAGACCCTGGAGGAGGCCGGCCTGGTGCTCAGTGACCAGGTGGACATGGTCTCCATGGCCAGCCTCGGCGACGCCTTCCAGCCGGCCAGCGTGAAGGTGGTGGACCGGCGCTATCCGCTCTACGGCGGGGTCCACGTGGACCTGGGCGAGGGCACCGAGGTGGTGGCCCGGGGCCCCGCGCCCGGCGAGGCGTGGCTGGCGCCGCGCCTGGCACTGCTGCTCGAGGCCGAGATCGGCGACCGGGTGCGTGTCGGCGAGACCGAGCTGACCGTGGCGGGACTGGTCGAGCGCGAGCCCGACCAGTCCGCCGGCTTCGGCAATTTCAACCCCCGGCTGATGATGCACATGGATGACCTGGCGGCTACCGAGCTGGTGCAGGACGGCTCCCGCGTGGAGTTCGAGCTGCTGGCCGCCGGGCCGCCGGACATCATCGACGACCTGGCGCCGCTGCTGGCCCAGCTGCGGCGCGACGGGGTCGAGGTGCGCGACGTGCACCGCGACCGCCCCCAGCTCGGCAACGCCCTGGAGCGCGCCGAGCGCTACCTGAGCCTGGCGGGGCTCGCCGCGGTGCTGCTGGCCGGCGTGGCGGTGGCCATGGCCACCCGCCGCTACGTGGATCGCCACCTGGACACCGCGGCGCTGATGCGCTGCTTCGGCGCCACCCAGCGGGAGCTGATCCGGGTATTCAGCCTGCAGCTGCTGTGGCTGGCGCTGGCGGCCTCGGCGGTGGGCGCGGTGCTGGGCCTGGCCGGCCAGGCGGGGCTGCTGGCCCTGCTCACTGCCTTCCTCCCCATGGAGCTGCCGCCCCCCGGGGCGCTGCCGCTGTGGCTCGGCGTGCTCACCGCGCTGGCGGTGCTGGTGGGCTTCGCCGGGCCGACCCTGCTGCGGCTCAAGAAGGTCAGCGCGCTCAAGGTGCTGCGTCGCGAGCTCGACCCGCTGCCCGCCTCGGCCTGGCTGGTGGTGGCGATGGCCAGCGCCGTGTTCGGGGGGCTGCTGTGGCTCTACTCCGGCGACCTCGGCCTCTCCGTGGGCCTGCTGCTCGGCGGGCTCGTCATGCTGGTGGTGCTGTGGGGGCTCGGTTCGCTGCTGCTCGGCGGGGTGCTGCGCCTGGCCGACCGCCTGCCGCGTCGCGGCGGCCAGGATGACCTCGTCCAGGCGCTGCGCCTGGGCGGGGCCCAGCTGGCGCGGCGGCGCACGGCGAGCCTCGGCCAGCTGCTGGCCTTCTCGGTCACCTTCTTCGCCATGGCGATGATCGCCCTGGTGCGCGGTGACCTGCTGACCACCTGGGAGGCCCAGCTCCCCGAGGACACTCCCAACTATTTCGCCATCAACATCCAGCCCCACGAGCGCGAGGATTTCGAGGCGACCCTGGGCAGCGCCGCCGATGCCCGCAGCGCCCTCTACCCCATGGTGCGCGGGCGCATCACCGCCATCAACGACCTGCCGCCCCGGGAGGCGGTGCCGGCGGATGCCCGCGGCGACAACACCCTGCGCCGGGAGCTCAACCTCACCTGGCGGGAGACCCTGCCGGAGGGCAACCGCCTGGTGGCGGGGCAGTGGTTCGATGCCCTGGAGGGCGCTGAGCCCGGCGGCTGGCTGGGCCAGGTGGCCGCCGAGCCCGCGGTGACCCGGGTGCCGATCTCCGTGGAGGATGGCCTGGCCGAGCGCTTCGGGCTCCGCCTCGGCGACACCCTGACCTTCACCATCGGCAGCGAGGAGATCGTCGGCGAGCTGGCCAGCCTGCGCAACCTGGACTGGGACAGCTTCCGCCCCAACTTCTTCGTGATCTTCCCGCCCGGGGTGCTGGAGCGCTTCGGCCACAGCTACATCACCGCCTTCCACCTGGACGCCGGGGAGACCACCACCCTGCGAGAGCTGGTGCGGGCCTTTCCCGGGGTGACGCTGCTCAACGTCGACGCTATCCTCGGGCAGGTGCGCGAGCTGCTGACCCAGGTGACCCGCGCGGTGGAGCTGGTGCTGGGCTTCGTGCTGCTGGCCGGCGTCAGCGTGCTCTACGCGGCGCTGACCGCCAGCCGCCCGGTGCGGGCCCACGAGAGCGGCCTGCTGCGGGTGTTCGGCGCCGGCAACCGCATGCTCTCCCGGGTGCAGGGGGCGGAGTTCGCGATCCTCGGCCTCGCCAGCGGCCTGATGGGGGCGCTGCTGGCGGAGCTGGCCACCGCGGCCATCTACCTGGCCTGGTTCGACCTGGCGCCGCGCCTGCACGGCGGGCTGTGGCTGGCGCTGCCGCTGGGCGGGGCGCTGCTGATCGGCGCCATCGGCCACCTGCTCTCCCGGGACCTGCGCCGCCAGGCGCCAGCGGCGAGCCTCGGCCTGCTGGGCGAGACCTGAGGAGATGGCATGAACTCCGACACCCTGCGCTACCGGCTGCTGGATGCCCAGCTCGCCCTGGCCCGGGAGAAGCGGCGCGCGGTGATCCTGCTGCTGACCGGGCATGCGGCGACCCACAAGGGGCAGGTGGTCAACCGCCTCAACCACTGGCTGGAGAACCGCCATACCGAGGTCCATGCCCTGGGGCCCAGCAGCGAGGAGCAGTCGCGCCCCTACTGGTGGCGCTACTGGCGGCGGGTGCCCGACCGCGGCCGCATCGGCATCTTCATCCATGGCTGGTACGGCGATGCGCTGTTTGCCCGGGCCGAGCGGCGGCTCTCTCCCGGCGCCTTCCAGGACCGCCTGGCGGAGATCCGCGCCTTCGAGGCGGAGCTCGCCGCCGAGGGGGTGGTGCTGCTCAAGCTGTGGACCGACATCGGCCGACGCGAGCAGCGCCGCCACCTGGCCGAGCTGCAGCAGGACCCGGCCCGTGCCTGGCAGGTCGGCGTGAACGAGTGGCAGCGCCATGGCCAGCATGCCGTCATCGAGGCCATCGGGCGGACGCTGCGCGAGGACACCCGCGCCCCTCATGCCCCCTGGCAGCGGCTCCCCTTCCGCGACCCGGGGGAGCAGCTCACCCGGGTCGGCCGTGCCCTGCTGGCGGCCATGGAGAAGCCGCCCGAGCCACCGGCGGCGACGCTTGCGACGCTGCCCGACGAGGCGTCCGGCGTCCCCTCGCTGGGTCGTGCCAGCGCCGCGGTGGAGGCGCGCCTCGACAAGGCCGCCTACCGCGAGCGCCTGGCCCACGGGCAGGCCCGCCTGGCGGCCAACGCCCGGGAGGTCGCCCGGCGGCGCATCCCGGTGGTGATCGCCTTCGAGGGCCATGACGCGGCGGGGAAGGGCGGCAGCATCCATCGGGTCACCGCGGCGCTGGATGCCCGCCAGTACCGGGTCCACCGCATCGGCGCGCCCAGCGACGAGGAGCTGGCGCTGCCCTGGGGCTGGCGCTTCTGGCGCCGCCTGCCCGCCGACGGGCGCATCGCCCTCTTCGATCGCAGCTGGTATGGGCGGGTGCTGGTGGAGCGGGTCGAGGGGCTGGCCTCCGAGGCCGAGTGGCGGCGCGCCTATGGCGAGATCCACCACTTCGAGCAGCAGCTGCTGGCCCATGGCGGGGTGCTGATCAAGCTGTTCCTCGCCATCGACAAGGACGAGCAGCTCCGGCGCTTCGAGGCCCGCGCCGCCACGCCCCACAAGCGCCACAAGCTGACCGACGAGGACTGGCGCAACCGCGAGCGCTGGGACGACTACCAGCGCGCCATCGACGAGATGTTCGCCCGCACCCACCTTCCCGGCGCCGAGTGGTCGCTGATCGCCTGCGATGACAAGCGTCGCGCCCGGCTGGCGGTGCTGGAGCGGGTCAACGAGCGGCTCGAGGCGCGCCTCGCCTCGGCCGTCTGAGCTAGGCTGTCTCTGTTCCGGCCCTGTTTCCATCGATCACACAGGAGGTGATCCATGTCTCGCCCCAACCGCGCCTCGGCGCTGCTTGCCCTGCCCATGAGCCTGGCCCTGGTCGCGGCCCCGCCGGCCCTGGCCGACGAGGAGCGCCTCGAGGCCGAGCTGCGTGCCCTGTTCGCCGGCCAGGGCCGCCTGGAGATCGGCGACGTCTCCGGTGCGCTCCTGCGCGACCGGGTCACCGCCGAGGCGCTGCGTTTCGACAGCGACGAGGGGGAGCGGCTGCTGATCGACCGCTACCGCGTCAGCGGCGACTACGACCGCCCCGACGAGGTCCTGGTGGAGGGGGTCCGCCTGGAGGAAGGCCTCACCGAGATGCTGCTGATCGGGATCGAGCGGATCGTGCTGGGCGAGCCCTCCCGGGCGGTGCTGCCCCTCGGCGATGAGGAGGCGATGGCGTCGATGCGTCTCGGCAGCCTGGCGGTGGACGGCCTGGTCGTCGAACTGGCCTCCGCGCTGGTCGCCGAGCTCTCGGGCGAGCCCATGGGCGAGGGCCGGCTCAGCGTCGCGCGGATCCGCGGCGAGGGGATCTCCCGGGAGGCCATCGACTGGCTGGAGATCGCCGACGTGGCCGGCACCGGCCAGGACCTGGACGAGCTTGGCTCCGGCGCCTTCACCCTGGGCCGCCTGCGCCTCGAGGGACTCAGCGGCCTGGACGAGGAGGATGCCGAGGAACTCTCCCTGCTCGAGCTGAACGACCTGGCGGTGGAGGCCGAGCGCATGGTCGGCTCGCTGGCGCGGCTGCGTATCGACGGCGACTTCACGGACGGCGAGGGCGGGGTCCGGGTCGACGAGCTGCGCCTCGACCTGGCGCGGATGATCGAGCTGGCGCCAGAAGAGGAGCGCACCCGGCTGCGCATGGCCAGCAACGTGCTCACCGACGGCAGCGGGGCGCTGCACCTGGACGCCGCCTTCCGCGGTGACTGGCAGCCGAGCGAGGCCCACGGCGTGCTGCGCAGCGACAGCGAGCTCACCCTCCACGACGCCCTGCGCCTGGCCCTCGACATCGAGCTGCCGCTGGTGCTGCCCGAGGACGCCGAGCCCGCCGAGCTGTTTGCCGACAGCGAACTGCTGGAGGCCGCCACCCTGCTGGGCGGGGAGGTGACGCTCATCCTCTCCGACCGGGGGCTTTTCGGCCGCCTGGCCACCCTGGGCGCGGCCCTGGAGGGCATCAGCGAGGCCCAGTACCTGGAACAGGCGCGGACCCAGGCCCAGGGCTTCGGCATGATGTTCGGCCCCCAGGTGCAGGCCTTCCTCATCGGCCTGGTCGAGCTGATGGAGGGCAGCGCCAGCGAGCTCGAGCTGGCGATCAGCCTGCCGGCGGAGAGCAACCTGGAGACCTTCACCGGTGATCCCCTGGCGCTGCCCGACCGGCTCTCCCTGCGCGTGGAGACGCGCTGACCGGGAGCGAGAGGCGGGCGTCATGAATCCCCTGCAGCTCGGGATGATGGCGTTTCATGTGAAAGCGCCCCGGGGCTGGGGTATCATGTCGCCCTCAGATTTCCCCCTTGATGCGAGGTCCCCCGCCCATGTTCAGCCGCGACATGACGATTGCCGGTTTCGATGACGTGCTGTTCGACGCGATGCAGAAGGAAGTCGCGCGCCAGGAAGCGCACATCGAGCTGATCGCCTCCGAGAACTACGCAAGCCCGAGGGTGATGGAAGCCCAGGGCAGCCAGCTCACCAACAAGTACGCGGAAGGCTATCCCGGCAAGCGCTACTACGGCGGCTGCGAGTATGTCGACATCGTCGAGCAGCTGGCCATCGACTACGCCAAGGAGCTGTTCGGCGCCAGCTACGCCAACGTCCAGCCCCACTCGGGCTCCCAGGCCAACGGCGCCGTCTTCCAGGCGCTGGTCAAGCCGGGCGACACTATCCTGGGCATGAGCCTCGACGCCGGCGGCCACCTGACCCACGGTGCCAGGCCCAACTTCTCCGGCAAGCACTACCACGCCGTCCAGTACGGCCTGGGCGAGGGCGGCCTGATCGACTACGCCGAGGTGGCGGCCCTGGCCCGCGAGCACAAGCCGAAGATGATCATCGCCGGCTTCTCCGCCTACTCCCAGGTCATCGACTGGGCGAAGTTCCGCGAGATCGCCGACGAGGTGGGCGCCTACCTGCTGGTCGACATGGCCCACGTGGCCGGCCTGGTGGCCGCCGGTGTCTACCCGACCCCGCTGCCCCACGCCCACGTGGTCACCACCACCACCCACAAGACCCTGCGCGGCCCCCGCGGCGGCCTGATCCTCTCCGCGGAGGGGGATGCCGAGATCGAGAAGAAGCTGCAGTCCGCGGTCTTCCCGGGTGGCCAGGGCGGCCCGCTGGAGCACGTCATCGCCGCCAAGGCGATCTGCTTCAAGGAGGCCATGGACCCCGCGTTCAAGACCTACCAGCAGCAGGTGGTGAAGAACGCCCAGACCATGGCCGGCGTGTTCATCGAGCGCGGCTACGAGGTGGTCTCCGGCGGCACCGAGGACCACCTCTTCCTGCTTTCGCTGATCAAGCAGGGGCTCACCGGCAAGGACGCGGACGCCGCCCTGGGCCGCGCCCACATCACCGTCAACAAGAACGCCGTGCCGGGCGACCCCCAGAGCCCGTTCGTCACCTCCGGCCTGCGCATCGGCACCCCGGCGGTGACCACCCGCGGCTTCGGCGAGGGCGAGTGCAAGGACCTCGCCGGCTGGATCTGCGACATCCTCGACGTCATGGCCAAGGGCGAGGACTCCGTCGCCATCGAGGCCGAGGTGAAGGGCAAGGTCGAGGCCGTCTGCGCCAACTTCCCCGTCTACCGCTGAACCGGCCAGGCGGCGGGGTGATCGACCCCGCCGCCTGCTGCCTCGCAGCCCGCGCCCCGCGCCGTGACAACGGCGCGGGGCGCACGCGTCGAGGGGCACGGAAATCTGTCGCTTTGCCGTCCAGTCTGTTATTTTTCGTAAACAAGTCCGCGGGTCATGAACCCGGGGGCAGCAGTGACGGCGGGGGAAGGGCAGCATGGCGGAACAGCAGGGCGTGACGGCGCTGCAGCAGGCCTTGAAGGCGTGCCGCGGCTCCTTCCTGTCGGTAGGCTTCTTCAGCCTGTTCGTGAACCTGCTCATGCTGGTGCCGGCCATCTACATGCTGCAGGTCTACGACCGAGTGCTCGCGACCCAGAGCGGCGAGACCCTGCTGATGCTGACCCTGGTGGTGGTCTTCCTGTTCGCGGTGATGGGCCTGCTGGAGCTGGTGCGCTCGCGCATGCTGGTGCGGGTCGGCAATCGCCTCGATACCCTGCTCAGCGCCGACCTCTACCAGGCCATGTTCCGTCGCAGCCTGATGACCGAGGGGCGCCAGTCGGCCCAGCCGCTGAGCGATCTCGGCACCCTGCGGCAGTTCTTCGCCGGCAGCGGCCTGCTGGCCTTCTTCGATGCCCCCTGGGTGCCGGTCTACCTGGCGGTGCTCTTCCTGCTGCACCCCTGGCTGGGGCTCTTCGCCACCGGCGCCGCGGTGGTGCTGGTGCTGCTGGCCCTGCTCAACGAGAAGCTGACCCAGCCGCTACAGGCCGCCGCCAACGCCGAGCACATCAAGGCCCAGGAGCTGGCCGGCTCCAACCTGCGCAATGCCGAGGTGCTGCACGCCATGGGCATGCTGCCCGCCATCATGGGGCGCTGGGCGCGTCGCCACCGCGACTATCTGGCTGGCCACTCCCGCGCCGCCGACCGCGCAGACACCCTGAGCAACACCTCCAAGACCCTGCGGCTGCTGGCCCAGTCGCTGATCCTGGGGCTGGGGGCCTGGCTGGTGCTGCGCGCCGAGCTGACCCCGGGGATGATGATCGCCGGCTCCATCATCATGGGGCGCGCCCTCGCGCCCATCGATCGCATGATCGGCACCTGGAAGGGCTTCGTGGCCGCCCGGGGGGCCCATGGCCGCCTCCAGGAGCTGCTGGCCCGCACCCCGGGGGAGCCGCCACGGATGTCGCTGCCGGCACCGAAGGGCGAGGTGGTGCTGGAGGGCGTGGCCGCGGCGCCGCCCGGCCTGCGCACACCGACCCTGCGCGGCATCCAGTTCGCCGTGCCGGCGGGCGTCCATGTCGGCATCATCGGCCCCAGCGCGGCGGGCAAGTCGACCCTGGCGCGGGTGCTGCTCGGCGTCTGGCCCACCCTGGCGGGCACCGTGCGCCTGGATGGCGCCGACATCGAGCACTGGAACCGCGAGGCGCTGGGGCCCCACGTGGGCTACCTGCCCCAGGACATCGAGCTGTTCGACGGCACCCTGGCCGAGAACATCGCCCGCTTCGGCGCGGTGGACCCTGAGCAGGTGGTGGTCGCGGCCCGCAAGGCCGGCGTCCACGAGATGATCCTGGCGCTGCCGGAGGGCTATGACACCGTGATCTCGGTCGGCGGGGGAGCCCTCTCCGGCGGCCAGCGCCAGCGCATCGCCCTGGCCCGGGCGCTCTACGGCAGCCCGGTACTGGTGGTGCTCGACGAGCCCAATGCCAGCCTTGACGACGTCGGCGAGCGGGCCCTGGCCGAGGCGATCCAGCGCCTCAAGGCCGAGGGCGTCACCCTATTCGTGATCAGCCACCGGGTCAGCCTGTTGCGCGGCATGGACCGCCTGCTGGTGCTGCGCGAGGGGCAGGTCCATCTCTACGGCCCCACCGCCCAGGTGATGGAGCGCATGCAGGGCAAGCCGGCGCCCCAGGCGCGGGTCGCCCGCGCCGGGCGAGCGGCAGTGGCCGCGGCCGGGAGCGAGGACCACCAGGCCGGCGATGAGCCTCGCGGGGGACAGACACCATGAGCCAGCAGGAGAGCCGCAGCCTGCCTGCCGGGCATCGCGGCGGGGTGCCGGGTCGCCCCGAGATCGACGTCACGCCCGCCTCCCTGGAGGGCGAGTACAGCGAGAAGGTGCCGGTCAGCGACCGCGGCTATCGCCGCCTGGGCATGCTGGTCCTCGGCCTGGGGCTGGGGGGCTTCCTGGCCTGGTCGACCACCGCTTCCCTCGCCGTGGCGGTGGTGGCGCCGGGTCACGTGGCGGTGGAGTCCTTCCGGCGCACCGTACAGCACCTGGAGGGGGGCATCGTGCGCGAGATCCTGGTGGCCGATGGCGACCGGGTCGAGGCCGGCCAGCCGCTGGTGGTGATCGATGACATCCAGGCCCGCAGCGAGCTGCAGATCGTGCGCACCCAGTACCTGGTCGGCCGTGCCGCCGAGCTGCGCCTGCTGGCGGAGCAGCGCGGCGCCGAGGCGCTGGCGCTCCCCGAGGAGCTGACCGCCAGCGACCTGCCGCGTGTGCAGGAGGTGCTGGCGGTGCAGCAGGCGCTGTTCGCCGCCCGGGGCCACTCCCACCGCGCCACCCTGGAGGCGCTGGACGAGCAGGCCGAGCAGCTGCGCCGCCAGATCGAGGGGCTCGAGGAGGTGGTGCGCATCAACGAGCGCCATGCGGCCTCGCTGCGCGAGGAGGAGCGCGACCTGCGCGGCCTCTTCGAGAAGGGCATGGTCAACAACCAGCGCCTGCGCGAGGTGGAGCGCGACCGGCTGGAGCTGGAGGGCGATATCGCCAGCCGCCGGGCCGAGATCGCCCGCCTCGCCTCCCAGGTGAGCGAGAACCGCATGCAGCGCGAGATCCGCGACCAGGAGTTCCACAAGGAGCTGGGCGAGCAGCTGCGCGAGGTCCAGGCCCGGGTAACCGAGGCCGAGGAGCGCATCACCACGCTGATGGACCAGGTGGGCCGCAGCACCGTCACCGCGCCGGTGGCCGGCACCGTGGTGGAGCGCCGCGTGCACTCCATCGGCGACGTGGTGCGCAGTGGCGACCCGCTGCTCGACATCGTGCCGGGCAACGACCGCTTCGTGGTGGAGGCCCGGGTGCCGGACCGCGATGTCAACCAGCTCTACCCCGGCCAGCCGGCGGAGATCCGCTTCTCCGCGTTCAACCAGCGGTTGACCAATGTGATTCCCGCCGAGGTGATCTTCGTCAGCGCCGACAGCCAGGTGGACGAGGCCACCGGCGCGCGCTTCTATCGGGTGCGCCTGCGGGTCACCGAGCCGGGCCGCGAGTCGATGGCGGAGTCCATGCAGCTGCTCGCCGGCATGCCCGCCGAGGTGATGATCCGCACCGGCGAGCGCACCTTCGCCAGCTACATCACCAAGCCCATCACCGACATGCTGGCCCGGGCCATCCGCGAGGAGTGACCGCGCCGCCTCGTCCGGCTCAGGCGATCAGCCAGTCGTCGGCGAGCTGGAAGTCGTTGTACCAGATCTCCTTGGCCTCGGTATTGCGGGCGAAGACGAAGAACATGCCGTCGGTCGCTTCTCCCACGGCGTGGGTCGGCATCTGTGGGTCGCTCATGTACTCGCCGTCTCGCGTACTGGCGACGAACAGGGTGCCCGGGTCGCTGGGGTCGAAGGAGAGCTCGTTCGCACTGGAGGCCTTGAAGTAGATGTCCCCGTAGGGGCGGTTGGTGTTTTCCTGGTAGAACACGAACAGCGTCTGGCTGTCCTCGTCATAGGCCAGGGTCGGCCGGCTCGCGCTGTGGGTCGCGGCATGCACCAGCACGGGCTCCTCCCACTCTCCCGGCATGCCCCGGATCGCCCAGAGGGCGTCCTGGTCGTCCTTCATGGTCATCAGGATGGCGCTGCCGTCCCAGAGCGCGGCGAGGTGGTTGTCGAGCACCACCGCGTCCGTGATGGTATCGATCGTCCAGCCGCTGCCGTAGCCGGCGGGGGAGGGGGGCGTCGGCTGGTAGGCGAACTTCCACAGCCCCGTGGCGTCGTCGCCGTAGACCAGGCCGACGTGTGCGACGCCATCGAGCTCGAAGGCCACGAAGTCGACCTTGTTGTCGCCGTTGCTGCCCGCGGTGGTCGAGGGGCCGGGGTCGACGGTGGTGGTGCCCCAGGTGGCGAGGCTTGAGGAGGTGGGATAGGCCAGCTTCAGTCCCGATGTGCCCCCGGCGGCCGAGGGGCCGATCATGGCGACCACCGGGCTGCCGTTCTGGTCCAGCCCCAGCGACATCTCGGTGTTGCGCTGCCATTCGGCGCCGGTCAGCTTGCCGCCGGAGCCCGCCAGCTGGATGTTGTTCTGGATCTCGAAGGTGCCGGTCTGGGCGCTGTAGCCGAGCTGGAAGAGCCGCGGGCTCGTCTCCGAGGGCCCGAAGTTGAGCACATAGAGGGTGTCGGTGGCATCGTCCCAGGCGATGTCGGCCCGGCGCCCGCTGGTCAGCATGGTCGGGCTCGACTTGACCCAGCCTCCCAGGGTGCCGGGGTCGGGCAGCGAGCCATCGAAGCGATAGACATGCCAGCCCGTCTGTTCCGGCAGCACGGCCCACCATTCGCCGTCGTGGAAGAAGCTCTTGGTGGCGTTGGTGTGTTCGAAGTTGCGCCGATCATTGGTGCCGAAGGCCGTGGCGATGTAGGAGGTCTCCAGCGGCAGCGGCGGGGGGCCGTCGCCTTGGCTGACGGTGACCTGGACCGTGGCGGGGTCGCTCAGCAGCTGGCCGTCGTAGGCGCGGTAGGTGAAGCTGTCGCTGCCGATGAAGCCGAAGTCGGGGGTATAGGTGAGGGTGCCGTCGGCATTGACGGTGACGCTGCCGTTGCCCGGCAGGGTGACGGCGCCCACCGTCAGCGGATCACCGTCGGGGTCGCTGTCGTTCTCCAGCACCGCGATCTGCACGGCGCTTCCCTGTACAGTCGAGGCGGTGTCGTCCTGGGCCAGCGGCGGGGCGTTGACCGGCTCCGCCTGCTCGATGGTGACCTGGACCGTGGCGGGGTCGCTGAGCAGCGCCCCGTCCGAGGCCTGGTAGGTGAAGCTGTCGCTGCCGACGAAGCCCGCGTCGGGGGTATAGGTGAGGGTGCCGTCGGGGTTGAGCGTGACGCTGCCGTGGCTCGGCTGGGTCACGGCGCCCACCGTCAGCGGATCGCCATCCGGGTCGCTGTCGTTCTCCAGCACCGCGATCTGAATGGCGCTTCCCTCGAGGGTCGAGGCGGTGTCGTCCTGGGCGACTGGCGGGTTGTTGACCGGCGCCACCGGGGTATAGCGGTACTCGACGATCAGCCTGGGTGGGGACATCCCCTCTGCCGAGTCGAAGCTCCAGCCATCGGGCCCCAGGGGCAGGAAGGCCCAGCCGAGGTTATTCTCGCCATCGGCCCAGGCCTGCAGGCTGGTGGTGACGTCGAGCCGGGTGGTGCCGGTGGTGACGAAGCCCGTCTCGAGGTCGGCCTGCGCGAGGGCTTCGACGCCATCGGCCTGGATGCCGCTCTGCAGGCTGTCCCAGGTGTCGCCGTCGCTCCAGGGCCGGAGCATGCGATGCAGGGTGGCGCCGTCCCCCGAGGTGGTCGTCTGCAGTTCCAGCGTGGCGGAGAGGATGGTGGCCCCCAGCGGGATCTGCCCGGCAGCGTCACCGAAGATGTTCTCGAAGCGGATGAGGGTCTGCATCTCGCCCCGGCGCTCCTCGCTGTCCACGGTCAGCGTCTTCTGGCTGCTCCGGTTGGCGCGGGACTGGCCCTCGTAGAGGAAGGTGTCCACCACGCCTGAGTACCCATCCTGGCCCTGCTGGAACTGGCTCGTCGCGGTGATCGGCTCCGGCTCGTCCGCTGTGCTCGTGGTCATGGCCAGGAATGTCGGTGAGTCCTCGGCATCCTCCTCCAGGGACTGGAAGCTGACGAGATCGTCGTCATCGAGCAGCGCCTGATCCTGCGTATGCTCCGTCGTGGCCGTGGTCTCTTCCGCCTTCGGCTCGGGCTCGGGCTCGGGCGTCGCGTCAGCGGCCGTCTCTTCCTCCGGCAGTGCCGTTGCTGTCACCTCAGGATCATTGTTCGCTTCGGCGGGAGCGCCAGAGGTGTCGTCAGGGTCTGCTTGAGGGGCTTCGTCAGGCTGGTGGCCTTCGTCGCCGGCGGGAGCGTCCTCCGTCGGCGTGGTTGATGTCGCGGTGGCGGGCTCGTTGGCCAGGCTGTCGGTACTGCCAGCTGGTGACTGCTCATTATTCACCTCATCCCCCGCCAGGTTGTCGGCCTCCTCGGCAGGAGTCGCGTCGTCGACATCGGCCGGCGGCGTTATCGCATCGGTCTCCGGTTCGTCGGCATCATCGAGGTCCGGCGGCGCCTGGGCCAGGCCGCGCCTCTCTTCGCTTTCCACGGCCCGCTCGCGGGGCAGCGACCGGTTTGACTCGAAGCGGGTCTCGAGCAGGTCGGTATCGAGATCGTCCGACTCAGGTGAGGTGGACATGGCAGCCCCCTGTAACGGTGCGGTTGAATTGCTTCCTTGCTGGCAGGCGTCGGCCGGGACGCTGTCTGCGTTGCTTTATGTAATGTTAGGTTTCCGGGAGGGCGGCGCCATCCCGAGAAGTGATGAACCGTCGGTCCAAAATCGCCATACGGCTCGGCTCAGGGGATTTACTGAGGGAAGGAGTATCGGGGATGGGAAAGTTACTGCGAGCGGGGTGAGGCTGGCTGGAGTATCAGGGGGCTGGTTGACGCTTCAGGAGGGGGAACAAGACAGGGCTGCCATTAGGCAGCCCTGGTGGTACTAGATGCAACTTGCCGTCAGGCGATCTCGACGGTCACGTGGTCCCAGATATTACCGGCATAGTTTCTGTCGTCTCCCAGCGTGGCGGACCAGAGGTACTCGCCCTCATTGGCGGGATCCTTGAGACCGATGAAGTCTTCTTCTTCGACGAAGAAGCCTTCATCAAAGAGATGCTGCTTCAGTGCGCTCTCGTCGAAGTCGCCATCAGCTACGCTGTCCCACCCTTCCGGTGCCCAGTCGTCAGGAAGATCGACAACGAAAAGCAGTGAGTCGGACTGCCGCTGTCCAACGCCGCCAGTGGTTATCACGGAAAAATCAGTGATTGTGTCGAAGCCATCATCGCTGCCGAGTGCAACGACAGTCTCCGAGGAGGCTTCCTGCTCGAAGTGCTCGGTATTGAGATCGGAGTAGTAGCGCTCCTGGGTCTTCTTGCCGGTCGAGACGTCGATCTTGGTGGAAGCCATGAAGACGGAATCGATCAGGCTGTCCATCGCATCCTGGTAGGACTCGAGGCCTTCGCCCAGGGTGACTGAGGGGTAACTGTCCTCGGCGTTCTGCTTGAAGCTGACGTCGAAGCTGTAATCCCCTGAGGTGTCGAAGTCCTCACCAAGCAGGGCGGGAATCAGCCAACCCTCGACCACGTACTCCATCCAGGCCTTGTAGTATTGAACGAACTCGTTCTGGGAGAGGGCGGCGTCGAGCTGGTCGGCGTCCCCGATCAGGCCCTCTGATGCCAGCCAGGCAGCGAAGGGGTCCGGTCCCATATATACGGTATCGCCGGGAATGACCTCTTCGGAGAGCGCGAAGTTGAAGACAAAAGTATCATCTCCTCTTCCACCGGTCAGGGTGTCGTCACCAGCCCCGCCGATAAGGGTGTCATCCCCGTTGCCGCCGGTAATTTCGTTATCGAGATCATTCCCAGTAATAATATGATCTTGGCCAACACTTGTGCTGACAGTGTAGTTTTCAGTTTCTGGGCTCAACGTCACTTCGATAGCCATTGCATTACCCTCGCTTGCCTGCTGTTTCCTTGGAGAAACGGGCAGCACCTGTCGGTGCGCGGTTACCCGTTCGCCGCCTTGTCTGTTCTTCTCTTTCTCAAGGCGCCTTCCTCAGGCAACCCGGCTGTCTCGGTACGAGGGCGAGACCCGTGGCTTTCCGTCCCGGCATCGCTGCCGGTTTGGCGTTTGCTGCGTGGCGCTTGGACCGGGTCGTCGTCGCGCCCGCGGGGCAGGGCAGTGACGGGGCGAAGTCGATACGGTCTCCGGTATCAATTCTTGCCGAAATGTGAACTTTTGCAACAGGAATTTTGTAGCGACCTCATGCCCGAGTGATGAGCCGGACCATGTCGCCCGGGCGAGCCGTGGGCACGGCAGCTCATTGCAGGCGCACCGGTCGTCGATCCAGTATGCTGAACTCAAGAGACACAAGCTGGTCACGTCAGCAGGCAAAGGAGCGCAACCCCATGTCGACACTCACTTTCCAGGGCGCGGTAAAGGAAGTCACCGGCTCTCGCTACCTGATCGAGGTGGACGGCAGCGACGGCTCGCACAGGCTGCTGCTGGAGTGCGGGCTGCACCAGGGCGGCAGCGATGCCGACGAGACCAACGCCAAACCCTTCGGCAAGCTGGCCCACGAGCTCGAGGCCGTAGTGCTCTCCCACGGACACCTGGACCACTCGGGCCTGCTGCCCAAGCTGGTGCGCGAGGGCTTCAGCGGCCCCATCCACTGCACCCGGGGCACCCGTGACCTGCTGGAGATCATGCTCCAGGATTCCGCCTTCATCATGGCCAAGGACGTGGAGTGGGAGAACAAGTGGCGCAAGCGCAACGACAAGCCGCTGGTCGAGCCGCTCTACGAGCTGGAGGACGTGGAGCGCACCCTGTCGCTCTGCGAGTCCCATCCCTACGGCCAGCCGGTGGACCTGCCCGGCGGCGCCCGCCTGGTGTTTCGCGACGCCGGCCATATCCTCGGCTCAGCCATCGTCGAGCTGACGGTCCCCTCCGGCGGCCAGGAGAAGCGGCTGGTGTTCTCCGGCGACCTGGGCAACCCCGGCTCGGTGCTGATGAAGGATCCCGAGAAGCTCTATGAGGCCGACGTGGTGCTGATGGAGAGCACCTACGGCGATCGTGACCACCGTCCCCTGGACGAGACCCTGGAGGAGTTCGCCCGGGTGCTGGAGGAGGCCCACGAGGCGGGCGGCAACGTGCTGATTCCCGCCTTCGCCGTGGGGCGCACCCAGGAGATCCTCTACCACCTGAGCGTGCTCTACCACGAGGGGCGGCTACGCCAGCAGATGGTGTTCCTCGACAGCCCTATGGCGATCAAGGTCACCGAGCTCTACCACCGGGCGCGCAAGGCGCTGGATGCCGAGGACCTCAAGGTGCTCAATATCGCCGCCAGCGGCGATACCAGCCAGTACCTGCCGATCCTGCGCATGACCCGCACCGTGGACGAGTCCATGGCCATCAACCGCATCCACGGCGGGGCCATCATCATCGCCGGAGCCGGCATGTGCACCGGCGGGCGCATCATCCACCACTTCCGCTACAACCTGGAGAAGCCCAATACCCGCCTGGTGATCGTCGGCTTCCAGGCCGCCGGTACCCTGGGCCGCCAGATCGTCGATGGCGCCGAGCGGGTACGGGTGCTGGGCCAGGACCTGGCCGTAAAGGCCAAGGTGCACACCATCGGCGGCTTCTCCGCCCACGCCGGCCAGACCGACATGATCGGCTGGGCAGGCGCCTTCCGGAATAACCCCCGCTTCTACCTGGTGCACGGCGAGCCCGGCACCCAGGAGGCCTTCAAGGCCGCCCTGGCCGAGAGTGGCATCGAGGCCGAGATTCCCGCCTACGGCGACCGCATCGAGCTCTGACTCCACCTGTCGCAGCTTGATCTGCATCAAGCTGCGACGACTTGCCCCATGTCGTACGGCGAGCTCTGATCTATCCTCATGTTGATTGCAAACTAAGTAATTAATTTAGTTTGATTGGTTATTGAAGGTGGTGGAGGAAGGCCACCAGCGCCAGGGCGTGGCCGCCCCCGGCCCCATGGCCGCGATGATGCGCGATTCGAAGATTCCGGTCTTCAGCTTCTGAACTCACTGACTGCCTGAGGTAAATACCATGAAGAGCAACGTGGGCGGCATCGACAAGATTGCCCGTATCGTGATCGGCGCGCTGCTGATCGGCCTGGCGCTGACCGGTGTCATCGGCGCCTGGGGCTGGATCGGTGTGCTGCCGCTGGCCACCGGCCTGTTCAACTTCTGCCCGGCCTACAGCCTGTTCGGCATCAACACCTGCAAGCTGAAGAAGTAGCCGGTCCCGACCCTGGCTCGGCCAGGCCGTTCGACGCCCGCGACCCTCCGGTCGCGGGCGTCGTGCTTCCGGGAGCCGGGCAGGCTATCGCCGCCATGGGCAGGCTCAATCGCCATATAGAGCAAAATGAGCTAAGCTTATTCCATATTTAGCAAGTTGCCGCCCGGTCGACCCGGGCGCCACCAGGAGGAATGCTCATGAAGACCTTTGACCTGTCTCGCAGCACCGGCGCTGGCAACCCCGACGTGGCGGGCTTCTTCGACCCGCGCACCTTCAGCGTCCAGTACGTGGTCAGCGACCCGGCGACCGGCAAGTGCGCCATCATCGACCCGGTGCATGACTTCGACGAGAAGTCCGGTGCCACGGCCACCCACCATGCCGACGAGCTGCTCGCCTACGTGGCGGAGAAGGGCCTCGAGGTGGAGTGGGTGCTCGACACCCACCCCCATGCCGACCACTTCTCGGCGGCCCGGTACCTCAAGGAGAGGACCTGCGCGCCCACTGCCATCGGCGAAAAGGTCGTGGAGGTCCAGAAGCTGTGGAAGAAGATCTACCACTGGCCCGACTTTCCGGCCGACGGCTCCCAGTGGGATCGCCTCTTCGCCGAGGGCGACACCTTCCGCATCGGCGAGCTGGAGGCGCGGGTGATGTTCTCGCCGGGCCACACCCTAGCCTCCATCACCTACGTGATCGGCGATGCCGCCTTCGTTCACGACACCCTCTTCCAGCCGGACTTCGGCACCGCCCGGGCGGACTTCCCCGGCGGGGACGCCCACCAGCTGTGGCGCTCCATCCAGTCGATCCTGGCGCTGCCCGACGAGACCCGGCTGTTCACCGGCCACGACTACATGCCGGGCGGGCGCGAGCCGGCGTGGGAGAGCACGGTGCGCGAGCAGCGCGAGACCAACAAGCACCTGGCCGGCAGTGTCACCGAGGACGACTACGCGGTGATGCGCGAGGAGCGCGACAGCGAGCTGCCGATGCCCAAGCTGATCCTGCACTCCCTGCAGATCAATACCCGGGGCGGCCATCTGCCGGAGCCCGAGGCCAACGGCAGGCGCTATCTCAAGATCCCGCTGGATGCCCTGGAGGGTGCCGCCTGGGAGTGAGTGGCCGGGCATCGCGGCCATGACAGGGGCGAGCCTCGCGTGGATGAGGCTCGCCCCTGTCGGGAATAGGTCAAAAAAGTATAAGTATAGAACTTGTTTTTCGGCTATGCTGTCAGCATATCGTGAGGCAGCGACGCCAACGGAGGTAAGCCCCATGTCACAGACGAATGCGCCACGACCCATCGTGACCCACTTCTTCGACGAGCCCACCAACACCTTCAGCTATGTGGTGCAGGACCCCAACAGCAAGTCCTGCGCGATCCTCGATTCGGTGCTCGACTTCGACTACGCCGCCGGGCGTACCGACGTTCGCTCTGCCGACGAGATCATCGCCTTCGTGCGCGACAACGGCCTGGAGGTGGAGTGGATCCTCGAGACCCACGTGCACGCCGACCACCTCTCCGCCGCGCCCTACCTCCACGAGGCGCTGGGCGGCAAGACCGGCATCGGCGCCAAGATCACCGTGGTGCAGGATGTCTTCGGCAAGGCCTTCAACGCCGGCACCGAGTTCGCCCGGGACGGCAGCCAGTTCGACCGCCTCTTCGAGGAGGGCGACACCTTCACCATCGGCAGCCTGGAAGGGCGGGTGCTGCACACCCCGGGCCACACCCCGGCCTGCCTGACCTACGTGATCGGCGACGCCGCCTTCGTCGGCGACACCCTGTTCATGCCCGACTACGGCACCGCCCGCTGCGACTTCCCCGGCGGTGATGCCCGCACCCTATACCGCTCCATCCAGAAGGTGCTGGCCCTGCCCGGCGAGACCCGCATCTTCCTGTGCCACGACTACAAGGCGCCGGATCGCGAGGAGTACCAGCACGAGACCAGCGTGGAGGAGCAGCGTCGTCACAACGTCCACGTCCACGAGGGCATCAGCGAGGAGGAGTTCGTGAAGATGCGCACCGAGCGCGACGCCACCCTCGACATGCCGAAGCTGATCCTGCCCTCGGTGCAGGTCAACATGCGCGCCGGCCACATGCCGCCCGCCGAGGACAACGGCCAGGTCTACCTCAAGGTGCCGATCAACAAGTTCTGAGGCCCATCGATCAGGAGAGCGCCCATGCAGATCCATCAGCTCGAACCCGGTTTCGCCATCACCGACGCCGTGACCCCCGCCGACCTCGACGAGGTGGCCCGCCGCGGCTTCCGTTCGGTGGTCTGCAACCGCCGCCCCGGCGAGGCCGAGGACCACCCCGACGACCGCGCCCTGAGCGAGCGGGCCGCCGAGCTCGGCCTCGCATGGCGGTGCATCCCGGTCGCCCCGGGCGAGTATGGCGACGCGGACATCGCGGCCTTCGGCGAGGCGCTGGAGACCCTGCCCACGCCGATCCTGGCCTTCTGCAAGACCGGCAAGCGTGCCGTGCACCTCTGGGCCCATGCCCGCAGCCAGGGCGAGAGCTGCGATATCCCGGCGCTGCTGGCCGCGGCCCGCGCCGCGGGCCACGACCTGGAGGAGCGCCGCCCGCTGCTGGAAGCCGCCGCGGGGCAGCGCTGAGCGATGAACCCCAAGCGCTACTTCCCGATCCTGCAGTGGCTGCCCGGCTACGGCCGCGCCACCCTGGGAAGCGACCTGCTGGCGGCGGTGATCGTCACCATCATGCTGATCCCGCAGTCGCTGGCCTACGCCATGCTGGCCGGGCTGCCGCCCGAGGTGGGGCTCTATGCCAGCATTGCCCCGCTGGTGGTCTATGCGGTGTTCGGCACCAGCCGCACCCTGGCGGTGGGGCCGGTGGCGGTGGTCTCGCTGATGACCGCCGCGGCGGTGGGGCAGATCGCCCCCCAGGGATCGCCGGAGTACCTCGGCGCGGCCCTGGTGCTGGCGCTGATGTCCGGGCTGATGCTGACCCTGATGGGGGTGGCGCGGCTGGGCTTTTTGGCCAACTTCCTCAGCCATCCGGTGATCTCCGGCTTCATCACCGCCTCGGGGCTGATCATCGCGGCGAGCCAGCTCAAGCACGTGCTGGGCGTCGAGGCCAGCGGCCATAACCTGCTCGAGCTGCTGGTCGGCCTGGCCGGGAACCTGGGCAGCGTGAACGGCCCGACCCTGGCGATCGGCCTGGCGGTGCTGGCGTTCCTCTACGCCGCACGGCGCTGGCTCAAGCCAGGGCTGCTGCGCCTGGGCGTGCCGGGCCGGCCGGCGGACATGCTGACCAAGGCCGCGCCGATCCTTGCCGTGGCGGTGACCACCCTGGCCACCTGGGGGCTCGGCCTGGACGAGCGCGGCGTGGCCGTTGTCGGCGCCGTGCCGGCGGGCCTGCCGCCGCTGACCCTGCCCGGCTTCGACAGCGGCCTGTGGAGCCAGCTGTTCGTGGCGGCACTGCTGATCAGCATCGTCGGCTTCGTGGAGTCGGTGTCGGTGGGCCAGACCCTGGCCGCCAAGCGTCGCCAGCGCATCGACCCCGACCAGGAGCTGGTGGGGCTGGGCACCTCCAATATCGCCGCGTCGTTCACCGGCGGCATGCCGGTGACCGGGGGCTTCGCCCGCTCGGTGGTCAACTTCGATGCCGGCGCCGAGACCCCGGCGGCGGGGGCCTTCACCGCGGTGGGGATTGGCGTGGCGGCGCTGCTGCTCACCCCGCTGATCGCCTACCTGCCCATCGCCACCCTGGCGGCCACCATCATCGTGGCGGTGCTCTCGCTGGTCGACCTCCCCGCCATCCGGCGCACCTGGGCCTACTCGCGCAGCGACTTCGCGGCGATGCTGGCGACCATCCTGGTCACCCTGGGGCACGGGGTCGAGAGCGGCATCACGGTGGGGGTGGGGCTGTCGCTGGCGCTGCACCTCTACCGCACCAGCCGTCCCCACAGCGCCGTGGTGGGGCGGGTGCCGGGCAGCGAGCACTTCCGCAACGTGCAGCGCCACGCGGTGGAGACCGACGAGCGCCTGGCGATCCTGCGGGTCGACGAGAGCCTCTACTTCGCCAACGCTCGCTACCTGGAGGACACCGTGATGGAGCTGGCCGCCCGCCAGCCGGGCCTCCAGAACATCGTGCTGGCCTGCCAGGCGGTCAACGTCATCGACGCCTCGGCGCTGGAGAGCCTGGAGGCGATCAATGCCCGACTCAAGGATGCCGACGTGCGCCTGCACCTGGCCGAGGTCAAGGGCCCGGTGATGGACCGGCTGAAGAACACCGAGTTCTGCCACGAGCTCACCGGGCACGTGTTCCTCAGCACCTATGACGCCTGGCGGGAGCTGCGCGGCGAGAGCGACGGGACCCTGTCGCGGCGCTGTGCCGAGCTGCAGATGACCTCGCCGCGTCAGCCCTGACCCCAACGTTTCGATATCACCCGCATCCGCGTGGATGCCCCAAAGGAGAGAGAAAGTGGACTGGAGTTCATCCCTGCAGGGACTGGCCGGCGGCATCCTGATTGGCCTGTCCGCCACCTGGCTGATGGCCACCCTGGGCCGTATCGCCGGCATCAGCGGCATCATCGGCACCCTGATCACCGCCCGCCCCCGGGGCGACAGCGCCTGGCGGCTCACCTTCCTGCTCGGCCTGATCAGCGGCCCGATCGTGCTGATGCTGCTGGGCGGCGGCCTCGGCAACGTCGTCGGCGCCGGGGTCGACGTGACCGGCGAGGTGATCGGCCAGCCCGCCGGCGGCGTGGTCATGATGCTCCTCGCCGGCCTGCTGGTGGGCGTGGGCACCGGGCTCGGCAGCGGCTGCACCAGCGGCCACGGGGTCTGTGGCCTGGCGCGCCTCTCGCCGCGCTCGCTGGTGGCGACCCTGACCTTCCTGGTGGCGGCGATCATCACCGTCTACGTGGTTCGGCATGTGATCGGAGGTGGCGCATGAAGACCGAGACCTTGAAGCCAGTGATGGGCTATATCGCCGGCCTGCTGTTCGGCCTGGGTCTCGGTATCTCCGGCATGACCGACCCGGCCCGGGTGCTGGGCTTCCTGGACCTCTTCGGCGCCTGGGACCCGACCCTGATGTTCGTGCTCGGCGGCGCCGTGGTGACCAACTTCATCGGCTATCGCCTGGCCTTCAAGCGTACGGCCCCGATCTACGGCGAGGCCTTCCAGCTGCCCACCCGCCAGGACCTCGACGGTCGCCTGATCGGCGGTGCGGCGCTGTTCGGCATCGGCTGGGGGCTTTCGGGCTACTGCCCGGGGCCGGCCTTCGCCTCCATCGCCGGGCTTACCGGCCCGCTGGTCGCCATGCTGGTGGCCATGGTGGCCGGCTGGTTCCTGGCCAGGGCAATCCCGGCACGCGGTTGATTCACCCCCTGCCGGGCGGCCTCCATTGCGTCCCCGCCGGCACGGTCGGCGGGGACGCCTGCGTCTGGTGGCAGGACCTTTGACCAATGGACGAGGCGATCCGGCTGTATGCTTATAACCGGTTAACGCCGCCTTAATTGACGAGTGACAGGATGTCGCACACAACGAGGATTCCATCTCATGCACGTTCTGCTGATCGAGGATGACGCCCTGGTTGCCTCCGGCATCCAGGCCGGGCTGACCGTCCACGACTTCGTGGTCGACCATGTGGAGACGATGGCCGAGGCGCGCAGCGCCATGGAGACCGTCTCCAGCGATGCCGTGATCCTCGACCGCGGACTGCCGGATGGCGACGGCCTGTCGCTGCTCGAGGAGTGGCGCTCGGCGGGCATCGCCACGCCGGTGCTGGTGCTGACCGCCCGCGATGCGGTGCGCGACCGCATCGAGGGGCTGCAGGGCGGCGCGGATGACTACCTGGTCAAGCCCTTCGACCTGGACGAGCTGGTGGCCCGCCTGCAGGCCCTGCTGCGCCGGGCGGCGGGGCGTTCGCGGACCCTGATCGAGCACGGCCCGCTGTGCCTGGACCCGGTGGCCCGGGAGGTCACCGTTGACGGCCGCCCGGTGGCGCTGTCGCGTCGCGAGCTGGTGCTGCTGGAGACCTTCCTGCAGTCGCCGCGCAGCGTGCTCTCCGCGGACCAGCTCAAGGACAGCCTCTACGGCATGAACGATGAGGTGGAAAGCAACGCGCTCAACGTGCATATCCACCACCTGCGCCGCAAGCTCGGCAGCCGGGTGATCGAGACGGTGCGCGGGCTGGGCTACCGGCTCGGCAAGCCCTCGGCGGTGGTACTGACCGACAAGAGGCGGGAGGCGTGAGCCTGCGCACGCGGCTGCTGCTGACCCTGGGCCTGACCCTGGCGCTGCTCTGGAGCCTGGCGGCGGCCTGGCTGATGCGCGATCTGGAGGAGCAGTTCGTCGCCACCCTGGACCAGCGCCTGGCGCAGTCGGCGCGCATGGTGGCCGGGCTGATGGCGCAGCTTCCGGAGGAGGTGTGGCTGCAGGCCGACCAGCGGGCGCTGTCGATTCCGCCCATCGAGGGGCTGGCCTGCCAGGTGCACTCGCCCCGCGGCGAGATCATGGCGCGCACCCACACCGACCTGGAGTCGATCCTGGCTCCCGGCGAGCGGGGGCACGCCTACCGCGAGGAGGGCGGCGTCACCTGGCGGGTGTTCACCTACGAGCGCGGCGGGCTGACCATCACCACCGCCGACCGCATGGACGAGCGCGACATGCTGCTGCGCAACGTCTTCCAGGTGGCGGTGGTGCCCTTCGCCGTGGCGCTGCAGGGCAGCATGGTGGCGCTGTGGCTGGGCGTGCTGCGCGGCCTGGCGCCGCTGAGCCGCCTGCGCGACTCCCTGGCGCGGCGCCATCCGGATGCCCTGGCGCCGGTGGCCACCTACGGCGTGCCGGTGGAGCTGCGGCCGCTGGTCGAGACGCTCAACGGGCTGCTGGCGCGGATCCAGCAGGCCATCGTTCGCGAGCAGCGCTTCACCAACGATGCCGCCCACGAGCTGAAGACGCCGCTCACCGCCATCAAGACCCACCTGCAGGTGGCGAGCCGGGTCGAGGGCGAGGCCGCCCGCCAGGCCCTGGCCCATGCCGAGGAGGGGGTGGGGCGCCTGTCGCGCATCCTCGACCAGCTGCTGATGCTGGCCCGGGTCGAGGGGCGGCTGCAGTTCGAGGATGGCGAGCGCAGCCGGGTCGACGACGTGGTCGAGCTGGCGCTGCGCGATACCGGGGTCGACCCGGCGCGCTTCCGGATGCCGGCGGCGTGGCCGGCGGTCGAGCTGGCGCTGCCCCGGGAGCTGGCCGTCACCGCGCTGCGCAACCTGGTGGATAACGCCCTGCGCCACGGCGGCGAGGACCAGCCGGTGGCGGTGGATGCCCGGCTGGACGAGACGGCCGGTGAGCTGACCTTCCGGGTGCGCGACCACGGGCCCGGCGTCGACGACGAGGCCCTCGGCCAGATGGCGCAGCGCTTCTGGCGCGCCAGCAAGCAGCGCGGCAGCGGCCTGGGTCTGGCTATCGTGGTGGCCATCGCCGAGCGCTTCGCCGGACGGCTCGATTTTGCCCGCCCCGACGGGGACGGGCTGGAGGCCCGCCTGACCTTCCCGGTCCTGGCGAGCCGTTGAATACCCCGTACCGAACACTGCGTACCGGGGCCGATGACAACACGAGGGGAAACCGCTATGTCCTACAAGGGGATCATGGGGACCAGCAAGAGGATCACGGGCGGGCTCGGCCTGCTGCTGGGCGTCGGCCTGGCCGCCGGTCAGGCCGTGGCGCTGGAAGGCGACGCCGAGCGTGGCCAGGCGGCCGCGGGGACCTGCGTGGCCTGCCACCAGGCCGACGGCAGCGGCATGAACGTGCCGGGCGGTGAGTCCTGGCCGCGTCTGGCCGGCCTGGACGCCGACTACCTCGCCAAGCAGCTGCACGACTTCAAGGAGGGGCGTCGCCAGAACGCCACCATGATGCCGTTCGCCAACATGCTCGACGACCAGCAGATCGCCGACGTGGCGGCCTACTACAGCGAGATGCGGGTGACCGCGGCCCAGACCGGCGATGTCGATGACGACCTGCTGGCCCGCGGCGAGCAGCTCGCCCTGCGCGGCGACTGGGACGCCTACATCGTCTCCTGCAAGAGCTGCCACGGCCCGCGCAACGAGGGCGTCGGCGATACCTTCCCGGGCATCGCCAGCCAGCACGCCGGCTATATCGAGAACCAGCTGCGCGCCTGGCAGGCCGACGAGCGCAGCAACGACCCGCAGAACCTCATGGGCGCCATCGCCAAGCGCATGAGCGACGAGGACATCCGCGCCGTTTCCGCCTGGCTGGCCAGCCAGTCCGTGGCGTCCGAATAAGGGGGAGCAGACCATGAACCATTTCAGGACCAACCTGGGCAGGACCACCCTGGCCGTGGCCGGTGCCACCGTGGTGGCTGGCGTCAGCCTGGCCGCCTTCGCCGAAACCCGGCACCCGGCGGTCGAGACCCTGGTGGAGATGGGCTATCCGGCCCCCCAGGAGGGCGAGCTCGTCCATATCCCGCCGACCATGGCGGACCTCGAGGCCTCCGACCTGCATCCGGAGACCAAGCAGGTCATCCGCCGCGGCTATGACCTCTTCACCAACACCCAGCAGCTGCGCGGCGAGAACGTCTTCAACGACATGAACTGCTCCAGCTGCCACCTGGGCGAGGGGCGCCAGCCGTTCAGCGCCCCGGTGTGGGCGGCGGCGGTCACCCTGCCCAACTATCGCGGCAAGAACGACCACGTCAACAACCTCGAGGAGCGCATCGCCGGCTGCTTCGCCTACTCCATGAACGGCACGCCGCCGGAGTACGGCAGCGACGACATGCTGGCGCTGACTGCCTATCACCAGTGGCTGGCCAAGGGGGCACCCATGTACCCCGACCAGCCGATCTACGGCCGCGGCTTCCCCCATCCGGACCGCCCCGAGGAGCTGAGCTACGAGAACGGCCAGGCGCTCTACGCCGAGAACTGCGCGGTCTGCCACAGCGAGGACGGCTCCGGGCTCTACCAGGACGGCGAGTATGTCTTCCCGGCGCCCTGGGGCGACGGTTCCAACAACTGGGGCGCGGGCATCGTGCGCCTTTTCACCGCGGCCGGGTTCATCAAGAACAACATGCCGCTGGGCCAGCCGCTCTCGCTCTCCGACCAGGAGGCGTGGGACATCGCCTACTACATGAACAGCCAGGAGCGCCCGCAGGATCCGCGCTATACCGGCGACGTGGCCGAGACCCTGGAGCGCTTCGGCCCGACCTTCCACCGCCACTCCCTCTACGGCCAGGAAGGCCCGAATGGCGACATCCTCGCCGACCATGCCAACTGGGGCGAGAAGGGCGACGAGGTGAAGCCCTGGAACGTCGGCCAGCCGCGCTTCGAGGAGCTGAAGGCACAGTAGACATGATGGATTGACCTGCCCCGCCTCAACGTCGTGGGTTACGTTGAGGTGGGGACACCCAAACACAGAGCCACTATTGAGGGAGGCAGGT
>NZ_JACHZF010000003.1 GCF_014193375.1 Halomonas campaniensis
GGGTGAGCGGCATGCTGGCCAGGATGACGAAGTGCTGGCCAGGCGAGACGCCATCTATGCCGAGGCGAAACGGCAACATCCCGGTCGGTGGAGCGGTTCCACTCGGAACTGGACACCGCGCCGGACGGTCTGGCTGAACCCGGACCAGGAAGACCCGCTGGTTCAACGCGATCAGCGATTAGAAGCCGCCTGATTCCAGGTTCCAACAATCTTGACAGGCATCGCTTCTTTCCCATCACTTGAGGTTGACAGGCATCGATCAGCGAACAGTGGTTACAGCGCTTGGCCTCATAGACGGCGGGCGGCGTACGGTTGTTATCGAACAGCGTGCGAGTGTCGGCGATAACACGCCGGGTCAGTGCCCGTAACTCGTCGTCGAACACGACGATTTTGCGTCGCCGGGTCTTGCCATAGAAGAGCGCGCCCTGCTCAATCGATACATCCAGCATCTCTTCCAGGCATAGCGCCTGGGCGCACAGCTGTACCTCATCAGCGCGATGTGCCTTGGGCCGGCCACGCTTGTACTCGATGGGGCGGACTACTGTGGGTTGCTGGGACTCATCGAACTCGACGACATCGGCAACTCCGGTCAACCCCAGTTCCTCACTGGCCAGCGGCAGCGCCATGGCGGTATGAATGCCGCGCCGACGCTCATGTCCAATATGATCAGCACGCTCATGGAGGATTCGTCCCTCCGCCGTGTAGCGGTTTTCCGCCCACACCTGTTCGAGGTGGATCAACGCACACTGGCGTGGACAGAACAGCATATGCTGCAGCGCCGAGAGCGGGATCAGGCGAACGTCATCCTCCATCCGGTTCGCCTATAGCTTCTCGTCAACACTGACCCCGGCCGGCAAGGCCTCGGCATCGATGGATACACGATAGTCGCTGTAGTGACGAGCCGGTGTATTTTCTTCGCCTTCGACACGCACGACTTTCACGCTGTCGAACAGCCGGTGTGCTGGAGCATTGCCCATCGGGTGGTCATGTTTGAAGACGATCAGCTTGCGTGCCGACATCTCACCCCGGGCGGCCGAGCGGTCATGCTCGAACATATTGATCAGCGCACGCCACAGCAGCTCGAGATCGTCTTCCGAGAAGCCGGTACGCTCGGCGAGCTTGGCCGATATGTAACCGTGCGCACGATAGAGGCCATAGGGGATGATGTGCTTGCGGCCCATGGTGCGCTCCTTCTCTAGGTCGCGCTCGTTGGTGACCGCCATGCGGGTGATCGAGACCTCCATCGGCACCACCGGGTCAATGGAGTTGGCAAAGGCCATCTGCACCGGGCCACGCACTTGGCCGGAATTGACCTCGGTGGTCATCACCGCGCCGAAGGTACGCACATCGAAGAAGTTCTGGCACATCCAGGCGGTCAGCTCGCGCGCCTTGGCCTGATCCTTCGGCAGCTTCTTGGCCTCGGGCTTGATGTCGAGCGCATCATAGGCTTTCTTGTGCTGGTTGTTGAGCACCGACTTCTCCTGCATATAGATGGCGTAGCCGGCGTCTTCTTCCTTCTCCAGGGCGACGTAGTTGCGGATCTTGCGCTTGAGGCAGACATCGGTCACCAGGCCCTGATTGGTCTCCGGATCGAGCCTCGGCAGGTTTCCGGCATCCGGATCACCATTGGGATTGCCATTGGTGACGTCGAACAGCAGCACGAATTCGTAACGGTTGGCGATGGCGCTCATTCTGACTCTCCCTGCTCAGCTTCTGCGTTTTTAGTGGCGCTTTCTTTATTGGCAAAGCGGGCTTTCGATTGATGGTAATAACCAATCGCGAAACGCCCTTGTTCCTCGATACGCAGGCTCCTTGGGAACTTTTCGCCCAGCCCATCGATGATTGAAGCGATCTCGTTTTCTATTTTGTACGCCAGCCCACCCTTGTCCTTCTTTCGCATATTCGACAAATGATGCTGAACATTGCGCAACAGCATGGGGAAGACGCTGGCCGGTGTCGCCGAGGCGGCACCGTAATAGCGGTCACGAATAGTGGCATTCACCTCGCTGCCAAGCGCACCGCGCTGAGCACTTTCCAACTCGGCGAATAGCCTGCCCAACAAATAGCCGGGGTGGGTGGAATGAGGATCGAGACTCACGGGCACCTCCTGCGTGGTTAAGTTCGAATGCAACATAAGGCGGGCCTCGCGCGCGAGTACCGCCTTACAGAGTGCGACTCGAATACCGCTTACCTTGCCGTCATTGCGAAATCGCATAATGATGTTATTAAGTAAAGACCGTGGATAGCGTGATCCCGTCAGAATGGAGCGCATCAGCTCCCCTGCGAGCTGCGGCAGCACATCATCAGACTTCGGCCTATCGCCATGAATAGGTGCCGTCTGCAGTACAAGCCGCCACGCTCCCGGCGTTATACCTTTCCAGGGAGAAGGCTCTAGCGACATGTCTTGGTGGTGGTGGGCATAGTGCTGCGCCAGGTGCTCCAGGCTATTGACATACCAGAAGCGCACCGATAGGCGCGCCGCGTTAGGGGCTAGCCCGAGCACAAAGAATTGGGTATCCGCTTCCAGCTTCGGATCGAGCTCTGACAGGATGCGTCCCTCGGAGACCTGCTTCATCAGGGTGCCTAGCTTGGCGGCCTCCTGCTCATCGCTGGGCGGTTCGTTGAGCATAGCGAAAAAGCCCTCGGCGGCCTCGGCACGTGCCCTATCCCTGCCTTTGGCCCAGAACACCACCGTCGCATCACCGATCTGCAAGCGCTGGTGGTTGTCAGTATCGCCCCGGAGCAAATAATTCAGCGCCGTTGAGTAGCCGAAGATGGCGGCCTTGGAGATAGAGGCGTTTTGGTTCTTGCTGTAGCCGTAGGACTCATAGGCATCGCTGTTGAACGAAACTAGCGATGCTCCAGATGACTGTGCATCTCTGACGCCCCTAATCGCGGGATGGTCGGTGCCCAAGGGGGCAATATCGCCGGTTATCAGGCACTGCCCCGACACCCCTTCGCCGCCTTCCAACGCAGCGCCCCATAGCCGGCGCGCTTCCCGGTTCTCATGCAGATACTGCCGCTGGCCATCGAGCCGGAATATGACGTTGGTATCCAAGACCTCTTCGCTATATCCGGGTAACTCAGAGAGCCGCTCCGGCTGCCATTGATCCAGCAGTCTCAAATAGGCCATCAAATCGGGATCATCGCTCTCGCCGAACAGCGCCAACTGGCGCGCCTTGAATGCCTCATGCTCATCGGTCAGACGCTTGCCTTCACCAGCAGTAACACCAAGGGCATAGGCGGTCTTGTCCCACAGCGGATAGGCGTGGATGCCCGAGGTACGCCGCTTGTCCACAGGTACCTGGCAAGGGCTTGGTCGAGGCTTCTTTCCTGAGGTATCGCGCAGATCGACAACCTGTAGCGGCTTCCCCACCTGGGAAAAGGTCAGGCAGAAGCTAACTTTCTCGCTGCTGAAGCCTGGCAGCGGCACTTTGTCTTCATCTGCCAGCCGCTGGTAGTAGTCATTGAGAGCCGTAAGGATCATGCCAGTGCCTCCTCGAAAGGTGGCACCTCAATCACGCCATCCAGCATCCTGGCGCGAAAGAAACGTGGCATCTTGCCATTGGAGAAGTCGATATCGTGTAGCATAAAGCCAAGGTCCCGCTCACCGGACAACTGCTTATCCACGGATGGCATGGCTTCCTCAGTTTCGATCAGGATGAAACTGGCGGGAAACTCTCGTGTGCCCAGGCACGGCATATGGAAACACTGCCCCTGCCGGGCGCGGCGGTTGAAGATATCCAGATGCTTGCCGGGAGTATCGTTCTCGTCGGCACGCGAGGTGAACTCGAAGTGCGCTTCGATCAAATAACCGACATCACGTAAGATCGTGGCAGCACGCTGCTGACGGTTCTGGTCGACGAAGTAGGCCACATCATCGACACGCCCTGACTTCATCGCCTTGGAGACGGTGGAGGCGGGCAGCTTTCCTGCCACTTCGTTACGGCGCAACGACTCGAAACGGATCGGTTTCAGCACATGGATACGATCCACGCACCAGCGAATCGCTGGCTTCCAGTGTATTGCCTCCAGGATACCGCGTGCCGCGGAAGGCGTGATCACATCGTAGGAAACCCTCTCGACCTTCATTTCTGGCCGTGTGAAACAGGCCCGATCCCCCCAGATATGCAGACGAACTCCATATGTCATCTGCTGCTCCTTGTTCCCTGATGATTGGTATTGGTTTCACCAAATATTAGACTCACCGGAACGAAACGTCGGATCGCTCCAGTTCAACCCCATGTGCTCGTCGTAGAGGTCCTCGTTGACCAGCACCATAAATTGCTCGCCGAACTTATCGGGTTCGACAGCCGCGATGGCACCCACCCGCTCCAGCGCGGCAAAGCCTTGCTGCGGGACCTGCACCGTATAGGGTTGCAGCTTGCGAGCAATGCTACCTACCCCCTCGGCATACGCCAGCTCTCTCAGTGCAGCACGTGCCGTGTCGTCGAAGGGAATGATCACGGCACGCTGGTTGTTCTCGATCATTCGGAACTTCTGCTCCAGGGTATCGAAGGGCAGCCCTTCGATACGGCCATCTTCGACCAGCTTCAGCAAACCGTGCTTATCCAGCTCCTGAGGGCCTTGCTGCCAGTACAGCAGCCGGAAATAGGCCTCTACCGCCGCCAACGACAGGGGGTCGTCTCCGTGGCGCCTAAGAACTTCGACAGTAGCCTGTGCAAACTTCTTGAGCTCAGGCGGCGGCGCCCAGTCCTCGTTGGCGCTGGTAAATATCGCCACGTCGCTGTCCGCCGCTGAGCGCCTACCTTCGCGGTTGCAACGCCCGGCCGCTTGGGCGATAGAGTCCAGCCCCGCCTCGGCGCGCAACACGCGAGGGAAGTCGACATCGACGCCAGCCTCTATCAGCGATGTGGAAATGACTCGGCAGGGCTGCCCTGCCTTGAGGACCTGACGCATCTCGGCTAGCACCCGGCGGCGATGCACGGCGCACATGGAAGTGGTGAGGTGATAGGCACCGGGCCGATCCGCTATCGATTCGAACAGGGCCCGGGCGTGACGACGGTTGTTGACGATGCACAGCACTTGCTCGGTCGCGAGCAGCTCATCGCGCAGCGCCTCATCGTCCAAAGTGCCGATATGGCGCACGGTAACGCGCTTGAGGTCGCGGTATAGGCGATCCGGCTCCGGCGCCAGCTCCCGCAAGTCACGCAAACCACCGACGAAACTACGCTCAGGATCGTCGGTCTCGGCCAGCGCCGGCTGGGTCGCGGTGCACAGCACGACACTGGTGCGATAGTTCAGCGCTAGCTCATCCAATGCCGCCGCACTGGGCCGCAGCAGCGGCAGGGGAATGGTCTGTGCCTCGTCGAGGATCACCACGCTGCCTGCGATGTTATGCAACTTTCGGCAGCGCGAGCTCTTGGCGGCAAACAGGCTCTCGAAGAACTGCACCGCCGTAGTGACGACGACCGGTGCATCCCAGTTCTCGCTGTCGCGACGGAGTTTGTCGATGGTATTGCGGTCACTCTGGTTGCCGGCGTCGAACGCACTATGGTGCTCCAGAACCGCCGCCTCGCCATGCTCCCCCAGCGCATCGCGAAACACGGCGGCGTTCTGCTCGACGATACTGGTGAACGGAATCACGTAGATCACCCGATCCATGCCGTGGGTGATGGCATGATCGAGAGCGAATGCCAGCGAAGCCAGCGTCTTGCCGCCACCGGTCGGTACCGTCAGCGAGAACCTGCCAGGCGACAGTTCGGCCTGGGCACGCACATGGGAGAGGATCTCACCGCGGAGACGATTGACGTCGCTGTCTGCCTGAAAGGTGGCCAGACGCTGATCCAGGGCATCACGCAACACGTCCAGCGTCGGCCTACCGCCTCGCGCAAGAGTGATGCCTTTCTCGTGCAGAGAGTAGAAGGTCTCGGTATCGACGAAGTCGGCATCGACCAGGCAAGAAAACAGCATCCTGGTCAGAAAAGCGTACTGGAAGAAGGCCCTGTCGCGACGCTGCTGCAAATGTGCCGGGGGCAACAGCTCATCGGGTAAGGCGACCTCTTGCTGCCATACCGAATCGAGGGGAGGCAAGTCCGCTTCCAATCGATTCTTCAGCGGCGTGCGCTCACCGATATCCCGACCATTGGCCAACCCCGCGTGGTGGCCGGCGATCAGGTAGGCCAGCAGATGGCCCACCTGTGGATATTGTTCAAGCGCGATATGTGCCCCGGCTGTTGAATGGTCGACTCGCTCGGGCGAGCCTTCCAGGCGGCGCTGAAAAGGGATGGTGTACTTGCCGATATCGTGGAGCAGTCCTGCGGCCTCGCCCCATGGGCCAGCACCGAAGCGTTCGGCCCGCTCTGCCGCGAGGCGGCCAACCGACTTCAGGTGATCTTCCAGCCCTTGCCAGTCGGATTTATCCGTCGTGGATGTGGAGTGTGCGTAGAACATGCATCCCTGCTGGTTTCTATTATCGTTCTACACAGCTAAGCACCCCTAAGACCTCCTCGCCACCCACTGGTCATACGACCAGCGTATTCTTCAACCCGACGCTGACTTGCGTCATGCTGGGTTTTTCACCATGGATGAAAGGCGTCTACCCATGCCCGACACTCCGGCTCCCGGCTGGGACACCCTGGCCCGCTATCGGCTGATCGAGATCCTGGCGCTGTGGGAGGGCCGGGTGGTGGCCTCGCAGATCGGCGAAGCCTTCGGCATCGGGCGCCAGCAGGCGCAGAAGGTGCTGCGTCGTTATCGGGAACGGGTGCCAGGGAACCTGGCCTATGACGAGTCGCGCAAGGGCTTCCTGCCCACCGCGCAATTCTCGCCTTCCTTCACCCAGGGTCGGGTCGAGGAGTACCTACATCTGCTGGGCACCCACCAGCAGCTGGCATCGCCGTTCACGGGTCTGGGACTCGGCGCGGCGAACACCGAGGCGCTGCCGATGCCGAGCCGTGTGGTGTCACCACAGGTCGTGCGGCAGGTGGTCAAGGCCTCCCGCGAAGGGCAACGGCTGGAAGTCAACTACGCCTCCTTCACCAGCCCCATGGGCGAAGACAGGATCATCGTGCCGCATACCCTCGTGTTCGCGGCGGGGCGCTGGCATGTGCGAGCCTTCTGCGAGAAGCATCGCGACTACCGGGACTTCGTGCTGAGCCGCTTCCGTGGCGTGCCGGAGCCGTGTGGCGACATGCTGGATGACCACGGGCTCGCCGAGGATGAGGACTGGCATACACGGGTCGAAGTACGCCTGATCCCCGACAGGCGGTTGTCATCCCGGGAAAGGGCCTTGATTGCCGCGGACTACGGGATGGACGAAGGCGAACTCACCCTGTCATGCCGGGGCCCGCTGGTGCTCTACGCGCTGCGCGAGCTGGGCGTGAACCCCCATCATGTGGAAACCGAACCCCGGGCCCAGCAGGTCGAGATTGCCAACCGCCAGGCCCTTGCCGCATGGATTAGCTGGGGGTGATGGTCGCCTTCGCCTCGGCATCCAGCCGCTGGGCGGTCCGGTCCACCAGGCGCAGCCAGATCAGCAGCAGCGCGCCCAGGGCGACGAAGCCGCCGGCCAGCCACAGGCCGGTGTTGTAGTGGCCGCTAGCCTCGGCGAGCATGCCGGTGAGCGCCGGGGCGACGATCTGCGCCACGCCGTAGCCCAGGGTCATGCGCCCCATCAGCCGGGCCGGGCTCTGCGGGTAGAGCCGGCCGGCCATGGTCAGCACCAGGCTCACGCAGCCCAGGAAGGTGCCGCCGTAGAGCACCGCGCTGAGCAGCACGCCGGCCAGGCTGCTGGTCAGCGCCGGCAGCACGATGCCCACCACCTGCAGGGCCATGGCGGCGATCAGCGCGCCCAGGTAGCCGATGCGCCGGGCGATCAGGTCCCACAGCATCACCGCCGGCGCCGCGGCCAGGCCCACCAGGGCGAAGGTCCAGTTGCCGGCCCCGGCCAGCAGCGGCTCGCGCTCGACGATGGCCACGATGAAAGTGGCGCTGATCACGTAGCCGTAGCCGGCGCAGAAGTAGGCGGCCAGCATCAGCCGCATGAAGGTGCGGGTCGGCGGTTTCGCCGCTCGCTGCCCGCTGCCGCCGGCGCCCTCCACCGGCCTGGCGGGGCGCGGCAGCCAGCGCCAGGCGGGCACCAGCAGGGCCGCGGCCAAGGCGGTGAAGCCCCACCACTGGGCCTGCCAGTCGAGGGCCAGGCCCAGCATCAGCTCCACCGCCAGGGCCGCCACCAGCATGCCCAGCCCCACCCCGGCGAAGTGGATGCCCAGTTCGCCGCGCTGCCCGTGGCTGATCAGCCAGTGCAGGATCAACCCGGAGGCGAGCAACATGGCGCCGCTGCTGGAGAAGCCGGCCACGAAGCGCATGGCCGCCCACAGCCAGAAGCTGTCGGCCAGGGCCATGCCGGCGGTGGAGAGCACCGCCAGCAGCAGGGTGAGGCGGTAGAGGGTGTCCTTGAGCCGGATGCTGTGGATGGAGGCCGCCGTGAGGGCGCCGAGCATGTAGCCGGCGTAGTTGAGGGCGGCCAGCCAGCCGCCCTGGGCATCGGAGAGCCAGGTCTGCTGCTGCATCAGCGGCAGCAGCGGCGTGTAGGCGAAGCGCGCCACGCCGATGCAGAGGATCTGGCTGAACACCCCGGCCAGCAGCACGCGGTAGCGCGGGGAGAGAGGAAAGGGGTTGGCCATGCCTGGCGCTCCGTGGGTCCCTGTGATGGTAGGCAGGCCACGCGGGCCCTGGGGCCGGCGTGGCCGGGTAGCGGCCTACCATACCGCACACCCGGCAACCCTGGCCGGCGGCATTCGACCAAAAGCGCACGGCAGGACCGCCGCCCGATGCCGCCTCCCTCGGCGCGCCCGCCCCTTTTGCAGCCGATCTTGCTACTCTCATGGGCTGGCCCACCACCACGGGAGAGCGCCCCATGTGGGATGAACGCTACAGCACGGATGACTATCTCTACGGCATCGAACCCAACGACTTCCTGCGCGAGCAGGCCGCGCTGATCGGCGAGCCGCCCAGGCGGGTGCTCTGCCTGGCGGACGGCGAGGGGCGCAACGGCGTCTACCTGTCGGGGCTCGGCCACCGGGTCACCTCGGTGGACGCCTCCTCGGTGGGCCTGCGCAAGGCCGCCCGGCTGGCCGAGCAGAAGGGGGTGGCGCTGACCACCCTGCACGCCGACCTCACCGCCCACGAATTCGAGCCCGAGTCCTACGACGCGGTGGTGTCGATCTTCTGCCACGTGCCGGCGGCGGGCCGCCCCCACCTGCACCGCCAGGTGATCCGCGCCCTGAAGCCCGGCGGCGTGCTGATCCTCGAGGCCTACACGCCGGACCAGGTGCCCCGCGACACCGGCGGCCCGGACACCCCGGACCGCACCCCCACCGCCGCCGAGCTCGACGCGGCCTTCGCCGAGCTCGAGATCGCGCTCAGCCGCGAGTGCGAGCGCGAGGTGGTGGAGGGCCGCGGCCACACCGGTCCGGGCGCCGTGGTGCAGTTCATCGCCCGCAAACGCCGATAACAAGGAACCCCAGGATGACGCTGCTTTCCCGACTCCAGGCCCTCGCCTCGCCCGCCATCGGCCTGGGCTGCATGAACCTCTCCCATGGCTACGGCCAGCCGGTGCCCGAGGCCGAGGCGCTGAAGGCCCTCGATGCCGCCTTCGACATGGGCTACCGCCACTTCGATACCGCCACACTCTACGGCGCCACCGCCAACGAGCGGCTGGTGGGCAAGGCCCTCTCGGGCAAGCGCGACGAGATCCTGCTGGCCAGCAAGTGCGGCATGGCCTTCGACCCCGAGCTCGGCCGCAAGGTGATCGACGGGCGCCCCGAGACGCTCCGACAGCAGTGCGAGGCGAGTCTCGAACGCCTCAAGACAGACCACATCGATCTCTACTACCTGCACCGCTGGGACCGGTCAGTGCCCATCGAGGAGAGCGTGGGCGCCCTGGCCCGGCTGGTGGCGGAAGGCAAGATCGGCGCCATCGGGCTCTCCGAGGTCTCGGCGGCCACCCTGCGCCGCGCCCGCAGCGAACACCCCATCGCCGCGGTGCAGTCGGAATACTCGCTGTGGACCCGCAACCCCGAGATCGCGGTGATCGAGGCGTGCCGCGAGGCCGACACCGCCTTCGTGGCCTTCAGCCCCCTGGGGCGCGGCTTCCTGGCCGGGGCGATCCAGGCCGACACCCCGCTGGCGGAGGGCGACGTGCGGCGCGGCATGCCGCGCTTCAGCGCCGAGAACCTGCCCCGCAACCTGTCGCAGCTGGCCGAGCTCCAGGCGGTGGCGAGGGAGCACGAGGTCACCAGCGGCCAGCTGGCCCTGGCCTGGCTGCGCGCCAAGGGCGACGACATCCTGCCGATCCCCGGCACCCGCTCGGTGGCCCACATGCGCGAGAACCTGGCCGCGGACGGCCTGCGCCTGGCGCCGGTGACCGTCGCGCGGCTGGACACCCTGCTGACCCCGGACCGGGTCGCGGGCGAACGCTACGGCGAGGCGCTGCAGGCCGAGATCGATACCGAGGCGTTCCCGTAGCGCCCGCGCCTCACCGGGCCGGCAGCAGTGCCTCGCTCGACTGGCTCAGCAGGCGCTTGAGCAGTGGCGATTCGAAGCGTCGGCGAATGGTGATGGCGTAGAACTCCTCGAAGACCCCGGGAAGCGCGCCGAAATCGGTCAGCGTGCCGGCGCGCAGCTCGTCGCGCACCACCACCGGCGGCATCACCGCCAGGTGGCAGGTGTCGCGGGCCAGCAGGCGCATCATGGCCATGTCGTCCACCTCGGCGATGATGTGGGGCGCCAGGCGATGGTAGTCGCACAGCTGTTCGAAGGCATGGCGCACGGTGCTGTCGGGGCCGGGCACGATCAGGCCGCGCCCGCGCAGCCCGTCGGGGAAGGCCGGCAGCGGGGCAAGGCTCGACGCCCCGATGATGCTGACGGGCTGGCGCGCCAGCCGCTGCGACCGCCATGGATGCTGGTCATCGCCCCGCACCGGCTGGTTGGCCAGCACCACATCCAGCCGGTGGGCGGAGAGGCGGCGCAGCAGCTCGTCCAGCCCTCCACTCTGCAGGCTCAGCTCCAGGTCCTCGCGATCGAGCAGCGGGCGCAGGAACTCCTCCTGGAAGTTGCGCGACAGCGTCCCCACGGCCCCCACCCGGATCACCTCGCGCAGCGCCTGGCCGCCCTCGCTGAACAGCGCGGCCAACTCCTCCCCCTGGCGGAAGATGGCGTTGGCATAGTCGAATGCCAGCCGGCCGGCCTCGGTGAGGCGCAGCCGGCGCCCTTCCCGCACGAACAGCGGCTGCCCCAGGCGCTCCTCCAGCTGGCGGATCTGGTGGGAGAGGGAGGACTGCGACACGTGCAGGGCCTCGGCGGTGCGGGTCAGGTGGCCCGACCGGGCGACCTGCCAGAAGTAGTAGAGGTGGTGATAGTTGAGCTTCATCCCTGGCCTCGACGCCCGGCGGCGATATCTGCGGCTATCTTCTTTTTTAACGAACAATAGCTTCTTTATAAACTATTTTTTGCATCAGAACGACGGGGTCATAGTACGGCGGATGTCTCACAAAGGAGCCGTACCATGACGACCCTGCTTCAGATGGTGGTCCATGCGTCGCTGGCGGCCTGGCTGGCGCTGCCGGTTGCGCTGCTGGTCCTGGCCGGCTGGTGCATCCGCCTGGCCGCCCCCGAACGCCAGCAGCGCTGCTGGCGGATCGGCCAGATCCTGATGGCCGGCAGCTTCCTCGCCAGCGCGCTGATCGGCGGCCTGCTGGTGGCCGACGCCGCCGGGGTGGCCACGGGACTGCCCGAAGCCGCCGCGCCCCTGGGCCTCTATCCCGACGGCCTGGCGGTGTGGATGGCGCTGCTGATCAGCTTCCTCGGCGGGGTGCTGCTGCGCTTCGCCGATGGCTACCTCCAGGGCGACGAGGGGCGCGCCCGCTTCCTGCCCTGGTGCCTGGTCGTGCTGGCCAGCGTCATGCTGCTGGTGTTTACCCATCACCTGCTGGTGATGCTGGTGGCCTGGGTCGGCGTCAGCCTGGCGCTGCACCACCTGCTGACCCTCTACCCGGAGCGCGTCGAGGCGCAGCGTGCCGCCTGGCAGAAGTTTGCCGTGAGTCGCCTGGGCGACCTCGCCCTGCTGGCGGCGGTGCTGCTGATCTACCACCACTACGGCAGCTTCGAACTGCCGGTGCTGCTGGCCGCCGCCGAGGCCTCGACCGGCGAAGGATGGGCCCTTCCGGCTGCCTCCGTGGCCCTGGCGCTGGCGGCGCTGTGCAAGTGCGCGCAGCTGCCGCTGCACGGCTGGCTGATGAAGGTGATGGAGGCGCCGACCCCGGTCTCGGCGCTGCTGCACGCCGGCGTGATCAACCTGGGCGGCTTCATCTGGCTGCGCCTCTACCCGCTGTTCGACGGCCTGACCCCCGGGCACCTGCTGCTGATCGCCATCGGCGGCACCACGGCCATCGTGGCGGTGCTGACCATGCTCACCCAGGCCTCGGTCAAGCACGCCCTGGCGTGGTCCACCTGCGCCCAGATGGGCTTCATGCTGTTCGAGATCGGCCTCGGCGCCTATACCCTGGCGCTGGTGCACCTGCTCGCCCACTCCCTCTACAAGGCCCACTCCTTCCTCGCCAGCGGCCGCACGGTGCGCGCGGCACGCTGCTCGCGGCTGACCCCGGCCCCCTCACGGGAGCGCCTGCTCATGGCCGGCCTGGCGGGCGGCACCGCGGCCGGGGTGCTGCTGGCCTGGCCGGAGCTGGTCAGCCACAACCCGGTGCTCGGTGCGCTGCTGGTGCTGGCCGTGGGCGGGGCCCTGCTGGGCATGCCGGCGGGACTCGGCCTGCGCCAGCGCCTGGCCCTGGCCGCCATGGCCCTGGCCCTGGTGCCGCTCTATGCCCTGCTGCACGCCCTGGTCTCGCCGGCGCTGCCGCTGGCGGCGGAACCGCTGAGCCCGGCATCGGCCCTGCTCGGCGCCGCGATGCTGATGGCGCTGGTCGGCCTGGCCCTGGCGGTCACGCTGCGCCCCCATCACCCCGCCGTGGTCCGCTGGCGTATCCACTTCCGCCAGGGCCTCTACGCCCACCTGCCGCTCGAGCGCAGCATCGATCACCTGATGTGCCAGCGCCTCCCGGCCACCCGCCGGGTCGATACCGTCACCGTCAGAGGAGAGTGGTCATGACCGCCGTTGCCCCCGCTGCCAGGCCGAACGTGACCGAGGCACACCACCAGGCCCTGGCCCGTGCCGCCGAGTGCATCGCCCCCACCTGGCCGCTCGACCGCTGGATCGCCGTCAACCCCTGGTGGGGCCTGCGGGACCTGCCCATCGAGGAGGCGGAGGAGCGCCTCGCCGGGCGGGCGGGCGTCACCCTGACCATGCCGGTTGCCTTCTATCGCCAGGCCTGGGAGAGCGGGCGCATCCGCCCCGAGGACCTGCGCGAGGCCATCGCGCTGTGCGACTCGCCGCTGGACGAGGCATCGCTGACGTCACGGCTGGAACGGCCCGACACTCCGCCGCGGCAGCTGGCGAGCGCCTGGGAGCTGGCCGCCCGGGATGACGGCAGTGGCCAGTCGGCGGGCCGCGACCCCTTCGAACCGGTCGCCGAGCTGTGCGCCGGCTACTTCGATCACCACCAGCAGCGCTGGGCAGCTGAGTTGGACGAGACCCTCTACGGCTGGTGGAGGACCCAGACCCGCCACGACCGGCGCATGACCGCCGCGCGGCGCCGGTGCGTCGAGACGCTGCCACCGGACGCGACGGACGCGCGTGAGGTACTGCTCGAGGCGCTGGCGCTGTCACCCGAAGGCCTGGAGGCGCTGGCCCATGCCCTGCTGCTGCGGGTCAACGGCTGGGCCTCGTGGTGCCAGGGGCTGGCCTGGCACACGCCGGGCGCCGCGCGCCACGCCGGCATCGACGAGCTGATGGTGGTGCTGCTGGCCTGGGAGTGGCTGGGCCTCGACGCGCTGGAGGCGCCGGAGCGCCGCCGCTGGCAGGCGCAGTGGGCGTCGTCTCCCCCTTCCCGAGCCGACCGGGCCGACCTCTGGTGCTGGCAATGCGCCTTCGAGCTGGGCTACCAGCGCCGCCTGGCGGCGACCCTGGCGCGGCCCCCGTCGCCGCGACAGGAGCCGGCACGGGTGCAGGCGGCCTTCTGCATCGATGTCCGCTCCGAGCGGCTGCGGCGTCATCTCGAGGGGGCCTCGCCCGAGATCGCCACCCTGGGCGTGGCGGGCTTCTTCGGCATGCCGATCACCCATGTCGCTGCCGGGCCCGAACGCGCCCTGCCCCGGGTACCCGGCCTGCTGACGCCGAGCTATCGCACGGAGGAAGCACCCCCGCTGGCCCGGCTTCACCGCCGCCGCTACCGGCAGGAGGCCAGGCGCCAGAGCGTCCGCCATGCCAAGTACCATGCGCTGTCGACCTTCACCCTGGTCGAGACCACCGGCCTGGCCTGGGGCTGGAAGCTGCTGAAGGACAGCCGCCGCCGCCCGGCGCCGGCGACGGCCACGCCTCCCCTGGAGGGACCCTTCCATACCTATGGTGGCGAGCCGCTCGCGCTGGAGGAGCGCGTCGCGCTGGCCCGGGGGCTGCTCGAGGCCCTGGGGCCGGGGGCCGTCGTGGCGCCGCTGCTGGTGCTCGTGGGGCATGACTCGGCGAGCGACAACAACCCGCATCACGCCGGGCTCACCTGCGGCGCCTGCGGCGGCCAGGGGGGCGGGGTGAATGCCCGGCTCGCCGCGCGACTGCTCAACGACCGCGAGGTGCGCCGGGGCCTGGCGGAACGTGGCGTGGCCCTGCCCGCCACCACCCATGTGCTGGCCGCCACCCACTGCACCCTGACCGACCGCGTCACCCTGCTGGACACCGATGCCGTGCCGGAGGCGCTGGCGCCCCTGCTGGGGCGCTTCGAGCAGGCCCTGGAACGAGCCGGACAGGCGACCCGCGAGGAGCGCGCGACGGCGCTGGGGGTGGCGGCGACCGGCGATGAGGAGCGCCTCGAGGCGCTGCGGCAGCGCGGCGGCGACTGGTCGCAGCCGCGCCCCGAGTGGGGGCTGGCCAACAACGCCGCCCTGCTGCTGGCTCCCCGCGCGGTCAGCCAGGGCCTCGACCTGGAGGGACGGGTCTTCCTGCACGAGTATGACCCGCAGCGCGATCCCGACGGCCGAATGCTGGAGGCGCTGATGACCGCCCCTATGCTGGTGGCTAGCTGGATCAACCTGCAGTACTTCGCCTCGGTCGTCGCCCCCTCGCTGTACGGCGCCGGCAACAAGCTGCTGCATTCGGTGGTGGGGGGCCATGTCGGGGTGATCGAGGGCAACTCGCCGCAGCTGCGCATCGGCCTGCCGCTGCAGTCACTGCACGACGGCACGGCGTGGCGCCACGAGCCGCAGCGCCTGACGGTGGTGGTCGATGCCCCGCGGGAGCGGATCAAGGCGGTGCTGGCGCGCCAGGCGGCCGTGGCCCAGCTGGTCAACCATGGCTGGCTCTGGCTGTGCCGGCGCAACCACGCCGGGCTGGAGCGCTATCGTTCGGGCCGCTGGGTGGCGATCTGAGGCGCCCGGCGCCTGCCGAGTGCGGGGGGCCGAGTGCCGGGAGCACCGGGAGGGCCCGCCTTCACGCGAAACCCCGCGCCGGCGTTAGCCGGCGCGGGGTTCTCGCTGTCAGCGGCAGGCCGCCGGGGCGCCTTCGGCGCCATTCGCCGGGCAAAGCCCAGCTCCCACCAGCATACTCAAGCCTTGTGGAGACTTGAGAGGCAACCTGGGGCCTCCCACTGGCGGGTCGGCCTCAGTCCAGGGCGCGGTCGTCGGCGTCGCTGGGGAAGTCCAGGTCCTCCAGCCGGCCGGTCACCGCGGTGGCGATGTTGGCCAGGTGCGAGGCGACCCGCTTGTAGTGGCGCGCCAGCAGGGAGTAGGCCACCGCCTCGTGGAACTCGATCGCCTCCTCCTCGCGCAGCAGCGCCTCGATCAGGTCGTCGCAGCGGCCGCGGATCTCGCGGGTGGCGGTGATCACCCGGTGGGCCCTGGCCTCGTCGGAGTCACGAGTGGCGGCGATCAGCTCCTGGAAGAGCCCGGCGAGCCGCTCCGCCATCTCGTCCAGCGGCTGCTGGTAGCGCGGCACGTGGAAGCCCTCACTGTAGAAGGCCCCCACCTCGAAGACGTTCTTGCAGTAGTCGCCGATGCGCTCGGCGTCCTTGGCCACGCTCATCAGCGCCAGGCAGATGGCCACGTCGTGGCCGGGGTTGACGGTCAGGTGGCGCAGCACCTTGCGGCGGATGGAGCGCTCGAGCTCGTTGACGGCCCGGTCACGCTCGTAGAGCGGCCCGCGCACCTCCTCGGCGGCCACGGTGCTGTAGAGCACCTCGTTGGCGCGGGAGAACATCCAGGCGCCGTGCTCGAGCATCCGGGTCAGGTCCGTGTAGGCCTGGTCGATGGTGTTTTCCGAGGTGAGCGCGCTATAGAGCTGTTTGAACATGGGGAACCTCCCGGTTGGCCGCGCTCAGCGCAGGCTCATGAACAGTTCGGTGGCGGTGATGCCGACCAGCGGCACCACCAGGAATACGCCGATCAGGAACAGGAAGGCGTAGCGAATCTTCTGCCCGGCAAGGCGCCCGTACCAGGTGGCAATGCGCAGCGGGATGACCCGCAGCGGCCACCAGATGGCGGTGCCGGTCAGGTTGAAGATGACATGGAACAGCGCCACGGTCATCGCCGCGGCGATGGGGTTGGCGGTGGCGGCCAGCACGCTGGTCACGGTGGTGCCCAGGTTGGCCCCCATCATGAACGGCAGCACCCGGCGCAGGCGCACCACCCCGGCCCCGGCCAGCGGCACCATCAGGCTGCTGGTGATGGAACTGGACTGCACCAGCACGGTGGAGACCACCCCGACGCCATAGGCGCGGGCGTCGGTGCGGAAGAAGTAGGTGCGGAACAGGCCGTCCATGTGGCGCAGCAGGGCGCCGCGCAGGTTCTGCACCATGAACACCAGCGCCGCGAACATCAGCGCGAGGCCGAGGCCGGCCACCAGCAGCCCGGCGGCCGCGACGCTGGGCATCAGGGCGGCCCCCAGCCAGTTGGCGGCATCGACGATGGGCGCGGTGATCACCTTGATGGGGCTGCTGGGCTTGGCGACCTCCTCCAGGCCGATCAGCTCGGCCAGCCAGCCGGCCAGGCGGGTGAACAGGCCGCGGCCGCCCTCGTGGAACAGGCTGGTGAGCCACTCGATCGGAAAGACGATCAGCACGGTGAGGATATTGAAGAAGTCGTGCATCATGGCCGCGGTGAAGGAGCGGCGGAAGTTGCGCTTGATGCGCACGTTGGCCAGGGCCACGATCACCCCGGTCACCGCGGTGCCGATGTTGGCCCCCATGATGGCGAACACCGCGGTGCCCAGGGTCATCTCGCCGCTGGCCACCAGGGTCACGATCAGCGCCGAGGTGAAGGAGGAGCTCTGCACGACCATGGTGACCAGCACGCCGGCCATCAGGGCGATGAAGGGGTTCTCGCCGTAGGCGAAGGCGCGGGTCAGCAGGTCGCTGTCGCTGCCGAAGGTGCCGAGGCCCGCGCCCAGCACGTTGAGGGCGGCCAGGAACAGGTAGAGGCAAAGGCCGGCGTAGAGGCCCCGCAGCCACGCCGGCACCTCGCGCGGCGCCTGGCGGGAGAGGGCGGGACTATCGGGGGAAGGTCCGAGATTCGACATGAGCGGTCTGCCGTGTGGGTGAAGGATCCCTTCGTGACGGTTTGATGACGGTTCCGTGTCACTGCGCGCACGCTAACGCGCCTATGTGACACTTTGATGACATCCACATCAAGTGGGAGGAGACAGCCGGATGGATGACACCCTCGACGCGATCATCGTCGGCGGCGGCATGGTCGGCGCGGCCGTGGCGGCGGCGCTGGGCCAGGCCGGCATGGCGGTGGCGCTGGTGGAGGGCGGCAGGCCGCCCGAGCCGGTCGCCGACGACGCCCCCTTCGACCTGCGCATCTCCTCGCTGAACCTGGCCTCGCAGCGGCTGCTGGAGGCCGTGGGCGCCTGGGGCTTCATCCCTGAGGCACGCCGCTGCCCGTTCCGCCATATCGAGGCGAGCGACGAGACCGAACGGCGCCAGGTGCACTTCGGCGCCGCCGACCTGGGCCTGCCGGACTTCGGTCACTTCGTGGAGAATCGGGTGATCCGCCGCGCCCTGTGGCAGCGGCTGGCCGAACTGCCCGGCGTGGCGACCCACTGCCATGCCGGGCCGGTGGCCTGGCTGCCGGGGCGCCATCGCACGCTGCTGGAGCTGGACAGCGGCCGGCTGCTGGCCGCCCGGCTGGTGGTGGGCGCCGACGGGGCCGGCTCCCGCGTCCGCGCGCTGGCCGGCATCGCCACCCGCGACGAGGACCATGGCCTGCGGGCGCTGATCATCAACGTGCGCACCCGGCTGCCCCAGCAGGACGTCAGCTGGCAGCGCTTCACCCCCGGTGGGCCCCAGGCCATGCTGCCGCTGCCCGGCCACCACGCCTCGCTGGTGTGGTACGGCAGCCCGGAGGCCACCGCCGAGCGCGAGGCGCTGGACGACGAGGCGCTGCGCCTGGCCATCGAACGGGCCTTCCCCGAGCGGCTGGGCGGCCTCGAGGCGGTGCTGGGGCGCGCCAGCTTCCCCATCCGGGGGCGTCACGCCGAGCGCTACGTGCGCCCGCGCCTGGCGCTGGTGGGCGATGCCGCCCACGTCATCAATCCGCTGGCCGGCCAGGGCCTGAACCTGGGGCTTCAGGATGCCGCGGAGCTGAGCGAGCGGGTGGTGGCGGCCTTTCGCGCGGGGCAGGACCCCGGGGGCCAGGGGCTGCTGGCCGGCTACGCCCGCGCGCGACGCCCCCAGACCCTGGCGATGATCGCCGCCATGACGGCCTTCCACCGCGTCTTCACCGGGGCGGAGCCGCTGCGCCAGGCCGGCGCCGCCGGGCTGGCAGTGGCCGACCACCTGGGCCCCGCCAAGCGCCAGGTGATGCGCCGCGCCCTGGGGCTGTAGCGCACCCGGCACCCCGGGGAGGGCCCGCCGGTGCTACGCTTGAGCCATCGCTGACCCGGAGACGTTCCATGTCCCTGCTGCTCCCCTTCCTGCGCCGCCCCGCCGCGGCCTGCCTGCTCGCCCTGCTGCTGCCGCTGCCCGCCCTGGCCCAGTCGCCCGACGCCGAGTGGCAGGCCTACGAGGCCGCCCTGGCCGACGGCGCCCGCCATGCCAATACCTGGCAGGTGGGCTGGACCACCTTCTATGCCGGCAGCCTGGCCCTGAACGCCTGGCAGGCCAGCGAGGCGAGCGACCGCGACGACCGCTACGACGCCCGCGTCGGCGTGGTGAAGTCGGCCCTCGCCCTGGGCGGCATGTTCCTCGACCGCCAGCCGCACCCCGCCGCCCTTCGCGAGCTCGAGGCCGCCGAGCGGGGCGATATCGAAGGCGCCCGGGCCCTGCTGGAGTCGGTCGCCGCCGAGGAGCGCCGGCGGCGCAGCCTGGAGGCCCGGCTCGGCTCGCTGGCGATCAATACCGCGGCGGGGCTGCTGATCGCCGTGGGCGACGGCCGCGAGCGCGACGGCGCCATCAACTTCGCCACCGGCATGCTGATCAGCGAGCTGCAGCTGCAGACCCAGCCGCGCCAGGCCACCGCCGCGGTGAACCGCTTCCAGCCGGTGCGGGTGTCGCTCGGCGACCTGCAGCTCGAGGGCGAGGTCGCCCTGCTGGTGGCACCGAACCAGCTGGGCGTGGCGCTGCGCTACTGACCCGCCCGCGACGTGCTCGGGGGAGTGGTCAGCGGCCGCTTTGTTATGTTATAACCTCCGCCAGTTTTCGGAGGTCTTCCCCATGGCACATCGCACGCACCGGCATCGCCCGGAAGGGCCCTGCCATTTCTCCCTGATGTCGCTGGCCGCTACCCGCCGCCTGCTGCTGGTGGCCGCGCCCCTGGCGGGCCTGTGGCTGGCGGTCTCCTGGGCCGCCGGGTGGTGGTCCTGATGTCGCGCCTGCAACTGCACGACCTGCAGCTGGCCCGCGGCGGCCGGACGATCCTGGAGCACCTGGATGGCCGCTTCATGGACGGCGCCATCACCGCGCTGATCGGCGCCAACGGCGCCGGCAAGAGCACCCTGATCTCGGCGATCATGGGCATGCTGGCCCCGGTGGCCGGCAGCGTGGAGTGCCAGGTGCCCAGGGAACGGCGCGCCTGGCTGCCCCAGCAGCTGGCCCTGGATCTCACCTTCCCGATGAGCGTGGAAGAGCTGATCATGACCGGCACCTGGCCCAGCCACGGCGCGCTGAAGGGCTACTGTGCGGCCCACTACCGCCGCGGCCGCGAGATCATGGCGCGGCTGGGCATCTCCCACCTGGCCCACCGCCAGCTCGGCGAGCTCTCCGGCGGCCAGCGCCAGCGCGCCCTGCTCGGCCGCACCCTGATGCAGGAGGCCGAGCTGCTGCTGCTCGACGAACCGTTCGCCAACGTCGACATCGAGACGGTGGACGTGCTGATGGACGTGCTGCGCGACATGGCCCGACAGGGCGTCACCATCGTCGTGGTGCTCCACGACATGGAGCAGCTCTCGCGCCTGGCCGACGACGTGCTCTTCCTGGCCGGCGGCCACGGCCGCTGGGTCAGCCCCGACTCCTTGCTCGACCGCTACGCCGGCCAGCCGCCCCGGGCGCCGCGCCTGCCCCTGACCTTCCCGGATGCCCTCGATGCTGGAACTGCTTGACGCCTGGCTGCTCGCCCCCTTCGACTACGGCTTCATGAAGCGCGCCTTCGTGGCCGGCCTGGCGCTCTCCCTGGCCGCCCCGCCGCTGGGCGTGTTCCTGATGCTGCGCGGCATGAGCCTGATCGGCGACGCCATGGCCCACGCCATCCTGCCCGGCGTGGCGCTGGGCTTCCTGTTCGCCGGCTTCTCGCTGCCGATGATGAGCCTGGGCGGCATCCTCTCCGGGCTGCTGGTGGCGGTGCTCGCCGGCAGCGTGTCGCAGATGACCGGCCATCGCGAGGATTCCGCCATGGCCAGCTTCTTCCTGATCTCGCTGGCGGCGGGGGTGATGCTGGTGTCGCTGGGCGGCAGCAGCGTGGACCTCACCCACGTGCTGTTCGGCTCGATCCTCGCCGTGAACACCACCGCCCTGGTGCTGATCGCCGCCATCAGCAGCCTGATCGTGGTCATCCTGGCGGTGATCTTCCGCGCCCTGGTGGTGGAGTGCCTGGACCCGCTGTTCCTGCGCGGCCAGGGCGTCCACGGCGGGCTGGTGCATGGCGCCTTCCTGGGGCTGGTGGTGCTCAACCTCACCGCCGGCTTCCAGACCCTGGGCACCCTGATGGCGGTGGGGCTGATGATGCTGCCGGCCACCACGGCACGCTTCTGGAGCAAGCGCCTCGAGGGGCTGATCGGCATCGCCGTGGGCATCGCCATGGTCGCCAGCACCGGCGGACTGCTGCTCTCCTACCACCTGAGCCTGCCGTCCGGCCCCGCGATCATCCTGCTGGCCGGCGCGGCCTACCTGCTCTCGGCCCTGCTCGGCCGACACCACAGCCTGCGCGAGCGCCTGCAGCGCCGCGCCGCGCCGCTGGGTGCTCCCGAATCCCACTGAACTGGCCCTGCTTTACAAGACTCGAGGACCCCTGCCCCATGCGCATCGTGAACGCCTCCGCCGCCCTGCTCGGCGTCTCCACCCTGCTGGCCCTGCCTGCCGCCTTCGCCGCCGAGCGCGTACAGGTGGTCACCAGCTTCAGCATCCTGGCCGACATGGTCGAGAACGTCGGCGGCGAGCACGTCGAGGTGACCTCCCTGGTCGGCCCCGACAGCGACGCCCATGTCTACTCGCCGCGCCCCACCGATGCCCGCGCCCTGGCCGAGGCCGACCTGGTGGTGTTCAACGGCCTGCAGTTCGAGGGCTGGATGGAGCGGCTGATCGACGCCAGCGACTATGCCGGGCCGCTGGTCGTCACCACCGCGGGCATCGACCGGGTGGCGGCGGCCCACGACGACCATGGCCATGACGAGCACGACGGCCACGACGGCCACGACGACCACGACGACCACGGCCATGACGATCACGACGACCACGGCCATGAGGGACACGACCATGGCGACGACGACCCCCACGGCTGGCAGGACCTGGCCATGGGCCGCGTCTACGTGGCCAATATCCGCGACGGCCTGATCGAGGCCGACCCGGACAACGCCCAGGCCTACACCGCCAACGCCGAGCGCTACATCAACGAGATCGACGCCACCGACGCCGAGATCCGCGAACTGCTCGGCGAGATCCCCGCTTCCACCAGCGTGATCACCGGCCACGACTCCTTCGGCTACTTCGCCAGTGCCTACGGCCTGCGCTTCCTCTCCCCCCAGGGGCTCTCCACCGAGGCGGAGCCCAGTGCCGCCAACATGGCCCGACTGATCGACGTGATCCGCGAGCAGAACGTCCAGGCGCTGTTCCACGAGAACATGACCAGCCCGGCGATCATCAACCAGCTCGCCGAGGAGACCGGCCTGCCCATCGCCGGCACCCTCTACGCCGACGCCCTGGCCGCGGAAGGCGAGGCCAGCACCTGGCTCGGCATGATGCGCCACAACGCCCGGACCCTGCATGACGCCCTGGCCCAGCCGGGCCATGACGACCCTGGCCATGACGAAGACGACCACGACGATCATGGCCACGGCCATAGCCACTGAACGACCGGCCTGGCCAACACGTCAAGGGGCGCCTTCGGGCGCCCCTTGACGTTTGCGTCATTCGAGCTTCCGGCACCCGCCCCTCTGGCCGCATATGTCGACTATTCGTCGAGATCATTAGCATGCTCGGCAATATAGCCGCACACATTGGCAGGAAATGCATAAAACCTGGCCCGATCGATCAACCCCTCCCCGATCTTTGTTCCTACCATGGGGCCTGAGCGTCAGCTCGAAGCACGCTCCGAAGTACACAACAACGGTAGACAACATCGGTACACAACATCAGTACACAACAACAACGCAAAGGCCATTCCATGACCACAACCCGCCAGTTCGCCCTGGGCGCCCTCGCCGCCTCCGTCATGCTCGCCTCCCACGCCGGGGCCGCCGACTTCACCGACAACGAGATCCGTATCGGCTACCTGGCCGACATGTCAGGCGTCTACCGCGACCCGATCGGCCCCCTGGGCCTGGATGCCATCCAGATGGCCGTCGACGAGATGGGCGGCAACATCCAGGGCGCCGAGATCGTGCTGTTCAGCGCCGATGACCGCAACAGTGCCGACGTGGGCTCCAGCGTCGTGCGCGAGTGGATCGACCAGCAGAACGTCGACATGGTCACCGGCCTGGTGGCCTCTTCGGTCACCCTGGCCGCGGTCAAGCTGCTGGAAGAGGAGAACCGCCTGGGCCTGGTCAACGGCGCCGTCTCCTCCGGGGTCACCAACGAGAGCTGCGCGCCCAACCATATCCACTGGGTCTACGACACCTGGGCCATGTCCAACGGTACCGCCCGCGCCATCACCCAGGAGGGCAACCCCAACTGGTACCTGCTCAGCGCCGACTACTCCTTCGGCCACGCCCTGGAAGCCGACGTGGAGCGGGTCGTTGTCGAGAATGGCGGCACCATCGTCGGTAGCGCCCGCCACCCCTTCCCGAGCAACGATTTCTCGTCGTTCATGCTCCAGGCCCAGGCCTCCGGCGCCGATGTGATCGCCCTGAACAACGCCGGCTCCGACACCATCAACGCCATCACCACCGCCGGCGAGTTCGGCATCACCCAGGCGGGCCAGATCCTGGCCGGCATGGTGCTGTTCAGCACGGACGTGCGCAGTATCGGGCTCGATGCCGCCCAGGGCCTGCAGTTCACCACCGCCTGGTTCTACGACCGCGACGAGGAGTCCCGCGCCTGGGCCGAACGCTTCCGCGAGCGCACCGGCAGCATGCCCACCCAGGTCCATGCCGGCCTCTACTCCAGTACCCTCCACTACCTGCAGGCGCTCGATGCCGTCGGCACCGACGAGGCCCAGGCGGTACGCGAGCAGATGGCCGCGACCCCGGTCAACGACATCTTCACCACGGGCGGCTATATCCGCGAGGACGGCCGCATGGTGCATGACATGTACCTGGTGGAGGTGAAATCGCCGGAGGAAGCCGCCGACGAGGACGACCTGTTCAAGCTGGTGCGCACCATTCCCGCCGAGGAGGCCTTCCGTCCGCTCTCCGAGAGCCAGTGCCATCTGGTCAACAACGGCGCCTGAGGGGGAACGAGATGAGCCTCAATCCGAAGATCCAGCAGAACACCATCGGCGCGGCCCTCAACCGCAGCGCCCGCAAGCACGGCGGCAAGCTGGCACTGGCCTTCAACGACAGGGGCTGGTCCTACGCCGACCTCAACCGGGCGGTGAACCGGGTCGCCAACCGGTTGCTCGAGTCGGGCCTCGCTCCCGGGGACCGCCTGGCGGTCTACGGCAAGAACTCCGACGCCTACGTGATCGCCTGGCTGGCCGCGACCCGGGCCGGCCTGGTGCACGTGCCGGTGAACTACGCCCTGACCGCCGACGAACTCGGCTATATCCTCGAGCAGTCCGGCGCCACGGGCCTGCTCAGCGACCTCGGCCTGGCCGACACGGTGACCGCCGCCACTGAGGGCAGGGCGCTGGCACTGTCGGGCACCCTCCATGCGGGGCAGAGCGATGGCTTCGACGTGCTGGCCGCGGCCATGAGCGAGGGCGGCGAGGCCGAGCCGGAGGTGGCGGTGGAGGGCGCAAGCCTCGCCCAGCTGCTCTACACCTCCGGCACCACCGCCGCGCCCAAGGCGGCGATGATGACCCACCAGGCCCTGCTCGCCGAATACATGGCCTGCATGGTGGAACTCGACATCAAGGGCGACGAGCCGATGCTGGCCGCCCTGCCGCTCTATCACTCCGCGCAGATGCACGTCTTCCTGATGCCGGCGCTGCTGCTGGGCGCACCGGTCCACCTGCGCGAGGCGCCGCTGCCCGACGACTGCCTGGCCCAGATCAGCCGCCAGGGCATCGCCTCCTTCTTCGCCCCGCCCACGGTGTGGATCAGCCTGCTGCGCCACCCCGACTTCGAGCGCTCCGACCTGAGCCGCCTGAAGAAGGCCTACTACGGTGCCTCCATCATGCCGGTGCCGGTGCTGGAGGAGCTTCGCCAGCGCATTCCCGGCGTGGGGCTCTACAACTGCTACGGCCAGAGCGAGATCGCTCCCCTGGCCACGGTGCTGCGCCCCGAGGAGCACGACGCCCGGCCGGCCTCGGCGGGCCGCCCGACCCTCACCGTGGAGACCCGCATCGTCGACGCCGAGATGAACGACGTGCCCACCGGGGAGCACGGCGAGATCGTCCACCGCTCGCCCCAGCTGCTCACCGGCTACTGGGACAAGCCGGAGATGACCGAGGAGGCCTTCCTCGGCGGCTGGTTCCACTCCGGCGACGTGGGCTACGTCGACGAGGAGGGCTATCTCTTCATCGTCGACCGCATCAAGGACGTCATCAACACCGGCGGCGTGGTGGTGGCCAGCCGCGAGGTGGAGGAAGGGCTCTTCCAGCACCCCGCCGTCTCCGAGGTGGCGGTGATCGGCCTGCCCGACGAGAAGTGGATCGAGGCGATCACCGCCGTGGTGGTGCTCAAGGAGGGCGAGGAGGCCAGCGAGGAGGCGCTCATCGCCCACGCGAAGCGCGTCATGGCGCACTACAAGGTGCCCAAGCGGGTGCTATTCGCCGATGCCCTGCCCAAGAGCACCGCCGGCAAGATTCTCAAGCGACACCTGCGCAAGGAGCTGAACGCGTGACCCAGGCCATCCCCCAGGACGAGCTGACGCCGCTCTTCCACGACATGATCTGCCGCTTCCTGGAGCAGGAGGTGGCGCCCCACTACGAGGCATGGGAGGAGGCCGGCGAGCTGCCCCGCGCACTCTGGAAGCGCATGGGCGAGGCCGGGCTGCTGGGCATCGACATGCCGGAGCCGCTGGGGGGTGCCGGCGCCGACTTCGCCATCACCCAGCTGGTCATCGAGGAGATCTCGCGGCGCGGCTACGGCGGCCTGGCCAGCGCCTACAACATCCACGCCAATATCGTGATGCCCTACCTGCTGCATATTGCCACCCCGGCCCAGCAGCAGCGCTGGTTGCCGGCCATGGCCAGCGGCGAGGTGATCGGCGCCATCGCCATGACCGAGCCCGGTGCCGGCAGCGACCTGGCCGCCATGAAGACCCGCGCCCGGCGCACCGCCGATGGCTGGCGCCTGGACGGCAGCAAGCTCTTCATCACCAACGGCCAGGTGGCCGACCTGGTGATCGTCTGCGCCAAGACCGACCCGGAGGCCGGCGCCAGGGGGGTCTCGCTCTTCCTGGTCGACACCACCCTGCCCGGCTTCTCCCGGGGCCAGCCGATCAGGAAGATCGGCCAGCACGCCAGCGACACCGCCGAGCTCTTCTTCGACGGCGTCGAGCTGCCCGCCGATGCCCTGCTCGGCGAGGAGGGCCGGGGCTTCGCCTACCTGATGCAGGAGCTCCCCCGGGAGCGCCTCGGCGTCGGCGCCCAGGCCCTGGGCGCCATGGAGGGTGCCCTGGCGCTGACACTGGAGTACGTCCAGGAGCGCCGCGCCTTCGGCCAGCGGGTGGGCGACTTCCAGAACACCCGCTTCACCCTGGCCGAGGTGCAGGCCGACATCGAGCTGGGCCGCGCCTACCTCGAGAAGTGCATGGCGCAGTATCGCCAGGGCGCCATGGGCCCCACCGAGGCTGCCATCCTCAAGCTGCGCCTCACCGAGATGCAGTGCGCCACCGCCGATACCTGCCTGCAGCTGTTCGGCGGCTACGGCTACACCCGCGAATACCCCATCTCGCGCTTCTATCTGGATGCCCGGGTGCAGACCATCTACGCCGGCACCTCGGAGATCATGAAGGAAGTCGTTGCCCGCTCGCTGCTGGGCAGGACCTGAATCAGGAGAGACACCATGCGTCTGGATTCCGTTGTCATCCTGGGTGGCGCCCGTACCGCCATCGGCGGCTTCGGCGGCAGCCTGGCCGGCCTCGCCCCCCACGAGCTCGGCACCGTCACCGCCCAGGAGGCGCTCGCGCGCGCCGGCGTCGAGGCCGCGGCCATCGACCACGCCGTCTACGGCCATATCATCACCACCGGCCCCGAGGACGCCTACCTGGCGCGCCATATCGCCCGAGAGAGCGGCGTGCCCGACGAGGCCGGCGCCTTCAACGTCAACCGCCTGTGCGGCTCCGGGGTGCAGGCGCTGCTCTCCGCCGCCCAGCAGATCACCCTGGGCGACAGCCGCCTGGCCCTGGCCGGCGGCGCCGAGTCCATGAGCCGCGGCGCCTACCTGCTGCCGCCCCAGGCGCGCAGCGGCCTGCGCATGGGTCACGCGGCGGTCACCGACCTGACCCTCGGCATCCTCAGCGACCCCTTCGGCAGCGGCCACATGGGTTGCACCGCCGAGAACATCGCCCTTCGCCACGGCCTCACCCGCGAGGCCGTGGACCGCTTCGCCCTGGAGAGCCACCACAAGGCGGCCCGGGCCATCGCCGAGAGGCGCTTCACCGAGCAGATCGTGCCGGTCACCGTGCGCGAGGGGAAGACGGAGCGCCGCTTTGACCAGGACGAACACGTGCGCGAGGGCGTCACCCTGGAGGACCTGGCCCGGCTCCGGCCCGCCTTCCAGAAGGAGGGCATCGTCACCGCCGGCAACGCCTCGGGCCTCAACGACGGCGCGGCGAGCCTGGTGCTGGCCCACGCCGAGGAGGCCGAACGCCGCGGCCTGACACCCCGGGCACGGCTGATCACCGGCACCGCCGCCGGGGTCGAGCCGCACCTGATGGGGCTGGGGCCGATTCCTGCCGTGCGCCGCTGCCTGGAGCAGGCAGGGCTCGCCATCGGCGATATCGACGTCATCGAGTCCAACGAGGCCTTCGCCGCCCAGGCCATGGCGGTGGCCGACGAGCTGGGCTTCCCGGCCAAAAGGCTCAACCCCAACGGCGGCGCCGTGGGGCTGGGTCATCCTGTCGGCGCCACCGGCGCCATCCTGGTGATCAAGGCGCTGGCCGAGCTGGAGCGCACCGGCGGCCGCTACGGCCTGATCACCCTCTGCATCGGCGGCGGCCAGGGCATCGCCCTGCTGATCGAGCGCTGCTGAAGGAACCCCGGACAACCACGAGGAGACACGCCGATGACCACCGTCAACCCCAGGATCCTGCCGCCCACGCCCTCAGCCACCAACCCGCCGCTGCTGATCGGCGAGCTGCTGGAGAGCGGCGTGCGCATGGCCGGCGACAACCAGATCGTCTACCGCGACCTGGGCCGCCACAGCTACCGCCGCTTCCGCGAACGGGTGCACCAGCTCGCCCACCTGCTCAGTGCCCAGGGCGTGCGTGCCGGCGACGTGGTCGCCGTCCTCGACTGGGACAGCCACCGCTACCTGGAGGCCTTCTTCGCCATCCCCATGCTGGGGGCCATCCTGCACACGGTGAACGTGCGCCTCTCGCCGGAGCAGGTCCACTACACCATGGAGCACGCCGAGGACGACTTCGTGCTCGTGCATCGTGACTTCGTGCCGCTACTGGAGGGGCTCCACGAGCGGCTGCCGCGCATTCGCGGCTACCTGCTCTGCCAGGAGGAGGAGGCGCCCCTCGAGACCCGCCTGCCCCTGGTGGGCGAGTACGAGACGCTGCTGGCCGAGCAGCCCGGCCACTACGACTTCCCCACCTTCGACGAGAACGCGGTGGCCACGCTGTTCTACACCACCGGCACCACCGGCAACCCCAAGGGGGTCTACTTCACCCACCGCCAGCTGGTGCTGCACACCCTGGGCGAGGCCAGCACCTTCCAGGCGCCGGGGTTCGAGCTGCTCGACCGCGACAAGGTCTACATGCCGATCACGCCGATGTTCCACGTGCATGCGTGGGGCGTGCCCTACACCGCCACCCTGCTCGGCGCCACCCAGGTCTACCCCGGGCGCTACGAGCCGGAGATGCTGGTCAAGCTGCTGGTCAGCGAGAAGGTGGACTTCTCCCACTGCGTGCCCACCCTGCTCGGCATGGTGGTGGGCGCCGAGCCGGTCGCCTCGGGCCGTGTCGACCTCTCCGGCTGGAAGCTGCTGATCGGCGGCAGCCCCCTGACCCAGGCGCTGGCCCGGCGAGCCCATGAGCTGGGCATCGACACCCGCAGCGCCTACGGCATGTCGGAGACCTGCCCGCTGCTCACCGCCGACATCCTGCCCCGGGATATCGCCGAGGCCGACTTCGAGACCCAGCTGCCGTGGCGCTGCAAGGCGGGCGTGGCGGTGCCGCTGGTGCACCTGCAGGTGGTGGACGAGAGCGGCACACCGCTGCCCCAGGACGGCGAGAGCGTCGGCGAGGTGCGCGTCCGCGCCCCCTGGTTGACCCAGGCCTACTACAAGGAGACCACCCGCAGCGAGGAGCTGTGGCGCGACGGCTGGCTGCATACCGGCGACGTGGCCACCCTCGACGAGCGCGGCTTCCTGCAGATCCGCGACCGCATCAAGGACGTGATCAAGACCGGCGGCGAGTGGATCTCCTCCCTGGAGCTGGAGAACCTGATCGCCCAGTGCCCCGGCGTGGCCGAGGTGGCAGTGATCGGCATGCCCGACGAGCAATGGGGAGAGCGCCCCGCCGCCCTGGTGGTGCCCCTTGACCTCAACGCCCCGCCCACCGGCGACGAGGTGCTGACCTTCCTCAAGCAGTTCGTCAACGAGGGGCGCATCAACCGCTGGGCGCTGCCCTCCTCCATCCGCTTTGTCGACGAGATCCCCAAGACCAGCGTGGGCAAGCTGGACAAGAAGCGCATCCGCCAGGAAGCGTAAAAGCGGTATGAGCTTTGACTGAAAAGCCGGCGAGCGAAGAACAGACAAGGCAAAAATCGGCGAAAAGACGGAGTTTACAACTGTAAATGAGTACTTTGAGCTGATTTTTAACGCCGTTTGATCGAGCGCAGCCAGTTTTCGGACAAAGCTTACCGGGGTACCGCCAGCGCCCGCCTGTAGGCGGCGGGGGTATCCCCGGTCCAGCCGCGGAATGCGCGGCTGAAGCAGGCCTGGTCCTGGAATCCCAGCGACTCGGCCAGGGTCGTCAACGGCTGCTCGCTGCGGGTCAGCGCCTGGATGGCGAAGTCCCGCCGACACTCGTCCTTGACCGCCTGGAAACGGGTCCCCTCCGCCGCCAGGCGCCGCGAGAGGGTGCGCACCGACAGGTGCAGCGCCTCGGCCACCTCCGCCACGCTGGCCGAGTAGGCGCCGTGGCGGGTCAGGTGCTCGCGCACCCGGTGGGCGAGCAGACGCTCCTCGAAGGAGACATAGAACCAGTCCGCCGGGGCGCGCTGCAGGAAGGCGCCCAGGTGCTGCTTGGTCTGGCGGATCGGCTCGTCGAGCACCGCTCGATCGAAGTAGATGGCGGTCTGGGGACAGTCGAAGAGCACCCGGCCCGGATAGAAGTAGCGATAGTCGGCACTGTGTGCAGGCTGGGGGTAGGCGCATTCCATCAGCAGCGGTGGAATCTTGCGGGCGATCATCCACGACGCGATGCCGTGGAGCAGCTTCAGCATCAGCTCGTGCACCAGGATGCGGCTGCCTGCCGGAGCGCAGTGTTCTACGAGGCCGATACGCACCCGCTCGTCGCCGTGGCTGACCTCGTAGCCGAAGTCATCCAGCAGGATGCGGAAGAACAGCCGATAGCGGTGGAGCGCCACCCTGAGGGTCGGCGCCTCCAGCAGGCTCAGGCAGAGCAGCTTGAGGGTGCCGCCACGCAGCGGCCGGGAGAAGAACCCCGGCGTCTCGTCATCGCACTCGTTGACCAGCAGGCGATAGAGGGTGGCAAACTGCTCCACGGTGACTCGCCCGTGCCGGGTGTCCAGCCAGCCCGGCGAGATGCCGGCGCGGCGCAGCAGGCTGCCGCGCTCGCGGTGAAGCTGTGGCACCCCCCGAAACAGCTCGCCGACAAAGTGTCTCGACACCGTGACCGTCACTCTGCCCTCCCTTGGCCATCAGGCCGCATGCCCCGGCATGCCCTCGGTTATACGCTATCGCCTTGCCGGCTTCACTTCTCCGTGAGTCGCCTGTGGCGGCGCAACGTTCTGTGCCACCATGCCGGAGGGAACGCCACCGGGAACTCTCCATGCTCGAATTTCGTCAGGTCCACAAGGCCTACGCCACCCCCCAGGGGCCACTGACGGTGCTGGACGGCGTCGACCTGACCCTGGCGGCGGGGCAGAGCCTGGCGCTGATGGGCGAGTCGGGCAGCGGCAAGTCGACCCTGCTGCACCTGGCGGCGGGGCTCGACCTGCCGGATGCCGGAGCGGTCACCCTGGCCGACCGGCCACTGTCGGCGCTGGCCGAACCCGACCGGGCCCGGCTGCGGCGCGAGGCGCTGGGCCTGGTGTTCCAGCAGTTCCACCTGATACCGAGCCTTAATGTGATCGACAACCTGCGCCTCCAGGCCCGACTGGCCGCCGTGGAGGACCCCGAATGGACCGCCGAGCTGGTGAGCCGGCTCGGCCTGGCCGGGCTGGAGAAACGCTACCCGGAACAGCTCTCCGGCGGCCAGCAGCAGCGCCTGGCCATCGGCCGTGCCCTGGCCCCGCGCCCCGCGCTGCTGCTCGCCGACGAGCCCACCGGCAACCTGGACGAGACCACCGCCGGCGACGTGCTGGCCCTGTTGCTGGAACTGGTACGCAAGACCGGCTGCGCGCTGCTGATGGTGACCCACAGCGCCCGTGCCGCCTCACCGCTCGATCGATGCCTGCTGCTGTCCAAGGGTCAGGTGGAAGACGTGACGGAGCGCGCCCATGACCCGTCGTGAGGGGATATTCCGAGGCGGCATCGTGGTCGTGGTGGCCGTCAATGTCGTTGTGATCTGGCTGGTCATGCAGCAGCTGGGGATGCCCGACTCGCTGTCGCCCGACGCCCTGTCACAGTGGCTCGGCGAGCGTGGCGCGCTGGGCCCCTTCCTGATGATGGCGCTGATGGTGCTGGCGGTGGTGGTGGGCCCCATCCCCACCCTGCCGATCACCTCCGCCTCGGGACTGGCCTTCGGCATCCTCCCCGGCGTGGTGCTCTCGGTGATCAGCGCGCTCGGCGGAGCCATGATCGCCTTCTACCTGGCCCGCTTGCTGGGCCGCGACCTGCTCCGCGAACGCTTCCGGGACAATCCGCTGTTCGGCGCCCAGGGGTCGCAGCGGCTACTGTTCATCACCGTCCTTGTGACCCGCCTCGTGCCGATCTTTTCCTTCGCCCTGATCAGCTATGCCGCCGGCGTGACCGCCATCACGGCATGGCGGTTCGCGCTGGCCTCGTTGATCGGCATGCTGCCCATGACCCTGATATTCGCCAGCCTGGGGCACACCTTCCAGCTGCATCCGCTGCTCAGCGGCATGGCGGCGATCGCGATCCTCATCGCGATGACCCTGCTTCCCTGGTACCTGCGCCGCCATCGTCACTCGCGCCTGGCCCGCTGGCTCCACCTGGACTGACCCGACCCCGGAGTTTCCCCGCCCCCATGCCCACGGCCCTGTCGACCCTGCTCTCCCACTATCGGCGCCACCCCGGCCAGCTGGTGATGCTGCTGCTCGGCCTCTGGGTAGCCAGCGCCCTGTGGAGCAGCGTCCAGGCGATCAACGCCTCGGCCCGGGACAGCTACGCCCGCGCCGAGGCGCTCTTCACCACCGGCCTGGACCGCCTGGAGCGCCGCGACGGCCAGTCGCTGACCCGGGAGGACTTCACCGCCCTGCGCCGGGCAGGGGTGCCGGTCTCGCCGATGCTGGAGGGCGAGCTGGAGGCTGCGGACGGCACCCGGCTGACGGTGATCGGCATCGACCCGCTGACCCTGCCCGGCGACAGTGCCTTCGCCACGGCGGGCAGCCTATCTTCAAGCCCGGGAGAGCTCACCGGCTTCCTGTCGCCCCCCTGGCAGACCCGGGTGGCCCCGGACACCCTGGCCGTTCTCGGCGTCGCCCCGGGCGATGCCGCAGGAAGCACGCCCGGGCTGAGCGCCGGGCGACGCCTGCCACCGCTGAGCCTGTCGCCCTCGCTGCCGCCGGACACCCTGGTGATGGACATCGCCGCCGCCGCGGCCCTGCTGGAGAGCGGCGAGCGGATCAGCCGGCTGGTGGCGGCGCCCGGCGCGCTTGCCGAGGCCCCGGACGGGCTGGTGCTGACGCCCGCCACGACCCTGGCCTCGCCGGGCCAGCTCACCGAGAGCTTCCATCTCAACCTCACCGCCCTGGCGCTGCTGGCGCTGGTGGTGGGGCTGTTCATCGTCCAGGCGGCACTGGGCCTCGCCCTGGAACAGCGCCTGGGGATGCTGCGCACCCTGCGCGCGCTGGGGGTGACCGGCCGCGCCCTGGTGGGCCTGCTGGCCCTGGAGCTGGTGATCCTGGGGCTGGCCGGGGCGCTGGCCGGCATCGCCAGCGGGGTCTGGCTAGCCCAGGCGCTGCTGCCCGACGTGGCGGCCACCCTAGGCAGCCTCTACGGGGCGGGGGTCGGCGCCGAGCTGCGGCTGCCCTGGCACTACTGGCTGGGCGGGCTGGCGGTGACCCTGGGCGGCCTGCTGCTGGCCGGCTCCGGCGTGCTGTGGCGGGCGGCCCGGCTCAGCGTGCTCGACCTGGGTCAGGCCCAGGCGTGGCGGGCCGGCTTCCACCGCCAGCTGCGGCTGATGGCCATGGCCGGCGGCCTGGCGGCGCTTGTCGGCCTGGCGCTGTGGGCCTGGCTGGCCCGCCTGCCGCCGGGCGAGGGGCTGCTGGCCGGCTTCGGCCTGGTGGCCGCCCTGCTGCTGGCCAGCGCCCTGTGGCTGCCGCCGGTGCTGGCCGCGGCCCTGGCCGGTCTGGCGCACCTGGCCCGGCGACGCCCGCTGGCCCAATGGGCGCTGGCCGACCTGCAGCTGCAGCTGCCGCGGCTGTCGCTGGCCATGATGGCCCTGCTGATCGCGCTCTCCGCCAACCTGGGGGTGGGCAGCATGGTGGGCGGCTTTCGCCTCACCTTCCTCGACTGGCTGGACCAGCGCCTGGTCGCGGACCTCTACCTTCGCCCGCCGGCGGAGCGGTTCGACGAGGTTCACGCCTGGCTCGGCGAGCATCCGGGGGTGGCCGAGCGGCTGGCCACGCGGCGCAGCGAGGCCATCCTGCTGGCGGCCGAGCGCGAGGGGGCCTCGCGGCGCCTGGAGCTGCCGGTCGGCCTCTACGGCATCACCCCCGGGGCGACCCTGATGCCCGCCTGGCCCCTGCGGGAGACCCTGGCGGGGCGCCAGGCGGCCTGGTCGGCGTTTGCGGCCGGCGACGCCTTCATCAACGAGCAGCTGGCCACCGCCGAGGGGCTCGCTCCCGGCGACCGCCTCACCCTGGCCGGTGCGGGCGCCCGCGGCGGAGCCCGCCAGACGCTGACCGTGGTGGCGGTCTACCCCGACTACGGCAACCCCCGCGGCGAGGTGCTGCTGGCCACGCCCCGGCTGGCCGAACGCTTCCGGGCGCCGCCAGGCTCGGTGGGCATCGTACTGGCGCCGGGCGCCGACGCGGATGACCTGCGCAATGCCCTCGCCGAACGCTTCGCGCTGGGCCGCGACAGCCTGCTGGACCAGCGCGAGGTGAAGCGCGTTGCCACCGGCATCTTCGAGCGCACCTTCACCATCACCCGGGCGCTCAACGCCCTGACCCTCGGGGTGGCGGCCCTGGCGCTGCTGGCCAGCCTGCTCGCCCAGGCCCGCGAGCGACGGCGCCAGTTGGCGCCGCTGTGGGCGCTGGGCGTGCCCCGCGCCCGGCTGGGCCACCTCCAGCTGGCCCAGCTGGGCGGCGCGGCCCTGGCCACGGGCCTGCTGGCGGTGCCGCTGGGTATCGCCATCACCTGGGGGCTGGTGGCGGTGATCAACGTGGCGGCCTTCGGCTGGCGCCTTCCGCTGCACGTCTTTCCCGGCGAGATCGCCCTGACCCTGGCCACCGCGGTGGCGGTGGCGCTGCTGGCCGCCGCGCTGCCCGTGCTGCGGCTGTGGCAGGCACCGCCCCGCACGCTGCTGGCCGAGGAGACCCCGTCATGAGTGCCCGAGGAGCCCACAAGCGGTGGAGAGGCCCGGCCTGGAGAGGTCCGGCCTGGAGAAACCCGGCGTGGCGCGGCCTGGCGCTGGGCCTGGCACTGGGCCTGGCCCTGCTGCTGGGCGGCTGCGAGGAGGGTACTGCACCCGAGCCCTCCGCCGGCTTCGCCGGCCTGGGCGAGAGTGCAGAGGGCTTCGCCCAGGCGCGACCCGGCACGCCGCTGCGCTTCCCCGAGGACCACGGCGCCCATCCCGACCACCGCATCGAGTGGTGGTACCTCACCGCCAACCTGGAGGACCAGGCCGGCGAGCCGCTGGGCCTGCAGTGGACGTTGTTCCGCCAGGCCCTGGTGCCCCCCGCCGAGCGCCCGGCCCCCGGCCCCTGGGTCGCCGACCAGCTGTGGATGGCGCACCTGGCAGTCTCCCGGGGCGAGACCCACCGGGTGGCGGAGCGCTTCGCCCGCAGCCACGCCGCCGACCCGACCCATGACGGCCCCGGCCAGGCCGGGGCCATGGCCCATCCCTTCCGGGCCTGGCTCGACGACTGGGAACTCGTCACCCGGGTGGACGCCCCCGACGCCGACACCTTCGAGCGGCTGACCCTAACCGCCTTCGACGGCGAGGGCGAGGCGCGCTTTGGCTACCGCCTCGAGCTCACCGCCGAGGGGCCCCTGGTGCTGCACGGCGAGGCGGGCTTCAGCCAGAAGGCCGCCGACGGCCAGGGTTCCCATTACTACAGCCAGCCCTTCTGGCGGGTCGAGGGCGAGGTGATCCTGGATGGCGAGACCCATGCGGTCACCGGCCGCGGCTGGCTCGACCGGGAGTGGAGCAGCCAGCTGCTGGGGGCCGAGCAGGCGGGCTGGGACTGGTTCTCCCTGCACCTGGACGACGGCCACCGGCTGATGGCCTTCCAGCTGCGGGGCGGCGGGGAGGCCGGCGGCGAATACCGCTCCGGCACCTGGATCTCGCCCGAGGGGGAGCCCCGGGCGCTGGCACCCGGCGAGCTTGCCCTCACGCCGCTGGCCACCTCGGGCGCGGCCGACCGCGAGGTGCCCACCCGCTGGCGGCTGGAAGTCCCCGCAGCGGGCCTCGACCTGGTCGTGGAGGCGCCCCAAGCCGAGCGCTGGATGGACACCACGGTGCCCTACTGGGAAGGAGAGGTGGTCGCCCGCGACCATGACAGCGGCGACCGCCTGGGCGTGGGCTACCTGGAGATGACGGGGTACTGATGGCCGACCCGCACGGCCGAGACCGTCACTCAGGCGGCAGCAGCAAGCTGCACCGGATACCGGCCGGCAGCGCCAGGTCGGCATTGTCGAGGGTCAGGCGCACGCCGAAGGTGCCACTGGCGGCATCGAAGACGCGATCGACGATGGCGACTTCCGCCGCATGGGTGCCGGCGAAGGGAGCCGGCGTCTCCACGGTCAACACCATGCCCGGCTCGACCTCGGTGAACCGGTCGATCGGCAGGAAGGCCTCCACATGCAGCGGGTCGAGGGTCACCAGCTGCATCAGCGACGACTGCTCGTTGACATACTCCCCCGGATGCATCTGACGGCTCAGCACCACGCCATCGACGGGGCTCCTGACCTCCCGGTAGTCGAGCAGGATTCGGGAGCGCTCCGCCTCGAGCACGGCCAGCTGGGACTCCAGTTCGGCCATCTCCAGCTCGGCACGCGCCAGCACCTCCTCGGTTCGCGTGCGTTCCAGGTCCTCCACCGCCACCAGCTGGCGCTCCCTGAGCTGGGCCGAGCGGCGGCGCTGAGCACCGAAATACTCCACTCGCTGTCGCCCGGACTCGATGGAGGTCCGGCTGGCGGCACGGGTCTCGGCGATGCGCAGCGTGATGGCCTCCAGGTCAGCCGTGAGACGGGCCAATGGCTGGCCACGCCTGACCACATCGCCACGCTCCACCAGCACTGCCTCGAGCAACCCCTCGCTGGGAGCGCCGATCGCGACGCTGGCGCTGGGCTCGATCAGGCACTCCCGGATACGCAGCCCATCCGCCTGGAGAGGAGGGGCGAATGCCAGGCTCACGAGAAGGCCGATGAGCCCGCTCGCCCCGAGTCCTCCGGCTCCTGACAGCCCCCGGGGGGCGGCGCGTTGACGACAGCTCCACATGGTGCAGGACTCCCTTCGGGGTGGTGGTCTTGAAGTTCCCATGGCGAATCAGTCCCTGGCGAAATGCAGCATCTTCCTGAGTCCCTCGTCGCGCCTCATCAGGCGCCGCTTGGCCGTGATGCGCCGGGTCACCAGGCGACGTGACTGCCAGCGGCGTGGCAACAGCCGGCCCCACCAGCCGGTCAGCAGGCTCTCCCCGGTCAGCGACGATGGCATGACCACCAGGCAACACTCCTCAAGCGCCGGCCAGCGCTCACCGATCAGGAACAGCCACTCCTCGGCGGGGTGATCGGAGGTCAGCACCACCGCCAGGTGTGTCACCCAGGGCTCCGGCATCGCACCGTAGCGCCAGTCACGCATCGCATCGCCCAGGGTCAGCCATCTGCCAGCCCCAGCCCCTGCCCCGGGCGAGCCTTCGTGCCCTGATGCCGGAGGAGCGATCCCCTCCACCGTCAGCAGCAGGCTCCCGGCATCGTCGCTTCGCCGGGACAGCCACTCCCGCACCCAATTGCCGGCTGCCTCACGGCTCGCCAACCGGTGGACCCCGGACCAGCGGCGGGCCGGACGCGGCTTTCGTGCCGGCCGCCACACCGGTCGACGATGCAGCCAGTCCAGCTCCTGCGCCACGGAGGGGAGCCAGCGGCCCACCCCGCCCAGGCGCGGCAGCCCCGACAGCAGGGCATGCACGCGTGCCTGGCTGACCAGGGCCCGATGGCGCCCTTCGAGTCCGGCATGCACGTCCAGCAGGGTCCTGAGGCCCGGGACGATCTCCCGGCTGGAAATCAACGGCTCCAGTCGATCGTCGAGGATCTCGACTCGCTCTGGGCCCGTCCGGTAATGCACCCCTTCCTGCCAGCCAGCACTCACCAGCAGCGCTGCCCGTACCGCCTGTTGGCAGATCTCGATATTGGCCATGAGGCCACCTCGCGACCCCGCCAGGCCCGCCAGCACCTGCCGGCCCTGTTCGGTCAGGGTGGGCAGGTCGAAGGCGGACTCGAGCTCGAAGTGGTGCGACGCCTGCAGCAGGGCGGACAAGGCCAGGGCCTGAACGGCCAGGGAATGCTCACTGGCGCAGGCGTTGGACGCATGCAGGGCCACGCTGTCCAGGGCGCGCTCGGCGAACAGCTCTCCGGCCTCCTGAAGCAGCACCAGGGTATGGGAGCCAGGGAACAGCTCGGTTGGCGATGCCCCGCCACGGCCCAGCCGAGCGATGTGGCCTCGCAATGCGGACGCCGTGTGGCCGGACTCGCGGGCGACATGCAGCAGGTCCATGGCCAGCACCCCGAGCGGCACGCAGACCAGTTGACGGGTATAGAGCCGCAAGCGGTCTTCCCGACGCCCCTCCTCCGGTATCACGGTGACCTCCCGCTGCGGCTCGGCCTCGGCCGCCAGGAACTGCTGCAAGGCATCGGCCCCGGGGCCATCGGGCGTGACCAGCACCACCTGCCAGCCCGCCCTGGCGGCACTGAGGGCGGCCAGGGCCAGGGCCGGATGCCGGCTGACCGACCGGTCGTCCAGCAGCATGTCGCCACAGAGCAGGCGCCAGGCCTGCATCAGCAGGTCCGGCTGATCCTCGAGGCCGAGGGGCTCGGCCAGGCCCGATGTGCGCAGCACTTCGGCCAGGGCCAGGGCCGCCTCCGCGGAAAGGCGGCGCTCGCGCAGGGCCCTGTTGAGAGATCGCTGCGCCTCGACGCAGACGAGCGCATCCCGGCGCGATGCGCGCGCGGCCTGCTGCCAGGCCGCCGCGAGGCGAGCCCTGCCCCCACGCGAGGCCCATGGCGCCTGCCTTGCCAGACCATTCCAGGCTACCAGCCAGCGCTCCGGCGGTTCACCGGGTTGCAGGGCGGACGCAGGCCCTCTCCTGAGGCGCCAGGACGAACCGGGTGTAACGGCCAGCGAATCAGACATTCAGGCGTTCCAGGAATACCTGCCGCAGCGCCCGATAGAGCTGCTGCCCCAGCGGCACGTTGCCATGGTCGAAGCGCAACTGCAGCCGGCCCCCCACGCTGTCGGCACCGATCAGCCCCGGGGCCTCGGCCTCGAACAGGAAGTAGGGCTCCATGGCACTGGGGCGTTGCCCGTTGGACGGATCCAGGGACACCTTGCCGCCGCCTTCGCTGGTCAGCGCCAGGCTGGGCAGGTCGGTGGACGCCAGCGGCGATAGCCGCGGATCGGTGAGCATCAGCACACGGCCCGGCTCCGCGGCCGGTCGCGCCAGCACCTCCCGGGTCCGCGTCATCACCAGGTCGATGCGCTCCTGGGGGATCAGGCTGCGGACCACCGGGCGCTGCGGATCGACGATCAGTGCCACCGGCTCGCCACGCCTCAGGTAACGGCCTGTCAGGTGCTGGGCGGCGGGCAGCGCCAGGATGCCATCCACGGGGCTGGTCACCACCAGGTCGGCGCGTCGCCGTTCGGCGTCCTCGAGCCGCGCCTCCATCAACGCCAGCTCCTCACCGGTGATGCGCTCCTGGACCCGGTCGCTGACGGCTGCCAGGGCACGTCGAACCTGCAGTTCGCGCACCTGGGCCTGCATGACACGTATCTCGGCATCCAGCAGCGGGGCATCGAGCACGATCAGCGGATCGCCACGCCGCACCGGCTTGCCCGGCTCGGCGATCACCTCGGCCACGAAGCCGCTTGCCGTGGCGTGAACCTCCGCCCGGTCGGGCACCCAGACGATCCCTTCTCCCATGGTGGCATAGGGCGCCGGCACCAGGGTCACCGGCAGCACCACGCCGGCGACGAACAGCCCGGTGGCCAGCCAGGCGCGCCCACGCCGACGCTCCAGGCGCGGGCTGTTGAACAGGAAGTGCAGCCCCTTCAGCAATGGCCACACCAGCATCTGCAGGACCGACCAGGCGGCCAGCAGGATACCGAGGGTGAAGAACATCGAGGCCACGAACATCACGATGATGGCCATCAGGAACATCCGGTAGCAGAACGAGGCGATGGCGTAGAAGAGCAGCCAGCCCCGCTCTCCCCGGGCGGTGACCGGCGAGCGGACCTCACCCATGCCGAAGAGGTAGCACTGCACCAGGTAGAAGAAGTAGCGATTGGCGCGAGTGAACAGGTTGGGGATCTCGAGCAGGTCGGCGAAGACGTAGTAGCCGTCGAAGCGCAGCAGGGGATTGCCGTTGAACAGCAGGGTCGATACGCCCCCGACGACCATGACGTTGAAGGCGATGGCCCGCACCAGGCCGCTTTCGGCTTCCAGCCAGACGAACATGGCAATCGCCGCCAGCGTCAGCTCGACGAGGATACCGGCGGCGCCGACCAGCGCCCGCTGCCACTTGGAGGGGTAGGCGGTGGCGGCAGAGGCATCCACATAGGGCACCGGCATGAACACCAGCAGCATGATGCCCAGCTCATGCACCTCGCCCCCCCAGCGCTTCACCATCAGCCCGTGGCCCAGCTCATGGACCGACTTGACCAGGATGAAGACCCCGATCAGCAGCGGCAGGTTGTTGATCGACATCAGCTGGCTGGAGAGATCCGCCGCCAGGCCCTCCCAGTGCATTACCGCCATCACCGAGGCGGCCAGGACCAGCGCCATCCAGAGCAGCAGCCCGAAAAGGCCGAGCAGCGGACGGGCCAGGGGGTAGAGCCAGTCCAGCAGCCTGTCCGGATCCAGCAGCGGGAGGCGGATCGCCAGGGGGCTTCGCACCCGCTGCAGCCACTGGCGTCGGCGATGCCGGTCACGGCGCTCGAAAAGGGCATCCAGGTGCAGGGCACCCTCGTGGCTCAGGGCATCGGCACCGTGAAGGGTGCCCAGCAGCTGGATGGTCTCGTCCTGGGTCGGCGCATCGCCGCCCAGGGTGGCCACTACGTCCTGCCACACCTCGTCGAGGGTTCGCTGGCCATCGAGCTGGGCAATCAGCCGGTAGGCCGCCGGTCCGAAGCGATGGAAACGGCCGGAGACGGAGTCCTGCAGCACGTACCAGGGCTGGCCTCGGTAGAGGTGGCGGTGCATCTGGACGTGTCCGCGCAGCTGCGGGCGGGAGTGGGCAACGGCTCCCCACCAGGGACTGTAGAGGCCGGCATCGATGGCCATCAGGGCCACCAGCGCCAGAGCTGCAGGCGGAACCAGTCGACGATCCTGTAGCTCCAGATCCATGCCAGGCGCCGCTCATCCACGCTCACCTTGGCCACTCCCTCCATGCCGGGGCGCAGCCTCTGCAGGGCCTCGGGGTCCTCCAGCACTCCCTCGACCCGGAAGCGATTCTGCCCATCGCCGGGCTCGGAAACCGAGGTGATCCGCTCGACCTGGAAGGCCAGCGCCTGCTCCGGCAGGGCGGCCAGGACCAGCTGCCCTCGCTGCTGCTCGGCCAGATGGCCGATGTCGCGCTCGTCGACGCGGACCACGACCCGGTAGGCATCCAGGGGCGCCAGCTCAAGCATCGGCTCTCCCCCGGACATGGCCGCTCCGATGGAGCGCGACAGGTCGCCGCTCAGGACATAGGCATCGAAGGGAGCGACCAGCCGGCTGCGACGCACCTGTTCCCGCGCCAGGTCGGCCTGGGCACGCGCCTGCTCCGCCTGGGCGGCGGCCACCGCCACGGCGGAGCGATCGCCCTCCGCCAGGGCCCGCTCATATTCGAGCTGGCGCTGGCGCTCCATGCTCAGCCAGTGCAGCAGCTCCAGCTGACGATCGGTGGCGTCCAGCTCGGCCAACACCTGGCCGGCGGAGACGATATCGCCGGGCCGAACCGATGCCTCGGCGAGGTAGCCATCGAAGGGAGCCGCCAGGGTGCGCTGCACACTGCCCTCGATCAGGGCATCGCTGGTGATGCGAAACTGGCCGGTGGCAAGCGACAGGTAGGCCACCAGGGCGGCCAGCAGGACAGCCACCAGCTTCTTGCCCAGGTACCGGGGGCCGAACAGCGCACCCGCGCCATCGACCAGGCTGTCCCAGCCACGCCCGACCAGCCAGCGGTCGCTGCGACGTCGCGCATCCAGCACCGGTGCCGCGGAAGCCGCCACGGCCTCGAGGGTATCCAGCAGGTGATCATCCATGCGGTCGCGCTCGGCAAGCTCCACCAGGATCACGCCGATACGCTGATCTCCCCAGGCCAGGGGGACCGAGACCACCGCCGCGCTGCCGGATTGCTCCAGCAGCCGAGCATGGGCCAGCGTCGAGAACACCTGGCCGGGCGGGGCCGGATGCATCAGGGTGGCATCCTGATCCAGCGCCTCGTGCATGGCCGCGGCCAGCAGGCGCATGGCCTGCATGCGATTGTCGGCGACTGCCGTATGGGATAGCGCGGCGACCCTCAGCCGGCCACCGCGGTTGAGTCCCACGGCAACCCGAACGGCGTTCAGGCGGGCGGCCAGCTCACTGGCCAGGCTGTCACAGGCATCGCGCAGGTGACGGGCATCCAGCACCGGTGCCAGCAGGTCGAAGGCGGCCTCGACTCGCTCGCGCTGCTGGGCTTCCTGCTCGGCGCGGCGACGCCAGAGCAGGGTTTCCAACCAGGCCACGCCCCACTGCAGACGTCGCATCAGCTCCGGCAACCCCTCCTTGTCGGCACCGGCCACCTCAAGGGCGACCACGGCGTCGAGCCGGGACTCCAGGAAGACGGGCAGGGCAAGGGCAAAGCGCGACTCACCACCGGCGTCGGTATCGATGCGCCTTGCCGCCCCGGCGGCAGAGGCCACCGCGGCATCTACCGCCGCGGAGAGACTTTCGGCAGGGGGACTGGCATCCGGCCAGGCGGCCACTGGGACCAGCAGGGCGTCCTCCACCTCGTGGAACAGCACGACCATGGAGCGACACCCGGGGATCATGCGACTCTGGAGGCTCAGCCAGGCCTGCAGGTACGCCGGCTCATCCTGGGCATCGGCCAGGCGCTTCCACAGCGCCTGGTCGAGAAAGGCAATGCGGTCATGCCCCGGAACATCCGGGTGACGACGTGCGGCTGAGCCTTCCATCACGATGACTTCTCCTGGCGGCATCGCTCCCTGATGACGCCGTTAGCGTCGATTGGCCGACCTACTGGCCACCGGGTCGACCCTCCCGGGGATCCGCGATGTCCAGCTTGCCATAGCGCTTCTCGTACTCGCCGACCACCGCACTCAGCAGGGTGAGTAGTCGCTTGGCAGCGAAGGGACTGACGATGATGCGGTCGTGCAGCTTGACCTTGAACTCCGACTCCCTGGCGTTCCACGTCTGGTTGGTCCCGAAGAACAGCGTCACCTCCTCGCGCGTGCTGGTGACGTTCACCACGTTGGCGTAGGACATGTTCATCGCCGAGTCGTCCCACACCACCTTCGGCGTGGATGACTTGGGATCGGCACCGTTCGGCGCACCCTGCGCCTCGTTCGGAGTATCAGTCATGGTGTTCTCCATTCTGTTTCACCTCGTGTGGCGACCGACATCCCATGGTCAGCCGCTGTTTGGCGCCTCTACCGACGGTCACAGAGCGTTACCGTCGGCTCACGTTCAGCGTAGTCGAGAACCGAATTTTCCGATCAGCGACAGCGGCTTCGACAGTGCCAGCGAATTCAACGTATCGAACTCGAATCCGTCCATGTCGCCGTCTTCACCCACGGGATCCTCTTCCATGGCTCGCTCCGCCGCTGCCTGCCTGGCGCGGTCGGAAAGGCTCCTCGCCGGCGCCTCCACCGGCGGCGTGTCGGTCATGCCGCTGTCGCCACGCAGCGCACCACTCCTCAGATCGAACAGCAGCAGCTCATGCCCCAGCGCCAGCCCCTTGCCACTGCCCTGGTCGCGGGGCGGCTCGGCAGGCGCGTTCTCTGGCGCCTCGACCTCCCCGCCATCCCCCGTCTCGGACATCATCGGCAGCAGCCGCAGTCCCGGCTCCAGCGACTCGGCCATCAAGGCACCATCGCCATGGGTCAGCCCCGCCAGGTGGCCGAGCTCATGCATCAGCACGGTCAGTAGGTCGATGTGGCCCTGGGCATCGCTGCCCTGTGCCGCATGCAGGCTGCCGTCGGAGCCGAGGGTGAATTCCTCGTCGGCATCCGGCGTGGCATCGATAAACCAGCCATGGCCCGCCGCCTGGGCGTCGATCAGGATTCGCCCCTGGACCACCTGAGCCAGGCGCAGCCCACCCAGGTCGACCACCTCGAGGTCGATCGCCGGCATCTCGTCCGGCAGGTGGTCGCCATGCACGGCTTTCAGGCGATGCCATGCCTCGGCCATCATCGCCTCGAGCTCCGCCTCGGTCGGCCCCGACCCGGCCTCCACGGCGCCCAGGGCGGGGCGAGCCGCCGTCAGGGCCTCATCCGCATCCAGATAGGCGACATCGTTGGTGCGGGCCATGAAGTGCTCGAACGCGGCACTGGTGCCCGACTCGACCATCAGCCCCCAGTCGCCGGCGTTGAGCTGGCTGTAGTAGACATGGCCCAGAAGCTGCCACGCGGCACTGGTGCCCGACTCGACCATCAGCCCCCAGTCGCCGGCGTTGAGCTGGCTGTAGTAGACATGGCCCAGAAGCTGCCAGGCAGCGTCGGCACCCTCACCACTGCTGGCCGGCTTCAATGCCGCGGTGACCTGGCCCCCGGTCAGCGTCAGCTTGAGGTCGTAGGCTTCGCCCTCGGCCAGGGTCACGTCCAGGGTGGTGCTGATCTGTGTGCCCTTGGCGGTCACGTAGCCCAGCAGCAGCTGGCCGGCCTCGACATCGAGCAGGGCGAACTTGTAGTCGTCGACGCCGTGGTAGTCGTAGACGAAGCCCGAGCGCCCCTCGGCCATCAGCCGTGCCTCGAGTTCCAGATCGGCGTAGGGGGCGACGCCCAGCGGTAGATCACCGAACAGCATGGCCGGCGCGCCGGTCGCCGAACCGGTCAGCACGCCATCCTGCAGCAGCCAGTCACCGACACTCTCCTGCAGGCCGTGGGCGTTCCCCTCGAATCCCCATATCGCCTCGTAGGTGGTCAGGGGCGGCAGGCTCTGCACCTGGTAGTTGGCAAAGTGGCTGACCGCGTTGTCGGAGCCCAGGGCCAGGTAGCCATCGCTGAGCAGGTCCGCACCGAAGGCGTGGCGAATCTCGTGCCGGCCATCGACGACCAGGGTCGCCAGGTTGCCGTTGAGGATCAGCCCGAGGTCATAGGTCTGACCACCGCGCATCTGCAGGTTGGTCTCGGAAAGGACGCGCCACTCGTCACCGATCCGCTGGCCGATCACCAGCTTGTTGGTGCTGATGTCGATCCCGGCGAACTTGAAGTCGTCGCTGTCCTGGTAGTCGAAGAGGATATAGGCGTTGGACTTGACGCCGGCCTTGGGCCGCTCCGCACTGACATCCACCAGGATCTCTAGGTAGTTGGGCAGCTGGTCCTGCATGTGCAGGATGCTTATCGCTCCCCCTTCGGTACCGGCAGAGGTGGAATAGAGCCCTCCGCCCATGGTCCAGCCACCGGACTCCACGGCGAAGGCGCTGCTCCCAAGGGCATCGACGCCATCCCCGAGGAACAGCTCGCGACGCATGATCTCGCGCTTGCCCTGGAAGTTGCCGGGCTGCGGGTCGTCCGGGGCGCCGGTCTGTTCTTGCCAGTCGGCGTCCTTCTGCAGCACCAGCCCCAGTTCGCCATAGGGCTCGTAGTTGCGGGCATCGTCCAGGTCGGCGATGCGCCGATCGTTCCCCTGGTCATCGGCATGGCGATCATGATCCGGTGCCCACTGGTCCGCCCCGTCGCTCGCGGAGAGCTCATAGAGGAACTCCGGGAGTTGCGGCTGCAGCGAGCGGCTGATGTGGAAGGCCCCGAAGGGGCTGAAGGGCACCACATAGCTGTTGTACTCGCCCACCCAGTCGATGGCCCGGTCGGCCCCGGTGTTGAGGATCAGGCGGTCGCGCCCGGCGCCGCCGAAGGCGATGTCGGCGTAGGACTGGTACGCATCCGGCAGGTTGTTGGCCAGGGGGTTGTCGGTGTGGAAGTTGGAGCCATGATCATCGTCCATGTTGATCAGGTCATCGCCGCGGCCGCCATACATGTGGTCACGGCCACTGCCGCCGACCAGCCAGTCGTTGCCCAGGTCGCCGAAGAGGCGGTCGTCGCCATCGGTTGTCAGCCCCTCGCCGAAGCGACTGTCGATGGGGCCTTCGGTGGGATCGAAGTTGAGCAGGAAGTCGAACATCACCACCTGCTCATCGTCATCGTTAAGCCCGATCAGGTACTCGGTCTCACCACCGACCACTCGAGTGACAAGCAGGTCGAGATAGTCGGCGGCATCACCTGGGAGGGAACCATCAGCCTCCAGGATCCCCAGTGCAGCTTCGGCATCGACCCACTCGGCGTTCTTCACCCAGTCGCCGTCGCTGCCCAGCATGATGCGCCGCCAGGGGTCGTGCTCGTCGTAGAGCGAGAACTCTCCGGTGCCGGGACGACGCCCCTCGTACTGCAGGATATCGCCGGGATTGATCGGCGCCCGATCGGCATACCACGGCTGGTAAGCCGTGTTCTCTTCGCTCCAGAGCTCCTGCTGGGCAATCAACAACCAGTTGAGGCTGCCGTCGTAGTAGCCCGGCAGCGCCTCGGCGCCGGAGATGGCATCGTCGCCGGCACCACCGTGCAGCCAGTCGTTGCCCAGGCCGCCGAAGATGATGTCGTTGCCACCCTGGGTGAAGGCGAAGAGGCGCACGGCCAGCTTGAGCTCGTGGCTCTGGTTGATCACCGCCTGCTGAATATTGCCCGGCGTGCTGATGACCTTGTCGAGCTCGGTCAGGGCCTCGATGCCGAACAGCGGCTCGGCCTGGCCGTTGCGGCTGGGCAGGATCAGCCCGTCGTCGCCGATCACGCCATCATCGCCGGTGCCGCCGCTGATCCAGTCGCTGCCGGTGCCGCCGGTGATCCAGTCATCCTCGCTGCCACCGAAGATGGCATCGTGGCCGGCCATGCCGTGGATCAGGTCATCCCCGGATTCGCCATGGATCAGGTCGTCACCGCTGTTGCCCTCGCGGGTCTCGCCCACGCCGGCCTGGTAGTCGAGCAGCTCGAAGGCCCGCGGCTGGATCAGGATCCAGCTCGGGTTGCCATTGTCATCGAGCGCGTACCAGGCACTCTCGATGGCCTCCGCACCCGTGCCGGGAGCGAACTGGCGGGCCTGGAAGAACTCGCCGGCGCTCAGGTGGCGGGTGGTATCGAAGTTGTAGCTCAGCGGCAGGCCATCGGCGCCGACCAGGCGATAGATATTGGCGTTATCACCCAGGATCACATCGGCATCGCGGCCATGGCGATCCTGCCAGTCGATGAGGTCGTCATCGGTGCCCACGAACTCGTTGCGGCCCAGGCGTTCGCCGGCGCCACCATAGATCTCGTCGCCGCCATCGGGGCGCAAGTTGGCAGCCTGGATTGGGTCGTCATCATCCAGACCGAACAGCGAGGAGCTGCCGCCGATGATGTCGTCCTGGCCCAGGCCGCCGTAGAGCAGGTCGCTGCCGCCATTGCCCTCGATATAGTCGTCGCCGTCGCCGGCACGCTCGATGACGTTGAAGCGAAGCGAGAGAATCGGCGTGACCCCCTCGTTCACGTCGACATCAAAGGAATGGGGGCCGGCTTCGCCGCTATCGCGCAGCGGGTCGATATCGACCTTCTCCAGCCCGGTTTCACCGGCGACGAGATCATCCAGTCTGGTATCGGTAGTCGGCTGCCAGCCGGTAAGGGTGAGGCCCCACTGGCCCAGCAAGGTGGCAAGCTCGAAGTCGCCCAGGATCTCGATGCTGCCATCGCCCTGGATCACGTCGTCTCCCAGGCCGCCGAACAGCATGTCGCCGTCGGCCCCGCCAGCCATCAGGTCGTCGCCGTAGGGGCGGTTCTCACCACCGGCATCCTGGATAGCATGGGATTGATCCAGCAGCGTGATGGTGCGCCCGAAGGACCAGTTGGGGTCCGTGCCCTGGCCATTTTCAGTATCCAGGTTGAGCACCGGGTAGCCGCTGGCGGTGGAGGCCTCGGTACCGACGGCCGGCATGGCGTAGATCGCGTCACCCGTCAGCTGGAAATGCCGCTGGCTGGTGGTCTCCTGAGTGCGCCAGATGGTGCCATTGTCACCCAGCATCACGTCGCTGCCGCTGCCACCGTCCATGATGTCGTTGAAGGAGTCGATGCGAACCCTGGCATCGGCCCCCAACGTCTCCCAAAGCAAATCGATTGCCGCGGTGTCACCATCGAGGGCATCGATGCCACCCTCGACGTTATGGCCGCCGATCATGTCATCGTCGCCGGACCCGCCGAAGATCACGTCGTTGCCCTGCTGGCCGAGCATGATGTCGTCGCCGTCGCCGCCGAACATCAGGTCGCCGGCGCCGCCATCCTCAGCACCGGTATCGATGGCGAAGAAGTTCCGCGAATGCCCGAGGACGGTGCCATCTTCATCGCGATAAGTGGTCAGCTGAGGGTAGAGGCGGCCATGGTCACCGAACATCAGGTCGTTGCCATCGCCTCCAAACATGATGTCGCTGTCGGTGCCGCCGAACATCACGTCATCGCCTTCCCCACCGTCGATCAGGTCGCGGCCACCCAGGGTCGGATTGGTGGTGGTGATCAGGTCCAGGGTCAGGAAGCCAGTCGCCGCGAAGGGGTTGGCGTGAAGGCCCTCGAGATAGGCCTCGATGGAGGCGATGGCCGCATCGCCTGCATCCTCGTTACCTGTATAACCCCAGACCAGTCGGCCCTGATCACCCAGGAGGAGGTCGTCGCCCGCCTCGCCGAACAGCAGATCGCCCTCGACACCACCCAGCACGATATCGTCACCGGTGCCGCCCAGAATCAGGTCCTGGCCCCCTTCGTCCTCGTGATCATCGGTGCTTTCCAGGCGGGTGAGCACTCCACCCAGAATCTCGACTTCGCCATTCACTGAATCTCCAGAGACGAAGTCCAGCTCACCGTTATCCCCCAGCAGAATATCGTCACCATCCTGGCCATGAATCTCGTCGCCGGCCAGGCCACCGAGGACGATATCGTCACCGTCGCCGGCATAGATAAGGTCGGCGCCGCCGACGAAGTCGCTGGCATCAGCAGGCTTGTCGAGCAGTGAGCCGTCGAAGGCCGTGCCCCCCAGCCAGCTCTGGACGAATTCGAGGTACACATGCGCAGGGTTGCCGGTATTGAACCGGAGCTCACCGTTATCACCGAGAATAAGGTTATTGCCAACGGCCTGGTCATCCGGCGGAGCGCCATCCAGATTGCCATAGAGGACATCGCCCTCGGCGCCACCCAGAATGATATCGCTGCCTTCGCCGCCGAAGATGGTGTCTTCGCCACCGCTGGCATTCTCTGTATCGGTCGTGACGATCCGAGAGACGGCACCCCCCAGGTAGGGCAGTACGCCAGGCCCGGCAGTCAATGCCTCGGCAGACACCAGCTCCACCCGGCCGTTGTCGCCCAGCAGCACGTCATCACCGGCCTGGCCATGGATCTCATCACCCGCCAGGCCGCCGATGACGATATCGTCGCCGTCGCCGGCGTAGATCTCATCCGCACCGCCAACGAAGACATCCGGGTCGGCCACACCATCGCCGCCCAGCAGGCTGCGCACCAGGGAGAGATGGATCCAGTCGGGATTGCCGGTATCGAAGACCAGCTCGCCGTTGTCGCCGAGGATCAGGTTGTCGCCGACGACCTGGTCACCCGTCAGCAGGACATCCAGGTTGCCGTAGAGGACGTCGCCCTCGGCACCGCCGAGGAGGATATCGTTGCCTTCACCGCCCCTGAGGGTATCCACCCCGCCGCTGGCATTCTCGGTATCGGTGGTGACGATGCGCTCGACCACCCCGGCCAGGAAGAATCGGGCGCCGGGGGCATCGGTATTCACCTCCCAGGAGGAGATCAGCTCGACCAGGCCGTTGTCGCCCAGCAGGATATCGTCGCCTTCATTGCCATCGATGGTGTCACCCGCGATGCCGCCGAGGATGATATCGTCGCCCTTGAAGCCGAGGATGGTATCGACGCCCCCGACGAAGCCGACGGTATCATCATCCTCGGTCACGACACTCTCGACGCGATCGAGATAGACGAAGGACTCGCCATCGACCGACTGGGTGCCGAAGGTAACGACACCGTTATCACCCAGGATGATATCGTCGCCATCGGCACCGTGGATGTCGTCGCCCTGGGCGCCGCCGATCAGCACGTTGCTGCCCAGGTCGCCGAAGAGGGTATCGACGCCACCGGTCGCATTCCTGGTGTCGGTGGTTTCCACTCGGGTGAGATAACCACCGAAGGTCACCAGGGCGGCGCCTTGGTCGTGCAGACCCACGGCCGGGGCGAAGGTCAGCAGGGCGTTGTCGCCGACCAGGATGTCATCCCCCGTTGCGTTATCGAAGACCGGCGCACCGGTCTCCTGGTCAAAGCCGGTGATCACCTTGACGACAGCGGGCATATAGCCGTCACCGGAGGCGTTCAGGCTGCCGCCGTTGACCCCGTGGAGCGTGTCGTCACCGGAACCACCGATCAGCACATCGTTGCCGCCATTCCCGTAGAGCGTATCGTTGCCGCCCGAACCGTCATCGGCGAACAGGCTCCTGATGGAGGTGACGCGGCGGTCAGCGAAATCGATACGCCCCCAGTCGCCGATGAGGATGTCGTTACCCTGGGGCGCACTCTCCGGCAGGTTGTCGGGATCGACCTCCCAGTCGCCATAGAGATGGTCATCGCCACCGCCCCCGATGATGATGTCGTCACCGGCGCCACCAACGATGGTGTCATCGCCGTTGATGTCATTGGGCAGGGCAAGGATCAGGTCGATCGTGGCACGGTTGTGGTCGAAGCTATCGTCTTCACTGTCATCGAAGAGGGCATTGATGTCGTCAGGAAGCTCATCGTCACCGATCAGGCGATGCACGCCCTCCCCGCCGAAGTTCCGATAGGCCACCAGGCCACTGTCGCCGAACAGCATGTCGGGGCCGTCACCGCCATCGATGACGTCATCGCCGGCGCCGCCGAAGACCAGGTCCGGGCCACCGCCGCCCAGGATGGTATCCACCCCGGCGCCGCCGAAGATGATGTTGCCGCCCTCGCCGCCGCCCAGCAGGGTATTAGTGCCGCTGACCGGATCGGTCTCCGCGTCATCGACCAGGGAGTGGATGCGGATGGCGAGGCCTGCGGTCGTGTATTCGACACGGCCCCCATCGCCGAAGATGGTGTCGCCGCCCCTGCCCCCGTTGATGGTGCTGTCGCCGAAGCCACCAAACAGCAGATCGTCCTCGGTCCCGCCGTCCAGGGTGTTGTTGCCATGCTCGTAGTCGCCATCGAAGGCCCACTGGATGGCCTTCAGGGTATCGCCATCGAAGTCGAAGTCCTGATCGTCCGCCAGGGTATCGTCGATGCCGAAGGCCGAGCCATCGCCGAAGAGGATATCGAAGCCCTTGCCGCCGAAGATCGTATCGTTGCCCTTGCCGCCCTTGAGGATGTCGTCACCGGGGCCGCCATAGATGATGTCATCGCCATCGCCACCGAAGATACGATCGTTGCCGCCAGCGCCCAGGTCGACATACTGCACGGAGTGCAGTGTCCATGGCGAACTCCTGGTGACCGTGACCTGGCCGCCATCACCGAAGAGGATATCGGCATGATCGCCGCCGATGATGATGTCATCGCCCCCGCCGCCGAAGACCAGGTTGTTGCCATTTCCCGTCGTGATGCGGTTGTTGCCGTCGTCACGGGATGCGGAGGCGTTTATGCGTAGCCCGTCTTCCGTGCCTCCCTCGACCTCGACATCCACCTGACGCAGTGTCCCCGTGCCGCCGAAGATCAGGTCATCGCCACTTCCTCCATGGATGATATCGTCACCCCGGCCTCCGAAGATGATGTTGTTGCCTCCCCCGCTGTTCTGGGTGGCATCGATGACATCGTTGCCCAGGCCACCGTAGACCAGATCGTTGCCGCCGCCGAGGTAGATCTTGTCGTTGCCTTCTCCCCCATGGATCTCGGCATCGATATCCCAGACGCGGCTGAGGTCGATCGTGTCAGCCCCCTCACCACCGCGCACCAGGATCCTGCTGATCCCGCTGTAGGTCTGGGCCGCATTTACCGGAACCCCGAACTGGTCCGACCAGACCTTGACCGAGTCCGCCCCCGTCTGCTCGACGATGATATGCTCGCCGATATCACGGGTATCGCCTTCCAGGCGAAGGTGGGACGAGTCCCCGATATTGAGGATCAGCGTATCGCCGGACTCGGTGGCCAGGATGGGTTCACGGTCGAAGGGAATCTCGAATTCGAAGAGCACGATCGGCGGGGTGATATCGACGGTAAACTTGCTGGTCAATATCTTGATGTAGGCGCGCAGCTGGGCGGCGATGTCGCCCGAGATATCGAAGATGGCGATGGGTGCCAGCAGCGGGCTACCGGTACGCGCCTCGAATTCGATGACGCTGAGAAGTTCGCTGAGCCGCACGCGCCCGTCACGATCCGGGTCGTAGAGGTCGAAGTTGACCGTGAGAATGATCCCGCCTTCCACCCCGGCACTGCCGATCCCCAGGTTCACCTCGGCACCGGCGAAGACCTCGCCGGTCAGGATCAGCTCGGGCACATCGGCGCCGCTGCCATCCGGGTTCTCGCGGTCGCTGATGTAGAAGCCCCCGAGCAGGTCGAGGGGGTTCTCGAAGTTGCCATCGGCGAAGGTCTGGAAACCGTAGGTGTCATAGCCGAAGGCCAGGTCGATCTGCATGCCCAGCCCCACGGTGATCACGGCGAAGATGGGGCCATAGACCGGGAAGCTCTGCTGGTACTCGAAGTCGAGGACGAAGGGCGGCATGTCATAGGTGACCAGCACCGCCGGCCGGCCCACCAGCAGCCCGAAGATCTGTGCCGGGTCGTTCAGGATCGGGAAGTCGAAACCACCGCCCTCGCCGAAGCCGCTGGTCAGCGACCGGGTCGTGCTGGCCGCTTGCGAATCACTGCCCAGGCTATCCAGGCCATCCAGGATGGTATTGATATCCAGATCATCAGGGAGGATGCCATCGGCGGCCCCTGCCAGGTCAAAGCTGCCATTGGCAAGGTTATCCGCACTTATCGTTCCACCACTCGTGAAGACCGTGAAGCTGCCGATGGGAATATAGGCATCCTCTCCATCGAGGCCTCCGATATCGTTGGCCAGCTTGATGATGTCGGCGATGGCATAGATGAAGCCCGGGTTGAACTCGCCGAAGGTGGCGGCCAGATCGACCAGGGTGATCGGCTTGCCGGCGAGATCGGATATCACCGGAATCGGCGTGGTCAGCACGTCGATGATCGGCTCCAGCGGGCCGGTGATCTGCTGGATCTGGCCGACGATGGGCCCCAGCAGGTCGGTGAGGAAGGAGCCGACGTTGAGCCGCACATCGTTGAAGGCGATCTCGTTGAGGGAGTCGGCAAAGTTGAAGTTCAGCCCCGAGGCGAAACTGGCATCGATCAACGGGGTGTCGCTGCCGGCTGCGGTATTGCCCCAGTCGAAGACGAAGTCTGTCTGGATGCTGGGCAGCAGCGGCGCGATGGTACCCGACGGCAGGATATCGTCGTTGAACTGGACGGTTCCCTGGACATCGAGTCGAGCGCCCGCCTCCAGGGTCACCTGGGCATCGAGCTGGCCCAGTTCGAAGAAGGCGAGTCGGTTACCGCCGGAGGTGTTGACCAGGTCGACCTGGAAGTCGGCAAAGGCGCCGGTGCCGTAAAGCTCACCGTCGATAAAGGCGCTGCCCACCATATTGCCATCTTGATCAAACGCCCTGACGACACTGTCGCCATCCTTTTCATAACCGAATGTCACTACCTCAAGTTCCAGGAAACCCAGCCGGCCGGTTAACGTATCACCGCCATTGAATGCCAGTTGGGCCCTGGCCTGGAACTCGGCGATCTCATCGCCCGCCGAGACGCCCGCCGTTACCCCCTCCCCGTCGATCGTGTAGTCGACACGGCCCACATCGAAGTAGGCCCCCTGCTGGGTGCTCAGGCCGAAGCCCAGGCCCAGGCTCCACTCGAGGATGATCTCGGGGTCCACGTCCAGGTCCAGGCCCAGGGCGGGGAAGCCCAGGTCGAAGTCGAAGGCGACATCGGGACTCCAGGAGCCGCCCAGCACGAAGTTCCACTGGACACCATCGGCTGTCATCTCGGCATTGATGTAGTGACCGATATTGGCGCCGTAGGCATCACTCAGGACGCCGCCGAGATCACCGATATCGATCCAGCCGGTAGCGGTGGGGTCGAACAGCTGCTCGAGGCTCAGTCCAGAGAAGGCATCGGGCGCCGACTCATCCAGCTTGACGAGTACCGTGGTCGACCAGAGCGAGCGGAACAGCAGGTCCTGGACGATCTCCAGGCCGCGTTGAGGCGCCTCCGCCACCTGCTCGCGGAAGGGATCGACGAAGTCCTGGCGGAAGTCCTCGATCACCGTGGCGCCGTCGGCGAGGCTGTCGCCGAGGAAGGGGATATCCACGCCCAGCACCTGACCCTGGAGAAGCGACTGCAGGTTGGCCAGGAAGAGGTCGAAGCCGTCGATCATCAGCGGCAGGCTGGAGAAGATATCGAAGCTCTCGAAGTCCAGGGCGTCGAAGAAGCCGTCGCTGAAGGCCAGTACGTCGGCTCCCCCGCCGACAGTGCCCGCCAGCGTCAGCTCGCCGCTTCCATCCAGCGACAACCCCGCCCCCAGCAGGATATCGCCCAGATAGCTGGAGCTGGTGGGGAAGTAGACCGGCAGCGTGGTTGCTGCGGTGCCAGCAAGCTGCGGATTGAAATCAGCCTCGAAAGCATCGAGGAATCCTGTGTTGGCGCCATCGGCACCGAAGAGTTCCAGAGGATTGAAATCTCCACCCTCGAACAGGGCAAAGCTGAAATCGATCAGCGCCGTACCATCGCGTACCGAGGCCCCCAATGGCCCCAGGGCGGCATTGAAAGTGAGGTTGTCGCCGGTGGCGCGCAGGTTGCCCGAGAGGTTGGTGCGCCCATCGCCGTAGAGCAGGTTGACGGTCGGGGCAGGATTGCCGTCGCCATCGAGTATCGGGTCGCCGTCTTCATCGATGAGCGTTGTCAGGTCGATGCCGAAGCTGAGCCTGGCATCGATGGCGCCGCTGACCGCCAGGCCCGCAGCGCCGTAAAGACCAAAGGCGTCAAGTTCAAAGCCTTCGATATCACTAAAGAATTCCGTGCCTACCAGCCCAATCAGATCCAGCTCAATATTGATCGGCTCGTTGAAGCTTCTCGAGAAGTCGATATCGAAGATCAGGTTCTGGTTGCCCTCCACCAGATCCAGGGCCAGGCCGATGGCGCCATCGGGAAGCCCCAGCGCCTCGGTAAGACGGCCTTCCAGCTCCTGGATGGTAGCGACCGGATTGGCCAGGACCTCCTCGATGCCGGCAGCGAAGTCGTCCGCGATGCCCACCATGTCGAGGATGCTGACCCCCAGGATGGGGATCTCCTCGCTGAGGAAGCCGATATCGGAGAAGCCGTCGACGATGCCACGCAGGCTTTCCAGCGCCGCGCCGAAGGTGGAGAAATCCAGCGCAGCGAAGCTGCCCAGGTCGCCCAGAACGGCCTGCAAGGCCTCCTCGAAGCTGTTGAAGGAAGTAAATGAGGAGGTCGGGTCACCAGGAATCTCATACTTTCCGATCTCGATTGTCGGCAGGGCAAACTCCCCGGCGACAATGTCCCCGAAGTCCACCAGGCGAACCACGATCTCGCCATCGGCAAGACCGAGTCCCGCCACGGCCGTTCCTGCTTCACCCAGCACAGCGACATCGAAGGCGATATCACCGGCAGTGACATCAATGTCAGGCGCATCAAGGAAATCACCGAGTGCCGTGATGTCGCGTTCCCGCACGGCATCGAGAAGCTGGCGGAGGCTGTAACCGCTGGCATCCTCACCCGGCTCCGCCAGGCCCAGCGAGAAGCTGGCGGTCAATTTCGGCGTGCCGGCTTCCAGCCCTACGCCGATAAAGCCCAGGCGCGCCTCGGCGGAAAAATCGGGTAGGGTCAAGGTCAGTTCTGCTTCAAGCAGGTCGCGACCGTCATGCTCGATGGACATGCGATCACTCAGCCCGAGGCTGCCGATGCGATCGCCCAGGATGGTGTCGTCGCCGACATCAGCCTGGCGCTCCGCGCTGCCGGCAGAGAAGATGCCCAGCTGGCGGGCCGTGCGAGAGCCGTTGAGGGTCTCGACCTCGAAGTCGTGGTCGCCGGAGGTATTGTCCTTGAGCACCAGGCTGGCGTTATCAGCGGATATCGTTACGTATACGCTTCCATCGTCCCCATAGACACCTTCTGAATCTGAAGTCGCACCCGACGCTTTATTGATGGCATTGATGGCACCATCGATATCCGTCACGCCCGTCAGGTCGACGGTAAAGATCTCGCCGGAGCGGGTCCGGATCAGCAGGTCGTCGGTGTTGGCCTCCAGGTTGCCGAAGCCAGCCTCGATCTCGACCAACCCCAGCCAGTCGCGTGCCTGGTCACCGGCATCGGTTTCAGCAGTCGTAATGCCGAAGCTGGTAATGCCCGAGGCCTCGCTGGCCGTGAAGGTCAGCCGGCCACTATCGATACCCACCACGATGGGGCGGGCTCCCAAATCTTCATCAGCGAAGGCCTCATCTACCTTGTCCTGCAGCACGCGCTGCAGGTCATAGAGGGTCCGCGCCTTGAGAATCTCGTCGGGTGTCAGGGTGATATCGGCAGTCTGCACGCCGCTGCCAGGATCGTAGGCGATGGTGAACGTGGCCGTCTCGCTCGGGCCGAAATACTGGGTCACGGCCTGGGCGGCACTCAGCCGCAGGGAGTCATCGATGCTGTCGCCATCGGCGAAACCCAGCGCTTCGGCGCCGGTGATGGTGATCTCGGTGACCGCGTCATCCAGCGCCTTGATGCCCAGACGCTTGGCACCCAGGGCGACAAACTCGATCTCGCCATCAAAGTCACCGGGGGCATCGTCAAGCTTCTGATTGAGCAGCTCTACCAGCTCGGCGATGGAGCGTAGCTCGGCGGTTTCGGACTCGGTGATGCCGATCTGGACGGTATCGTCGGCGTTGTAGCCGATGACGATGGTGCTGGCATCAGTGCTGATCCGACCGTACTGGCTGGCGATCTCACCGCCGCCCTGGAGCAGCAGGCCGGTCTCGGCCGTTGTGCCACCCGCCGCCCCGAAGAGGTTGGCGAACTGGGCATCGAAGCTGACCTCGAGATAGTGCCCCCCTTCCGAGATGCTGCCCAGGATCAGCTCGTTGCCGCTGCGGGTGAAGACCAGGCGACCGTCTTCACCTTCCGCCACGAGCAGGGCGTTGAGGTCACTGACCAGGTCGCTTAGGGTGCGATTGCCCGTGGTCACCTCTGCCGGCAGCTCCAGCTCGATCGGGTTGGCGTCATCCCCGTTGAGGACGATGGTGACGGCGCCATCACCGTCCAGTTCGTAGTCCGCCTGGGTGGCCAGGGCCACCGCCACATTGGAGGCACGACTGGAGGCAAGGCCGATCTCGCTGAAGGCGGTGTTGGTCTGCTGGACATTGACATCGAAGGAGGACACGCCGTCAGCGGCCACCAGCACGATACGGCCGTTCTGGACCTCTGCCGAGATCACGCCGGGCAGCTGCTCATTGATATCGTCGGCCAGATCCTGGGCGGTGGTATTGGTGCTGGTGGCGAGCCTGGTCACGGTGATGGTTTCCCAGGCACCGCCATCGACGCGGAGCTGGAAGGAGGCGTCCGCCGAGAGCCTGCCCTGAACGGTCTGCACCTCGCCGCCGCCGGTGACCGCCAGGTCGTCCATGGGGGTGACGCCCAGTTCCGCCAGATCCGGGTTGGTGTCGAGGTTACCCCCCTCCCCGAGCAGGATACCCAGGGTGACGTTCATGCTCTCGGAGACGGCCAGCTCGATGGTGGAGGCGCTGAAGGTCAGCTCCAGCGGGCCGAGCAGGCTGGTATTGCCGCCCTCCTCCTCGGAGAGGCGCTGCAGGAAGTCCACCGGGGACTCGGCGCTGCTGACACGGCTTTCGAGCCGCGAAAGCGTCAGCGGTAGCAGCAGCTTGGCATTGTTCGGGTCATGGGCGCCCGAGGCCGCGGGGTCGTACCAGATGACCGCCGTCCCGTCTTCCGAGAACTGCAGGGTGCCGTCCGTGAACTCGGTGGTATCCAGCAGGCCCAGTGCAGCCAGCCGTGCCCTGAGCTCCTGCACATTGGTAAAGGGCACCAGGGTCTCGATGCTGCCATCGCTATTCTCGACCTGAGCGATCAGGCGGCTGATCTGGTTCAGGGTATTGCCCGCCTCCTCGCCGATCTGGTCGAAGAGCAGGGCTTCCTGGATCAGGTCGTTGAAACCCAGGACCTCGCCGAGCACCAGGTCGGCGAAGGGGATATCGAGGTTGCCCAGGTAGGCGGAATCCGCCACGCGATCGGCCCAGGCACGCAGCTGGCCGAGCATGCCCAGTACGCTGTTGGCGCTGACCTGGTTGAAGTCGACCACTTCCTGGGTCAGGCCGGTTTCGAGCACGCCGCGATGATCGGCATCCATCTCGGCGCTGTAGTCCATGCGCCAGTTGCCGGAGCGGTCCTGCACCAGGGACGCTTCGGTCAATGACAGGATGTCCTCGCCACCGAACTCGATCCTGATCTCGTCCCAGTCACCGGTTGTCCGCTCGAGGCCGGGGATCACTGTCAGGGTCAGATCGAAATCAAAGGATGCATCGTTGGCCGGGGGAAGGGTGAAGAGTTCGTTGGCACTCTTGGTGGTCAGCTCATCGAGGCGCACCACGCCATCGGCGTCGATGGAGAAGTTCTCGACGAGCCGCAGGGGCTCGGGGTCAACGCCGGTCACCGAGATCCTCAGCTGACCGGTATAGACCTCGATCGTCTCGTTCTCGTCTTCAGGGTCCGGCATCTCGTCCATGACCTTGGAGACGGTGACGCCCTCCAGCTGGCCGTTGAGCGCATCGATCAGGTCATCGAGGCTGTCGCCCTCCTCAGCGTTGATAGTGGCGCGCTGGGGAAGTGCCGCTCCCACCGCCAGCAGGAAGGCGGCGGTCAGGTCATCGGTCAACAGGCCATCTTCCGCCGCGATGTCAATCAGCAGGTCATCCCCGTCGAGACGCAGGTTGATGCCCTCCGCGCCGGTGTTGTCAGCCACCAGCGACAGGGAGAGCCGATCCTCCTCGTCGAGCACCACCTCGACCAGCTCCGCCAGCCCGGCCTCCAACAGCGCGCTCTCCACGGCGGCCTTCACATCGCCACTCTCGGCGGGCGCCACGATGACCGCCAGCGGTTCGGTGCCGGCATCACCGCTCAGGAAAAAGGCCAGCTCGAACTCCACGGGGTGGTCGAAATCGCTGACCGCGTCGACCGCGGTCAATACGCCATCGGTGCTTACCAGCGGCAGGTCGGCGGCGAAGCCCAGGGTGGCCGGCAGGCTGTCCGGAGTGACCTCCACCTCCTGGACGATATCCAGGGTGAAGGTGCTGCCACCCGTGGCCTGAAGCCCAAGGAAGCCGGCATTGACGAACAGTCCGGCCAGATCCTCATTCGACGACAGCGTCATCTGGATGGGAGCGTCGTCGACAAAAGTGCCGGCCCGCAGGCCGAAACTCTCCTGAAAGGGGGCCAGGTCGGGGCTGGTATCAACTTCCGGCAGGTAGAAGGAGAAGGCCAGGGGGATATCCAGGTCAGCAGAGAGGTCGATCTCGGGCTGGACCGGGGTATCCGATGGCGTCAGGCTGCCGCCACTGGTGAATCGCTCTGTCAGAGCCTCCATGCCCAGCTGGTCGGCGACGATGCCGAAGTCGAGCTGGAAGGTATGCTGGAAGCCGAACACCAGGCTGCCGGAGAAGCCGAGCTCGTAGAAGGTGTTTTCGTCTGCGTCGCTGAGCAGATCGAAGGTGAAGCCGCCAGTCAGGCTCAGCAGGTCTCCGTATACGGCGCTGGACGTGAACTGGTTAGGCTCAAGAGATATTAAATCAAATACCTTGTTGGGCGCGGCGATGGCACCCACGCGCTCATCGAGGGCATCGGCGACAGCGTCGATATCGCCTTCTGCCTGGTTGCTGGCGGCATAGTCATCCAGCACCGAGAGCAGGGCGCCGACGAAGAGCACGTCGTAGGCCTCGCGCCAGCTGGCGAAGCCGTCACCATCCAGGTCCAGGGTGGCAATGACCGTGCTTTCCCCGGGCCCGATCCACTGACCTCCAAACCCACCGAGATCGCCTGATGCCTGGCCATAGAGATAGTCGGCGCGCTTGGCCAGGTCGACGAGGTAGTCTTCCAGTTCCTCGGGGGTGTAGTCGGCTGAATCGAATGCTGTCTTGGTGAAATCCAGCCCCGGCGCTGCGACTTCTTGAGTGTCGGGATCTACCGAAGATTGACCCAGCAGGTCGGCGATCTTCGGCGGGCGTGTCTCACTGTCGACCACCTCGCCATCCTCGACGGTATAGGTGGTGGCCAGCATCCCCGGCAGGCCGGCGAACTCCTCGTCCAGGGTGGAGATGATATCGTCGAGCTTGTTGCCGAAGGCGAGGAAACCCTCGGCGGCATCGAAGGCCATGTCGCCGAAGGCCCCGGAACCCACCAGCGAGGAGAGTTCGCCATTGAGCAGGAAGCGGGGCTCCAGGGGTTCCAGGCCATGGTGAGCCGATCGAGCCGATTGCCCCATCCCCGCCTGACGGCGTTGCCAGCGCGCCTTGCCACCGCGCCTGAACCCCCGGTAGGGGTGTCGGGGGCGCCACCAGTCGGCAACGGGCAGGGGATGATCTGCCTGCGTGCCTGAACCGCCGTTGGTGCCTGGGTTGTTGGTGCCTTGCTCGTTGACCCGCCGCCCCGCCACTGCCCTGGTCATGACGCTCTCCCGTCCCGGTTCAGTCTGGCGACCCTCCTGGCTTCCCGGTTGGCCGGAAGCCCCCTGCGCCATTGCTGAGCCAGAGACACTACTTTGGCCGGAAAGGCCGGCCAGTGATCATGCTCCCCAATCCACGACGCTTCCTCGAACTGTCCACCGACACCCCATCGCCCCGGGATGCCGGTTGCATCATGATCGACACGGGCGCCCATGCTTCCCTGCCGAGGAACCTGGCACACCACACATCAGCATTTGCTTGAACAGGTAATTCGAAGAAACGCCACCGGTATTATCTGATAACAAGAGCCCACGCACGCCTGGTACGAGGTCATTATCCGTCGATAGCCATTTAGGATTAGGCTACAAAACTGGCAGGGTCAAACAAGTTGCCTTTCAAATATTGACAATTCTCAACATGGCAACAATGGATTACATACAACCCATTCATCGCAAAAGGAAAACCTCGTATCACCAAAAAACTATAAAGTAATTAAAGCTAATCAAGTGGCTGTCCATTTTTCCAGGCGCCGACCGGGGTCCAATATGCTTTTCCGAAACATGATTATTGCCATTATGCTGTCCCTGCTGACTCCGCTATCCGATTGGGCGGTAGCCCAATCACCCCGCCAGCAGTCGATCGCCACCACCACCGCCGTGGACGCGGGACGCTGGCAGGCCATCCACCTGAGACACCTTCCCGAGGGCGCCTCCCTGCAGATCCAGCTGGAAACCGACGGACATCTTCGCCTCTTCCTTGTGGAGGAGGCCGAGTTCGACCGGCTGCCGAATGCCGCCAGACCGCTGCTGGCCAGCGAAACCCGAGGCCATGTCGACCTGACGCTGAGGATTCCCGAGAGCAGCGACTACTATCTGGTGCTGGACAACCGTCAGGGCAGTGAAAGGCGCCAGGTGTCGGTAGGGATCACGGGATCTCGATAGTGAAGCAGCCGCCGCGCCCGGAGAGGGAACGGCGGCTCATCGCAGGGAACAAGGGAAACGGTCAGGGCCGTCAGTCGCCCAGCGCGGCCAGGCGGTCGGCCTGGACCACCTCGATCCAGTAGCCGTCGACGTCCTTGACGAACACCACGTTCTTCATCTTGCCCTGGTCGGCGCGCTTGACGAACTCCACGCCGTTGGCGTCGAACCAGGCCTCGGCGGCCTCCAGGTCCGGCACGCTGAAGCAGATGTGGCCGAAGCCCTGGGGCTCGGCATTGCCGTCGTGGTAGGCGAAGTCGGCCTGGTTCTCGGTGCCCCAGTTGTGGGTCAGCTCCAGCAGCCCCTTCTGGCTGAAGGTCCAGACGGTGCGTTCGCCCTCCTCGTCGGGCACCGCCTCGCCCTCCTCCAGCTTCGCCAGGAAGTAGAGCGAGAAGCGCATCTCCTCGAAGTCGAGCCGGCGCAGCACCCGCATGCCGAACACCCGGGAATAGAAGGCCAGCGCCTTCTCGGGGTCCTTCACCCGCAGCATGGTGTGGTTGAGCCGGAAGCCCTCCGAATCCGCGGTGGGGGTCTGTACGCCGGGGTGCTGCTCGCCCTGAAAGCTCATGCCATTCTCCTGTGAACGTTGACGGGTCCTGTGATCATGGGGATGGCGACGACACTTTTCCACCCGCCCTCCGCCATACAATTCATGTATAACTTTTTGCCACCTCATGCCCAGGCAGGGCCACTTCACCGGGATATTCGCCGATAAATGGCTTGCAGGCCGAACCACACCTTCTACACTTCCTGTACAAGACCGACAACACACCCGGAGGCCCCCGATGAGCGCCCATGCCTACGAACTGCACGACCATATCACCTTCAAGCAGCTGGCCGACGCTGTCGCCAAGGGCTTCTCGCCCATCGTCGAGGTGGAATCCATGGACGGCATCTACACGGTTCGCCTGCACCATGGCACCGGCGTCTCGGAGCTGTCGGATACCGAGGGCCGGACCCGCACCTTCCTGGGGACCGGCGAGATCCGCGACCTGCTGGGCGGCATCGGGCTGACCCATGGCGTGCTGACCTGGTCGGACCAGTGCGGCGACGAGATGATCGGCGTGCCGGGCCACGCCATGACGCCCGACGAGATGCTCACCCACGGCACCCGCATCGCCTTTCGCTGAGCGTTCGCGGCGTCTAATGTAGGGGCAGGACCGCCACTCGTGGACTCGACGATGCCCGTGATGCCGCCCACCGCCGCCCGCTCCTCGCTGCGCCTGCTCGGCCTGGCGCTGTTCCTGCTGCTCGTCACCGGCTGCGCCAGCCGCGACCTGGCCACCCGGGACTTGGCTCCCGGGGAGGGGCTGACCATCGAGCGGGCGCTGATCCTCTCGGCCGCCGAACGCTCCCTGGGCACCCCCTACCGCTTCGGCGGCAACACGCCCGACGCTCTGGACTGCTCGGGGCTGGTGTCGCTGGCCTACCGCACCGCCGGCATCCCGGTGCCGCGCACCGCCGACGACCAGTTCCGCGCGCTGCCGTCCGTGGACCGGGCCCGCCCCGGCGACCTGCTGTTCTTCGATACCGCCGGACGCGGCAAGGCCAGCCATGTGGGCATCTACCGCGGCGACGGCCAGATGATCCACGCCCCGGGGCGCGGCCGCCGGGTGGAAACGGCGCCGGTGGAGATCGCCTACTGGCAGGAGCGCTTCCTCGGCGCGGCCGCCGCGGCCCCCTGAGCCGGCCTACCCGTCCTGCCGGTCCGGCGGGCCGGCCTCGGTCAGCGGCCGCGTCGGCAGCCAGACCCGCACCGCCAGCCCCCCCAGCCGCGAGCGGCCCAGGCTCAGGCTCCCCCCGTGGAGGGCGACCAGGTCGGCGACGATGGCCAGGCCCAGGCCGCTGCCGGAGCGCACCTCATCGAGCCGCGCCCCCCGGGCCATGGCCTGCTGGCGCTGCGCCTCGCTCATGCCGGGGCCGTCATCCTCGACCTCCAGCCAGCTGCCCCCCGCCTCGCTGTGGCCGGCGAGGATGACCCGGCTGTCGGCCCAGCGCAGGGCGTTCTCGAGCAGGTTACCGACCAGCTCCTGGAGGTCCTGGGGGTCCATGCGCACCGTCATCGCCTCCGGCAGCGCGTGGCTCAGGCGGATGCCGCGCCGCTCGGCCAGCCGGCCCAGCCCCGCCAGTACCGGCGCCAGCACCTCGAGGCAGCGGCTCGGCCGATGCAGCCCGGCATCGCCCGCGGCGGAGGCCCTGGCCAGGTGGTGGCGCACGGCCTCGTCGAGGCGCTTGAGCTCGGCCTGCATGCGCTGGCGCTGCGGCTCCTCGAGACCATCCGCCTGGGTATAGAGGACGCTCACCGGGGTCTTGAGGGCGTGGGCCAGGTTGCCCGCGGCGTGGCGGGCCCGTTCCATCAGGCGCCGGTCCCGCGCCAGCACGGCGTTGATGGCGCCGGCCAGCCGCGACAGCTCGGCGGGCAGCCGGGTGTCCAGCCGCTCGGCCTCGCCGTTCTCGACGTCGCGCAGGTCGGCCTGCAGCCGGCGCAGCGGCGCCAGGGCCCAGCGTACCTGAATCGCCAGCGCGCCCAGCAGCAGCAGGGCCAGCCCCAGCAGGGAGAGCGCCAGCAGGCGGGTGAAGCCGGCAAGCTCCGCATCCAGCGCCTCCCGGCTGAGCGCCACGCCGACGTGCAGCGGGCCCTCGAGGGGGGCGAGGCGGATATCGCGCTCGATCAGGCGCAGCGGCACGCCCCTCGGCCCCGTGACGTCACGCACCTCGGGGCCGGAGGCGCCCTGCACCGGCAGCCGCTGGTCCCACAGCGAGCGCGATACCAGCACCCGCTCGCCGCCGTCGCTGACCTGCCAGTACCAGCCGGAGAAGACCCGGTCGAAGCGCGGATCCCCCAGCGAGCGCTCGTGCAGCAGCCGCTGCTCGACCTCGTCATAGCGCACCTCGACGATGACCACGTTGAGGAGGGCCTCGAGGCGCTCGTCGAAGGCGGCGGTGGTGGAGACGCGGAAGTGGTGGGCGAGGCCGAGGCCCGCCAGGGGCAGGGAGATCAGGATCACCAGCAGGGCCGCCACCAGCAGGCGGGTGGCCAGGGAGGCCCGCGCCAGCGAGGGCAGGCGACTCATCCGGTCTCCTCGCCGCCCGTCAGCCGGTAGCCCTGGCCGCGCAGGGTCTCGATGTGCGCCGCACCCAGCTTGCGGCGCAGCCGGCTGACCTGGACATCGATGACGTTGGAGTCGGGCTCGTGGTCGCGATCGTAGACGTGCTCGGCCAGCTCGCTGCGGCTGACCACCCGCGGGGCGGCATGGGCCAGGTAGGCGAGCAGCCGCGCCTCCTGGGCGGTCAGGCTCACCGGGCAGCCGGCGCGGGTCACGCTGCCGGTGTGGGTATCGAAGGCCAGCTCGCCGATGCGCAGCACCGGGTGGGCATGGCCGTGGCTGCGCCGCACCAGGGCGCGCAGCCGGAACAGCACCTCGGCGGTCTCGAAGGGCTTGGTGACGTAGTCGTCGGCGCCCGCCGAGAAGCCCGCCGCCTTGTCGGCCCAGCGGGTGCGGGCGGTGAGCACCAGCACCGGCAGCTCGACGCCATCCTCGCGCCACTGGCCCAGCCAGCGCGTGCCGTCGCCGTCGGGCAGCCCCAGGTCGAGGATCACGGCATCATAGGTCTCGGTGCGCACCAGGAAGTCGGCCTCGCCGCCGCTGGCCGCCCTCTCCACCAGCACCCCGCCGCCGCCCAGCGCCTCGCCCAGCGCCTCGGCCAGGGCACGATCATCCTCCACCAGCAGCACCTTCATGGGCGGCGCCTCATGTCGTCGATGCCCACCCCTTCGATGCCGATCAGCTCGCCGCTGGCGGCATCGAACGCGAACTCCACCCGCTGGCCCCGGGGGCCGAGCATCTCCACCTCGTAGACCAGCCGGCTATCCTCCCTCTCCAGCTCCACCTCCAGCACCTGTCCCGCGTAGCGGGCCTCCAGCCAGTCGAGGACCGTGGCCATGGGCACCAGCTCGCCGCGACTCACGCGTTCATGGAGCTCCTGCCAGTCGTCATCGCCCGCCGCGAGGGGCGGCAGGCCAGCGAGGGCGAGCAGCAACAACAGGGCGACGGCAAGGCCCGGGCGGAGAGAGGCGGGAAAGGGGAGCGAGAGGTTCATGGGGGCAGCTTGCCAGCCATCACATGAATGCAGCATGAACGACGCGGTCAGCTTCCGGCAAGGTCGCGGGTGATACAAGGGGGCTGTACCGACCGCGGTACCCGATCACAGAGGAGTGCTACCCATGACCATCAAGATGCTGATTGCCGGTTCCCTCACCGCCCTGGCGCTGGGCGCCACCGCCGCCCACGCCGATGACGCCCTGCCGGCGGGCAGCCTCGACGCCGTGCTCGAACGAGGCGCCGCCTATGGCTTCACCCACTACCTGGAGATCGAGGCCAAGGAGCGCGGCCAGGTGGAGCTCGAGGGCTGGCTCGACGACGAGTGGCAGGCCGAGGTGCGGCTCTCCCTGGAGAGCGGCGAACTCCACAAGGAGGAGCGCAAGCGCAGGGACGACGGCCCCTGGGGCATGAGCGAGGCCGAGGTACGCCTGGCCATGGAGGTCGCCGTGGCCGAGGGCATGGCCGAGTTCGAGGAGATCGAGTTCAAGCGCGACGACCTGATCAAGGTCGAGGGACGCGACGAGGACGGCCGCGAACTCGAGGTGACCACCCGCCGGGGCGAGGAGGAAACGCTGAAGGTCGAGCGCGACTGACCGACCGCCGACCACCTGAGAAAGGCAGAGGCCCGGGGCGCCACCAGCGCCCCGGGTCGCTTTCATCCGTACGCTCGGAAGCCCCTCGAATCGCTTAAGCCTTCGTTAAGCTGCCGGGGCCAGGGTATCGGTGTCACGTCATGGAGACGACCCGATGCCTGAACCGAAATGCCTGCCCTGCCTGCCGGCCACGGCCACCCCCTCGCCGCTGCACTGGCAGGAGGCCCGGCACTGGACCCGGCGGCGCCGCCTGGAACACCTGATCCGCCGCCGCTTCGCCGAGGAGCATGGCGCCACCGTCACCCAGCTGCTGCCACGCCTCTTCGGCCTGTGGCAGGGCGACTGGCCCCTGGCCGCGGTGGGGGTGCGCTCGGCGGCGAGTGGCCCGCTGTTCCAGGAGCGCTATCTGGACGTCGCCGCCGAGCGCCTGCTGGCCGAGCGCTTCGCCCGCCCCGTGGCCCGCCACCAGGTCGCCGAGATCGGCAACCTGGCCAGCCGCCGCCCCGGCCTGCAGCGCCCGCTCTTCCTGCACCTGGTGGACCAGCTCGGCCGCGAGGGCATCGGCTGGCTGCTGTTTACCGCCACCCCCGAGGTGGCCAACGGCATCCGTCGGCTGGGCCTCACCCTCGAGCCGGTGATGGTCGCCGACCCGGCACGCCTCGGCGCCGAGCGGGCCTGCTGGGGGCGCTACTACGAGCGCCGCCCCTGGGTGATGGCCGGCGACCTGCGCCGCGCCCATCGGGAGCTTGGCGCGCGCGGGTTGCTGCCCGCGCCCCGCCCCCCTGCGGCGGAGGTGGGCCATGCGCACCTCGCCTGAGGCCTTCCTCGCCCGGCTGGCCCGCCACGCCGAGGAGCGACCGGCCGGCATCGCGCTGGAGGACGTCCACCGCCGGGTCACCTTCGCCGAGCTGCCGGGCGAGATCGAGGCGCGCCGGCGCCGCCTGCATGATTGCGGCGCCCGGCGGGTCGCCCTGGCCCTGGACAACGGCGTCGACTGGGCGCTGTGGGACCTGTCGCTGCTTCAGGACCAGCGGGTGGCGGTGCCGGTGCCCGCCTTCTTCAGCGACGCCCAGCGCCGCCACCTGGTGGACGCCGCCGGGCTGGACGCCTGGATCGGCCCCGGCGGCGAGGCCCTTGGCTTCGCCGCCACGCGAGACCCGGCCATCGCCACCCGCCGCGTCGCCTCGCCGCCGGCCCTGCACCCCGGCACCACCCGCATCACCTTCACCTCCGGCACCAGCGGCAGCCCCAGGGGGGTCTGTCTGGATGCCGCCGCCCCGCTGGCCGTGGCCACGAGCATCGCCGAGGCGGTGGCGGGGCTTGGCATCGAGCGCCACCTGGCGATGCTGCCGCTGGCCACCCTGCTGGAGAACATCGGCGGCCTTTACGTGCCGCTGTGGCTGGGGGCCACCGCCTGCCTGCCCGGGGTCGCCGAGCTGGGGTGGCAGGGAGCGAGCGGCTTCGACCCGAACCGGGCGCTGGCCACCCTCGACGCCTGCCGGCCCCACAGCCTGATCCTGGTGCCCCAGCTGCTCCAGGCGCTGGTGGCGGCGCGCCCCAGGGCCCCCGAGTGCCTGCGCTTCGTGGCGGTGGGCGGGGCCCGGGTCGCCGACACCCTGCTGGCGCGTGCCCGGCGCGGCGGCTGGCCCGTCTTCGAGGGCTATGGCCTCTCGGAGTGCGCCTCGGTGGTGTGCCTCAACCGCCCCGGCGAGCCCACCCGCGGCGTCGGCCGGCCGCTGCCCCATGCCGAGGTGCGCCTGGCCGACGACGGCGAGGTGCAGGTCCGTGGGGCCAGCATGCTCGGCTATCTCGGTGAGCCCACGCCCGCCTCGGCCTGGCACGCCACCGGTGACCTGGGGCGCTGGGACGGCGACGCCCTGGTGCTGGAGGGCCGTCGTCGCGAGGTCTTCATCACCGCCTATGGCCGCAACGTCGACCCCCAGTGGGTGGAGGGCGAGCTCTGCGCCCGCCCCGCCATCGCCCAGGCCCTGGTCCACGGCGAAGCGCTGCCCGCCAACCGCGCGCTGCTGGTGCCCGCCTCGCCCGAGGTCGACGACGCCGCCCTGGCCGCCGCGGTGGCCGAGGCCAACGCCGGCCTGCCCGACTACGCCCGCGTCCACGAATGGCGGCGCTGCGCCCCCTTCACCCCCGATAACCACCAGCTGACGGCCAACGGCCGTCTGCGCCGCGACGCCATCCACGCCGCCCATGGCGACTGGCTGTGCGCCGCCCCGTCCTGCCACCTGCTCGACACCCACGAAGGAGTGACCCCATGACCCCCTACCAGCAACTGCAGCACGCCACCCGCGAAGAACGCGACTGGCTGCTTGCCACCCCGCTGCTGACCCGCGCCCTGGAAGGCCGCGTCAGCCGCGACGAGTACCTCGCCTTCCTCGGCCAGGCCTACCACCACGTGCGCTTCACGGTGCCGCTGATGATGGCCTGCGGCGCCCGCCTGCCGGAACGGCTGGGGTGGCTGCGCAGCGCCCTGGTGGAGTACATCGAGGAGGAGCACGGCCACGAGCAATGGATCCTCGACGACATCCGCGCTGCCGGCGGCGACGCTGCGGCGGCCGCCGCTCGGCCGGCGGACACTGCCACCCGGCTGATGGTGGCCGCCGTTCGCGATACGATCGAGCACGGCAATCCGGTGGGCTTCTTCGGCATGGTCCAGGTGCTGGAGGGCACCAGCACGGCGCTGGCCACCCAGGCCGCCGAACGGCTGCAGGTGAGCCTCGGCCTGCCCGACGATGCGGTGCGCTACCTGACCTCCCACGGCAGCCTGGATATCGGCCACCTGGCCTTCTTCGAGGGGCTGGTGAACCACCTGGAGGCGCAGGACCTGGACGCGGTGATCGATACCGCACGACTGGTCTACCGCCTCTACGGCGCCATGTTCCGCGGCGTCGAGGCACGCTGTGCCGGCGGCAGCGCCGCCCGGGAGCTCTCCGATGCGCTGGCCTGATCGCCTCGCCCGACGCCCGCGGCTGCCGGAAGGCGGCTGGCCCGCCCAGCGCGTGCTGATCACCGGGGCCAGCGGCGGCATCGGCCAGGCGCTGGTGGACGAGCTGGCCGCCGCCGGGGCGCAGCTGCTGATCACCGGCCGCCGGGAAGAGGCCCTGGCGGCCACGGCGGCCCGCCACCCCGACCGGGTCACCGCGCTGCCCGCCGACCTGACCCGTGCCGAGGCGCGCGCCCGGCTGGTGGCCGCCGCGGACCGGGCGGGCATCACCATGCTGGTCAACGCCGCCGGGGTGAACCGGGTGGCACTCTTCACCGAGGGCTCCGATGACGAACTCGAGCGCCTCATCACCCTCAACCTCACCGCCACCCTGCAGCTCACCCGCGCCCTGCTCCCCCGGCTGATGGCGGCGCGCCAGGGCTGGGTGATCACCCTGGGCTCCACCTTCGGCACCCTGGGCTACCCCGGCCAGGTCGGCTACTGCGCCACCAAGTTCGCCCTGCGCGGCTTCAGCCAGGCCCTGCGCCGTGAGCTCGCCGACACCCGGGTGCGGGTGTTGCATGTCTCGCCCCGAGCCACCCGCACCGCCATGAACGCCCCCGAGGTGGAGGCCATGAACGCAGCCCTGGGCAACGCCATGGACAGCCCGGTGCGGGTCGCCCAGGCGGTGCGCCACGCCGTGGAACACGGCCGCCAGGAAGCCCAGCTGGGCCGACCGGAGCGGCTCTTCGTGCGCCTCAACGCCCTGCTGCCGGGGGTGGTGGACCGCGCCCTGGCGCGCCAGCTTCCCGTCATCCGCCGCTTTATCGACACTCCGGAGACCACGCCATGACCGCTCGACGACTCTCTCGCCTCCCCCTCCTGCGCCTTGCCGCCACGCTGCTGGTCGCCGGCCTCGGCGGCCTGTTCGCCATCGCCGCCCTGGCCGCGGGCGACGGAACCGCCACGGACCCGGCGGTGGTCCGGCTCCAGGAACGCTGGGCCGAGATCCGCTACCGGCTGCCCGACGACCAGCAGGCCAAGGCCCTGGCCGAGCTGGGAGACGAGGCCGAACGCCAGCTGGCCGACCACCCCGACTCCGCCGAGCGGCTGATCTGGGCCGGCATCGTGCGCTCCAGCCAGGCCGGCGCCGAGGGCGGGCTGGGGGCCCTGGGCCTGGTCAAGCAGGCCCGCCGCCACCTGGAGGCCGCCCTGGCGCAGGACCCGCTGGCGCTGGAGGGCTCCGCCTATACCAGCCTCGGGGCGCTCTACTACCAGGTACCGGGCTGGCCGCTCGGCTTCGGCGACGACGACAAGGCCGAGTGGCACCTCAGGCGGGCGCTGGCCATCAACCCCGAGGGGCTCGACAGCCTCTACTTCTGGGGCGACTATCTGCACCAGCAGGGTCGCGATGACGAGGCGCGCCAGGCCCTGGAGCGGGCCCTGCAGGCGCCGCCCCGACCCGGCCGCGAGCTCGCCGATGCCGGCCGCCGGGAGGAAGTCCGCCACCTGCTGTCACGACTGGAGAAATGACGACCCGATGCGCATCCTGCTGGTCGAGGATGACCCGAGCCTGGCCTCGGGCATCCGCCTGGCCCTCAAGCCCGAGCACTACACCGTGGACCATCTCGCCGACGGCGCCATGGCGCTGGCCGCCCTGCAGGGCGGCGAGCCCTTCGACGCGGTGATCCTCGACCTGGGCCTGCCCGGGCTCGACGGCATGCGGGTGCTGGAGGGCGCGCGGCGCGGCGGCAGCCGGGTGCCGGTGCTGGTGCTGACCGCCCGGGACGCCGTGGACGACCGCATCGCCGGGCTGGATGCCGGCGCCGACGACTACCTGGTCAAGCCCTTCGAGGTGGCCGAGCTCAAGGCGCGCCTGCGCGCCCTGCTGCGTCGCAGCCGGGGCCAGGCGAGCCCGCTGCTGGAGTGCCGCGGCATTCGCCTCGACCCCGCCAGCCGGGAGGTGTGCTACCGCGGCGAGGCGGTCCCGCTGTCGCGCCGCGAGTTCACCCTGCTCCAGGAGTTCATGGGCCACCCGGGGCGGGTCTTCACCCGCGACACCCTGACCCGGCTGGTCTACGGCTGGGAGGAGGACGTGGAGAGCAACGCCATCGAGGTACATGTCCACCACCTGCGTCGCAAGCTGTTCCCGGGGCTGATCCGCACGGTACGCGGCATCGGGTACGTGCTGGACCGCGCCCCCCGGGAGGCCGAGGCGTGACCTCCATCCGCCGACGCACCCTGGGGCTGGTGCTGCTGGTGTTCGGGGCCAGCATGCTGGCCATCGGCCTGGTCAGCTACCGCTATGCCGCCCACGAGATCGAGGAGCTCTACGACGCCAGCCTGGCCCAGAACGCCCGCCTGCTGGAGGGGCTGATCCAGGCGCCGCTGCCGGAGGAGCAGCGCGAGGCGCTGCTCGCCAGCCTGGAGAGCGCCCTGGCGCGCGCCGACCAGTCGGACAAGGACCTGCCCGGCCACCGCTACGAGAGCAAGCTGGCCTTCCAGCTGTGGGAGGGGGAGCGGCTGCTGCTGCGCTCGGCCAGCGCCCCGACGGCCCCCTTCACCGGCGCGCCACCCGGCTATGCCAGCAGCCGGGTGGCGGACCACGACTGGCGGGTCTATGTGCTGGACGTGGCCGAGTCGTCGCGGCGCATCATGGTCGCCGAACGCGACGACGTGCGCGGCGAGCTGACCCGCGCCGTGGCCCTGCGCACCCTGCTGCCGGACCTGGTCGGCCTGCCGCTGCTGGCGCTGCTGCTGTGGTGGGCCACCGGCCGGGGGCTGCGCCCGCTGTCGCGGCTGGCGGCGGCGATCCGCCAGCGCGACCCCCACAACCTGCAGCCCCTGGTGATGCATCCCCTGCCTCGGGAGCTGGACACCATCGTCGGCGCCCTCAACCGGCTGCTGGAGCGGATCCGCCGGCTGCGGGTGCGCGAGAAGCGCTTCATCGCCGATGCCGCCCACGAGTTGCGTACCCCATTGGCGGTGCTCGACCTCCACGCCCAGAACGCCCTGGCCGCCGAGGATCCCGACGACCGTCGCGAGGCGCTGGAGGAGCTGCGCAGCGGCGTGGCACGGGCCACCCGGCTGGTCACCCAGCTGCTGACCCTGGCGCGCCTGGAGCCCGAAGAGGAGGAGCAGGAGGCGGGCGCCCGGGTCGACGGCGACCTGCTGGCCGAGGTGCGCGAAGCGCTGGCCGAGCTCTCGCCGCTGGCGGTGGAGCGCGGCCAGACGCTGGAGCTCGCCGCCGAGGAGGGAGGCGACTGGCGGCTGGCGGCCGAGCCGGGCGCCATCGCCACCCTGGTGCAGAACCTGGTCGGCAACGCCCTGCGCTACACCCCGGACGGGGGCCGGGTGAAGGTGACCCTGGCGACCGACGACGCCCGGCTGATACTGAGCGTGGACGACCAGGGCCCGGGGATTCCCGCCGCGCAGCGCGAGCGCGTCACCGAGCGCTTCCATCGCGCGGGCGCCTGGGCCGGCGCCGGCCTGGGGCTCTCCATCGTCGAGCGCCTGCTGGCCCGCCATGGCGGCAACCTCGCCCTGGCGGAGGCTCCCGGCGGCGGCCTGCGCGCGGTGGCGACGCTCCAAAGGCGGCCCTAGCCAGGCCAGAAAAAGCGAGGCGGGCCGCCGGTGATACCGGGGGCCCGTCTCGCTCAAGGGACGGCAAGGGCTTACGCCATGCGCCTCAGGGTGTTGTCGTGCAGCCAGAACTGGTGGGCCAGGCTGGCCAGCACGTGCACGCCGATCAGCAGCCACAGCAGGTTGGCCAGCACCTCGTGGGTCTCCTCGGCGGCCTCCTCCAGCCACTCGATCTCCGCCCCCGGGGCGAACAGTGGCAGCCCGAAGAACTCCACGCCGTGCCCGCTGCCCAGGGCGGCGAGCAGGCCGCTCACGGGAATCAGCAGCATCGCCGCGTAGAGCGCCAGGTGGCCCAGCCGGGCCGCCCACTTCCAGTGTGCATGGGACTCGAGCCTGCCGTGGTTAACCCCGCGCCACAGCAGCCGGAACACCAGCAGCCCCAGCAGCAGCAGCCCGACGCTCTTGTGCAACGTCATCGCCTCCCGCTCGCTCATCCCGACGAGCTCCGCCAGCCACTCCGTGCCGAGCATCAGGATCAGCAGCGTGGCCATGCCCCAGTGAACCGCCCGTGAGACGGCGCCGTAACGTTGTGCGGAATCCAGCCAGTTCATGTCGTCATCCTCCTCGTTCGATGGACGACGACAGTCTTACGCCAGCGCGGCTGTCAGGAACCTTAACGCCCCGTTCATGGGGCGTTCATCCTCGCGGCGCGCCGCTCATCGACGGCCTCGAGCCGCTCGATCCACAACGGCGGCGTCACACGCCGGTCATGGCGCCGTAAGCAAACCTTAAGGAAGGGGGGCCACAGTCGTATGTGATGACAGATCCCTGATGCGAGGCGACGCCATGACCCGGAGCGCAACGATGTTACTCGATGCCACGCCCACCATCGAAAACCGCGCCATCCTGCCGCTGCTGCTTGCCGGCCTGGCGCTGCTGGCGCTTGGCGTGCTGACCGCCGGCTGGGATCCCGTGGAGCTGCCCATGGGCCTGGTCGCCCTGGGGGCCGCGACGGCCGCCCTGCTGGGGCCCGAACCGTGGCGGGGCGAGGAGTCGCTGGAGACCTCCAACTGCCTGGTGCTGGCCAGCCTGATCACCCTGGTGGGCCTGCACCTGCTGGGCTGAGGCGCCGTCCGAAAACGGGCTGCGCACGCAGGCTTCCCGGACACCGCCGGAGGCCAGTAGCTACCGGGCGGCCACCCTCTCGTCTCCCTACTCACGCTCTGACGGCCCCCTGCCGACAGGGTCGTGGCCTGTCTCGTACTCCACGCCGTGGTCGCGCAGGTAGTCGCGGATCAGCTGGCGCACCACCTGGGACGGGGTCAGGTCCTGGGCGGCACAGAGCTGCTCGAAGGCCCGCTTCTTGTGGGGGTCGATCAGCAGGGTCAGGCGTGCCGTCTTCTTTTCCATGGTCATTCTCCCCGGTCTATTAACATTGAATGTTAATGAGCGGGGTCGTGCCGGGCAACGACCGTGGGCCCCTGCGGCCATTCCCATGGTATGTTAACGTCATTAACATACTGTCGACGCCCCATCGGCAGGCACTCCCCACCGCGCGGATGACACGCAGCGAGGATTCCCGGCATGGCACGCAACCCCCTGCCCTTCCAGCTCCCCGGCATCGCCACCGGCCTGCGCGCGGCCTGGCGAGACGGCTATGGCCTTGACGACCTGCGCCGCGACGTGCTGGCCGGCCTGACCATCGGCACCGTGGCCGTGCCGCTCTCCATGGCCCTGGCCATCGCCACCGGCGTGCCCCCCCAGCACGGGCTCTATACGGCCATCGTCGCCGGCGCCATCATCGCACTGACCGGTGGCTCACGCTTCAACGTCTCGGGGCCGACCGCGGCCTTCGTGGTCATCCTCTTCCCCATCGTCCAGCAGTACGGCCTGGGCGGCCTGCTGATCGCCACGATGATGGCGGGGCTGATCCTGGTGGCGCTGGGCCTCAGCGGCATGGGACGGCTCATCCAGTATGTCCCCTATCCCGTGATACTGGGCTTCACCGCGGGGATCGCGGTGGTGATCGCGGTGCTCCAGGTGCCCGACTTCCTGGGGCTGGAGGTCGGCCCGCTGGGCGAGCACTTCGTCGACAACCTGGGGCGCATCCTCGCCTCCCTGCCCAGCCTGAGCCCGCTGGAGCTGGGGGTCGGCGCCTTCACCCTGGGCGTCATGCTGCTCTGGCCGCGGCTGCACCTGCCGATTCCGGCACCCCTGATCGGGCTGGTGGTCGGCGCTTTGCTGGCCTATGCGATCAACCAATGGATCGGTGACCCCGGCACGGGAAACCTGGTGGAAACCATCGCCTCGCGCTTCACCTGGGAGGCCCACGGCGAGACGGGCGTGGGGATCCCCCCGATCGCCCCGAGCCTGGTGGCTCCCTGGCGGCTGCCCGGCGCGGATGGCGACCCCCTGGTGGTGGATTTCGCGCTGATTCGCGCCCTGCTGGGGCCGGCGTTCGCCATCGCCATGCTGGGGGCCATCGAGTCCCTGCTGTGCGCGGTGGTCTCGGACGGCCTGACGCGTACCCGGCACGACCCCAACGCCGAGCTGATCGGCCAGGGGCTCGGCAACCTCGTCGCACCGCTGTTCGGCGGCATCACCGCCACCGCCGCCATCGCCCGGACCGCCACCAATATCCGCAGCGGCGCCCGCTCGCCGATCGCGGCGGTGGTGCATGCGCTGGTGGTGCTGCTGGCGGTGGTCGCCCTGGCGGGGCTGCTGGGGCGGGTGCCGATGGCCGCGCTGGCGGCGCTGCTGTTCATCGTCGCCTGGAACATGAGTGAGGCCCGCCACTTCCTGCATACCCTGCGTTCGGCCCCGCCGGGCGACGTGGCCATCCTGGTGACCTGCTTCACCCTGACCGTGCTCTTCGACATGGTGCTGGCGGTGGCCGTGGGCATCGGCCTGGCCGCCGCCCTGTTCATCCGGCGCATGTCGCTGCTGACCGAGACCCGCCGCGTCGACACCGAATCGCCGGCCGCCAGCGACGCCCTGCCCGAGGCGGTCGCCCTCTACGATATCGACGGCCCGCTGTTCTTCGGCGCCGCCGAGAAGGCGCTCACCTCGCTGCACCTGGTGGATCACCGCGTACGGATCATCATCCTCGACATGCATGACGTGCCGAGCATGGACGGCACGGCGATCGTCGCCCTCAAGGCCCTGGTCGACGAGATGCACCGCGAAGGGGTCGGGCTGGTGATGGTCGGCCTGCCGACGCGGATCATCGTCAAGCTGCGCCGCGCGGGGCTCCGCAAGACCGCCGGCCGGCTGACCTGGTGTCGCGAGCTGTCCCACGCCCGCGCCGTGGCGCGGCGCTGGCTCGACCGGGCCGACTGAGGGGGGGCGTCCGGATGGCAGGCATCGGCCGGGCCCGGGCCTTTACAGCGACGCGGCGGCCGGGGATAGTGGGCCCTGACGACAGGGGCGCCGCGGGGCAGAGCCGCCGCGGCTGAGAGGCACCCTTGGAACCTGACCCGGATAATGCCGGCGTAGGGAGTCGTGCGGTCCCGGCCCTGGCGCCTGCCTGCACCTCCCGCGCCCGGGAGGCCGCATGTCCCACACGACGTTTCCCTCGATCGACCCCGCCGCCCACCTGGCGCGGGTGCGAGAGCGCAGTCCGCTGATCCACAACATCACCAACCTGGTGGCCATGAACACCATGGCCAACGTGCTGCTGGCCATCGGCGCCTCGCCGGCCATGGTCCATGCCCGGGAGGAGGCCGCGGAGTTCACCGCCATCGCCGACGCCCTGACGATCAATATCGGCACCGTCTCGCCCCACTGGGTGGAGGCCATGATCGAGGCCGCCGAGGCGGCCCGCCTGGTGGGCAAGCCCTGGGTGCTGGACCCGGTGGCGGTGGGGGCCACCGCCTACCGCCGCGAGACCGGCGCGCACCTGCTGGAGCGCCTGCCCACGGTGATCCGCGGCAACGCCTCGGAGATCATCGCCCTGGAGGCCGGCGGCGCCGGCGGGCGCGGCGTCGACAGCAGCGACCCGGCCGAGGCCGCCGAGCAGGCCGCCGTGCGCCTGGCCCGCCGCACCGGCGGCGTGGTGGCGGTGACCGGCGAGGTGGATCTCGTCACCGACGGCCGCCGCCTGGCCCGCGTGCACGGCGGCCATGCGCTGATGCCGAGGGTCACCACCCTGGGCTGCTCGCTCACCGGCGTGGTGGCCGCCTTCGTGGCCGGCGCCGAGGACACCTTCGCGGCCACCGTCGCCGCCCTGGCCTGCTACGCCGCGGCCGGCGGGATCGCCGGCGAGACGGCACGCGGGCCCGGCAGCTTCGCCGTGGCCTTCCTCGACGCCCTGCATGCCCTGGAGGGCGAGACTCTAGGGCCCCGCCTGCAACTGGAGATGACCGATGCGACTTGACCTCTCCCTCTATCTCGTCACCGATCCGGGCCTGTGCGCCGGCCGCGGCCTGGTCGAGACCGTGGTGGCCGCGGTGCGCGGCGGGGTGACGGTGGTGCAGCTGCGCGACAAGCACGCCGCCGACGGGGAGATGATCGACCAGGCGCGGCGGCTGAAGGCCGCGCTGGCCGGCAGCAGCGTGCCGTTGATCATCAACGACCGCCTGGCGGTGGCCGTGGAGAGCGGCGCCGATGGCCTGCATATCGGCCAGGACGACGGCGAGGTCGCGGCCGCCCGCGCGGCGCTGGGCGAGCGGGCACTGCTGGGCCTGTCGGTGCAGACCCTGGAGCAGATGGCACGCCTGGATGCCGAACACCTCGACTACCTGGGGCTGGGGCCGGTGTTCGCCACGCCCAGCAAGCACGACCACGCCCAGCCGCTGGGCTTCGCGGGGCTGGCCCGCCTGGTGGCCGCCAGCCCCCTGCCCGGCGTGGCCATCGGCGGGCTCAAGGCGGAGCATGTCGCGGCCACCCGGGAGGCCGGGGCCCAGGGGCTGGCGGTGATCTCGGCGATCTGCGGCCGGCCCGACCCGGAGGCCGCGGCCCGGGCCTTCTTCGCCGGGCGCTGAGCCGCGGGGGACCCCTCAGGAAGTGGGGCGACGCTTGAGGGTGGTGCGCCCCTCGCGGTAGGCGATGGCCAGGCCGCTGCCGATGATCAGCGCACTGCCCACGAAGACCCAGAGGTCCGGCATCTCGCCCCAGAACCACCAGCCCAGCAGCACCGCCCAGAGCATGGCGGTGTAGTCGAAGGGCGCGGCGATGGCCGCCGGGGCATGGCGGAAGGCCAGGGTGATGAAGGCGGTGGCCCCCACCCCGAACAGCCCCGAGCCCAGGAAGGCCAGCCAGTGCCAGGGATGGGGCGTCTGCCACACCCAGGGCAGCGCCAGGGCGGTCAGCAGGAAGGGCACCAGGGTCATGTAGAAGACCATGGCCCAGAGGTGCTCGGTGGCCCCCCAGCGGCGCGCGGTGATCATCATCAGCGCATAGAAGAGCGCCGCCCCGACCAGCGCCAGGGCGCCGGGATCGAAGGCCTCACCGCCCGGGCGCACCACGATCAGCACTCCGGCGAAGCCGACCAGCGAGGCGGCCAGCACCGGCCCCTCGATCCGTTCGCCCAGCAGCGGCACCGAGAGCAGGGTGACGAACAGCGGCGCCACGAAGGCGATGGCGGTGGCCTCGGCCAGGGGCAGCAGGGTCAGGCCCAGCACGAAGCAGAACATGGTGCCGGTGTAGATCAGCCCGCGCAGCAGGTGCACCCCCGGGCGCCGGGTGCGCAGCTTGCGCAGCCCCCCGCCGAAGTGGGCCAGGGCGGCGATCAGCGGCAGCGAGACCAGGGTGCGGAAGAAGATGATCTGCAGCGGCGAGTGCACCTCGCCCAGCCACTTGGCGATGGCGTCGCCGATGGCCAGGCAGAGCACCCCCAGGCACATGAACCCGATACCCTTGAACGACCCCGACATGCCATGCCTCCCCTTCGCTTCGACGCGAGACCCAACAGCACCACCCCGCCGGCCCGATGGGGCGGCGGGGTGGGAATGAGGATCAGGCTAGAACGTTCGCAGACGAACGGCAAGGCTAGAAGTTGACCACCATGCAGTCCATGCCCTCGCGGGTCAGGCTGCGGCAGGCGCGGTAGGCCTGGTTCTCGTCGAGGTTGACCAGCCGGGCGCGGAAGATCTTCTGGGGGCCACCGGCCTCGTCCACGGCGATCCGGGCCCCGGTGAGCTCACTGGTGAGGCGGTCGGCGGCCCGGCTGGCCAGGCTGCGGGCGTTATCGGGATCGCTGAAGGCGCCTACCTGAACCCCCCAGCCCCCGGTCGGCCCGGCCGGCTCGAGGCGATGCAGCGCCCGGTCGGGGGCGACGGCCGCCGGCTCGCTGCGGGCGATCAGGTCGCGGATCGGGTCGGCGGCCGAGCCCTGGGCGGTCTCAGGCAGCTCGGGCTGCGCCGAGGGCAGCGGCTCCGGCGCCGGCAGGCTGGCCAGCTGGAGCTCGGGCTGCCTTGCCGGGGCTGCCGGCATGGCCGCCGGAGCCGCCTCGATGCTCATGCGGTCGCCGGAGAAGTCCGCCTGGGCCACCCAGTCGCCGCGCCCGTAGAGGGAGGCCCGCACGAAGCCACGGTCGAGCAGGTCCGACATGTGGGCATCCCGAGACGCCGCGGTGAAGCCGCCCATCACCACCGAGACCAGGCGACGGCCGTCGCGCACCGCCGAAGTGGCCACGTTGAAACCCGAGGCGCGAATGAAGCCGGTCTTCATGCCATCGGCGCCCGGGTAGTTGTCCAGCAGGCGATTGTGGCCGGTGATGGTCTGGCCGTTCCAGGAGAAGCGGGTCTGGGAAAAGTAGGGGTAGTACTGGGGGAAGTCCTGCATCAGGCGGATCGACAGGGTCGCCATGTCCCGCGCCGTGGTGGTCTGGCCGGCATCGGGCAGGCCGTTGGGATTGCGGAAGGTGGTCCGGGGCATGCCCAGCTGCCGTGCCTTGTCGGTCATCATGCGGGCGAAGTTTGTCTCGCTGCCCCCCAGCGCCTCGGCCACCACCACCGCCACATCGTTGGCGGAGCGGATCACCAGCGCCTGGATGGCGGTCTCCACGGGAAGGGTGGAGCCGGCCTTCACGTAGAGCTTGGACGCCTGCCTGGAGGCCGCATAGGCGGAGACCGGCAGCCGCGAATCGAGCTGAAGGTTCCCCCTCTCCAGTTCCTCGAAGAGCATGTAGAGCGTCATCATCTTGGTCAGTGACGCCGGATAGCGGGTCTCGTCGGCATTGGCGGCGTGCAGCACCTCGCCGCTCTCGACATCGACCACGATGGCGGCATAGCGCGGATTGGCCTGGGCCGTGCTGGCCGCCATGAAGATGGCCAGGCAGGCCAGCAGCGCGATCGCGCCGATGCCATGGCGCCGGATTGTGGTTATGGTTGCGGTCACCATCTGCGTTCCCTCTGCGTTCCCCTGCGTGCCGTACGGGCGGCACTGCCTCACTAGGCATTATGAACTGGATTTCCCTGCTGTACAGGACGCTAAAACAGGAAAAGGCGTGCTTTTGTACACTTTCACATTTCACCGGCCGCCGACATGCCGGTCAACCGGCCTGGCATGAGCGCTCGGGCTAGCCCGCCGGGCCCATCAGGCGCGCCACCCCCAGCCAGGCCAGGCGCAGCGCCAGCAGGGTCAGCGCCCACTTGAACAGGGTGTCGAAGCGCTGCTCCGAGAGCCGGTGCAGCAGGCGCAGGCCCAGCCAGGTGCCGAGGAATCCCGCGGCGACCATGGCCAGCATCAGCGCCAGCCAGTCGCGAAACACGAAGCCCGCCACCCCGAACACGAAGGCCTTGGTCAGGTGCTGGGCGCTCAGGCAGGCGGAGAAGGTGGCGACCTTGCCCAGCCGCCCCTCGGTACCCTGCTTGATGAAGGCCGCCACCATGGGCCCGCTGGCCCCCACCAGGCTGGAGAGCAGCGTGGTGAGCGCCCCGGCCAGCAGGGTGCCGGCCCGCCCCAGGGCCCGCTTCGGCAGCCCCGGCCCCCAGCAGGAGTAGAACACGAAGCCGGCGATGCACAGCTCCAGCACCCCGGGCGGCAGCCGCACCAGCAGCCAGGCCGCCACCAGGGCGCCCAGCACCACGCCGGGCAGGAAGGCCGCCAGCAGGGCCCGGTCGACGTGGCGCCAGGTGAGCACGACGCGCCCGGCGTTGGAGCCGAGCTGCACCATGCCATGCACCGGGATCAGCGCCGCTGCCGGCATCACCTGGGCCATGGCCATGATCATCAGCAGCCCGCCGCCCACGCCGATGGCCGCGGTCACGGCGGAGGTCAGCACCGAGACCAGCACCAGCACGCCGTTGACGCCCGCCGAGAGCGGCGAGAGCGCCTCCAGCAGCGCCATCATGTCGCCCGCCTCACCCGATGCGCCCCTCCTCCACCGCGTGGCAGGCCACCTCGCTGCCGTCGCTGCGCGCGATCAGCGCCGGCACCTCGGCCCGGCAGCGCGCGTTCGCATGGGGGCAGCGCGGATGGAAGGCGCAGCCCGAGGGCGGGTGCACCGGGTTCGGCACCTCGCCCTCGATCGTGGTGCGCTCGCGCCCCTCGCCCTCCAGCGACGGCACCGCCGCCAGCAGCATCCGCGAGTAGGGGTGGTGCGGCGTGGCGAACAGCTGGTCGGCGGGGGCGATCTCGGCGATGCGCCCCAGGTACATCACCGCGATGCGGTCGGCCATGTGCTTGACCACCGCCATGTCGTGGCTGATGAACAGGTAGGTCAGCCCGTACTGCTGCTGCAGGTCCTTCATCAGGTTGAGGATCTGCGCCTGCACCGAGACATCCAGCGCCGAGGTGGGCTCGTCGCAGACCATGAACTCCGGCTCGTTGGCGAGTGCCCGGGCGATGGAGATGCGCTGGCGCTGGCCGCCCGAGAACTCGTGGGGGTAGCGCAGCGCATCCGCCGCCGACATGCCCACCTGCTCGAGCAGCTCGCCCACCCGGCGGTGGCGGTCGGTAGCGCCCATCTCGGGGCGGAAGAAGCGCAGCGGCTCGCCGATGATGGTGCCCACCCGCCACAGCGGATTGAGGCTGGCGTAGGGGTCCTGGAAGATCATCTGGAAGCGCTGGCGGATCGCCGCGGCCTGGCGGCCCGAGCGGCCGGCCAGGTCGCTGATCTCCTGGCCGTCGAAGACCAGCCGGCCGCGGGTCAGGCCGTAGAGGCCGACGATCAGCCGCGCCACGGTGGACTTGCCGCAGCCCGACTCCCCCACCAGGGCGACGGTCTCGCCGCGGCGGATGGTGAAGCTCACCCCGTCCACCGCCTTCAGGCTCAGCTTCTCGGCGCGCTCCAGCACCCGGTTGAGCCAGGGGCGGGAGACATCGAAGTGGCGCGCCAGGTCGGTGGCCTGAAGCAGCACCTCGCCGCTCTCGGCGGTCCGGGTCGGCCCGGTATGGGCGGGTTGAATCTGGCTCATCGGGCCACCTCCTGGGAGTCACCCGCCGATGCGCGGCGCGGCAGCGGGTTGTCGGGATCATGCAGCCAGCAGGCGGCCCGGCTGCCACCGGCCGGCAGCAGCTCGGGGCGCTCGGTGCGGCAGCGCTCGGCGGCGTGGGGGCAGCGCGGGTTGAAGGCGCAGCCCGGCGGGATCGCCGCCAGCCGCGGCATGGCCCCCTCGATCTGGTAGAGCCGCTCGCGGCGCTCGGCCAGGCCCGGGATGGAGGCCATCAGCCCCTCGGTGTAGGGGTGCCGGGGATGGCCGATCACCTCCTTCACCGGGCCGATCTCGATCAGCCGCCCGGCGTACATCACGGCCACGCGGTCGGCGGTCTCGGCGATCACCCCCATGTCGTGGGTGACCAGCATCACCGCCGCGCCGCGCTCGGCACAGACCCGCTTGAGCAGGGCGAGGATCTGCGCCTGCACCGAGACGTCCAGCGCCGTGGTGGGCTCGTCGGCGATGATCAGCTCCGGCTCGGCGGCCAGCGCCAGGGCGATCACCACCCGCTGGCGCATCCCGCCTGAGAACTGGTGGGGGTAGCTGTCAAGGCGCGTCTCCGGGGCGGGGATGCCCACCTCGGTGAGCAGCTCCAGCGCCCGGCCGCGGGCCTGCTTCTCGCTCATCGGCAGGTGGGCGCGGAGGGTCTCCACCAGCTGGTCGCCGATGGAGAAGAGCGGGTTGAGGCTGGTCAGCGGGTCCTGGAAGATCATGCCGATATGGCGGCCACGCAGGGGCACGAAGTCCTCCTCGGCGAGATCGTCGATGCGCCGCCCCATCAGGCGGATCTCGCCGCCGGCGATATGGCCCGGGGGCTCCAGCAGCTGGATGACGGCGTTGCCGGTCATCGACTTGCCGGCGCCGGACTCCCCCACCACGCCGAGCACCTCGCCCGGGGCGATATCGAAGGAGACGTCGTCCAGGGCCACCAGGGTGGCATGGCGGGTGGGAAACTCCACCCTCAGGCGGCGCACGCTGAGCACGGGTTCCCGCTCGCCGTCGGGCTTGTGGCCCATGGCGGCATCGGCAACGCCTTTTCTATCGGAGCTTGGGGTTGAGGACATCACGCAACCAGTCTCCCAGCAGGTTGACGGAGAGCGCCAGCAGCAGCAGCGCCACCCCGGGGAAGAGCAGGATCCACCACTCTCCCGAGAACATGTAGTCCTGGCCGACCCGGATCAGGGTCCCCAGGCTCGGCTGGGTGGCCGGCATGCCGACCCCCAGGAACGACAGCGTGGCCTCGGCGATGATCGCCAGCGCCAGGCCAATGGTGCCGATCACCAGCACCGGGCGCATCACGTTGGGCAGGATGTGCTGGAAGAGGATGCGGTGGTCCGGCAGGCCGATCACCCGGGCCGCCTGCACGTACTCCTTGCCCTTCTCCACCATGGTCGCGCCGCGCACCGCCCGGGCGTACTGCACCCAGTCGGAGAGCCCGATGGCCACGATCAGCACGATGATTGCCACCTCGGCGTGCATCGAGCGCGGCAGGAAGCCGCGGATCACCCCGAAGATCAGCAGCGCCATCAGGATCGACGGGAAGGTGAGCTGGACATCGGCGATGCGCATGATCAGGGCATCCCGCCAGCCGCCGCGGAAGCCCGCCATCAGGCCCAGGGCGGTGCCCAGCGCCAGGGCGAAGAGCACCGCGGCGAAGCCCACCAGCAGCGAGATGCGCGAGCCGTAGAGAATCGCCGAGAAGACGTCACGGCCCTGGCTGTCGCTGCCCAGCAGGTAGAAGTTGCCGGTGAAGTCCGAGGTGGTCAGCGGCGGGCTGAAGGCGTCGATCAGCTCCAGCTCGATCGGGTCGAAGGGGTTCTGCGGCGCGATCCAGGGGGCGAACAGGGCCCCGGCGAACATCGTCAGGGTCACCAGGGTGGCCAGTATCACCACCGGCTGGCGCTTCCAGGAGTAGACGATGTCGCTGGCCAGGAAGGTCCGCAGGGCCCCCGGCGGCTTCGCGGCCACGGGCGAGGCGTCGGTTCGTTGCACGTCCTGGCTCATTTGGCACCTCCCTGCACGCGCAGGCGCGGGTCGACGGCGTAGTAGAGCAGGTCCACCACCAGGTTGATGACCACGAACACCAGGGCAATCATCATCAGGTAGGCCGCCATCACCGGGACGTCGACGAAGCGCACCGCGGTGATGAACAGCGCCCCGACGCCGGGCCACTGGAACACCGTCTCGGTGATGATGGCGAAGGCGATGATGGTGCCGAGCTGCAGGCCGATGATGGTGATCACCGGGATCAGGGTGTTCTTCAGCGCGTGGCGCAGGTTGACCACCCGCTTCGACAGCCCGCGGGCCCGGGCGAACTTGATGTAGTCGGTGCGCAGCACCTCGAGCATCTCGGCGCGCACCAGGCGCATGATCAGCGTCAGCTGGAAGAGCCCCAGGGTGATCGCCGGCAGGATCAGCGAGCGCAGCCCGCTGGCGGTGAGCAGGCCGGTATTCCACCAGCCCAGGTCGACCACCTGGCCGCGGCCGAAGGCCGGCAGCCAGCCGAGCTCCACGGCGAAGAGGTAGATCAGCAGGATGCCGATCAGGAAGGTGGGCAACGACACCCCGATCAGCGAGGCGGTCATGATGAACTTCGACAGCCAGCTGCCGCGCTGGATGGCGGTGTAGATGCCAAGCACGATGCCCATGACCACGGCGAAGATCGCCGAGATGATGGCGAGCTCGAGGGTCGCCGGCAGGCGCTCGAGGATCAGGTCACTGACCGAGCGCGCCGAACGGTAGGAGATGCCGAACTCGAACTGGGCGGCATTGACGATGAACTGCCAGAACTGCACCACCACCGGCTGGTCGAGCCCGAGCTGGGCGCGCAGCGCGGCGCGGTCGGCCTCGGTGGCCTCCTGGCCGAGCATGTTGAGCACCGGGTCGCCCACATAGTGGAACAGCGAGAAGGAGATGAGCGCGACCACGAACATCACGAAGATGGCCTGCAGCACGCGCTGGATCAGGAATGCGAGCATGGGATTACCACAGCGTTGCGCCCCCCGGCCGCTTGTGGCGGCCGGGGGGCTTGGGCGTTACCAACGAATCAGTCGTTGAACTTCAGGTACTTGAAGTGCGGGGTGTTCTCGCTCTGCACCTTGAAGTCGATATCGTCGCGCATCGACCAGGTGAGCATCTGGTGGTGGATCGGGATGTAGACGATCTCGTCGTGCACGATCTGCCACGCCTCCTCGATCATGGCGTTGCGCGCCTCGATGTCGGTCTCCTGGCCCATGGCCACGGTCAGCTCGTCGACCCGCTCGTCGGAGTAGCCGGTGAAGTTCCAGCTGCCGCGGTCGCCGGCCTTGGTGTGGTAGAGGTAGTTGAAGACGTACTCGGAGTCCATGGTCGGCACGCCCCAGCCGAGCATGTAGAAGTCGTACTCCTCCCGGGCCAGCTCGGCGAAGTGCAGCGAGCGGGTCTGGGCCACCAGGTCCACGGTGATGCCGATGCGCGCCAGCATGCTGACCACCGCCTGGCAGATCTGCTCGTCGTTGACGTAGCGGTCGTTGGGGCACTGCAGGGTGACGCGGAAGCCGTCACCGTAGCCGGCCTCCGCCATCAGCTCCTGGGCGCGGCCGATGTCGGCCGGCAGCACCGCGTCGAGTTCCTCGGAGTAGCCGTTGACGAAGGGCGGCGCGATCATCCCGGCGGGCTGGGAGTTGCCGCGCATCACCGCCACCTGGATGGTGCTCTGATCCACGGCGAGGTCGATGGCCTCGCGCACGCGGCGGTCGGCGAAGGGGTTGTCGTCGGTGTCGGCGGTACGCAGCTCGGCGGACCCCAGGTCCATGCCCAGGAAGATAGTGCGGTTCTCGGCGCCCTGCTCGTTCTTGAGGCCCGGCGCGTTGCCCAGGCGCTCGATGTCCTGCACCGGGGTCTCCTGGAGCAGGTCAACCTCGCCGGAGAGCAGCGCCGCCACCCGGGTGGCCGCCGACTCGATGGGGGTGAAGATCAGCTCGGAGATCTCCATGGGGTAGTGGTCGATGCCCCAGTAGTCGTCGTTGCGCTCGAGCACGGTACGCACGTCGGGCTCGCGGCTCACCACCCGGAAGGGACCGGTGCCGTTGGCGTTGCGCACCGCGTAGGTCTCCTCGCCGGCGGCATAGTTCTGCGGCTCCTCGACGCCGTGCTCCTCGGCCCAGGCCCGGCTCATGATGAACAGGTTGGTGAAGTTGTTGGGCAGCAGCGGGTTGGGGTCGTGGGTCTCCACGTGCACCGTGGTGTCGTCCGCGGCGCGCACCTCCTTGATGGAGGTGAGCAGGCCGCGCATGTCGGCATTCTCGTGGCGCGCCCGGTTGAGCGAGAAGACCACGTCATCGGCGGTCAGCGCCTGGCCCTCATGGAAGGTCACCCCCTCGCGGATCTTGAACACCCAGACGTGGGGGTCATCCTCGTGGACGTACCACTCGGTGGCCAGCCCCGGCTGGTACTCCACGTCCATGTCCTGGTAGACCAGGGTATCGAAGATCTGGTGGTTCAGCGCGTGGGTCGGCCCCTCGTTCTGGGAGTGGGGATCCAGGGTCAGGCCGTCGGCGGAGCGGGTCCAGCGCAGGGTCTCGGCGTGGGCGGCGGAGGCGACCATGGCGGCGGCCACGGCACCGGCAAGCAGTGTCTTCCTGAGCATCTTGTTGTTCCTCGTTCAAGCGTTTGATGGGCGCAGGCCCTGAGAGCGTTTCTCCCATAACGTAGACGAGAATGCCAGCGCCTCCCCGTGGAAGGTTTCAGCGCTGTTTCGACTATGTGGTCAGGCAGGGGCCATCGGCAGGCCGGCCGTCGGCTTACTCCGCTGGCCTGGCCCGCTACCCGCCGGTCATGTTCATGAAGCGCACCACCTGGACCTCGCCGTCGGTGGTGAAGTGGTGGCGCTCGGGCTTCCTGGTCATGGCGGCGACGATGGTGGCCTTGAGGCGCTCGGTGTCGCCGGGGTGGCGGCGCAGCACGGCGCGCAGGTCCACGGAGTGCTCGTTGCCGAGACACAGCAGCAGGCGTCCCTCGGCGGTGACGCGCACCCGGTTGCAGGCGTCGCAGAAGTTGTGGCTGTGGGGCGAGATAAAGCCGATCCGGCTCTCGGAGTCCGCCATGCGGTAGTAGCGCGAGGGGCCCAGCGTCGTCTCGGTGGTGGGCACCAGGGCGTGGCGGGACTCGATGATCCCGCGCACCTCGTCGCTTCCGCAGAAGGTGGTGGCGCGGTCGTGGCCGATCGCCTGGCCCAGCGGCATCTCCTCGATAAAGCTGATGTCGACGCCCTCGGTGCGGGCGAACGCCACCAGGTCGAGCACCTCGTCGTCGTTGTGCCCCTTGAGGATCACGGCGTTGAGCTTGATACGTTCGAAACCCGCCTCCCGGGCGGCGCGGATGCCGTCGATCACCCTGGCCAGGTCACCGGTGCGGGTCAGGGCGCGGAAGCGCGCCGGGTCCAGGGTGTCGAGGCTGACGTTGAGGCGCTTGAGGCCGCCCTCGCGCAGGGCCCGGGCATGCCTGACGAGGCCGGCGCCGTTGGTGGTCATGGCGAAATCGCGCAGCCCCGGCAGGGCACCGACCTCACCGACCAGGGTCTCGATGCCGCGCTTGACCAGCGGCTCGCCGCCGGTGAGGCGGATCTTCTCCACGCCCAGCTCCACGAAGGCGCGGCACAGGGTGGCCATCTCCTCCAGGGTGAGCACCTGGGCCCGGGGCAGGAAGGTCATTTCCTCGGCCATGCAGTAGACGCAGCGGAAGTCGCAGCGGTCGGTGACCGAGAGGCGCAGGTAGCGAACGGTGCGGCCGAAGCCATCGACGAGGGCGCTCATGTCGTCTGCTCCGCCACCCGGGACTCGGCGCCCATGGGCAGCCGGGCGATCAGCTCGGCCACCTCGCCGGCCACCTCGGCGACGGTGGCCTCGTCATAGAACTGGCCGCGGCGCTTGCGCAGGCCGCGTTCGTAGAGCTTCACGTGCTCGGTGGGGGTGACGCCGGCAGTGGCCAGGCAGTGGCTGGCGCAGTGCATCTGGCAGCCGTCGATGGCAACGATAGGGCGCCCCGAGCGGGCGGTACGCACCAGGCCGGGTACCCCGCCGCCGACGCCGGCGATGCAGGACATCTCGGCCACGCCGCCATGGTCCAGGCGCAGCGCCACGTCGTTGGCCAGCTGGGCCACGTCGGAGCAGCCGGAGCAGGAGTAGACCAGGGTGCGGGGCTTGCTGGTGGCTCGGGACATGGTGCCTCCCTGTTGCGTGGCGTTGCCGACGCCTGAAGCGCGTCAGTCGTCGGTCATCATGAAGTCGCGCAGCTTCTGCTCGTCGAGCACCGTGAGCCGCTGGCGATCGATGTTGATGGCGCCGCTGTCGCGCAGCTTGGCCAGCAGCCGCGACAGGGTCTCGGGGGTCATGGCGAGCTGGGCCGCCAGCCAGCGCTTGGGAATGGTCAGGCGCACCACCCGGGGAGCCTTCGAGCGCCCCGACGGCAGCTGGCGCAGCACGTAGCTGACCAGCCGCGACATGGCATCCCCCTGGGTCAGCAGCGCCAGGTCCTCGAGCCGGTCGGTGAGCTCCAGGGCCAGGCGGCTCATGAACTCGGCGCGGCAGGCGGGCTGGCGATCGAGGATCTCCCGGCAGCGGGCCGCGGGAATCGACAGCACGTGGGTGCGGCGCAGCGCCTCCGAGGAGTAGAGGTAGACCCCGGCGCTGGAGACCATGCTCAGCTCTCCTAGGGTGCCGCCGCGTTCCACGCAGCGGATGGTGGCCATGCGGCCGTCGCCGGCGCTGCGCACCAGGCGCACGGTTCCGCTGATCACGACATGCAGCCAGTCGGCCGGCGTCTCCTGGCGGAACAGCCACTCGCGGGTCTTGAGGGTGCGCAGCTCGCTGTCCTGGAGCAGCGCCTCCAGCTCGTCATCCTCGATGTGCGACAGCCAGGGCACCCCGCGGACCAGTTCCCGCAGCTGGCGGGGCTTGAAGAGCAGCTCAGTCGAGGAACTGGACGGCGGGACAGTATCCGTAGGCATGGCCTTCCTCCACGTTCTTGTTGGCATCGATCACCAGGTAGCCATGGGCCTGGCTCGCCGCGCTCAGCATGTGCGACCCCTGGCCCCCCGCCAGCCGGGCGACGGGCTCCCCCGACGTCCAGTCGAGGACCACCCGCAGCAGCTCGCGCCGCCCCCGGGTCCCCCGCCGCGTGAAGCCGGCGGTGACGGGAAAGCGCTGCAGCGGGGCCGGGGTCCGCCCCTGGCGACCCTGCACGAAGGGCAGGGCCAGCAGCTGCCAGCCCACCAGCGAGGCCACCGGGTTGCCCGGCAGGGCAATCAGCGGCGTGCCGTCCTGGAGCGATTCGCCCAGGTAACCGAGGGCGAAGGGCTTGCCCGGCTTCATGGCCACGCCGTGGAAGGCGATCCCGCCCAGCTGCTCGATGACCGGTCGCACATGGTCCTCTTCTCCCACCGACACACCACCGGTACACATTACCAGATCGGCCGTATCACGGGCCTCGGCAAAGGCGTGATGCAGGTCAAGGGGAGCGTCCGGGATGACGCCGAAATCGAGCAGTTCACAGCCGGCCTGGGCCAGCAGCGCCGTCAGCATGGCGCGGTTGCTGTCATAGACCTGGCCGGGCACCCGAATGGCACCGGGCTCGATCAGCTCGTCACCGGTGGAGAGCAGCGCGACCTTGAGCCGGCGTATCACCGCCACCTCGGCGATGCCATGGCTGGCCAGCAGGGCGATGGCCGCCGCGTCGAGGCGCGCCCCGGCCGGCAGCAGCAGCTCGCCCGCCCGGGTCTCCTCGCCGCGGCGGCGGATATTGGCCCCCTCGGTGAGCTCGCCCTCGATGTGAACCCGCCCCTGGTCATCCAGGCTCACCCGCTCCTGGGGCACCACGGCATCGGCGCCCAGCGGCACCGGCGCACCGGTGAAGATCCGCGCGCAGCCGCCCGCCGGCAGGTGCATCACGCCGGCCCCGGCGGGCACGCGCAGCGTCACCGGCAGGCCCTCGGAGGAGCGCTCGGCCAGGCGCAGGGCGTAGCCGTCCATGGCGCTGTTGTCGACCCCCGGCAGGTCCAGGCTGGCCGTCACCTCCTCGGCCGCCACCCGGCCGGCAGCCTGGGCCAGCGAGACCCGCTCGGTACCCTCCACGGGCCGGGCCGCGGCGATCATCCGCGCCCGGGCGTCGAAGAGGTCGAGCAGCCCCGGGGTGGCGATCTCGGCGCATCCGCAGTTCATGCGCTGGCCTCCTGGCGGCGGGTCTCGTCATCGTCCTGGCGAGGCGCCGGGACCGCCCGACGGCTGCCGCAACGCCTGGCCTCCGGCAGCACCATGGCCACGAAGTTGCAGGGCCGGGTGCGGGCATCGAGCTGGGCCTCGAGGATGCCGTCCCAGGCGGTGGCGCACGCCTTCGGTGACCCGGGCATGGCGAACACCAGGGTGCGGTCGATCAGGCCGGCCACGGCGCGGGACTGGATGGTGGAGGTGCCGATGCTCTCGAGCGACAGCTGGCGAAACAGCTCGCCGTAGCCATCGATGGCCTTGTCGAACAGCGGCGAGAGCGCCTCGGGGGTGGTATCGCGGGGGGTGAAACCCGTCCCGCCATTGATCAGCACCACCTGGATGTCGTCACGCACCACCCACTTCGAGACCACCGCGCGGATGCGATAGACATCATCGGGCACGATGCGCCGCTCCACCAGCGCGTGGCCCGCCTCGGTGAGCCGTTCGGAGAGCAGGTCGCCGCTGCCGTCCTCGTCGAACCCGCGGGTGTCGGAGACGGTCAGCACGGCGATGCCCAACGGGGCGAAGGGAGTGTTGGCGTGGACGTGGGCCATGGGGTCCTCCTGACCGCCCGCGACGCGGGCGGCAGCATGCAAAGGGGAATCGCGAAACGGGAGGGCCGGGCGGCCCTCGGCTTACTGCATCAGGCTGCCGGCGGCGTCATCATCCAGGGCCACCCCCTCGACGCCGATCTCCGACTCCAGCACCAGCAGGTAGTGGCGCAGCGCGCGACGGGTGGACTGCTCGCGCAGGCTGTGGCGCACACGCTCGGCGACCTGATCGAAGGGCAGCTCGCGGCCCTCGACGCGCTCGTCGATGGTGACCAGGTGCCAGCCGTAGCGGGAGGCCAGCGGCCGGTCGTGCAGGCCCTCGGGCAGGTGCTGAAGGGCCCGGTCCAGCTCGGGCACGGTCTGCCCCGGGGCCAGCCAGCCCAGCTCGCCGCCCTGCTCCTTCGAGGGGCAGGCCGAGTGGCGCATGGCGAACTCGGTGAAGCGCTCTGGAATGGCCGCGAGCTCCTTGAGCAGCTTCTCGCCCTGGCGGTAGCCGGCATCCCGGGCCTCGGCGTCGTCCGGCGCGGCGGGCAGCAGGATATGGCGCACCCTGAGACGGGTGGGCTCGCTGAAGCGCTCGGCGTGGGCGGCGTGGAAGCGACGGCAGTCCTCCTCGGAGGGCTCGGGAATGTCGAGCTCCTGCTCGAGCAGGGCGGCGATGGCGGCGTCGCCCTCGTCGAGCGCCTCGGCGGAGGCCTCGAGCAGGCCGAGGGCCGCGGCCCGCTGGCGCAGCAGCTCGCGCACCACCAGCGCCCGGGCCGCCTTGAGCTGGGCGGTGCCGGCGGAATCCGCCGGGTGGAATTGCATCTCCTGGGCGATGGCGGCCTCCTCGATGGTGGCCCCGCCGACCTTGATGGGAGGGGGACTGGCGCCCCCCGGAATCATCTCGATATCGATCTTCTGCATGGTGAATAATCCTTACAGCTCAATTCATGTCCCCAGCGCCGGCGAGAGGGGCTGATCCGGCGGCAGGCCTGCGAGGAGGCGCTGTGAACCCATCCCTGGGCGCTACCGATGCCATCCCTGGCATAGGACCTCCTCTTCGGCCTGCCCCCGGCGCCCCTGCCGAAACGCTTTGGCTCGACCGATCAACCCCTCTTGCGCACCAGCTGGTAACGACGGGTGATATAGCCGAACGGAACGCTCCACACGTGGACCAGGCGCGAGAAGGGGAAGAGCAGGATGATGGTCAGCCCCAGGAAGATGTGCAGCTTGTAGATCCAGGAGACGTTCTCCATGTAGGCCGCCGCGCCGCCGCCGAAGAAGACGATGGCCTGGGCCCAGCTGGAGAGGGTCAGCATCATCTCGCCGTCCATGTGGCCCAGCGAGAAGATGATGGTGATCATGCCCAGGAAGGCCTGGAAGACGATCAGCCCGAGGATCAGGGTGTCCATGGTGCTGGAGGAAGCGCGCACCCGCGGATTGAAGATGCGGCGATGCAGCAGCATGGCGCCACCCACCAGGCACATGGCCCCGGCGATGCCGCCCACCACGATGGCCAGCAGCTGCTTGGTGCCGGCATGCAGGAAGGGCGAGTAGACCCAGTGCGGCGTCAGCATGCCGAACAGGTGGCCAAAGAAGATCACGATGATGCCGATATGGAAGAGGTTGCTGCCGAGGCGCATGTTTTTCGACGACAGCATCTGGCTGGAGCCGGTCTTCCAGGTGAACTGGCCGTGGTCATAGCGCAGCAGGCTGCCGACCAGGAACACGGTGCCGACCAGGTAGGGGTAGTAGCCGTAGATCAGGTGGTCGAGATAGGTGCCGAATGCGGACATGGTGATTCTCCTGTTAACGACCCGTCACCGGAGGCATCGCCTCGGGTGAGAGAATGCGAACGGCCTCGCTCTGCACGCCCTGCTTGCGCTCGGCCAGGCGACGGCCCTCGGCCGACTGCAGGGCGCAGTCCTGGTCGGACTCGGCGGAGAAACGCACCGCCTCCTCTTCCCAGACCGCATCCAGCGCCTCGGGGGTGTCATCGGGGGCCTCGGCCTGGACCTCCTCGCGGTGGGCGTCGGCCTCGGCCTCGGCACCGATCAGCGCCAGCAGCGCCCTCGGGACCAGGGCATGGTCGGCATGACGCTCCTCGAGACGCGCGGTGAGCAGGCCGAGGATGTGGCGGATCTCGCCCAGCCAGCGGCCGATCTCGCCCTCGTCACGGGTCGAGAGGTACTCCAGGAACACCGGCAGGTAGTCGGGCAGCTCCCGGGCGTCCAGCGCGAAGCCGGCGGCGTTGTACTCGTCCATCAGGTCGACCATCGCCTGGCCGCGATCGCGGGACTCGCCGTGCACGTGCTCGAAGAGCAGCAGCGAGGTGGCGCGCCCCTTGTCGAACAGCGCCACGTACTCGGACTGCAGCTCGAGCAGGTCGCCGTCGGCAATGCGCTGGCACCAGTCCATCAGGGCGGTGCGCAGGGGCGCCGCGAGGCGGCGCTCCTGGTCGATGATCTCGATGAGCTCGCCGGCCGCGGCCTGGAGCTCCCGGGTGGGGTAGTCGAGCAGGCGGGCCAGCACGCGCAGGCTGCGCATGCCGACGACCGGCTCGGCCATCTTGAGTGCTGCTTCAGCCATGACGCACCTCCTCGGCTTTCTCGTCGCGCCGCCCCCCGCTCTGCGGATCAAAGGATTCCACCGGCTTGACCAGGGTGGTGGTCTGGGAGCGGCCGTTGAACAGGCTCGGCTTGCTCTCGCCGTGGCAGCCGTCGCCGAAGCTGAAGCCGCAGCCGCCGCGCTCCGGGAAGGCCTCGGTGGCCATCTCGCGGTGGCTGGTGGGGATCACGAAGCGATCCTCGTAGTTGGCGATGGCCAGGTAGCGGTACATCTCCTCCACCTGGGCCTCGGTCAGCTCGACGTCCTCCAGCACCTCGGCATTGGGCTTGCCGTCCACGTGCTTGCCGCGCATGTAGAGGCGCATCGCCATCAGGCGCTTGAGCGCGAGGACCACGGGGGCCTCCTCGCCGGCGGTGAGCATGTTGGCCAGGTAGCGCACCGGGATGCGCAGCGACTCGATCTTCGGCATCACGCCGTCGAACTCGATCTTGCCGGCCTCGGCGGCGGACTGGATCGGCGAGAGCGGCGGCACGTACCAGACCATGGGCAGGGTGCGGTACTCCGGGTGCAGCGGCAGCGCCAGGCCCCACTCCATGGCCATCTTGTAGACCGGCGACGCCTGGGCGGCCTTGATCACGTTCTCGGTGATGCCGTCCTTCCTCGCCTGGGCGATCACCTCGGGATCGTTGGGATCCAGGAAGATCTCGCACTGGCGGTGGTAGAGGTCGCGCTCGTCCGGGGAGCTGGCCACTTCCTCGATGCGGTCGGCGTCATACAGCAGCACGCCGAGGTAGCGGATGCGGCCCACGCAGGTCTCGGAGCAGATGGTCGGCTGCCCGGACTCGATGCGCGGGTAGCAGAAGATGCACTTCTCCGATTTCCCGGTCTTCCAGTTGTAGTAGATCTTCTTGTAGGGGCAGCCGGAGATGCACATCCGCCAGCCGCGGCACTTGTCCTGGTCGATCAGGACGATGCCGTCCTCCTCGCGCTTGTAGATCGCGCCGGAGGGGCAGCTCGCCACGCAGGTCGGGTTGAGGCAGTGCTCGCACAGCCGCGGCAGGTACATCATGAAGGTGTTCTCGAACTGGCCGTAGATGTCGGCCTGCACCTTCTCGAAGTTCATGTCCTTGCGGCGCTTGGCGAACTCGGTGCCGAGGATCTCCTCCCAGTTCGGGCCCCACTCGATCTTGTTCATGCGCTCGCCGGAGATCAGCGAACGCGGGCGCGCCACCGGCTGGTGCTCACCGATCTTGGCGGTGTGCAGGTGCTCGTAGTCGAAGGTGAACGGCTCGTAGTAGTCGTCGATCTCCGGCAGGTCGGGGTTGGCGAAGATGTTCGCCAGCACCCGCCACTTGCCGCCGATCTTCGGCTCGATCTTGCCGTCCTTGCGGCGCATCCAGCCGCCCTTCCACTTCTTCTGGTTCTCCCACTCCTTGGGATAGCCGATGCCGGGCTTGGTCTCGACGTTGTTGAACCAGGCGTACTCGACACCCTCGCGGCTGGTCCAGACGTTCTTGCAGGTCACCGAACAGGTGTGGCAACCGATGCACTTGTCGAGGTTGAGGACCATGCCTACCTGGGAACGAATCTTCATTTCACGGCCTCCTGCACGTAGTCATTGCCCTCGCCATCCAGCCAGTCGATGTGCTTCATCTTGCGAACCATGACGAATTCATCGCGGTTGGAACCGACGGTGCCGTAGTAGTTGAAGCTGTAGGAGAGCTGCGCGTAGCCGCCGATCATGTGGGTCGGCTTCGGGCAGACCCGGGTCACGGAGTTGTGCATGCCCCCGCGGGTGCCGGAGACCTCGGAGCCCGGCACGTTCACCTGGCGCTCCTGGGCGTGGTACATCATCACCATGCCGGCCTTGACCCGCTGGCTGACCACCGCTCGCGCGGCGATGGAGCCGTTGGCGTTGTACAGCTCGACCCAGTCGTTGTCCTCGATGCCCACCTCGGCGGCGTCGGTCTCGGAGAGCCACACCACCGGGCCGCCGCGGTTCAGCGTCAGCATCAGCAGGTTGTCCGAGTAGGTGGAGTGGATCCCCCACTTCTGGTGCGGCGTGATGAAGTTCAGCGCCTTGCTCTTGTAGCCGTTGTCCGCCGGCTGCTCGAAGCTCACCAGGGTCTTGGTGTTGATCGGCGGACGGTAGGTCAGCAGGCTCTCGCCGAAGGCGCGCATCCAGGCGTGGTCCTGGTAGAACTGCTGGCGGCCGCTCACGGTGCGCCACGGAATCATCTCGTGGACGTTGGTGTAGCCGGCGTTGTAGGAGACGTGCTCGTCCTCGAGGCCGGACCAGGTCGGGCTGGAGATGATCTTGCGCGGCTGGGCGACGATGTCGCGGAAGCGGATCTTCTCCTCCTCCTTGGGATGCGCCAGGTGGGTGTGATCCCGCCCGGTGATCCTGGAGAGCGCGCCCCACGCCTTCACCGCCACCTGGCCGTTGGTCTCCGGTGCCAGGGTCAGGATCATCTCGGCCGCGTCGATGGCGGTCTCGATCTGCGGGCGACCCTTGGAGGAACCCTCCAGCTTGCGATGGTTGAGCTTGCCGAGCAGCTCCACCTCGGAGTCGGTGTTCCAGCTGATGCCCTTGCCGCCGTTGCCGATGCTCTCCAGCAGCGGGCCCACGGAGGTGAAGCGCTCGTAGGTCTCGGGGTAGTTGCGCTTGATCTCGATCAGCGCCGGCATGGTCTTGCCGGGGATCGGCTCGCACTCGCCCTTCTTCCAGTCCAGCACTTCGGGCTGGGCCAGCTCGGCGGGGGAGTCATGCTGGTGCGGCAGGGTGACCAGGTCGGTCTCCTCGCCCAGGTGCCCCACGCAGACCCGGGAGAATTCCTTGGCGATGCCCTTGTAGATATCCCAGTCGCTGCGCGACTCCCACGCCGGGTCGGTGGCCGCGGTCAGCGGGTGGATGAAGGGGTGCATGTCCGAGGTGTTGAGGTCGTTCTTCTCGTACCAGGTGGCCGTCGGCAGCACGATGTCCGAGTAGAGGCAGGTGGAGGACATGCGGAAGTCCAGGGTCACCACCAGGTCGAGCTTGCCTTCCGGCGCCTCGTCATGCCACTTCACCTCTTCCGGCTTCTGGCCGCCGAAGTCGCCCAGGTCCTTGCCCTGGATACCGTGGCGGGTGCCCAGCAGGTACTTGAGCATGTACTCGTGGCCCTTGCCGGAGCTGCCCAGCAGGTTGGAGCGCCAGATGAAGAGGTTGCGCGGGAAGTTCTGGGGGTTGTCCGGATCCTCGGCGGCGAAGGCCAGCTTGCCGGCCTTGAGCTGCTCGACGGCATAGTCCTTGGTGGACAGGCCGGCGGCCTCGGCGGCCTTGGCCAGGCGCAGCGGGTTGGCACCCAGCTGGGGCGCGGAGGGCAGCCAGCCCATGCGCTCGGAGCGCACGTTGAAGTCGATCAGGCTGCCGCTGTACTTGCTGTGGTCGGCCAGCGGGGAGAGGATCTCCTTGATCTCGAGCTTCTCGTAGCGCCACTGGGAGGAGTGGTTGTAGAAGAAGGAGGTGGAGTTCATGTGGCGCGGCGGACGGTTCCAGTCCAGGCCGAAGGCCAGCGGGGTCCAGCCGGTCTGCGGGCGCAGCTTCTCCTGGCCGACATAGTGGGCCCAGCCGCCGCCGCTCTGACCGATACAGCCGCACATGATCAGCATGTTGATCAGGCCGCGGTAGTTCATGTCCATGTGGTACCAGTGGTTCATCGCGGCACCCACGATGATCATGGACCGGCCCCGGGTCTTGTCGGCGTTCTCGGCGAACTCGCGGGCGATGCGCGCGACCTGCTCGGCGGGCACGCCGGTGATCTTCTCCTGCCAGGCGGGGGTGTAGGGCTTCACCTCGTCCAGGGAGGTGGCGCCGTCATCCTCACCAAACCCGCGGTCGATGCCGTAGTTGGCGCACATCAGGTCGAAGACGGTGACCGCCAGCACCTCGCTGCCGTCGGCCTTCTTCAGGCGCTTGGCAGGCAGGCTGTGGAAGAGCAGCTCGTCGCTGGCCCCGCCGCTCTCGACGTGGTCGAAGTGCTCGTGCTTGAGCCCGCCGAAGTAGGGGAAGGCGACCCTGGCGACGTCGTCGTGGTGGTCGGCCAGGGTCAGCAGCGGCTTGATCTCGTCACCGGCAGAGTCGCGGGGCTCGAGGTTCCACTTGCCCTCCTCGCCGCTCTCCTGCCCCCAGCGGAACCCGATGGAGCCGCGCGGCACCACCAGCTGGTCGCGGGTCTCGTCCCACGCCACGGTCTTCCACTCGGGGTTGTTGCTCTCGCCCATGCCGTCAGCGAAGTCGCTGGCGCGCATCTGCTTGCCTGGCACGTAGCTGCCGTCCTCGCGCGTCTCCAGCTCCACCAGGAAGGGCATGTCGGAGTACTGGCGCACGTACTCGGTGAAGTAGGCGCTGGGCTTCTCGAGGTGGAACTCCTTGAGGATCACATGGCCCATGGCCATGGCGATGGCCGCATCGGTGCCCTGCTTGACCGACAGCCACTCGTCGGTGAGCTTGGAGACCTCGGCGTAGTCCGGGGTGATGGAGACGGTCTTGGTGCCCTTGTAGCGCACCTCGGTGAAGAAGTGGGCGTCCGGGGTCCGGGTCTGGGGCACGTTGGAGCCCCAGGCGATGATGTAGCCGGAGTTGTACCAGTCGGCGGACTCGGGCACGTCGGTCTGCTCGCCCCAGGTCTGGGGGCTGGCCGGCGGCAGGTCGCAGTACCAGTCATAGAAGCTCATGCAGACGCCGCCGATCAGCGACAGGTAGCGGCTGCCCGCGGCGTAGCTGACCATGGACATAGCGGGGATCGGCGAGAAGCCGATGATGCGGTCCGGGCCGTACTGCTTGGCGGTGTAGACGTTGGAGGCGGCGATCAGCTCGTTGAGCTCGTTCCAGTCGGCACGAACGAAGCCGCCCATGCCGCGGGCACGCTTGTACTGCTTGGTCCGGGCCGGATCCTCGACGATGGAGGCCCAGGCATCGACCGGGTCCCGCTTCTCCTTGAGGGCGTCGCGCCACAGCTTGAGCAGCGGTTTCCTGATCAGCGGGTACTTGAGGCGGTTGGCGCTGTAGAGGTACCAGGAGTAGCTGGCGCCCCGCGGGCAGCCGCGCGGCTCGTGGTTGGGCAGGTCCGGGCGGGTGCGCGGGTAGTCGGTCTGCTGGGTTTCCCAGGTGACCAGGCCGTTCTTGACGTAGATCTTCCAGCTGCAGGAGCCGGTGCAGTTCACGCCATGGGTGGAGCGCACGACCTTGTCGTGCTGCCAGCGCTGACGATAGCCGTCCTCCCAGCCGCGCGACTCCTCGCGAGTCTCGCCGTGCTCGTTGGCGAAGGGCTCGCGGGCCTTGCGGAAGAAGTTCAGCCGATCAATGAAGTGACTCATGGTCGATCTCCAGGCTTCTTGGAAAGTAGGGTGTGACCGCCCTGGGCCACCCGGCCTGCCGTGCGGCGTGGCGCGATGGACCGCACGCCAGGCAGGAACCTTGCTGAGGATTCTGGGTGATCGGGCGGCGGATTACTGCCCGGTTACCTCCATATACCGCCCCTCTACCCCCAAGGTGATAGGCCCGCCGAGCCGAGGGGATAAGCCCGAGGAGTCAGGCCCGGCCGGCGTACCCGCTGGCGTGGTCCCAGACCATCACCAGCATGCACACGACGAGCGAGCCGTAGAGGAACATGAAGCCGGCCGTGCGGATGCCGACCCACTCGCTGCCGATCACGAACATCAGCGGCAGCAGGGCGGCGAAGAGCCCGCCCAGGGTCAGCGCCAGCCCTCCCACCAGGGGCATCTCGTCGCCGTGGTCGCGATGGATCAACCGCATCAGGCTGCCCTGGCCGATGCCCATGGCCATGCCCATGGCGGTCAGCAGCGACAGGAAGCCCCACAGCGGGGCCGCGTAGTGCAGGGCGATCACGCCGTGGACGCCCTCGATCTGCATGGAGAAGGGGGGGTAGGAGAGCAGGAAGAGGCAGACCAGCACGAAGGCGCTGACCCACCAGCGCAGGGCGCGGAAGTCGCGCCGGTCGGCCCAGGCGCCGCCGACCACCTGGCCGATGCCCACCGCGAGGACGAAAGGCACCGCCGTCAGGGCGGCCTGCTTCAGCTCGAGCTGATACTGAGCGCTGAGGTAGGCCGGCAGCCACAGCGCCAGCGCCACGAAGGCCCCGTAGAAGAAGCTGTAGACCAGCGCCAGACGCCACAGCCGCCAGCCGGCCAGGCGACCCAGGCCGGCCAGCAGCCCCCCCGGGGGCCGGGCGGGCGACCCGCGCGGCTCGTCGAGGCGATCATCGGCGAACAGCCACAGCAGCGCGGCCACCAGCAGCACCGGCAGCAGGTAGAGCAGCGGCGCCGTGCGCCAGCCGTAGGCCTGGCTGATCAGCGGCAGCAGCAGGTAGCTGAGCCCGGCGCCGGCCATCCCCGCGCCATAGAGCCCCAATGCCAGGCCGGCGTGGCGCCGCGGGCAGAGCCCCGCCACGTAGACCAGCCCCGCCGACAGCGACCCGGCGCCCAGGCCCAGGCCGGCCCCGGCCAGCAGGAAATGGAGGTAGTCGCGGGAGTGGGAGAGCCCCCACAGGAAGGGGCAGATCAGCAGCAGGCTGGCGATCATCACCCGCCGCCCGCCGACGCGCTGCGCCAGGGCCGCCATGGGCAGCGAGGCCAGGGCGCCCACCGCCATGGGCATGGCCAGCAGCACCGCGAAGCGCCCCTCGCCCAGCGCCAGCAGGACCTTGAGCTCCAGGCCCAGCACCGCGAAGATGGTCCAGCTGGCGAACACCAGCGCGAAGGCCAGCGGCGAGAGCAGCACCACGACCAGGGGGCGATAGCCCCCGGTCGGGTCCTGGTCGAGATCTGGGGCGGCTGGCATCATCGGGGGGCCAATAAGCGCAGTGGGTCTCGGGAAAGTCTCGGGACCCCGCCCCCCGGGGTCAAAGGGGCATCGGAGGTATGCGTTATACCCCCATGGGTGTAGTAGACTGGCTGCTGCCCCCTGAACGAGCACGAGGCGCCATGCGACTGCTGCGACATTCCCTGGTAGCCCGGATCACCGCCTCGCTGCTGGCCATCAGCGCCATGGCGCTGGTCAGCATCGTGGTGACCATGACCGTGGCCAGCGACAGCCGCGGCGATGCTGCCGCCATCAACGTGGCCGGTTCGCTGCGCATGAACACCTACCAGATCGTCAGCGCCCTGCAGCGCCACGAGCAGCGGCCCGGCCGCGAGGCCCGCGCCCGCGTGGCCGAGCTCTCCGAGCGGCTCGAGCAGCGCCTGGCCAGCCCCGAGCTGACCGGCGCCCTGCCCGACGCCGAGGACCATGCCCTGCAGCGCCAGTACCGCCTGATCCTGGCGCGCTGGGGGCAGGAGCTGGCCCCCCAGGTCGAGCTGGCCACCGGCGGCGGCGGCGTGGACCCCGACGCCCTGCGCGCGACCCTGGACGACCTGGTCGACGACATCGATGCCCTGGTCACCCTGCTGGAGCAGAACAGCGAGTCGAAGATCCAGCTGCTCAGCGCCCTGCAGATCCTCTTCCTGGCCCTCACCGCCGTGGTGGTGGTCATCGCCCTCTACGATATCCGCCACAACCTGGTGCTGCCGCTGCGCCAGCTGGTAGTGCTGGCCCGGGAGGCCGCCCACCGCAACTTCGGCCACCGCACCCGGCTCTCCGGCAACGACGAGCTGGCCCTGCTGGGGCGCACCTTCGACACCATGGCCGAGGAGCTCGGTGACAGCTACGCCGAGCTGGAGGCGCGGGTCTCGCGCAAGAAGGCGGAGCTCGAGCGCAGCAATCGCGCCATGCAGGTGCTGCACGACGGCAGTCGCGCCCTCTACGGCGGCGGCAACGACCTCTGCGCCAGCGCCGCCCCGATGCTGCGCCGCCTGGAGCAGCTGCTGGAGATCGGCCCGATCCGGCTCTCGCTCCACGACCCCCATGACGACCGCGACATCCCGATACTGGCCACCCACTCGCCGCGCCGCCCCGAGTACTGCCGCGACCATGACTGCCACGCCTGCCTGCTCGACCCCCAGCCGCTGACCCTGCAGGCCACCGAGGCCGGCGAGTGCCAGCTGCTGCCGGTGAGCGTGGGCGACCTGATGCTGGGCACCCTGGAGGTCTGGTACCCGCGGGATGTCCCACTCACCGACAGCGTCAAGCGCCTGCTCAACGCCCTGGCCGACCAGCTGGCCACCGCCGTCTACCTGCAGCGCCGCATCGAGGAGCAGCAGCAGGTCACGCTGATGAACGAACGCACCATCATCGCCCGGGAGCTCCACGACTCCCTGGCCCAGTCGCTCTCCTACCTGAAGATGCAGGTGGCGCGGCTGGAGCGCATGCAGCAGAAGGAGGCCCCGCGGGAGACCCAGGCGGCGGTGTTCGACGAGCTGCGCACCGGGCTCGACAGCGCCTACCGCCAGCTGCGCGAGCTGCTTACCACCTTCCGCCTCAAGCTCGAGGGGCCGGGGCTGGCCAGCGCCCTGCGCCAGACCGTGGAGGAGTTCGGCGAGCGGCTGGGCACCCGGGTGGGGCTGACCGTCGACCTGCCGCCCCACCTGCTCAACCCCAACGAGGAGATCCACGTGCTGCAGGTGGTGCGGGAGTCGCTGGCCAACGTGGTCAAGCACGCCAACGCCCACTGGGCTGCGGTCACGGTGAGTTTCCGCGCGGCGCGCCTGCACGTCGTCGTCGAGGATGACGGGGTGGGCCTTGCGGACGACAGCTCCCCGCCCATGCACTACGGCCTGGTGATCATGCGCGACCGGGCCGAGACCCTGGGAGGCCGCCTGACGCTGCAGAACCGCGCCGGCGGCGGCACCCGGGTGGAGCTGGTGTTCACCCCCCAGACCGCGCGCCTGATCAGCCAGCACGTCGGGGCGGACAGCCGCCCCGCCACCTCCGTCGATCCGCGCCTCGACGCCATCGCCACCGACCGCCAAGGCCACAGGGAATAAGCCAGGATGACCGATACCCCCCACGACACCCCCGCCAGCATCCTGATCATCGACGACCATCCGCTGCTGCGCCGCGGCGTCTCCCAGCTGCTGGAGCTGGAGGAAGACATGGCGCTGATCGGCGAGGCCGGCGAGCCCGCGGAGGGCATCCGCCTGGCCCTGGCACTCGACCCCGACATGGTGCTCCTCGACCTCAACATGCCCGGCATGAACGGCATCGAGACCCTCAAGCGGCTGCGCGAGGAGGGCTTCGCCGGCCGGGTGGTGATGTTCACCGTCTCCGACCACGAGGAAGACGTGGTGGACGCCCTGCAGGCGGGCGCCGACGGCTACCTGCTCAAGGACATGGACCCGGACGAGATGATCCGACAGCTGCGCCAGGCGTCGCTGGGCCGCATGGTGATCAGCGAGAGCCTCACCGCCCTGCTGGCCGGGGCGCTGCGCAGCCAGCGCAGCCAGCCGGCGGCACCCGACATCCAGAGCCTCACCCAGCGCGAGCGGGAGATCCTGCGCGAGCTGGCCGGCGGGCTCTCCAACAAGATGATCGCCCGCAAGCTCGACATCACCGAGGGCACGGTGAAGGTGCACGTCAAGCACCTGCTCAAGAAGCTCAACCTGCGCTCCCGAGTCGAGGCCGCCGTGTGGGCGGTGCAGGAGGGCATCGACCGCTGAGCCCGCGAGGAATACCCCGCGGCTCTGTGTGGATACCTCCAAATAATCCGGGGGCCCCTGCGCCCCCCTCGCCCTCTACTCCCCTCAAGAAAAACCCCATACCAAGCAATGGGTTGCCGCTTATCCCCCACTACCTCCCTGGAGGTATCCCGCCATTTTCTGGCCCCTTTCGCCACGTTTCGCGCCTTGCCGGTCAGGCGTATCTTTCCCCCCAAGGCTCACCGTCTTGATATCGGTCAACCGATGCCAAGCGCCAAGAGCACACCGCTAGCCTCAAGGGGAAATGCCATGACCAGGAAGAATGCCGACATCGAACACTGGGATGTCGAGAACGAGGAGTTCTGGGAGAAGGAGGGCAGGAAGGTCGCCACCCGCAACCTGTGGATCTCCATCCCGAGCCTGCTGATGGGCTTTGCCGTCTGGTTGATGTGGGGGATGATCACCACCCAGATGCAGAACCTGGGCTTCCCGTTCACGGTGGGTGAGCTGTTCACCCTGACCGCCCTGGCAGGGCTCTCCGGGGCGACCCTGCGGATTCCCGCCTCGTTCATGATCCGCATCGCCGGCGGGCGCAACACCGTCTTCCTGACCACCGCCCTGCTGATGTTCCCGGCACTGGGGACCGGCATCGCGCTGATGAATCCCGAGACACCGCTGTGGGTCTTCCAGGCCCTGGCACTGCTCTCCGGCATCGGCGGCGGCAACTTCGCCGCCTCCATGAGCAACATCTCCACCTTCTACCCGAAGAAGCAGCAGGGCTATGCGCTGGGCATGAACGCCGGCCTCGGCAACTTCGGCGTCACCACCATGCAGATCCTGATCCCGCTGGTGATGACCGTGGGCATCTTCGGCGCCATCGCCGGCAGCCCCATGGAGCTGCAGAGCGCCAGCGGCACCCTGATCGGGCGCATCGAGGCAGGCACCGATACCTGGATCCAGAACGCCGGCTTCATCTGGCTGGTCTTCCTGATCCCGCTGGCCTTCGCCGGCTGGTTCGGCATGAACAACCTGCGCACCATCACCCCCGACCCGGGCACCCCGGCCCAGGCCTTCGGCAAGATCCTCGGCCTCTACGCCGTGGGGGCGGTCACCAGCGTCATCGGCATGCTGGCCCTGGTATGGCTCAACATGTGGATCGCCGTCCCGCTGACCATCGTGCTGACCGTGGTGCTGCTGCGCCTGATCCCCGGCGACATCAAGCCGAACATCCAGAAGCAGTTCGCGATCTTCTCGAACAAGCACACTTGGTCGATGACGGTCCTCTACATCCTGACCTTCGGCTCCTTCATCGGCTTCTCCGCGGCCCTGCCGCTCTCCATCAACGTCATCTTCGGCAACATGATGGAGGTCGCCGCCGACGGCACCGTGACCCGCGTGGCCAACCCCGACGCCCCCAGCGCCCTGACCTGGGCCTGGATCGGCCCCTTCGTCGGCGCCCTGATCCGTCCCATCGGCGGCTGGATCTCCGACAAGGTGGGCGGCTCCATCGTCACCCAGATCATCTCGGTGGTCATGGTGGTGGCCTCCGCGGTGACCGGCTACGTGATGATGCTGGCCTACAACGCCACCGACCCGAACAGCTACTTCGCGATCTTCATGATCCTGTTCGTGGTGCTGTTCGCCGCCAGCGGCATCGGCAACGGCTCCACCTTCCGCAGCATCGGCGTGATCTTCGACCAGCACCAGAAGGGCCCGGTGCTGGGCTGGACCTCCGCCGTGGCCGCTTACGGCGCCTTCATCGCCCCGCGGGTGATGGGTGAGCAGATCCAGGCCGGCACCCCCGAGCTCGCCATGTACGGCTTCGCGATCTTCTACGCGGTCTGCCTGGTGATCAACTGGTGGTTCTACCTGCGCAAGAACGCCTACGTGAAGAACCCCTGACCCGCCCTTACCACACGCCCGGCGGCCGGGAGAACCCGGCCGCCCCGCCTCTACCCCGGATGCTGGAGGTGCCCCATGAAGATCATGATCGCCTATGACGGTTCGCGGAATGCCAAGCTGGCACTGGCCCGGACCATCACCATGTTTCACGCCATGTCGCCGCTGATCGTGCTGGTCGGCGTCGCCGAGAACCCGCGTGACTCCACCGACGCCAACGAGGACCTCTTCCAGGAGGAGTACCGGGAGCTCAAGGCCGACCTCGAGGAGGCGGTCGAGGTGGCCGTGAAGGAGGGCCTCGACGCCGAGCTGATCATCGCCGAGGGCGACGCCCGCAAGATGCTGCTCGATGCCACCAAGCGCCTGTCGCCGGACATCCTGGTGATCGCCCGCCACAGCCAGAAGCCCGACGGTGGCTTCATCGCCCAGTCGCTGAGCTACTTCGTCGACGAGCTCGACTACATGACCTTCGGCAGCGTCAGCTCCTTCCTGACTCGCCGCGCCGAATGTCCCCTACTGATCCTGCCCAGCTGATCGGCCCCGTTCGCCTTGCGAAAAGGATGACACGACCATGAAAGTCGCTGACCTGTTCAAGGTACGCACTCCGGAGATCAGGGCCCTGCACCTGACCTGGATCGCCTTCTTCATCACCTTCTATGTCTGGTTCAACATGGCGCCGCTGGCTACCAGCATGCTGCGCGACGTCGACTGGCTGACCCAGGACCATATCCGCCTCTTTGCCATCTGCAACGTGGCACTGACCATCCCGGCGCGGATCATCGTCGGCATGGCGCTGGACCGCTTCGGCCCCCGCCGGGTCTTCTCGATCCTGATGGTGGTCATGGCGATTCCCGCGCTGATGTTCGCCTTCGGCAACAGCATGACCCAGCTGCTGGTCGCCCGCCTGGTGCTGAGCTCCATCGGCGCCAGCTTCGTGGTCGGCATCCACATGACCGCGCTGTGGTTCAAGCCCAAGCACATCGGCTTCGCCGAGGGCTTCTACGCCGGCTGGGGCAACTTCGGCTCCGCCGCCGCCGCCATGACCCTGCCCACCATCGCCATCGTCTGGTACGGCGGCGACGAGGGCTGGCGCTGGGCCATCGCCCAGAGCGCCTTCGTGATGGCCGCCTACGGCGTCTTCTACTGGTTCGCCATCACCGACGGCCCCGATGCCACCTCCCACCGCAAGACCCGCAAGGCGATGGCCATGGAGGTCAGCAGCTGGGCCGACATGGTCAAGCTGATCCTGTGGACCATCCCGCTGGTCGGCGTGCTGGCGATCCTGGTGTGGCGTATCCAGAACATGGGCTTCATGTCCACCACCGCCGCGGTAATCGCCTACCTCGCGATCGTGGCCATCGTGATCTACCAGGTGGTGCAGATCATTCGCGTCAACGTGCCGATCCTCAGGAAGGGCGTGCCGGAGGACGACAAGTACCACTTCAACAGCGTGGCCGCGCTGAACACCACCTACTTCGCCAACTTCGGCGCGGAACTGGCGGTGATCTCCATGCTGCCGATGTTCTTCGAGCAGACCTGGGGCCTCTCCGCCGCGGCCGCCGGCCTGATCGCCTCGTCGTTCGCCTTCGTCAACCTGGTGGCGCGCCCCATGGGCGGCGCGGTCTCCGACCGCATGGGCAACCGGCGCTTCGTGATGCTCAGCTACATGTTCGGCATCGGCATCGGCTTCACCCTGATGGCGATGATGAACTCCAGCTGGCCGCTGATCCTGGCGATCGCCATCACCATCTTCACCTCCTTCTTCGTGCAGGGCTCGGAGGGCGCCACCTTCGGCATCATCCCGTCGATCAAGCGCCGCATCACCGGCCAGATCTCCGGCATGGCCGGCGCCTACGGCAACGTGGGGGCGGTGGTCTACCTGACCATCTTCACCTTCGTCACCCCGACCCAGTTCTTCTACATCCTGGCGGCGGGCGCCTTCTTCAGCTGGCTGGTCTGCTTCATCTGGCTCAAGGAGCCCGAGGGCGCCTTCGCGGACGAGTACCACATCTCCTCCGTGGACCGCATGATCGCGGAGCAGGAGCAGCTCAAGGCCGAAGGCAAGACCTGAGTTTCCTTCACTCTTCCACCCACTCCCTGCGCCCGGCCCCGCCGGGCGCAGGCGTTCCCGGCGCCAGTGAAAGGCCATTGATTTGATTTCCGACAATGTCGCTGGGGTATTCCGGCGGCATAGTAGTATTCAGGATGCATGGTTACAGGAAGCCCCCGACAGGAGACCCGTCGACATGTCCCACACCGACACCACGCTTGCACCCGACACCCGGGGTCGCGGCCTGGCCGCCGTCATCTACGTGCTCTACCTGGGCAGCATCATGGCGGTGATCACCGCGCCGATCGGTGTGCTGATCGCCCACCTGCGCCGCGGCCGGGTCTCGCCCATGGCCGACAGCCACCTGCTGTTCCAGATCCGCACCTTCTGGCTGGGCGCCCTGGCCGGCGCCGGCGCCCTGGCCGCCTGGAACCTGCTGGGGTGGGTCGGCGCCCCCGCCTGGGCCTCCTGGACGCTGGGCTACGGCTTCTTCACCGCCTGCCTGGTCTGGACCATCGGCCGCTGCGGCGTCGGCATCCATCGCCTGATGGCCGGCCAGCCACTGCGCGACCCGCGCAGCCTGCTGTTTGGCGGCGCCGCGGTGCGCCTGGATGACTGACGGAGCCGCTGCCATGACACCTCCTCCGCGGCCCCGACGCTCCCCGGCCGTCACCGGCCTGGCCTGGGGCTTCATCCTCTTCTCGCTGGCGGTGATGGGGCTGCTCGCCCTGCCCCTGGCCCCGGGCGAGGGGCTGGCCACCAGCCTGGGCGTCGAGGCCGGCAGCGGCGGGCTGACCGGCGGCGTGGCCTGGATGATCGAGCGCAGCGCTCGCGTCGCCGGCCTGCTGGCGGTCGGCGCGCTGGTCACCCTGACCCTGGCCATCGCCCTGCTGCGCCGGCTGCCCTGGGCCAGGCGCGCCTTCGTCGCCCTGATGGCGGCCGGTTTCGTCGGCGTGCTGGGCGGCGCGGCGCTGACGCCGCTGACCTTCGGCCTGCTGCCGGAGGCCACCACCGAGGCGGCGATCAACACCCAGGAGCCCGTCGCCGGGCTGATCGGCCTGCTGGGCGGGCTGATCCTCGCCGCCACCCTGCTCACCGTGCTGTTCGCCTGGGCCGGCTGGAAGCTCACCACCCCAGGGGTGCGCGCCGAGTTCGAGCCCGCTCCCGCCCCCCCGGAGGGCTGAGATGGAGGGGGTTGAAACGAAAAGGGCCGAGATGAGCGAACGCGACGCAGCCCGCGAGGGTTCGCTGCCCAACCCCGGCTGGGGGCCGCTCTCGGCACTGCCGGGCAATCCGCTCATGTGGGTGCTGATCTTGAGCGAGATGCTGGTGTTCGCCGCCTTCTTCGGCCTGTTCGCCTGGCTGCGCGCCGGAGAGCGCGAGGTGTTCGACGCCTCCCAGCAGCTGCTCGACCCGGTGGCCGGCGGCCTTAACACCCTGGTGCTGCTGACCAGCGGGCTGTTCGCGGCCCTGGCGGTGCAGGCCATCGGCCGTGGCGAGCGGCGGCGCTGCCGCCAGTGGCTGGCCGGCGCCTTCGCCCTGGGGGTGGTGTTCTGCGTGGTCAAGGTGGTGGAGTACGCCGACAAGCTCGGCCAGGGCCTTGCGCCCGAGACCAACACCTTCTTCACCTTCTACTACCTGCTGACCGGCTTCCACTTCGCCCATGTGCTCTTCGGCCTGGGGCTGATCGCCCTGGTGGCCTGGAAGCTCTCCCACGACAACGTGGAGACCGCCGCCGCCTTCTGGCACATGGTCGACCTGATCTGGATCCTGCTCTACCCCATCATCTATCTGCTGAGGTAAGCCGATGAATGTCTCGACGAAGGCCGCCCCCGATGGCGCCACCCGCCGGCTGCTGATCACCTGGGCGGTGCTGATGGGCCTGACCCTGATCACCATGGCCTCGGCCCGGCTGGGCGGCGAGGCCCGCCTGGAGGCGCTGCCGCTGTGGTCGGCGGCACTGCTGCTGGCCACCACCTTCTTCAAGGCGCACCGGGTGCTGATGGTCTACCTGGGCCTTCGCGCCTCGACGCCGGCCTGGCGCGGCGCCTTCACCGGCCTCACGCTCTTCACCCTGCTGCTGGTGGGCGCCGGCTACCTGGTGGCCCAGGCGGCATAGCGAGCCTGCCCCCCAATGAGACGCGCCGCCCACGTAGGCGGCGCGTCTCGTTACTGCGGCAGTAAACGGGGGGCCTTCAGGGCGGTGGGCCGACGCCGGCCCATTCGGCCAGGCGGCGGCCCAGCCAGATCAGCCCCCAGACGGCGAAGGGCACCACGAACATCACCAGGATGCCCCAGTCGCGGGTGTTGATCAGCCAGGCCAGCGGGGTGATCACCGCCAGGGCCACCAGCAGCCCCACCACCACGGCAATGGCGGGACGGCGATTCGACACGCTGTCGTTCCTCATGGCCGGCCCTCCTCAGTGACCGATGATCTGTCGGTAGATGCCCGGCAGCGCCTGGGCCAGGTGCTCGGGCCGGTTGACGATGGCGTAGCTGCCGCGGCCGAACAGGTGAGAGACGTACTGGTGCGCCTCGCGGTCCACGGTGACGCCGAACACCCGCACCTCCTGCTGGCGCGCCTCGAGCACCGCCTTGCGGGTGTCCTCGATGCCGTAGCGCCCCTCGTAGTAATCGGTATCGTTGGGCTTGCCGTCGGTGATCACCAGCAGCAGGCGGTGGCGATTGGGTCGCTTGGCCAGTTCCCCGGTCACGTGGCGGATCGCCGGCCCCATGCGGGTGTAGTGGCCGGGCCTGAGGGCCGAGACCCGCCGCGCCACCCGCTCGCCCATCGCCTCCTCGAAGCCCTTGATGGTGTTAACCCACACCTTCTGGCGGCGATGGGAGGTGAAGCAGTGGATGGCGTAGTCGTCGCCGCAGCCGGCCAGGCCGTGGCCCAGCACCAGCAGCGCCTCCTTCTCCACGTCGAGCACCCGGCGGTCGTCCAGCCAGGCGTCGGTGGAGAGCGAGACGTCGATCAGGATATCCACCGCCAGGTCGCGGGCCTGCTCGCGGGCCGACAGGTAGAGGCGGTCGCTGGCCTCGCCGGTGGCGGCCAGGTCGCAGCGCGAGCGGATCACGGCGTCCATGTCGAGATCGGAGCCGTCGACCTGGCCACGCAGTATCTCGCGGCGCGGACGCAGCGCCTCGAATTCCCGGCGCACCCGGCGGATGCGCCGCCGCGTGGCGTCGTCGGGCTCCCACTGCTCGCCCTCCTCGCTCTGCAGATCGGTGATCACCTGGCAGTGGTCGGGCAGGTAGCGCTGCTTGCGGTAGTTCCACTCCGGGTAGAGCTGCCTGCCGCGCAGGCGCTCGCCCAGCGCCTCGTCCGGCGGCAGGTCGAGGTCGACCTTGAGCCGGGTCGCCGCCCGCTGCTTGTGCGGGCTGATGACGATCTCCTCGATCTGCTCGGCGGCGCGCTTGGCCTCCTCGTCCTCGTTGTCCTCCACCAGGCGGTTGAGGTTCACCATCTCGGTCCAGGAGAGCATCTTCTCGAAGCGGTTGGCGACCAGCGGGTCGTTGCGCTCCGACTGGTCCTGGTGGCGACGCTCGGCCTTGCGCTTGCCCTCGCTGGCCTGCTGGGCGCTGTTGGCCTCGCCGTCGTGGGGGTCCTCGTCGCTCTCCTCGCGGCCGTGGCCCAGGCCCAGGTCGACCACCTGGCCCCACAGAGGCACCGGCAGCGGCGGCCGATAGCCCCGGGGGGCCTGGAAGGGCGCCAGGGACACCTCCGGATCGGCTACCGCGGCGGCCATGGAGGCGGCCCAGCCCTCGAGCGGCGTATCGTCGCCCAGCAGGGCGCGCAGCGTGGCCTCCAAGGCCTGCTCCATGGGCGGCAGCTTGCGCCGCACCGGCCGCACCGCCAGCAGCGCCCTGCACAGCTCGCGATAGCGCCCGGCAAGGCCGGGGAAGCGCTCGAGGGCCGCCTCGGTGGTCCGCATCGCCTCGCGCAGCCGCGCCAGGTCATCCTGCAGCGGGTCGGCGTGGCGCTCCGGATGCCGGGCCACCGCCAGGTAGGCGGTCAGCCAGAAGTAGAGGTCGCGGTTGAGGCGCGCCTCGGGGAAGACATCCAGGGTCGGCGGCAGCAGCAGATGTTCCTCGTCGCGACGCGCCTGGTCCACGGCCTCGTCGTCGAAGCCGAGGCGCTGGCGCAGCGAGAGCCGATGCGCCGAGCTGCGCGCCACGATGGCGGCGACCTCCAGGCCGCACTCGCCGCCGCTGGCGCGGAAGAAGACGCCGAGCACGTGGCGCAGCTCCTCCAGGGGCACGGCGGCCTCGGGATAGCGCCGATAGCTGGCGGCGCTGGAGGCCCAGCGGTGCCAGTGGCGGCCGACGAACTCCTCGACCTCGAGAAAGTGCAGCATGGCGGACTCCCCCTTCGGCTCAGCCGAAGGTTGCGTTGATGGCTTCCATAAGCCCTTCCTGGACGTCCAGGTCGTCGGTCAGCGGCTCCACCAGGGTGGCGCGGGTGGCCTCCAGGATCGGCATGCCGGCCTGGATCAGGGTGGCGCAGTAGACCAGCAGGCGCGTGGAGACCCCCTCCTCCAGGTCCTGGCCCTTGAGCTCGCGCAGGCGGGCGGCCAGGTTGACCAGAGCGGCGCAGCGCTGGTGGGACAGGCCGCTCTCCCGGGCCACGATGCCGCACTCCACGTCGGGGGGCGGGAAGTCGAAGGACATCGCCACGAAGCGCTGGCGGGTGCTGGGCTTCAGGGACTTGAGGATATGCTGGTAGCCGGGGTTGTAGGAGACCACCAGCATGAAGTCGTCGGGCGCCTCGAGCAGCTCGCCGGTGCGCTCCAGGGGCAGCAGGCGGCGGTCGTCGGTCAGCGGGTGCAGCACCACGGTGACGTCCTTGCGCGCCTCGACCACCTCGTCGAGATAGCAGATGCCGCCCTCGCGCACGGCGCGGGTCAGCGGGCCGTCGACCCAGCGGGTCTCGCCACCCTGCAGCAGGTAGCGGCCGGTGAGGTCGGCGGCGGTGAGATCGTCATGGCAGGAGACGGTGAACAGCGGCCGCCCCAGCTTCTCCGCCATATGGGTCACGAAGCGGGTCTTGCCGCAACCCGTGGGGCCCTTGAGCAGCAGCGGCAGGTGCTGCCGGTAGGCCTGCTCGAAGAGGGCGCATTCATTGCCGACCGGCTGGTAGAAGGGCAGCTCCCGGTCGAGCTCGGACACCGTTGCGGTATGGGACATGGGTCACTCCAGGGGTTTCACCGGCGGGCCGCGGCAGGGGCCGCGGCCCGCCAGGGGGCTCACTCGGTGGCGGTCAGCGGCTTGCTGGTGGCGGGCACCTGCTCGCGCGCCGGCCCGAAGACCGCGTAGATGAACATCACCGCGGCGAGGCCGACGAAGATACCGGTGCCGAAGCGGAACACGTAGAAGAGATCGAGCTGATCCTGGATCTGCATGAAGTTCATGCCGAGCACCCGCTGCAGGTGGGTCTGGACGACGCCTGCGAAGGTCAGGGTGAAGGTCATGAACCACATGGCGGAGGTCATGATCCAGAAGGCCCACATGTTCAGCACCTGGTTGTAGGGCTGCACGCGGCGCAGCTGCGGCATGGCGTAGGTGATGACGCCCAGCACCAGCATCACGTAGGCGCCGTAGAAGGCCAGGTGGCCGTGGGCCGCGGTGATCTGGGTGCCGTGGGTGTAGTAGTTGATCCACGACAGGGTGTGCATGAAGCCCCACACGCCGGCGCCGAAGAAGGCCACGGCGGCACTGCCCATGGTCCACAGCATGGCGGCCTTGTTCGGGTGGTTGCGGTTGCCCTTCCAGAACATGTAGAAGGCGAACACCACCATGGCGAAGAACGGGATCACCTCCAGGGTGGAGAAGATGCTGCCGATGGGCTGCCAGTAGCCGGGGGTGCCGATCCAGTAGTAGTGGTGGCCGGTGCCCAGCAGGCCGGAGAACAGCGCCAGGCCGACGATGACGTAGAGCCACTTCTCGATGATCTCGCGGTCGACGCCGGTCATCTTGATCAGCAGGTAGCCGAGCAGGGAGGCCATGATCAGCTCCCACACGCCTTCCACCCAGATGTGGACGATCCACCACCACCACAGCTTGTCCAGCGCCAGGTTATCGGGGTTGTAGAAGGCGAACAGCCAGAACACCGCGGCCAGCCAGAGGCCGAGCATCAGCACCATGTTGATGGCCGTCTTGCGCCCCTTGAGCATGGTCAGGCTGGTGTTGAACAGGAACATCAGGAAGGAGATCGTGATCAGGATCTTCGACCAGAGCGGCTGCTCGAGGTAGTGGCGCCCCTCGTGGATGCCGAACTGGTAGCTGATCAGCGCCCCGGCGCCGGCGATGGCGAAGATCGCCAGCTGCAGATAGGCGAGGTTGGGGCTGTAGATCTCGTTCTCGGCCTCCTCGGGCATCAGGTAGTAGGTGCAGCCCATGAAGCCGATCAGCAGCCAGACGATCAGCAGGTTGGTGTGGCTGGTACGGGTGATGTTGAAGGGCATGGCCTCGGACATGAAGTGAGGCCAGACATAGGCGGCGGCGGCGGCAAGACCGAAGACGATCTGCAGCGCGAACAGCGCCATCGCGACCATGAAGAATGGCAGGGCCACCCTCTGCGTTTCATATTTCATCGGTTCGGCTCTCCTGGGTTCGGGAATCCGGCGGGGTCATGGCGTCCGGATCAACCGGCCGGATGGGGCGGCCAGCCCTGGGTGTCGATGGAGTCGGTCCACTCGAAGAAGTCGATCAGCGCCTGCATCTCTTCGTCGTTGATCTCGAAGTAGGGCATCTGACGACGGTTCGGGGCACCGGTCGGCTGGGCACGCATCCAGGCCGCCAGGGCCATGCGGGCCCCCTCGGGGTTGTCGTGGCCGCCATAGCGGGTCCAGACGTTGCCGATCTCCGGGGCGAAGTAGGAGCCTTCACCGAGGATGGTGTGGCAGTTGATGCAGTTGTGCTGCTCCCAGACATGCTTGCCCTGCCGCACGGAGTCCGTCATCGGCTGGGTGGACGTATTGACGATGTAGAAATGGCTGTGAGCCGTCAGCGCGGCAAACACCAGGAAGAAGAACAGCGACCCGCCATAGAAGATATTGCGGGCAGCTGCCTTTGTCAGGCCTTCGGTCATGGACCATACCCCCTTGCTCGTCTTGCATTCTTGTCGAAACCGGCGGCCCGCGTTCGCCGCTGTGCAACCGCCGTTTCCGCCCCCTTTAATATGCATTCAGCATGCATGTTAAAGAGTAGCAGCCGGAACCCGTCCATGACTTTGACGAGGGTCAATAGGGAGTGGTCGGAAGGCGGCAACGGAGGCTTGCCAGACGCGGCAAGGGGGGAAGCCGGCAGCGCACTGCCGGCAGGGAGGGGTCACGCCTCGGTGAGATCCTCGATCCAGGTCAGCGCCGCGACGCCGCTGGGCAGGCCCAGGGTCGGGATGGCCAGCATGGCCACCTGCTTCAGCGCCTCGGGAGACTCGCCCTCCTCCAGGCCGCGGCGGGCATGGGAGTGCACCGCGCCCTCGGAGCGCGCGCCCACGGCCAGCGCCAGCTTGACCAGGCGCCGGGTACGGGCATCCAGGGGGCCCGCCTCGGCGCACGCCTTGCCCAGGGCGGCATAGGCGTCCCACACCTCGGGAAACTGCTCGGCGACCTGGCCGGCGCCGGAGGGAAGATCCTGTTGGCTCATGAAGTCACTCCTTGTCGGTGGTTATCGGACACTCCGCCCCAGTATAGAGAGCCGCGAGCCCACGCGTCATTCGGCGCCTCAGCCGGCCGCCAGCCAGGAGAGCGGATCATGGCGGATCGCCGCCCCCAGCATGTAGAGGAAGGTGGCCACCGCGGCCAGGGCCGCGGCACCGCGTACCGCGGGCGTGGGGCCGCGCTTGATCGCCACCGTGCCCAGCCCGATGTAAAGCAGCAGGGCGATGAGCTTGGCGGCCAGCCAGGGGTGCTGGTGGGGCCACATCCCGAGCATCACCATCAGCAGCACGCCGAGCGTCAGCAGCAGGGTATCGATCAGGTGGGGCAGCACCTTCACCCAGCGGCGCTGCCGCCAGGGCGACTCCCGCACCGACCACCAGGCCCGCAGCATGAAGAACAGCAGGCTCAGGGTCGCGGCGGTGACATGCAGGTGCTTGACCAGGAAGTAGTGCTCGAGCATTGGCAGCCTCCCGTGCGCCCTCAGCCATCCTTTCCGTCGACCCGGGCCGTGGTCAACGGCACCGCATAGTGGAACAGGAAGATCAGGTAGGCGATGCACCAGAAGACGATGCTCAGGTTGTAGGTCCAGTGGGTGATCTGCGGGAAGAGCGCCAGCACCGGCGAACGCAGCAGGGCGCCGGTGAACATCAGCCCCAGCGCCACGCCGATACCCGGCAGGGTGCGGATCGGCCGGCCGGTATGCCCCAGCGAGACCCGCGCCATCATCGCCAGCATCATGCTGGCGATGCCGCCGATGGCCAGGGCATGCAGCGCCAGCTCCACGCGGAACACCCCGGTCAGTGCCAGGGCCCACATCACCAGCCCCACCACGATGAAGGCATAGCTCAGGTGCAGCCCCCACAGCAGCGGCTCGGCGAGAGTATGCTGCCCGCCCCAGCGGGCCAGGCGCACGCCGTTGGCGGCGGCGGCCACCAGCATGATCCAGCCCAGCAGGCCCCGGGGCAGTTCGACCCCGAGCAGCACCGCCAGCTGCAGCAGCACCACCGCGTAGATCGACCACAGCGAGAGCCGCTCCAGCATCGGCCACTCGGCGGGCTTCGGGCGGTCGAGCCGCCGGGAGGTGAAGAAGGGGATCACCCGGCCGCCCAGCAGCACCATCAGGGTGGCGATCAGCAGCACCCCCAGGTAGCCGCCCTCGCGGATCGGCGGCAGCTGGCCGCGCATCACCCCCAGGTGCATGGCCAGGTTGGCCACCGCCATGAGCAGGAAGATCGGCACGAAGACCAGGTTGCGCCACTGGCGAACCGCCACCACCATCCGCGCGAGCGCCAGGGCGGCCAGGGGCAGGAAGGCCAGGTCGATGGCCATCAGCAGCCCGGCGGGGAGCCCCATGGGGAAGGCGATCAGCAGCCGGGCGGCCAACCAGACCCCCACCAGCCCCAGCAGCGGTGCCCCTCGCAGGCTCGGCTGGCCGGTCCAGTTCTGTGCCGCCGTGAGCAGGAAGCCCACCGCCACGGCGGCGCCGAAGCCGAAGATCATCTCGTGCTGGTGCCACCACATCAGCCCGCCATGGGGGCGCAACAGGATGTCGCCGTGCCAGAAGGCGAACCACACCACCATGGCCAGCACGCTGAACAGCGAGGCCAGCAGGAAGAAGGGGCGGAAGGCGAGCCGAGCGACGGGGATGCCGGCCGGCTCGGGTTGGGGTGACGTCATGGCAGCTGTCCCGAGGGTTGCACTGGAGGTGTCTCGCCCATTGTGCCTTGCCCGGGACCGCCGGGACCATGACAGGTATCAATAATGCTTCTTATCTCGCCCGCTCAGTGGCTGGTGCCCTCCTCGTACTGGGTCTTGTTCCAGACGTTGTACTTGCCCGAGGGCTTGCGCATGGGCATGCGGTCCAGCTCCTCCAGGGTGTTGGCATCGAGCTTCAGCAGGTAGCCGTCGTCGTCCCAGATGCTCAGCAGCAGGGTCTCGCCGCGGCGGTCGAACTCCACGTGGGCGGCGGTCTTGCCGGGCTCCGGGATCAGCGTCTCGACGATCTCCAGCGACTGCTTGTCGATGACGTGGATACGGTCGTGGTGGGGGCCGAAGAAGACATCCACCCAGGCGTAGGGCGAGTTCTCGTGGCTGCGCATGAAGAAGCCGGGACCGTCGGTCTCGAGATGGGTGATCAGCGACCAGTCGCTCATGTCGAACACCGAGACCTGCCCCTTGTCGATGTGGGGGATCGCCATCACCCGGCGGCCGTCCAGTTCCCAGGTGATGCCGGCGCCCAGGTGCGGCATGCCCTCCAGGGGCAGGTCCGCCACCTTGCGCTCCGCGTCCATGTCGAACACCTGGCCGCCCTGGCCACCGCGGGCCGCGCCCACGATGTAGCGGTACTGCTGGTCGAAGAAGAAGTCGTCCAGGTAGTCGGGGGCCTCCATGCGGTGCAGCGCGAAGTCGCCGACGATGGCCTCGTCGCCCTCGGCGCGCTGCTCGGGCCAGCGGATCTCCCACACCTCGGGAATATCGCGCAGGGCCGCCACGAAGCTGTTGCGCGGCGGCGCGGTATAGACGGCACTGACCCGCGAGGTCTCGCCGTCGAGCCCCTCCACCGGGATCACCGCGATCAGGTCCAGGTCCCGGGCATCCAGCAGCACCAGGCTGTGGGGCAGGTAGTTGCCGGCCAGCACATAGCGGCCATCGGCGGAGACGGCGATGTTGCGCATGTTGATCCCGGCGCGCACCTCGGCGGTGACCGCCAGGTTGTAGATGTCGTACTTGGTCACCCAGCCGTCCCGGGAACCGAAGTAGACGTAGCGGCCATCCGGGCTGTACTTGGGGCCGCCGTGCAGCGCATAGCGGCTGGGGAAGCGGGTGATCCGCTCGAAGCGGTCGCCGTCGAGCAGGCTGACATGGTGGTCACCGATCTCCACGACGATGAAGAGGTTCTTGAGGTCCTCGACCTCGAACACCGGCGCATCGGGCAGGCTGCCGTAGGGGTGACGCACCTCGTGGCTGGCCAGGATGTCCGCCGCCTCCCAGCTGGGCTCGTGCTCGGGCGGCGTGAAGATCCACTCGGCCAGCGCCAAGACCTCCTCCTCCGCGAGCAGTTCCCGGTAGGCGGGCATCTGGGTGGCGGGTCGGCCGTCGCGGATCACCGAGACCGCCTCGTCGTGCTTGAGCCGCGAGAGGTTGTCCGGCAGCAGCGCCGGCCCGATGCCGCCCAGCCGGCTCACGCCGTGGCAGATGGCACAGTGGCGGTTGTAGAGCATGTTGGGGTCCGGCGCTTCGGCCAGGGCCGGCAGCGCCGGAGCCAGCAGCCCCAGCAGGCCACCGAGCAGCAGGGCGGGTCGTATCACAGGGCGACCCTCCCGGGCATGAGGTGGGGGGCGGCGGCCAGCGCGGCATCCGGCTCGCGGGCCAGGCGGGTCATGGACGGCGCCAGGGCGTCGGCCAGCCGCACCACCTCGCCCACCACGATCAGGGTGGGGGGCCGGAAGGCCTCGCGCTCGATCACCTCGACCAGGTCACCCAGGGTGGCCAGCACGTGGCGCTGCTCCGGGGTCGTGCCGCGCTCCACCAGGGCGACCGGGGTGGCGGCGGGCATGCCGTGGCGCTGCAGCTCGCGGCGGATCATCGCCGCGTTGGCCAGGCCCATGTAGAACACCGTGGTGTGGTGGGGCACGGCCAGGGCCGCCCAGTTCAGGTCCAGCTCCCGGTCCCCCTTGCAGTGGCCGGTGACGAAGGTGACGCTCTGGGCGTAGTCGCGGTGGGTCAGCGGAAAGCCGGCGTAGCTGGAGCAGCCCGAGGCGGAGGTGATGCCCGGCACCACCCGGAAGCCGATGCCGTGCTCGATCAGGGCCTCGGCCTCCTCGCCGCCACGGCCGAAGATATAGGGGTCGCCGCCCTTCAGGCGCAGCACCCGCTCGCCCTCGCCGGCCAGGCGCACCAGCAGGGCATTGGTCTCCTCCTGGGTCAGGGCGTGGCAGCGCGAGGCCTTGCCCACGTAGAAGCGACGCGCCTCGGGCCTGGCCATGGCGAGGATCTCGGCGGAGACCAGCCGGTCGAACACCAGGCAGTCCGCCTGCTGCAGCAGCGACAGGGCGCGCAGGGTCAGCAGCCCCGGGTCGCCGGGGCCGGCGCCGACGATGGCCACCTCGCCGCGGCCCAGCGGCGCCTCGTCGAGGTCGAAGCTCAGGTGTTGTGTCTTGCGGAATGCCGTCATGGCTCGCTCTCCCGGGATGTCACGGTCATGGTCGTCGCCTGGCGCGGCTCAGAGCTCGGTGGCCTGGATGGCCTCATAGGGTGCCGCCACGCGCCGGTCATGGCCCTCGTCGACGCCGATCTCGGCGTTGGTCAGGTAGCAGCCGGGATCCTCCTCCCAGGGATCGCCGGTCACCTTCCAGGCCCGCACGCGGGTATTGCCGTTGCAGATGTCGAGGAAGCGACACTCGGCACAGCGCCCCTTGAGCGGCCGCGGGCGCTGGCGGAAGCCGGCCATCAGCGGATCGGAGGTGTCCCGCCAGATCTCGGAGAAGGGGCGGCTGCGCACGTTGCCCAGGTCGTGGTCCCACCAGAAGGTGTCGGGGTGGACGTTGCCGAGGTTGTCGATGTTGGCGATGTGCTCGCCGGAGGCGTTGCCGCCCCAGTTGACCAGGCGCTGCTTCAGGTCGTCGGCCCGGTCGGGGAAGTGCTCGCGGGCCCACATCAGCAGGAAGGGGCCGTCGGCGTCGTTGTTGCCGGTGACGTACTCGCGCTCCACGCCACGCTCGAGCTCCGCGCGGCAGTGGTCGAACAGCCGGGTCATGGCGTCGCGGGTCATGCGATACCAGGCGTCCTGCTTGCTGTGGCGCCTGCCGCGGCCGCCGTAGTTGAGGTGCGAGAGGTAGAACTTGTCGACGTCGTGCTCGTCGAGCAGTGCCAGGATGTCGCCCAGCTGCTCGTAGTTCTCGCGGGTCAGGGTGAAGCGCAGCCCCACCTTGATGCCGCGCTCCTTGCACAGCTTCACCGCGTGCATGGACTCCCGGAAGGCGCCCTGGCGCTGGCGGATGACGTCGTGGGTGGCCTCGAGGCCGTCGATGCTGATGCCCACGTAGTCGTAGCCGACGTCGGCGATCTCGTCGATGTTGGACTCGTCGATCAGGGTGCCATTGGTGGAGAGCCCGGTGTAGATGCCCAGTTCCCGGGCACGCCGCGACAGCTCGAAGATGTCCGGCCGCATCAGCGGTTCGCCGCCGGAGAGGATCAGCGCCGGCACCCGGAAGCCGTGCAGGTCATCGAGGACCGCTCGGGCCTCGGCGGTGGAGAGCTCCCCGGCGAAGTCGATGTCCGCCGAGGTGGTGTAGCAGTGCTTGCAGGTCAGGTTGCAGCGACGGATCAGGTTCCAGATCACCACCGGGCCCGGCGGCTTGCGGGCCGGCGCGAGCGGCGTCGGTTCCATCAGGGACTTGATATAGCGGGTGACGCGGAACATGCGGACCTCCTCCTGCGGCGGGCCTCAGCCCGGCCGGTCGGACCGCCCTGCGAGCCGCAGGCCGGTCTTCTTGAGAATGCGAGAGCTGTAGAGGATGCGATGGTCCCGGCAGGCGCTGCCGAGCAGCTCGCGAAGGGTGTCGGCCTGCGCTTCCACCTCGGCGCGGGTGCGCCCGTGGAGCATGGCAAACAGGTTGTAGGGCCAGTCCGGTTGGTGGCGCGGGCGCCGATAGCAGTGGCTGACGCCGGGCAGCCGGGCCACCTCGCGGCCGAGGCGATCGATCCGCGCATCGTCCACGTCCCACACCGTCATGCCGTTGGCCACGTAGCCGAGCCGGTAGTGGTTGGGCACCGCGGCGACCCGGCGCACGATGCCCGCCTCCTGCATTCGCGCCAGGCGATCGCACACCGCCTCGCCGGAGAGGCCCAGCGGCCGGCCCACCGCCCCCCAGGGGTCGGGCACCAGCGGCAGCCCCGCCTGGGTGGCCAGCACGATGGCGCGATCCGTGGCGTCCAGCCCCGCGGCGTCAGACGGGCAGGTGGAGACGGACATGGAATTCCTCCTGCTTGGGCATGTTGAACACGGGCAGGCCGGTGGCGGCCTCGATCTCGGCGATCACCTGGGCGATGCGCTCCGGGGTCTCGGTGGCCAGCACGAACCACATGTTGAGGCGGTGCTCGCGGCGGTAGTTGTGGGCCACCTCGGGGAAGTCGTTGACCGCCTCGACGACGGCGTCATAGTCCCGCTCCGGCACCGCCAGGGCCGCCAGGGTCAGGCCGCCGCCGAGGCGCTCGGCGTGGTACATGGGGCCGAAGCGGCTGAGCACGCCGCTCTCCAGCAGCCGCTCCAGGCGGTAGAGCAGCTCGCCTTCGGAGAGGCCGAGCTCCACGGCCACCGCCGCGTAGGGCGAGGCGACCAGCGGTAGGCCATCCTGCAGGCGATTGATGATGCGCCGGTCGGCGGCATCGAGCTCCGCCGGCGCCGGCCGGGTGGCACGCGCGGTGGTCATGGGCGCTCCTCGGCGGTATAGCGGCCGCCGCGCTGGCGGTAGGCCTTGAGGCTGAACAGCACGCGGTGGGGGATGGCCTGCAGGGCGTGGCCTTCGATGATCGCGTCGAGGGCGGCCAGCACGCGCTCGCGGCGGGTGCCGTGGATCATGCAGAACAGGTTGTAGGGCCACCGGGGCAGGCGACGCGGCCGTCGATAGCAGAGGGTCACGGCGGGCTCGGCGGCCAGCCGGCGGCCCAGCTCGGCCACCTCGGCATCGGGCACGTCCCACACCACCATGGCGTTGGCGGCGATGCCCAGGGCGCGGTGGCGCACCACCAGGCCGAGGCGCTTGACCAGCCCCTCGGCCTGCCAGCGGGCCATGCAGGCCATCACCTGGGCCTCGCTCAGGCCGCACTGTTCGGCCAGCGCCTGCCAGGGCCGCGGCACCAGCGGCAGCCCCTGCTCGACCAGGGCGCGCAGGCGGCGCTCGGCGAGGGGCTCTGCGCAGGCGAGAGCCGGCTGTCGGGCGTTCATGGCGCCTCCAGTTCATGCCAGGGGATCGGGAAGCCGAGATCGATATGGAAGCCCTCGAGCATCGGCAGGCGCAGAATCTCGCGCTCGAGCTCCGCCTCCAGGGCATCGAGCCGGGCCTCGAGGACGGCCTCGTCGGGCGCGGTCATCACGAACCAGAGGTTGAAATCGTGCTCGCGCAGGTAGTTGTGGTTGACGCCGGGGGCGCGGTTGATCGCCTCGGCCACGGCATCGCGGGCAGGCTCGGGCGCGGCCACCGCGGCCAGCAGGCTGGCCCCGGCGCGGGCGTGGTCGAAGACCGGGCCGACACGGCTCAGCACGCCGCTCGACTGGAGCCGCTCGAGACGGCGGATCACCTGATCCTCGCTAGCCTCCAGGCGTTCGGCCATGGCCGCGAAGGGACGCTCGCAGACCGGCAGGCCACGCTGGTAGAGGTCGATCAGTTGGCGATCCAGGGAGTCGAGTCTGGCCATCCGGCGCTGTGCCTCCGAACCGATAAGATGCTTTCATGAAGCATCTTACCTGCACGGCATTCCCGGCAAGCGGTGATCTCCACCGTGGTTGACGCAAGTCAAAAGAGGCATTTTCAATGTGGCTTCATGAGCCCACGGCCTTCCCAACCCGACCCACGATTGATATCCGTCAAGGCGCCACCCCGCCGCCGGTCGGACACTGCAGCCAGACCCGCCCCACCGGCTGCCGACATCCGCTGCGAGAGACGCCCATGCTTCCGTCCGCCCGATTCCTGATCTGCCTGAGCCTGCTGCTGCCACTCACGGCGGTGGCCGGCGACGGCGAGGCCTCGCCCGATGCCGAGCGCCTCGAGACCCTGCTCTACCAGGACTGCGGCTCCTGCCACGGCATGACCCTGCGCGGCGGCCTCGGCCCCGCCCTGCCCCGGGACCGCATGCAGGCGCTCAGCCCCGAGGCGCTGACGCACATCATCCGCCACGGCATCCCCGGCACCGCCATGCCCGGCTGGCAGGCCCTGCTCAGCGAGGCGGAGGCCCGCTGGATCGCCGACCACCTGCAGACCGACAACCGCCTGAAGACCCTGGACGACTGATCCCCCGAGGAGACCACCATGCCGCTGATCCCCCCCCTGAAGATCCTGCTTGCCGCCGGCGTCCTGTCGCTGCTGGCCGCCGGCCCTGCCCTGGCCGAGAGCCCCGCCGAGCTGCGCGGCACCGGCGACCTGGGCGTGGTGATCGAGCGCGCCACCGGCAGCGTGGCGCTGGTCGACACCACCCACAGGACGGTGCTCAGGCACATCGAGGGCTTCGGCGACCTCTCCCACGCCTCGGTGAAGTTCACCCGCGACGCCCGCCACGCCTTCGTGTTCGGCCGCGACGGCGGCCTGACCCGGCTCGACCTGCTCACCGGCGAGATCGACGGGCGCATCATCCAGGGCGGCAACAGCATCGGCGGCGCCATCTCCCAGGATGGCCGCTACGTGGCGGTGGGCAACTACGAGCCGGGCGGCGTGAAGGTGTTCGACGTCGAGACCATGGAGCTGGTCGTCGACGTGCCGGCCACCTACGAGAAACCCGACGGCACCACCGGCCAGGCCAAGGTGGTGGGCGTGGTGGACGTGCCGGGCAACAGGTTCGTCTTCAGCCTGTTCGAGGCCGGCGAGATCTGGACCCTGGACATGTCCACGCCGGAGCCCGAGGTGACCCGCTATCGCGACGTGGGCAGCATGCCCTACGACGCCCTGATCACCGCCAACGGGCGCTACTACATTGCCGGGCTGTTCGGCGAGGATGGCATGGCGCTGCTCGACCTGTGGCACCCGGAGAAGGGCGTGCAGCGAATCCTCCCGGACTACGGCCGCGGCGAGGAGCGCCTGCCGGTCTACAAGATGCCGCATCTTGAGGGCTGGGCCATGGCCGGAAGCCAGGCCTTCTTCCCCGCCGTGGGCCGCAACGAGGTGCTGGTCGCCGATACCCGCGACTGGTCGCTGACCGATCGCATCGAGGTCCACGGCCAGCCGATCTTCGTGATGAGCCGCCCCGACGAGCAGCAGGTGTGGGTCACCTTCGCCCACCCGAACAATGACCGCGTCCAGGTGATCGACACCCGCACCCATGAGGTGATCGAGACGCTCTCCCCCGGGGAGTCGATCCTGCACAAGGAGTTCACCCCCCGCGGCGAGCACATCTGGATCTCCGCCCGGGACAGCGGCCACATCGTGGTCTACGACACCCGCACCTTCGAGGAGCTGGCCCGCCTGCCGGCGGAGTCGCCCAGCGGGATCTTCTTCACCCACCGGGCCCACCGCATCGGGCTCTAGCCCCCGTCAGCCGCGACGACGCCTGTCCTCCCGGGCAGCGCGATCAGGGCTGCCGGGGCCACCCCGGCAGCTGGAACTCCTCCTGAAGGTGGCGCAGCTCCGGCTGGTGCAGCTCGGCGATCCGGGCGGCGAGCTCGGCGCCCTTCGGCAGCAGGTGGACCTCGATACGGCGTCGATCCTGACGAGCCGGGCGTCGCTCCACCAGGCCCAGCTGCTCGCAGCGATCGACCAGCGCCACGGTGCCGTGATGCTTGGCCTGCAGGCGCTCGGCGAGCTCCCCCATGCTGGCCCACTCACGTCCCTCGAATCCCTTGAGGTGCAGCAGCAGCTGATACTGCAGCGGCGTCACGCCATGCTGCCGGCAGATATCCTCGCTCTGGCGCAGGAAGCAGCGCAGCTGGTAGCGGAAGTGCGACAGCCGCTGGAAATCCTGCTTGGTCAATCCTGTTCCCTTGTTCATGCAAGCCCCATTGCGTCTCGACCGGCGCCTTGACAGGCATCCGGGGGAGGTCTAAAGCTGATAATATCACAACATGATATTAATCTTCCGGTACGGCGCCACCCTTTCGGGGTGAGCGCCATGCGCCATGAAGAGGAGAGCCCCATGAACCCGATCACCGTCCTCCGACTGCCCTTCACGCGCAGCGTCGGCTGGAAGGAGCTGCAGCAGCGCCGCCCCTCCATTCCGCTGCTGGCCTGGGCCATCGTCTTCCCGATGTCGCTGCTGCCGCCGGTACTGCTCTACTACGCCGGCACCCACTACGGGGACGCCTTCGTCGCCGGCTTCGCCGACCGGGAGTGGCGTTTCATCACCACCATCCTGTTCCTGGCGGAGCTGCTGACCTTCTTCGTGATGGGCTGGCTGATCCACGCCGTGGTGAACAGCAGCCGCCAGCTCAGGATCGATTACCAGGACGCCTACCTGCTGGCCGCCCTGGCCCCGCTGCCGCTGTGGTCCTCGGCGATCGTGCTGCTGATCCCCAGCCTGCTGCTCAATGCCCTGGCGGTGCTGGTGGCACTCGGCATCTCCATCGGCCTGGTCTATCACGGCCTCCAGGCCCTCTGCCAGCGCCAGGATGAGGACGTGGAGACCATGGCGGCAACCTATACCATCATGGCCGCCGGGGTGCTGGCCTGGGGGCTGCTGATGGCCATCGTCTGGGCCTACTGACCCGGTGCGACATTCTGCATCAGGGCAGGAGGTAGCGATCGCTACCTTTAAGATGTATTTTATATGCATCTTAAAAAACACCCCCGACGAACCCGAAGAGGAGCCAGCCATGCTGACCCCTGCCCAGGACGCCCTGATCGCAGCCACCGCCCCCACCGTCGCCGAGCACCTCGACGCCATCACCCGGCGCTTCTACCCGCTGATGTTCGAGCGCTATCCCGAGGTGAAGCCGCTGTTCAACGAGGCCCACCAGGTCGACGGCGGCCAGCCGAGAGCCCTGGCCGGCGCCGTGCTGGCCTACGTTCAGCTCCGCCAGGATCGCGAGAAGGTGCGCGAGACCCTGGCCACGGTGGTCAGCAAGCACGTCTCCCTGGATATCCGTCCCGAGCACTATCCCATCGTCGGCGAGTGCCTGATGGCCGCCATCGGCGAGGTACTGGGCGACGCCGTGACGCCGGAAGTCGCCGCCGCCTGGAGCGGCCTCTACGAGGAGCTGGCCGGCCTGCTGATCGAGCTGGAGGAGTACCGCTATCGGGAGTTCGAGCAGCGCCCCGGCGGCTGGCGCGGTATCCGCACCTTCCGCATCGCCGAGACCCGTCAGGAGAGCGCGGTGATCCGCTCCTTCGTGCTAGCGCCCGTGGACGGCGGCCCGGTGGCCGAGCATGCCCCCGGCCAGTACATCGGGGTCAGGCTCACCCTCGACGGCGAGCCGCTCTATCGCCACTACAGCCTCTCCGACATGCCCAACGGCAGCACCTACCGGATTTCCGTCAAGCGCGAGCCGGAAGGGCGCGCCAGCCGCCACCTGCACGACGCCATGGCACTCGGCGACACCCTGGAGCTGCTGCCGCCGGCCGGCGACCTGACCCTGGCCGAGGGTGACGAGCCGCTGCTGCTGGCTTCCGGCGGGGTCGGCCAGACGCCGATGCTGCCCCTGGCCCGCCAGGCGCTGGCCCAGGGTCGCCGCGTGGTCTATCTGCACGCCGCCCTGGACGCCGAGCACCACGCCTTCCGCGACGAGGTCGCCGCCCTGGCCGAGGCGCACCCGGAGCGGCTGCAGGCGGTGACCGTCCACGAGCGCGGCGAGGCGGCCGACCACACCGGCCGCGTCGACCGCGCGCTGCTGGCTCGGCTGCTGCCGGAAGGGGCACGCTGCTACACCGTCGGCCCCCAGGGTTTCATGAGCGCCGTCGACCGGGCCCTGGCCGAGCTGGGCGTGCCGGCCGAGCGCCGCCACCACGAGCACTTCGGCCCCTCGCGCCCCCTCGACGCCGCCTGAGGCGGCTCGGCTGCACCGACGACACGAAGCGCCCCGGCACATGCCGGGGCGCTGTCGTTGGGAGGGCTGCCCGGGCTGTCGGGCGTCAGGAGGCCGTGGCCGGCCGCTCTCCCGCATCGACCCATCCCCAATCGTCCAGCAGCACGTAGAGCGCCGGTATCACCAGCAGCACCAGCACGGTGGCGCTGAGGAGGCCGAATACCACCGAGATCACCAGCGGCTTGATGGCCGCCGCCTGGGTGCTGGTCTCGGCCAGCAGCGGGAGCAGCCCGGCGATGGTGGTGGTGGACGAGATCAGGATGGCGCGCAGCCGGTCGCGGCTGGCCTGGCCGGCGGCCGCCACCGCATCCAGCCCGCGCTCGCGGTGCGTCTTGATGAAATGGATCAGCAGGATGGCGTTGTTGACCACGATGCCGGCCAGGGATGCCGCGCCGATCAGCGAGGGCATGGAGAGGTAGTAGCCCATCAGCACATGGCCCCAGATGGCGCCGATGAAGGCCAGCGGGATGGAGAGCATGACGATCAGCGGCTCCACGTAGCTGCGGAACTGGAAGGAGAGGATCACGAAGATCCCCACCAGGCCGATCAGCAGGCCGCGGCCGATGGAGCCCCCGGTCTTCGCGGAGCTGGCCACCTGCCCCTCGAAGGAGACCGCCACATCGGGGTGGCGGTTACCGAAATCCTCCAGCCAGCCGCTGCCGACGAGGTCATCGACGATGGCCTGACCGCTGGCCCGGCGCGCATCCACGTTGGCCTCCACGGTGACGGCGCGTCGGCCATCGATGCGGGTGATGCGCGCCCACTCGCGCCGCTCCTCGGCGTTGACCACCACCTCCAGGGGCACCCGGCGGCCGTCGGGCAGGGCGATGGTCAGGTCCGCCAGGGCATCGAGGGTGTTCCGGTCCTCCTCGGCCAGGCGGATCAGCACCTCGATCTCCTGGTCGCCGATGCGCTGGGTATCGGCGATCTCCCCCAGCAGCGCCGCACGCAGCTGGCCGGCCACCTCGTCGGCGGCGAGTCCCAGGCCGTGGGCACCCTCAGCCATGGAGAAGGCCAGCTGGGGCTTGCCCAGGCGCAGGTCATCGATGACGTTGTAGACGGCCGCGTAGCCCTCGAGATGCTCCCCCAGCGCCAGCGCCGCCGCCTGCATGGCATCGAGATCGGCTCCCGTCAGGCGCACCTCCACCGGCACGCCGGCGGGGCCGAAGCCGGGCTCCTGGATGATCAGCCGCTGCAGCCCCTCGATCTCGCCGATGGCCTCCCGCCAGGCGGCGGTCAGCTCCTCCAGGGTCACCCGCCGCCGCTCGGCGGTCAGCAGGTCGACGATGACGGTAGCCACATGAGGACCGGCCTCCCGGGCGCTGGGATTGTGGTTGAAACGCACCTGGATCGCCTCCACCAGGGCGGCGCCTCCCGGCTGCTGCGGCGAGACGCGGGCATCGAGCTCGCGCATCGCTGCCTCGACCCTCGCGACCACCGCCTCGGTGCGCGCCAGGGGCGTGCCCTGGGGCATCAGGATGCGCGCCTCCAGCACGTCGCCATCGATATCCGGCATCGCCTCGCTGCCCACGTGCCCCCCGGCCATGAAACCGGCCGACCCCAGGATGATGGCGAGCACCAGGCCCAGCACCGCATGGCGAAAGCGGATCGCCCGGTCGGCCAGCCCCCCGACGGCCTCGCGAAAGCGCGCGAAGCCTCGCTCGAAGGCGGCCCGAAAGCGGGAGTCGTGGCCCTCGGCCAGGCTCCCCACGCTGCCCTTGAGACTGCCCTTGAGACTGCCCTTGAGACTGCCCTTGAGACTGCCCTTGAGATGGTGGGGCAGGATCCAGAACGCCTCGATGAGGCTCGCCGCCAGGGCAGCGATCAGCACCACCGGCAGCACCTCCAGCACCGCCCCCAGCTCCCCGGCCAGGAAGGAGAGCGGCGCGAACACCGCCACCGTGGTCAGGAACGACGAGAGCACCCCGGGCAGCACCTGGCGGGTGCCCGAGACCACCGCCTCCAGGGACGTGACCTCCTCGCCGGCGTGGGCGGCGATGTTGTCGGTGATCACGATGGCATCATCCATGACGATGCCGATGGCCATCAGCAGCGCCACCAGGGTGATCATGTTCAGCGACAGCCCGGTCAGGGCCATGACGATGAAGGCCCCCATGAAGGCTGCCGGCAGGCCCAGCACGGCCCAGATGGCCAGCCGCGGGCGGAAGAAGAGGCTCATCACCAGCACCACCAGCACCAGGCCCATCAGGCCGTTGCCCACCAGCATCTGCAGGCGGTCGCGGACGATGCTGGTGGCATCCTGGGTCAGCGTCAGCGAGACGCCGCCGTCGAAGCGACGACGCTCGGCCTCGAGCAGCGACTCGAGCCGCTCCTTGACGGTCAGCGCATCGTCACGCAGCGCCTTGCTCACCTCCAGCACCAGCGCCGGCTCGCCGTTGAAGCGGACCTGCTCCTCGGCGCGCTCGCCGGCCTCGGTGATGGTGGCCAGCTCGCCCAGGGTCAGCTCGCCGCCGCCGGCGTCGGAGACCACCACCAGCGCTGCCAGCTCGGCGGGCGAGCGGCGCTGGTCGGTGAAGCGCAGCAGGAGATCGCGGTCGGCGGTCTCCAGGGTGCCCAGGGGCAGGTCGAGGCTCTGGCCGGCCACCCGCCGCGCCAGCTCCTGTGCCGAGAGGCCATGCTGCCCCAGCACCTCGCGGGGCACCTCCACCTGCCACTGGCGCCGGGACATGCCGTGGATCGCCACCCGGGCCACGCCGGGCAGGGTCATGATGCGCTCCTCCAGGCGCAGGGCGTACTCCTCGAGCTGGCTCATTGGCATGTCGCCGGAGACCGCCACCGCGGCCACCAGGTCGCTGCGGTGGAGCTCGCGAACCACCGGGGGATCGGCCCGGGCCGGCAGCTCGGTGATGGCGCTCACCTCGGTGTCGATCTCGTTGAGGAAGCGGATGGCGTCGCCGCCGGCGGCCATGGTCGCCGTGGCGCTGGCCAGGTTGTCCTGGGCCACGCAGCCGAATTCGTCGAGAAATTCCACGCCCTTGACGGCATCGAACAGGCGCCGGCAGACCGCATCCTCCACGTCGGCGGCGCTGGCCCCGCGGTAGACCACCTCCACGGACACCTCCACCGGACGATAGTCGGGGAAGGTCTCGCGCTTGAGGTGGGGGGCGGCGAACAGCCCGGCAGCCAGCAGCAGGATCAGCAGCAGGTTAGCGGCGGTGGGGTGGGCGGCAAACCAGCGGATCATGGCGCGTCACCCCGGGCCCGGGCGGCCAGGCGCGCCTCGGCGGCCTCGTCCCGGCGCACGGCGAGCGCCATGCCCTCGATGGCCGGCTGCAGGTCGTCGAGCACTACCCGATCCCCCGGGGCCAGGCCCGCCTCGATCACCGCCAGCCCTCCCTGCTCGAAGGCCACGGAGACCGGGCGTCGCACCAGCCGATCCTCGCCGTCGGCCAGGTAGAGCTCGCCGCGGTGCAGCGCCGACGCCGGCACCACCATCGCGGCCTCGGGGCCGGGGGCCGAGAGCCGCACCCGGGTATACATGTCGCGCTGCAGCGGTGGATGATCGGGAGGGCGCGCATCGCGCCAGGGGTGGTCCACCCGCACCACCACCCGCACGGCACGGGTGGCCGGATCGAGGCCGCTGGCCACCCTGACGATCCGGCCCTGCCAGCCCACGCCGGGCGCCCCGACCAGCTCCAGCTCTGCATTGATCGCATCGAGGTCGAGGCGTTCGCCGAGGTCCAGGGTGCCGGGCGGAAGCTCGGACGGCGCCACGCTGCCCAGCAGGCGCCGCATCATGCTGAACGGGATACGCGCCTCCACCTCGGCGGCGGCCAGGCTGTCCGCCTCGAACAGTCGCTGCCCGGCGCTCACGAACTGGTAGAGCTCCACCGCCACCTCGGCCAGGCGCAGGTCATAGGGCGCCTCGAAGCTCGTATCCGCCAGGTCCTGCCGGGCCTGGGCCAGGCGCACCGCGGCGCGCTCGCGCTGGGCCTCGAGCACCTGGCGCCGCGACGGCAGCAGCGCCAGGCTGTTCTCCAGCGACGCCACCGCCTGGCGCTGCCCCAGGGTGCTGCGCCGCTGGGCATCACGCTGGGAGGTCGACACCGACCCGCTGGCCGCCAGGCGCTCGATGCGCGACAGCTCCTGCTCGGCGAGGGCCAGGGCCTGGCGTTCCAGCGCCAGCAGGCGACCGGTGTTCTCCTCCTCGGCGGCAAGCTGGGCCAGCTCGCCGGCCAGGCTGGCCAGCTCCGCCTCGGCCTCGGCGATAGCCAGCTCGTAGCGGCTCGGGTCCAGCGCCAGCAGCAGGATGCCTTCGCGCAGCAGGGTGCCGCTCTCCAGCCCCGGATGGCGCTCCACCACCCGGCCCGAGACATTGGCCACGGCCTGCCAGGCCTCGGCGGGGCGCGCCACGCCGTGGCCGCGCGCCTCCAGGCGAAACGCCAGAGGACGGGCCTCGATCACCGCCACCGCGGCCGGGGCAGGCGGCGTATCGCGGCGCTCCGGGACCTGGCGATTGGCCACGAAGACCACCAGCAGCGCCACGCCCAGGGCGGCTCCCGCCAGCACCATGAGCCCCCGGCCCAGTCGCCTCGCCCGGGTGCTCATGCCTCACCTCCGCGATCCGCTCGGATGCCGTGCCGATAGAGGTCGAAGGCCGCCGGCGCGCGGTCGACGATCCCGGCCACGTCGCCATCGATCAGCGCCTGCAGCACCAGCCCCTGGAGGCAGCCGATGAACTGGGCCGCCGCGGCGTCCAGGTCGAGCCCGGGTCGCAGCTGGCCGCGGCGCCGGGCCTCCTCGAGCCGCCCTGTCAGGCGCTGTCGGTAGCTCGCCAGCAGGCCCTTCACCATGCGGCTGGCCGGGCCGGGACGCGGCTGCTGCAGCTGCCCCATCAGCACGCGCGGCACCCCGGGATGTTCGGCGATGAAGGCCACATGGGCCCGGAACATCGCCTCCAGCGCCTGCAGGGGGTCCTCGACGCCCTCGGCGGCGGCACCGACCCGCGCCATGACCCGCTCGGCCACCCAGGCCACCACCGCCTCCCAGATCGCCTCCTTGTTGGGAAAGTGGCGAAACAGCGCCCCTTGGGTCACCCCCATGCGCTGGGCGATCCGGCCGGTGGTCAGGGTCGCGGGATCCTCCTCGCCGCACAGGGCGACGACGGCCTCCACGGTGCGCTCCCGGCGCTCGTCGGCGGGGAGATGCTGGCGTTGCGACATGCTCATGCCTCGAAAGATAGTAATTGATTACTATCTAGCATGACGGCGAGACAGCCGCCAGCCAACATCATCCGACGCTGACCTCGGTCAAGAGGATGGCACCGAGTAACGCCATCAGCGTCCCCTCGCCCCCGGGCGATGAGGGGCGAGACGGGGGGCGACAATTCGCCCCATGTCAGCCCCGTCACAAAGATGTATTAAATATACATCTTTAAAACCCTACCTCGATGCACCTGCCAGCGGCGTCGGTCATTCCACCCCGCCAGTCAGGCAGAGCACACCACCCCAGGAGGACCTCACCATGAGCCTGATCGAACAGACCGTCGGCCGCACCGCCCTGACCCTGCCCGGCGCCACCCGGGTATTCCGCGACCACAACATCGACTTCTGCTGCGGCGGACGCATCAGCCTGCGCGAAGCCGCCGAGCGCATCGGCCTGGCCCCCGAGGCCCTGGTCGCCGAGCTCGAGGCGCTGCCGCAGGGCACGAGCGAGGAGCGCGACTGGCGGGAGGCCAGCAACGACGAGCTGATCGACCATATCCTGACCCGCTATCACGACGTCCACCGCCAGCAGCTGCCCGAGCTTACGCGCATGGCCCGTCGCGTCGAGCAGGTCCACGGCGAGCGGGACACCTGCCCCAACGGGCTGGCCGACCTGCTCGCCACCATCCACCAGGAGATGGAGAGCCATATGCAGAAGGAGGAGCAGATCCTCTTCCCGATGCTGCGCCGGGGCATGGGCGCCCAGGCCCAGGGGCCCATCGCGGTGATGCGCCACGAGCATGACGACCACGGCGAGAACCTCGAGCAGGTCTTGGCACTGACCGACAACATCACCCCGCCCAAGGGCGCCTGCACCACCTGGCGCGCCCTCTACACCGGGCTGCGGGAATTCCGCGACGACCTGATGCAGCACATCCACCTGGAGAACAACCTGCTGTTCGAACGCGCCGGCTGAACGATGTCGCGCTGACCCGCCCGTCACGGCCCCCGCCCGGGGGCCGCTTGCGTTCAGGAGTGCTTGGATTCAAGAAAAAGTGCCGACGCCTGGCCCGCCCGGACACCCAACCCGGGTCCCCCATGACCCGCGTCAAAAGGCCATGGGGAATGGTCGACTAGCATGGTCGGGTTTCCCACCACAGGAGGCTCACCATGGAGCTCGTCTGCCCCGCCGGCAACCTGCCCGCCCTGAAGCGCGCCGTGGACGAAGGGGCCGATGCCGTCTACTTCGGCTTCCAGAACACCACCAACGCCCGCCAGTTCGCCGGTCTCAACTTCACCGACAGGCGCGCCCGGGAGGGGATCGACTACGCCCACGCCCGCGGCAGGAAGGTGTTCTGCGCCATCAACACCTACCCGCAGCCGGACGGCTGGGCGCTGTGGACCCGCGCCGTGGACCAGGCCGCGGAACTCGGCGTCGATGCCCTGATCATGGCCGACATGGGGCTGCTCGACTACGCCGCCCGCCGCCACCCGGACCTCGCCCGCCACCTCTCGGTGCAGGGCTCGGCGACCAGCCATGAGGCCCTGCGCTTCTACCACGACCAGTTCGGCATCCGGCGCGCCGTGCTGCCCCGGGTGCTCTCCATCACCCAGGTGCGCGACCTGGCCAAGCAGAGCCCGGTGGAGCTGGAGGTATTCGCCTTCGGCAGCCTCTGCATCATGGCCGAGGGGCGCTGCTACCTCTCGTCGTATCTCACCGGCGAGTCCCCCAACACCCGCGGGGTCTGCTCGCCGGCCGCCCACGTGCGCTGGGAGGAGACCCCGAAGGGTCTGGAGTCGCGCCTCAACGGCGTGCTGATCGACCGCTACGGCGAGGGCGAGAACGCCGGCTATCCGACGCTGTGCAAGGGGCGCTTCGAGGTGGGGGGCGAGACCTACCACGCCATCGAGGAGCCCACCAGCCTCAACACCCTGGAGCTCTTGCCCGAGCTCGCGGAGCTCGGCATCAGCGCGGTGAAGATCGAAGGCCGCCAGCGCAGCCCGGCCTATGTGTCGAAGGTGGCTGGCATCTGGCGCCAGGCCCTGGATCGCCTCGAGCGTGCTCCCGGCCGCTTCCACGCCGAACCCGCCTGGATGACCGGCCTCGGCGAGGTCTCCGAAGGCAGCACCACCACCCTGGGCGCCTACGAGCGCCGCTGGAAATAGGAGAGAGCCCCATGTCCGAGACCCCCAAGCTCCAGCTGTCGCTGGGCCCGGTGCTCTTCTACTGGACCCACGAGCGCTACGCCGACTTCTATCGGGAGGCCGCCGACTGGCCCGTCGAGATCGTCCACCTGGGCGAGTCGGTCTGCTCCCGGCGCCGGGACATGAAGCTCGACGACTGGCTGGGCATCGGCCGCGAGCTGACCCAGAGCGGCAAGCAGGTGGTGCTCGCGAGCCAGACCCTGATCGAGTCCGAGGCCGACCTGCGCGACCTGCGCAAGCTGTGCGACAACGGCGAGTTCCTGGTGGAGGCCAACGACCAGAGCGCCCTGCAGCGCCTCTCCTCGGCCGGCCTGCCCTTCGTCGCCGGCGCCGCCCTGAACCTCTACAACCCGGCCACGCTTGCGGTGCTCTCACGCGCCGGCATGCAGCGCTGGCAGGCGCCGGTAGAGATGTCGAGGGAGGACCTCGCCCGGCTGCTGGCCGACTGCCAGGACGAGGGCCTCGAGGCGCCCTGCGAGGTGTTCGCCTACGGCCACCTGCCGCTCGCCTGGTCGTCGCGCTGCTTCACCGCACGGCGCTACCAGAAGCCCAAGGACCGCTGCCAGTTCGTCTGCCAGAAGCACCCGGAGGGCCTGGCGCTGCGCTCCCAGGAAGACCAACAGGTGTTCACCCTGAACGGCATCCAGACCCTCTCCGGGGCCTGCCAGGACCTGCGCCACGAGCTGCCCGCCATGGCCGAGATGGGGGTCGGCATCGCCCGCCTGAGCCCGCGCCCCGAGGGCATGGCCGAGGTGGTCACCGCCTTCGACGCCGCCCGCCGCGGCGAGCTGGCCGCGCCGGACCCGCTCAGCCTGGTCGACGCCGAGATCTGCGACGGCTACTGGCACGGTCGACCCGGCATGGACCACAGCCGGGCCGCCGCCCTCGGGTAAGCGCCCCATGATCCCGCTACAGGACGCGCTCGCCGGCGAGATCCGTCTGCCCATCGCCGGCTTCGACGCCCGTGACGATCACGCCTTCCCGGGCCGGCGGGCGGCGGTGGTCTATCTGCAGGGCTGCCCGCTGGCATGCGGCTACTGCGAGACGGCGGGCAGCATGGGGCCGGCGCGCCGGGCCGCCCCGGGCGAGTGGCAGGCCATGGAGGCGCTGCTGGCCACGCGGCTGGGGGAGATCGACGCCGTGGTCTTCAGCGGCGGCGAGCCCACCCTGCACCCCGACCTGCCGGCCGCCGCCGAGGCCTGCCGGACCCTGGGCCTGGCGGTGGGGCTGCACACCGCCGGCCCCTACCCGGAGCGGCTCGAGGCGCTGCTGCCGGGGCTCGACTGGGTGGCGCTGGATACCAAGGGACGCGGCGCCGACTTCGATCGCATCAGCGGCCGGCCCGGCATCTGGCGGCGCCACGCGCGCAGCCTCTCGCTGCTGCTGGAGGGCGACACCCCCTTCGAGTGCCGCACCACGGTGCACTGGCGCGACTTCACCCTGGAGGAGCTCGAGCGCCTGGCCATGACCCTGGCCGACTGCGGCGTGAGCCACTACGCCATCCAGCTCGCCCGTCGGGAGCGCTGCCTCGACCCCGGCTACTGCACGCCGGTGGAGGGCGCCCCGCCCCGGGAGGCGCTGGAGGCCCTGGTGCGGCGGCTCAGGCGCCACTTCGAGCACGTCGAGTTGCGCGGCTGACGCGGAACACCAGAGCGAGTCACCACCATGTATCTGACGCTGGTTGATCTTCTGCTGGCCACCAGCATCATCCAGTCGCTGGGCCTGGCCGCCTTCCTGCTATTGCCGGAGATGTTTCGGCTGATCAGCAACCGCCTGCTCGCAGCCAGTGTCCTGGCTTTCGCGGCCGGCCTGGGCGAGGTCTTCCTCTATTCCACCGGGCTGGCCCTTCAGCACCCCAACCTGGCCTACCTGGGCAGCCTGGTCGGCCTGCTCCAGGCGAGCCTGCTCTACCTCTATGCCCAGTCACTGATGTATCGCGACTTCCGCCTGATGCCCCGACACGCCGTGCATACCCTGCTGTTCTGGGTCGTGTCGGCGATCTTCCTGGTGGAGTACTATCTGCAGCCCGGCGAGGTGAAACTGCAGATCCTGCAGAGTCGCGACCATCCGGGTGTCCTCACCTCCCCGCTGCTGGCCGCCGCCATCCACCTGGTCTTCCTGGGCTACCTCTGGGCCACCATTCGAGCGCTGAGCCGCTTCGGCACCACGCTGCGCCGCCTCTTCTCCAACCTGGAGAACAAGCAGCTGGCCTGGCTGCGAACGCTGCTGATCGGCTACGCCTTCGTCTGGACGCTCAGCCTCATCTACTGCCTCTCTGCCCATGTCTTCAGGAGCCATGCCCTGTGGGTCTCCACCATCGGTGCAGTCACCGGCTTCCTGTTCATCAACTACCTGATCATCAACGCCCTGCGCCAGCCCGTCATCTTCTCGGGGCTGAGTGCCGAAGAGGCCCGCCTCGCGCAGGCAGAAGCCGACCCGAGTCCGCCAGGCAGGGAGATGGATGACGCACTGCTTCGGCGTCTCGAGACCCACATGGCAGAGGCCAGGCCCTACCTGGACGCCAACCTGACGGTGGAACAACTGGCCCGGCAACTCGGCGTGCCCACCCGTGAACTGTCGCGAGCCATCAACCAGGGGCTCGACAAGAACTTCTTCGAGTTCGTCAGCGACTACCGCATCGCCGAGGCCTGTCGCCAGCTGAGAACCGTCGAGGCCGGCACCACCATCCTCCAGGTGATGTACGACTCCGGCTTCAACTCCAAGTCGGTGTTCAACACGGCCTTCAAGAAGGCCACCGGCATGACGCCCAGCGCCTATCGCGCCCGTTCATGACCGCCCGACGTGCTCATCGACCTGCCCGCGATGTTCGACTTTCCGAAATACGCCGCAAGAACCATCAATATATTGATATTAATAGAGTTATGGCGAGGTTCGATCTCAGGCCTTCGAACGACCCCGACCTCTCGGCTCCCTAGCATGGAGGAACAGTCGGCATGCCGCTCGACTGGCCCATCCACGATTTCGGAGCAAGACACCATGACCCTGCCACTTCGCAAGCATCTTCTGGCCATCGCCGCCACTTCCGCCCTTGCCCTGCCGCTGGCCACCCCGGCGTTCGCCCACTGCGATGCCATGGACGGCCCGGTGATCTCGGAAGCTCGGCTGGCGCTGGAGTCGGGCGATATCACGCCGGTTCTCAAGTGGGTTCCCGCCGACGATGAAGCAGCGCTCGCGTCCATGTTCGACAAGACCCTCGAGGTGCGCGCGCTCGGTGACAATGCCCGGGAGCTGGCTGACCAGCAGTTCTTCGCCAGGCTGGTAGCCATTCACCGCGCCCATGAAGGTGCGCCTTTCACCGGTATCAAGCCGGCCGGCGACATCGACCCCGCCGTCCAGCTGGCTGACAGGGCGCTGGAAGAGGGCGAGATCGATGCCTTCCTGGCGCGTATCGTAGAGAAGTTCGAACAGGAGGCTCGCTCGGCCTTCGAGACCACCCTGGCCGCCAGGCAGCAAGCCGGTAACGACCCCGAGCTGGGACGAGAGTTCGTCGACCACTATGTGCACTACGTCCACTATCTGGAAGATGTACACAATGTGATCGCCGGCAACGCCAGTGCTCACGATCACTGAGCGCCACCCCAGAAACGCCACCGCCCCGGGCCACTCTCGTGACCCGGGGCGGTGGGCGTTCGTCGCCTGGGGATCAGCCTGTCAGCCGCACTTGGACCAGCCGCAGCCGGAGTAGCAGGTGGGGCAGCCGTCCATCATGATCAGCTCGCCGTTGCACTCGGGGCAGTGGCCGACCACGGTGGGGCCGTCGCCCTTGGCGTGGGCGGCCTCCTGGGCCTTGCGCTCGGCCTGCTCGATCTCCTCGGGCGTGGGCGGCTCCCACAGGTGGCCGCTGGCCTGGCGCTGGGCGTAGCGCGCCACCAGCTCCTCCACCGGCACCTGGTTGCCGTCCTGGTCGAGGAAGCCGCGGCGGTAGAGGATCTGCTGGATCGACCAGGCGATGGCCGCCACTTCGGAGTCGTGGAACATCGGCTTGCCCCAGCGGTTCATGCCGCAGCGCACCAGGCCCTTGTCCCAGGCCACCTTGCGCAGGTCGGCCACCGCCTGGGTGACGTAGCCGCCCCGGGCGGCCAGCGACAGGCTGCGCATGGTAGCGGTGATCCACTGGTGCTCGCTGGAGAGCTGGCCGGAGGGGAAGAAGAACTCCACCGGGCGCTCGATCACCACCCGCTTGCCGTTGAGCACGCCCTCCACGGGCATGAAGGAGACCAGCAGGTAGACCTTCTTGCGCCCCTCGGCGCCGACGTAGGAGATCTTCTCCGAGACGGCCTCCAGGGTGCCCTCGGGGCGCGAGGGGATGCGCACCGTGAGCGGGTTCTCCTCGGCCAACGGCGGCTCTTCCACCGCCTTCTTGACGCTGTAGGACACGATCTTTGACGAAATCTCGACGGCCATCAGGGGGCTCCTCCGGAAAGTTGTTGGGTGGCACTGGGCATCCATCGCTCGGGGCTGATCCGGCAAGTGCCGTTACTACCACTTGCCATAGGTGCCTTCCTTCAGCGCGTCATAGAGGTTCGCCGCGTTGTGCTCCTCGCCGTCATAGACCACCTTCTCGTCGCCACGCAGCTCCACGGTCTCGCCGTTCTCCAGCTCGAAGACATAGGTGGTGTTCTTGAGGTCGTCCTCGCGCACCAGCACGCCCTGGAAGGCCTCCGGGTTGAAGCGGAAGGTGGTGCAGCCCTTGAGCTTGCTGGCGTAGGCGTCCAGGTAGAGGTCCTTGAACGAGTCGAAGGCAAACTCGGTGGGCACGTTCACCGTCTTGGAGATCGCCGAGTCGACCCAGGCCTGGGCGGCGGCCTGCACCGCCACGTGCTGCTTCGGGCTCACCGCGTCGGCGGTGATGAAGTAGTCCGGCAGGTCGCTCTCCACGGCGTCGGCGGCGATGAAGTGGCGGTAGGCCGCCAACTCGAAGGAGACCACCTCCACCTGCCCCTTGGTCTTCTTGCCCGACTGGATCACGTTGCGGAAGTAGCGATGCGAGAACGACGGCTCGATGCCGTTGGAGGCGTTGTTGCCCAGCGACAGCGAGATGGTGCCGGTGGGCGCGATGGAGCTGTGGTGGGTGAAGCGCGCGCCGTGCTCGGCAAGCTGGGCCACCAGCTCCGGCTCCACCTCGGCGACCTTCTGCATGTAGCGGCTGTAGCGGGCGTGCAGGATGCGGCCCGGCACCTTGTCGCCCACCTCGTAGCCGTCCTGCTTGAGCTCGGGGCGCTCGCGCATCATCCGCGGGGTGATCTCGTAGTCCTCGTCGAGTGCCGGAGCCATGCCCTTCTCGCGGGAGAGTTCCAGGGCCTGCTTCCAGCCCTCGATGGCCAGGTTGCGGCTCACCTCCTCGGTGAAGGCCAGCGACTCCGGCGAGCCGTAGGGGATCTTGAGCATGGTCAGGGTGGAGCCCAGGCCCAAAAAGCCCATGCCGTGGCGGCGCTTGGCCTCGATCTCGCGGCGCTGGCCCGGCAGCGGCAGGCCGCTGATCTCCACCACGTTGTCGAGCATGCGGGTGAAGATCGCCACCACCTGGCGGTAGCGCTCCCAGTCGAAGCGGGGCTTCTTGCCGAAGGGGTCGATGACGAAGCGGGTCAGGTTGACCGAGCCCAGCAGGCAGGCGCCCTCCGGGGGCAGCGGCTGCTCGCCGCAGGGGTTGGTGGCGCGGATCTCCTCGCAGAACCAGTTGTTGTTCATGCGATTGACCTGATCGATCAGGATGAAGCCCGGCTCGGCGAAGTCGTAGGTCGACTTCATGATGGTGTCCCACAGCTCGCGGGCCTTGATCACCTCCACGATGCGGCAGGCCACGCGGCCCTCGGCGTCGACGGTGTAGCCCTCTTCCACCACCGGCCAGTCGCGGTAGAGCAGCTCGCTCGCGTCGACGTCCTCCTTCTCGCCCTCGTGGAGCGGGAAGGCCAGCGGCCAGTCGGCGTCCTGCTTCACCGCTTCCATGAACTCGTCGGTGATCAGCAGGCTGAGGTTGAACTGGCGCAGGCGCCCCGCCTCGCGCTTGGCCTCGATGAACTGGCGCACGTCCGGATGGCCGACATCGAAGGTGCCCATCTGGGCGCCGCGGCGCCCGCCGGCGGAGGCCACCGTGAAGCACATCTTGTCGTAGATATCCATGAACGCCAGGGGGCCGTTGGTGCCGGCCCCGGCGCCGAACACGAAGGCCCCCTTGTGGCGCAGGGTGGAGAAGTCGTAGCCGATGCCGCAGCCCGCCTTGAGGGTCATGCCGGCGTCGACCACGGAGTCGAGGATGTCGTGCATGGAGTCGCGGATGGTGCGCGACACCGTGCAGTTGATCAGGCTGACCGCCGGCTTGTAGGCCTCGGCGCCGGCGTTGGACATGATCCGGCCGGCGGGAATGGCACCGTTCTCCAGGGCCCAGCGGAACTTCGGCAGCCACTCGTCGGCCTTGTCGCCTTCCACCGCGGCCAGGGCGCGGGCCACCCGCTCCCAGGTGGCGGAAACGTCCTTGTCCACGGGCTTGCCGTGGCGGTCCTTGAGGCGGTACTTGGCATCCCAGATGTCGCGGGAGGGGGCCTGCAGGGGCACCTCGTTGGATGACTTCACTGCCTTGGTGGAAGTGCTCATTCGGATGGCTCCGGAAGTTTGTCGGTTGCGGTTCAGCTCGTTCGGTTCGCCAGCCGCTCAAGGCGGACCAGCAGTTCGCCGAAGGGGCCCTGGGCCAGACCCTCCTCGCGACCGTCGAGCAGGTTCTTGACCATCAGCCCCAGTTCGGTGTCGCCCTCGATCAGCAGGCGGCGCTGGAAGAACAGCGCATCGGGATCCTCGCGGCGGGTGGCCAGGCAGAGGAACTCCCGCCAGCCGCCGCGGATGGTGGCCTCGCCGGACTGGACACACACCCTCAGGCGCTCGCCCTCCAGGGTGAGGGTCAGCGCCATGCCGAGGTCCTCGATGGCCAGGGTGATGCGGCGCCCCTCCAGGGCGTCGAACTCCCCCTCGGCCAGGGGCTCGGCGAAGGTGCGGTTGAGCAGCGGTTCCACCAGGCGGCGCTTGACGCCGACCGGCACACGCGGATCGATGGCGCGAATCAGGCGGGCGGGGGCGGGAGGACGCGGCAGGGCCTGTAACGGTAGAGGCAACAACGGCAGGGACATGACAGCTCTCCTGAGGGTAACCATGCGGCCGGGGCCGCCGAACCGTTCATCCTAGGCCGGTGCTCCGGAGGCTGCACTGACATGCATCATGTCGGCGGTCGGCCTCGATCACCCGCGGCCCGCCTACCATATATAGACCATATCCTCTCGGCAAGCCCCATATCTGGTGCAAGCGTGGGCGCATCATGATCCATTTTCATTTGACAGCGACACCACCACAGGGCGGTGGGGAGGAGCGCGAAGGCGGCGCCCGCGCTTGCGGACGCCGCCTCCCGAGTGGGCAGCGGCCGGTGGGCTCCTAGACGGTGCGGGAGTAGCGCCCCTGGCTCTTCGCCAGGTAGGCATCGAAGGCCATGGCGGCGTTGCGCATCATCAGCCGGCCGGTGGGCAGCACCTCGATCTCGCCCTCGCGGATCGCCAGCAGGCCGTCGTCGGCCATCTCCTGGAGCTCCTCCAGGGCATCGGCGAAGTAGTCGCGGAAGACGATGGCGTGCTGGCGCTCGATGGCGGCGAAGTCGATGCGGTTGTGGCACATCAGGGCGTTGATCACGTCCCGGCGCAGCCGGTCGTCGTCGCTGAGCCGGTAGCCGCGGAACACCGGCAGGCGCCCTTCCTCCAGGCGGTGCTGGTACTGGGCGGTCTCCTTGACGTTCTGGCTGTAGGTATCGCCCACCTTGCCGATGGAGGTGATGCCGAGGCCGATCATGTCGCAGTCGGCGTGGGTAGAGTAGCCCTGGAAGTTGCGCTGCAGGGTGCCGTTCTCCCGGGCCAGGGAGAGCTCGTCGTCGGGCAGGGCAAAGTGGTCCATGCCGATGTAGACGTAGCCGGCGGCGGTGAGGCGGCGGATGGTCAGCTCGAGCAGCTCCAGCTTGCGCTCCGGCGGCGGCATGTCCTCGGGGCGGATCAGGCGCTGAGCCTTGAACAGCTCGGGCAGGTGGGCATAGCTGTAGCTGGCGATGCGGTCCGGCTGCAGGGCGATGATCTTGTCGAGGGTCGCATCGAAGCTGGCCACCGTCTGCAGCGGCAGGCCGTAGATCAGGTCGACGCTCACCGATTCGAAGCCCGCCTCGCGGGCGGCGTGCACCAGGGAGATGACATCATCCTCGCTCTGCACGCGGTTGACCGCCTTCTGCACGTCGAGGTCGAAGTCCTGGACGCCGAAGCTCAGCCGGTTGAAGCCCAGGGCATGGAGCTCGTGGATCTGCTCGGGGGTGACGGTGCGCGGGTCCACCTCCAGGGAGAACTCTCGCTCGGCGGGCGGAGCGAAGTGGAACGCCTCGTCCAGGGCCGCCATCAGCTCGCCGAGCTGGACGTTGCTCAGGTAGGTGGGCGTGCCGCCGCCCAGGTGCAGCTGGGTCATGCGCCGCGACTCGTCGAACAGCGCCCCCTGCACGCGGATCTCCTGCTTGAGCCACTCGAGGTACTCGGCGGCGCGCTCGGTGTTGTGGGTGATGATCTTGTTGCAGGCGCAGTAGTAGCAGAGGCTCTTGCAGAACGGGATGTGCACGTAGACCGACAGCGGCTTGGGCGCCTCGGCCCGGTTGCTGCGCTCGGCGGCGGCGCGGTAGTCATCCTCGGCGAAGGCCGCATGGAACTGGGGCGCCGTGGGGTAGGAGGTGTAGCGCGGTCCCGGACGGTCGTACTTCTCCACCAGGGGGCGATCGAACAGCAGGTCGTCTTGCATCGTGAAACAGCCTCTTGAACCGGAGGGCGGCACCGCAGCGCCGCCGTATGGGGCAGAGTATGCCATTCAGGGCCGGGCGCGTCGGTACCCTTCTCGAGGTAGCTGACCTGGATCAAACACCACCGTTTGAGATTCACTCGGGGCTGATCCGTCGACAATCCTGCGAGGAGGCGCTGTGAATACTTCCCTGTACGCTACCGACGCCATCCCTGGCGTAGGACCTCCTCTTCGGCTTGCCCCCGGCGCCCCTCGCTATCGGCCATTGCACGCGCAGTGCCGCGAAATACCATGCGGCGGCTCCAGTGGAGCAGCCGCCAGGCGGCCAGCCCCCAGGCCAGCGCCGAGCCCCACAGCAGGGCAAGCCAGTGCTGGCCGGCCTCCAGCGCCAGCAGGCGCAGCACCGCGGCCAGGGAGAAGAGCAGCGCCAGGGGCAGCAGCAGCGGCTCCGCCTCGGGGCGCGCCCTGGCGCGCCACCAGCCAGAGCCCGACCAGCAGCCGGAGCCAGCGGTGGGAGAGCGGTCCCAGCAGGTAGCCGGCGATCACGGCCAGGGCGAAACCGAACATCAGCTCGCGACCATGTGCCGCAGGCGAGGCCAGCAGCGCCACGCCTGCCGGGTGGTAGAGTGACAGCAGGGAAAGCGGCACCAGGAGCGCCGCGTGCAGGGCCGCCAGCGGGAAGAACCAGCGCCAGGCCGGGGTGGATGACGCGGCCAAGGCGGGCCTCAGGGACGACACTCCGGATTTCCCTTTGCGTGAATCTTAAACATGCATATAAAATACTACTTAATGTCACCGCTGCCAATTCACGAGGTCCGGTTGCCATGAGACTCCCTGCCACGCGCCTTGCCTGGAGCGGACTGGCCTACGGCTGCATCGGGCTCGGCACCGCCGGGCTGGTGGTGCCGCTGCTGCCCACCACGCCCTTCCTGCTGGTGGCCGCCTGGGCCGCGCCCAAGGGCTCGCCACGGCTGGCCCGCTGGCTGCACGCGCACCCCCGCCTGGGGCCGACGCTGCACGCCTGGCGCGAACGGCGCGCCGTGCCACGCCGTGCCAAGCGGCTGGCGGCGACACTGCTGCTGGCCAGCTGGGGGGTGCTGTGGCTGGGAGGCGCCAGCGGCGCCGTGCTGGCCGCCACCGGCGCACTGTTCTGTGGAGTCGCCGCCTTCGTGCTGACGCGCCCCGCCGCCGAGGGGCACGGAACTCTCCGCCCGGGCAGGCATCAGGTGGTAGAATGAAAGGCGCTTAGCTTATCAACATTGACTAATATCAAGCCGCAAAGCACCGGGACGCCCCATGCATCTGACCCGCTTCACCGACTACTCCCTGCGTGTCCTCATCTTCCTGGCGGTCAAGGGAGAGGAGCGCTCCACCATCCACGAGATCGCCGGGCGCTTCGATATCTCGCGCAACCACCTGATGAAGGTGGTCCAGGACCTCAGCCACAAGGGCTACATCACCGCCATCCGCGGCAAGAACGGCGGCCTGCTGCTCAAGAAGGCGCCAGACGAGATACGCCTCGGCAAGCTGGTCCGCGACACCGAGCATGACCTGCTGCTGGTGGAGTGCTTCGGCGAGAGCAACGAGTGCCGGATCACCCCGGCCTGCCGGTTGAAGCCGATCCTGGCCGAGGCACTTCGCGCCTTCATGGCCGTGCTGGACAAGTACACCCTGGCCGATATGCTCGGCCCCCGGGAACCGGAGCTGGCCCAGCTGCTGAGGATCGAGCCGGCCTGCCGCGACGGCGCCCCCCCGAACCCGGCGAGCTGACCCACGCGGGGCTTGCGCCGACGGCCGTCAGGGACGACGCTTACCGGGACATGCTGTCGTGACCCAGGTCATGGCGCCCCATGAGCCCCCGGGCGATCATGGCCGACAACCAGCGGAGGCGAGGACGCCCTCCGATTTTTTACCGCCATAAGATGTATTCAGGAGACATGTTCATGAAGCGACTGGCCACCCTGACCCTGACCGGCGTCGCCGCCCTGGCCCTCTCGGCCGCCGTGCAGGCCGAGCCCGACGGCGAGGCGATCTACAACCAGGCCTGCATGGCCTGCCACATGACCGGTGCCGCCGGCGCCCCCATCAAGGGCGACGAGGCCGCCTGGGCCCCGCGCCTGGACCAGGGCATGGAGACCCTCTACACCCACTCCATCGAGGGCTTCAACGCCATGCCCGCCAAGGGCGGGTTCACCAACCTCAGCGACGAGGAGGTGAAGGCCGCGGTGGACTTCATGCTCGAACCGGTGCTCTGAGCCACAGGGCCACAGGGCCAGCATCCGACCGCAAGCGCCCCCGGCAGCCAGGCTGCCGGGGGCGCTGTGTTTGCGGGCCGGGCCGCCGCCCGGCCCCCTCTACCCCGCCCCCTCTACATGGTGCGCTGGATATGCGCCCGAGCCAGGTCGTTGAGCACCTGGACGTCGATCTCATCAAAGCGCAGCAGCCGCCCCTCGTGCTCGGCCATGAAGGCCCGGGCGTCCTCCTCGCGGCCAAAGGAGGCCAGGGTGGGCCCCATGGCCCCCATCAGCGGCTGCTCGGTCACGTAGACCGCCACGTCGGCGGCGATGAAGGCGTCATACGAGGGCCGCTCCCAGTCGGTGGCGCCCATGTCGTGGACATAGGCCTGGCGCAGCTGAGGCACCGAGTCGGGCTGCAGCAGCCAGACGAAGAGGTCCGAGGTGGAACAGAAGGTCAGCAGGCGGCCGTCCCGCAGGCAGGCCTGGGCCTTGGGGCCCGCGAACCCGGCGATGAACATCCCGCACACCGCGCACTCGTCGTCGTCCCGGAAGGGGCGCGGCTCGCAGGCGACCGCCACCTCCTCCTCGCCGCCGCAGCCGGCCAGCCCCGCCAGGGTCACGCCCCCCAGCACGATGATGAACTTCCTGCGTGTCAGCATTCGTCGGTTTCCTTGTCAGAGCTCGCGGCGGCGGAAGATCCACAGCGCCAGGCCCAGCGGCACTGCCACCCAGGCCAGCAGCGTGCCGAGCAGCAGCGCCGGGTGGAAGGCCGCATCGGCGCCGATGGAGGCCAGCCCCGCCTGGGTCCGCGCCGCCTCGAAGAAGGTGAGGTTGACGATGCGGAAGATATCGGTGGGGTTGAGCAGCAGCAGAGTGTGGAAGAGCCCCTCGCTGACCTGGCCGCCGGTGCTCACCAGCACGCCCAGCAGCGCCAGGTCGAAGACGATGACGAAGGCGAACCACACCACCAGGGCGATGCCCGCCGCCCGGGACTTCTCCGCCACGCTGACGCTGATCAGGTAGGCGAAGCCGATGAAGGCCCAGCCCAGCAGCATCGCCGAGAGGATGAACAGCGCCAGCGCCGCCACCAGCTCGCCCAGCTGCTCCACGCTGCCCAGGGCGGCGATGATCGCCCCGGCCACCCCGAAGCCCACCAGGGTGGAGACGCCGAGGATCGCCGCATGGCCCAGGAACTTGCCGGCGAGGATCTCGACCCGGCTCATGGGGTAGGTGAGCAGCAGCAGCAGGGTGCCCTGCTCGTCCTCACCGACGATGCTGTCGTAGGCCAGCATCAGGGCGATCAGCGGGATCAGGAACACCGCCAGGCTCGACAGGCTGACGATGGTGGTGGAGACCCGGGTGAAGCCCACCTGGCCCGAGGCCGCGGCGCCGAAGTAGGCCAGGCCGATGGCCAGCAGGCCGAATACCAGGGTAATGGCCAGCACCCAGCGGTTGCGCAGGCCGTCGCGGAACTCCTTGCCGGCCACGATGAACAGGTTTCTCATGCGCTCACTCCCTGCTGCGCGTCAATGGCCGTGGCGGGGGCCGGCTCGGCCGCCGCCCGGTCGCGAATGGTGCCGTCGAAGTGGGCGTAGAGCGACTCCAGGGTGGGCGGCTCCAGCGCCAGGTCGGCGGTCTCGGGGTCGGCCGCGAGCTCGCGGAGCACCGCCATCTTGGCGCGCACCGGCACCTCCAGCTCGAGGCGGCCCTCGCCCGACTGTCTCGCCAGCACGCCGTGGGGCCGCAGCGACTCGGCCAGGCGCTCCGGCGCCCGGGCCGTGCGCAGGCGCACCACCAGGGGGAGATCGGCGGCCTGGCGCAGCTCGTCGATGCTGCCGGAGGCGAGCATGCGCCCCTGGCCGAGGATCGCCGCGCGGTCGATATGGCGCTCCACCCCGGGCAGCACGTGGGAGCAGAGGATCACGCTGACCCCGCGGCCGCGCAGCTCGTCGACCATGCCGTAGAAGTCGCGGGTGGCCATGGGGTCCAGGCCCACGGTGGGCTCGTCGAGCAGCATCAGCCGCGGCTCGCCGATCAGCGCCTGGGCGAGGCCGAGGCGCTGGCGCATGCCCTTGGAGTAGGTCTTCACCCGGCGATGCATGGCGTGGCCCAGCCCCACCCGCTCCAGCAGAGGCTTCACCACCCCGGTGCCGATGCGCTTGAGGCGGGCGAAGTAGTCGAGCACCTCGAAGCCCGAGAGCTGCTCGTAGAACTGCACGTTCTCGGGCAGGTAGCCCAGGCGCAGGCGCAGGTCGTTGGCCGCGGCACCGCCGGGGTCGTGGCCGAACACCTTCAGGGTGCCGCGGGTCGGGCGGATCAGGCCCAGGATCAGCTTCATGGAGGTGGACTTGCCGGCGCCGTTATGGCCCATCAGGCCCAGCACCTCGCCTTCGCCCAGGGTCAGGCTCACCTCGTCGAGGGCGGTCAGCTTGCCGAAGCGCTTGCCGACCGCGCTCATCTCGATCACCGGTTGGGTCATTGCAGTGTCTCCGCCATCCAGTCGGGAAGGGCCATCAGCGGATGGCTGTCGCGCACGCCCGGCGGGCGCAGGATCGGGAACTCGCGCTGCACCCAGCGCAGCACCTGTACCGCCGGGCTGTTCATCAAGATCTTGGCCATGGGGTAGGTCCAGATCAGCCGATCCACCGAGTCGTTGGGCTCGTAGGGGATGTCGCCCAGGCCGTCGCCGCTGAGGTCCCAGCCCAGGTAGTCGCTCCAGTAGTTGCCGCTGCCCTCATGGGACCACTCCTGCTCGCGCAGGGCCACGTACTTGACCTGGGTCTCGTTGGCCACGAAGGCGTTGCCGTGGAAGACGTTGTCCTCGGAGCCCGCGGTCATGTGGATGCCGATCTCGGTACGGGCGAAGAGGTTGTCGCGGATCTCGTTGAACAGCGAGTTGTAGACGAACAGCGCCTTGCCCTCGGTACCGCTGATGGCGTGGCCATCCGGTGCGGCCGAGAGGCTGCCGCGCTGCGCCTCCACGGCGACGTTCTCGGCGATCACCGAATCGACGATGAAGTTCATCAGGAAGCCGTAGTTCTGGTCGCGAATGGAGCGGTTGCCCACCACCTCGAGCTGCCGCGACTGCATCAGCGCATAGCCCAGGCGGTTGTTGCGGGTCTCGTTGTCACGCACCTCGTTGGAGTGCGAGAACATGTAGTGCACGCCGTAGCGCTGGTCGCGCAGCAGGTTGCCGATCAGCCGGTTGTGGTTGCTGACGTCGATGTAGATGCCGTCGCGGGCCTCCCACACCTCGTTGCCGCGGATCTCGGCGCCGGTGACGTTGTAGAGCTGCAGGCCGTTGCCGCGGTCCTGGGAGCGCAGCGCGGTGTCGCCGCTGATGCGGTTGCCGATCACCTTCACGTCGGGCACGGCATCGAGCCAGATGCCGAAGCCGCGGGCCTCGATGCGGGTGTTCTCGATGACGGCACCCGCCGCCTCGCGGGCCACGAAGATGCCGCTGTCCATGGTGTTGATGTCGGCGCCATCCTCGCGGATGTGAAGGTCGCGCACCGTGGCGCCGGGGGCGGCCAGGGTCAGCACGCTGCCGCGGCGCTGGCCGTCGAGGATGGCACCGGGCTCGCCGACCAGGGTAAGGGGCACCTCGACCACGAAGTTGCCGAGGTGGACGCCTTCGGCCACCCGCACCGTGTCACCGGGCGCGGCGGCCGCAAGCACCTGCTGCAGCGGGGCCTCGCCGGGCACGGCGCGCCATTCGGCGGCCAGGGCGGGGCCGGCCAGCAGCAGGAAGAAAAGAGGGAGCAACCATCTCGAGCGCATGGCGTTCTCTGTCTGTCGGGAGAGGAACTGCCGGACCGGCGTGGGTCGCCGGGCCGGCAGGGGCTGCCGAGGGTCTGGGATCAGGCCGGCTCGACCAGCAGGCGGCCGACCATCTCCATGTGCAGCGCGTGGCAGAACCAGTTGCAGTAGTACCAGAACACCCCGGGCTTGTCGGCCGTGAAGGTGATCGAGGCGGTCTGCTGCGGGCTGATCTCCATGCTGACCCCGTGATCCACCACGCAGAAGCCGTGGGTGAGGTCCTCGACGCGGTCCAGGTTGGTGATGGTCACCGTCACCTCGTCGCCCTGCTTCACCGGAATCTCGGTGATGCCGAAGTTGGGCGCCACGGTGGTCATGTAGACCCGCACCTTGTTGCCGTCGCGGATGATCTCGTTGTCGGTCTCCAGGGTGATGCCATCCTCGCGGGCCATGGCCACGGTGTCGGCGAAGTAGGGGTCATCGCGCTCCCAGATCTGCTTGGTCTGGATCTGGTCGCGGCGGATGATCACCGCATCGTGGGGCTCGGCGAAGGTCGGGGTGTCGTGGAGCAGCACCATCTCGTCGCCGGAGATGTCGATCATCTGGTCGTTCTCGGGATGCAGCGGCCCCACCGGCAGGTAGCGATCCTTGGAGAACTTGTTCAGGGAGAACAGGTACTTGCCATCGGCATCCTTGGACTCCGCGAGGGTCGCGTGGTTGTGGCCCGGCTGGTAGTGGACGTCGATCTTCTGGCGGATGTAGTTGACGTCCTCGCCGTTGTAGTGGCGTACGGCGTCCTCCATGTTCCACTTCACCACCTGGCTGTCGATGAACAGGGTGGTGTAGGCGTTGCCGCGGCCGTCGTAGGTGGTGTGCAGCGGCCCGAGGCCCAGCTCCGGCTCGGCGGCGATGACGTCGCGCTCGTCCGCCAGGTTGCCCGCGAAGAGGTCGTCCAGCCTGGCGATCTCGATCATCGACACGGTGGGCGAGAGCTTGCCGGCGGCGATGAAGTACTTGCCGTCGGTCGAGGTGTTGAGGCCGTGGGGGTTCTTCGGTACCGGCACGTAGCGGGTGACGTTGAGGTCGGAGCTCTTGCGGCCATCCACCACCGGCACCTCGGAGTCGCCGATGGTCATGAAGTCGCCGCTGGCCACCGCCGCCTCGATGTTCTCGATGTTGAACACCACCACCCAGTCGCGGTCGGCGCGCATCTTGCCGGCCAGGTCCACGGCGCCCTCGGAGTTGTAGCAGGTCGCCGCGCAGTACTTGCCGTTGTAGTCGGCGTCCATGTTATCCAGGTTGCCGTCGACCATCACCTGCCACTTCACCTCCATGGTGTCGGCATCGATGGCATTCCACAGGGTGTAGTACTTCGACGGGTCGTTGATGTCGCGGCCGTCGTTGGGCTGGGGGATCATGTATTCGCCGTTGGCGAACACGTAGCCGGTGCGCGGCGCCTTCTGCAGGCGCAGGCCGTGGATCGCCTGGACGTTGGGCACCGTCACCATGGCGTCGGTCTTGAAGACGTCGAGACGGATACGCGCCACCCGGGTGTTGGCCTTGTCGTTGATGAACAGGTAGCGGCCGTCGTGGCTGCCGTCGGTGTAGCTGACGTGGGGGTGGTGGGCATCGCCGTTGGTGAAGCGGTGGCTGTCACCCATGATGCGCTTGGACTCGTTGGTCATCCCCCAGCCGGAGGCCGAGCAGTGGTTGAACACCGGGATGCGCATGATCTCGCGCATGGAGGGCACGCCGTAGACGCGCACCTCGCCGCTGTGGCCACCGCTCCAGAAGCCGTAGTACTCGTCGAGCTCGCCCGGCGGCACATGGATATCGGCGGCGCCGCCGTGGCTGGCCGCCTGGGCCGGCTGGCTGCGGGTCAGCGCCCCCACGCCCGCCACGCCGGCGGCACCGGCCATGCTGGCCGCGCCGACCGCGGCGCTGCCCGCCAGGAAGCGGCGGCGTCCCTCGTTGACGGCCCCGGTGGGCTTGTCGTCCCTCTGCTTGTCGCTCATGACTCTGTCTCCGTTTCGTTGTCGAGATCACATCTCGTCGCCGACTCTGCGGCCGACCTTTCTGCTTCCGTCGCGGCGCCGTGCTGCGGGGCGCGGCGCCGCCTACGGTTCACTGCCTCGGCAGCCCTCAGCTGCCGTCGGCGGACACCTCGGTGGCGGCGATGCGCCGACTCTCGGCCACCTTGCTGCTCAGGCGGGTCGCCTTCTCCCGCTTCTTGCGCTGCACCACCATGGGCGGACACTTGCGGTCGTCGTGGTAGGTGATCTGGCAATCCAAGCAGTAGTGGCACTCGTTGGGATTGATCCGACCGTCCGGGTGGATCGCCTGGATATGGCACTCGTGGGCGCAGATCTGGCAGGGCTTGCCGCACTCCCTGTGGCGACGCAGCCAGTCGAACAGGCGAATGCGCGCGGGGATCGCCAGGCCGGCGCCCAGCGGGCAGACATAGCGGCAGTAGAACTTGTGGTTGAAGGCGCTGATCACCAGCAGCAGCACCGCATAGAGCACGAAGCCCCATTCGCGCTGGAACTTCAGCAGCACCGCGGTCTTGAAGGGCTCCACCTCGGCGTAGACCTCGGCCTGCCCCAGCGACTGCAGGGAGACGGCGAACAGCCCCAGCAGGATGATGTACTTCAGCGCCCAGAGCCGCTCGTGGACCGCGAAGGGCAGCTCGAACTGCGGCACCTTGAGCCTGAGCGCCACCGCGCTGATCAGCTCCTGCATGGCGCCGAAGGGACAGAGCCAGCCGCAGTAGACGCCGCGTCCCCACAGCAGCAGGGTGACCGCCACGAAGCTCCAGAGGATGAACATCATCGGGTCCATCAGGAAGGTGGACCACTGGAAGTCGGTGAACAGGGCATTGGCGAAGGTCAGGATGTTGACCACCGACAGCTGCGCCAGGGCGTACCAGCCGATGAACACCACGGTGTAGACCAGGAAGGTGTAGCGCAGGGTATGCAGCAGGCGGGGGCGCCTGGCCAGCCAGTCCTGGAACAGCAGGATGAAGGTGAGCACGCCGAGGCCGGCGCCCAGCACCACGATGTGCACGACGCGGTCTTCCCACACCGAGACCCACAGGGGCTGGGCGTCGTCCTCCTCCAGCAGGGCGTCGGCCGGCGGCTCGGGAATCTCCAGGAAGCGCTCCGGCACCTTCACCTCCGTGGAGAAGCCGGCGAACTCGGTGTCCAGGGCGCCCACCTGGCGGCGCACCAGCAGCTCCAGCTCCCAGGCCTGGCCGGGATCGAAGCGGGTCTCCTCGCGCAGGATGAAGATATCGCGCTCCGGCAGGCGCGGCGCCCCCTCGGCCTCGATGCCCCACAGGCGGCGCATGTCGGCATCGTGGAACTGGTCGGTGCGACCGCCGTGGTGGATCATGATGCGGTCGTAGATGCCCCCGCGCACGAACCCCGAGCCCTTGAAGGAGTAGCGGCCGTCGGCCATGATCGCCAGCGCGTGCTCGCCCTCGCCGAGTTCCGCCATCAGCTGCTCGAACTGCCGTTCGCCGAGCAGGTTGCGGCCCACGGTGGGCACGTTGAGGTGGGCCACGTAGAGGTCGATGAAGGTCTCGTCCCCGCGGCCTTCCGGGGCGGCGTCGACCCCCTCGGCGTCGGTGCCGACGAAGGCCTCGTCCACCTCGCCACGGGTCAGTTGCAGATGGCCGATGGCGCCCTCCTCGAGCAGCGCCTCCCAGCTTGCCTCCTCGAACAGCTCGTCGCGGACCGTCGCCGCCTCGGCGGGGCCGCCGCCGACCAGGATGCCCAGCTCCCGGGCCACGCGGCGCGCCGAGCGCATGATCCCCTCGCCCATCACCACCACGGTGACGGTGGCCCCGGAGACGGCGTCGACCTGCTCGTAGCCCTCGCGCTGCTGACGCGACAGGCCCACGCGGACCTTCTGCCGCACCGACTTGCCGGCGTACTGGCCGACGAAGTCGTCGAGCACCGTCTCGGGAATTCCCACCAGCATGATCGGCTCGGAGTGCTCGAGCACCTCGACGCCGGTGATGCGTCCCTCGAGGTCCATGCCGACGCGCATGTTGACCGGATGGCCGGAGTAGGCCGGGATCGGCGCGATATCGTTGGTCTCGAAGACGTAGCCCACGGTCTCGCCGTCGCGCAGCACCGGCAGCGCCGGCGGCGCCTCGATGGGCTCCCCGACGGCGTCCGCGTCGGGAAAGACCATGGGCAGCCACTCGGCCGCCCGGGCCGTGGCGGACAGGGCGGTCATCGACAGGGCCACCGCGAGCAGCAGCCCCAGGGTCACCCACCAGATACGCACTAATGTTGTCACGGGACGCTCCACCTCTCCGCCAGCCTGTCCGGAACAGAACATGTATCCGGAAAACCTCTTTAGTGGTGAAGGATGGGATAGATTGCCGCACCCGACAACGAACACAGGTCAAGGTATTCGCCTTTTACCCCTGTGACTCGGGTGCTATGTTGAATCGCACGCCCCTCTCAGCGGGCCCAGGCTCGACCTCAGGAGATCCTCGCGCCCATGGACATCCCGGCCGCCATCCGGCACCCCCTGATTCACCAGCAGCGCTTCCTGGTGACGGAGCTGACCTTCCAGCTTGGCGAGATCCCCACCCCCATCCGCCTCCGCTGCTACCGGGAAGCGGGGAGCGAGCGGGTCACCTGCGAGCAGAGCCACTACCTGCAGACGCCGCTCCAGGCCGAACCCTCCTTCGAGACCAGTGACGACCACCCCAGCGTCGACGCGGCGCTGGCGGCCATCACCGACGAGATGGTGGCGCAGTACCAGCGCGCCGAGGCGGCCGGCTACCGCCCCGACGAGGGCTGGCTGCTGCCCAGTCGCGACTTCGACTGAGCGCCGCCCCGGCATGACCTGCATCAAGGGCGCTCGCCACCGCGGCGCCTAGACTGGAGGCAGGTTCCCTCCACGGAGTGAGTGGATCATGCCGAAGGTTGCCCAGGCCTGGCTGACCGCCCTGCTGATGCTCGCCGCCGCCCCTGCGGTGATGGCCGAGTCCGCGACGCCCATGGGGGATCCCGAGCGCGGCGCCGAGCTGGCGCCGCGATGTACCGGCTGTCACGGCCCCGAGGGCCGCAGCAACATCACCCGCTACCCCAGCATTGCCGGCATGGAGCCGTCGCTCTTCCGGGAACGCATGGCCGGCCTGAAGGCCGGGGAAGGCGGCCACCTCCTGAAGAACATGACCCGCGGGCTGAGCGAGCAGGATATCGCCGATCTGGCCGCCCACTTCGCCACCCGGGAGTGAACCGCCGGTCGGCAGCCCCGGCCTGCGGTGCTACCATTCGGCGCATCGTCCTCCAGGAACCCCGGTCATGCCCAAGCCGTTCACTGCCGCGTCGGCCGCCCTGCTGCTGAACGCGCTGCTGCTGCTCCCGGCGGCACACGCCACCACCTTCAACACCGACGACGCGGCAACCCACGGCCACTGGCAGTCGCTGACGCTGTCGCTGGGCGAGGAGCGCCACTACCGCGCCCTGGAGGCCCACAGCTACAGCGACTCCCTGCTGAGCCTCAACTTCACCCCGGGCGACTGCGAGCGGCCCTGGCTGGAGCTGCGGGTGGAGCTGGGCGAGCGCCAGCCGCAGAGCCGGGTGGTCAATCGCGTGCCCGCCGACCTGCGCGTGGATCACGAGACCATCCACAGCGGCGAGGCGGCGTTCATCACCCAGCGCGGCGACGGCGGCTTCTACGTGCAGTTCGCCCTGGACGAACGGCCCCTGCTGGTGGAGGAGATGCGCCGGGGGGAGACCCTGCGCCTGCGGATGATGCGCGGCGAGGATGACCCCTGGTTCATGGTGTTCTCCCTGGAGGGTGCCGCCGAGGCCATGGACCGGGCCCGGCAGCGGTGCCGGTCGGGTACCGATTGAGGGAGGCATGGCGTGACCCGCTGCCTACTTGAAAGGGCCACTCCTGCCGGGTGGCCCCTTGTATGCCGGCGACCCCGTCACTCCTGGCCGGCGAGCAGCCGGGTGTCCAGGGTCTCCACGCTGAGGTACTCCTCGAAGGTCCAGAGTCGCACGAAGCGGTCGCGCTGCGCCTCGCCCCCGCCCCAGGCGGTCAGGGCCACGGGGGGCTGTGGCATGCCCTCGGCGAGCTGCTCCAGCCACCACTCGGCCATCTCCTCCTCCCACGGCTGGCCATGCTCGGCGATCAGCCGCGCCTTCACCGCGGCGTGGTCCTCCACCTCGGGATGGAAGGCCACCACCAGCGCCAGCCGGTCGCTGCCCGCCGGGAAGACATAGCGCAGGTCGGTCTCCACCGCCGGAGCGCCGGCCGCCGGAGCGCCGGCCGCCGGATCCCCCCCCAGGCGGCCATCGATGACCAGGTCGCCGTCGTCGGTGCGTGCCTCGGTCACCTCGGTGACGCCATCCTGCGCCAGGCGCTCACGCACCTGCTCCGGGGACATGCCGAGCTCGGCGCTGCCGTAGCCGGTGATCCCCTCCGCCGCCAGCGCCGTGCCGGCGACCAGCAGCAGGGCGGGCCAGAGCCCGCCGAGCCACTTGCCGGGATGCCTCATCCCTGCCTTCATGAATCCTCCTTATCAGCGCTCGATGCGCGTGGCGTTGATCTCGACCATCTCCTCGTCCACCTCGTCGGCGCCGAACATCAGCCCGAACTGCCAGGAGACGTGGTGGAAGCGCGAGGCCGCGTGGTCATCGTGCAGCGCGAAGTTGACGTTGTACTTGCCGTCCAGGGCGAGCGGCTTGTCGCCGGGCGCGCCGGTGCGCAGGGCGCGGGTCAGGTAGGCGGTCCACACCCCGTCCGCCTCGCTGGCGCTGAACACCACCGCCTCGCTGTCGTCGAAGTGGCGCTCCTCGAGGATGTAGCCGGACTCGGTGCGCTCGCTGCCGCTCTTGTAGCGCGCCATGTCCAGGTAGACCCCGCCGCCGAACAGCTCGTCGATCTCCTCGCGCTCCTTGAGCTTGTCCCAGCCACCGCGGGCGGCGCCGCGACGACCGCGCACCTCGACCTCGGTGCGGCTCTCGGTGAGGTACTTGGTCACGCCGTTGCCGCTGATCAGGTCGAGACGCTCGGCCAGCTCGCTCTCGGCCAGGGCCTCCGCCTCGGGGGCGTCGGGCATGTAGGCGGAGTCGTGGTGGCAGCTGGCCCAGCAGCCGCCGCGGTCGGCCATGTCGACGCGATCGTCGGCGAAGCTCACGGTCAGCTTGATCGCGTTCTCGGGGTCCATCATGCCGCCGTCGACAAAGGGCAGCGGCGCGTGCTCGCCGGCCTCCCACTGGAAGCGCATGTAGAGGTAGTCGTCATCGAAGGCGGCCTGCACGGCCATCGGCACGTGGCCGCGCTTGTCACCCAGGTCATAGGTCTCGATCTTCTCGGCACTGGTGGCCAGGGCGCCGATATCGGCCTCCTCGCCCTGGTGGCACCAGACGCAGCGGTCGCCGAAGCTGAAGGCGCGGCCGCCGCCGTGCTCACTGCCGTCCTGGATCCACTCGATGGAGGCCTGGCCCGGCAGGAACAGGGTCACGTCCAGCGCCGGGACGGCGTCCCAGGCCAGGCCGGAGGCGATGTCGCCCTCGGCGGCCACCGCCTCGCCCAGCTCCTCGGCCTCCAGCGGCAGCTCGGGCTCGCCGCGATCCTGGTCGGCCTCGGTGTCATGGGCGAAGCGGGCGGCCCAGACCGGCGACTCGTCCCAGGCCTCGGGGAGCTCGTGGGCGATGCCCTGGTGGCACTCGATGCAGGTCTGGCCCTGCTCGAACCCCCGGGCATGCTCGCGGGCGGCGCGGGCCGGCTGCTGCTCCAGGTCCATGGCGGACCAGTCGTGGCAGTTGCGGCACTCGCGGGAGTCGGTGCGCAGCATGGAGCGCCAGACGTTCTCGGCCAGCTGCAGCCGCTTGCCGTCGAACTTCTCCTTGGTGTCCACGGTGCCCAGCATCCAGTGCCACACCTCGCGGCTGGCCTGGATCTTGCGGACCATCTTCGGGCCCCAGGCGTCGGGCACGTGGCAATCGGAGCACTCGGCGCCCACCCCGGTGGGGTTCCGGTAGTGGGGGCGGTCCTGGTACTCCTCGTAGACCCAGCTCATCTCGTGACAGGCCGAGCTGCAGAACTTCATGTTGTTGGTGGCCTCCATCACCGTGTTGAAGCCCCCCCAGAAGATGATCCCGGCCACGAAGAAGATCACGGCGCCCCCCAGGGTGGCTCCCATGATCGTGATCTTGCGCCAGCCGCGCAGGCGTTCCCTAAGCATGTCGGTCTCCCGAAGATGTCATGACAGCCGATGTTCTGGTCTCGTTGTGGCGTCCGGCCCCTTGCCCGGCCACTCCACCGCGGAACCGGCGGCGGGGAGTGGCTGGAGAAGGAGCCGGAGCACCCGAAGGCGCTCCGGCGCGTCGCTGATGCGCGATCAGCCGACGTGGTTCTTGCGGTTGTAGACGTTGAACTTGCCGGTCGGCGTGTTCAGGTTCTCGACCCGGGCCTTCTCCTCCAGGGTCTTGTCGTCGAAGATCACGATGGCGCCGTCATCCTGGTGACCGCGACCGCGGGCCCAGATGGAGACCCACACCTCGGAGCCGGTCTGGTCGTACTCCATGTGCACCGCCACGGCGTCATGCTCGACGGGACGGTCGGCGACGTGGATCGGGGTCAGCTCGCGGGTCTCCTTGTTCATGACCATGACCCACTGGTTGACGTCGGCCTCGGGGTGCATGGCCTGGTCGATCCAGACGTTGTCGGACTCCGGGTGGGTACGCACGAACAGGCCGGGGCCGTCGGTCTCGACGCTGCCGCAGATCTCCCAGGCCTGGTCCGGATAGTTCTCCGGGTCGTTGCCCCAGAAGGTCATGCGGCCCTCGCCGAGGTGGGTGGTGCCGGCCACCGGGCCGCACTCGGGGTCGACCCAGTTGGCGCCCGGGCCCGGGTGCGGGATCTGCCCGGTCTCCAGCATGCCCACCCGCTTGCGGGTCTCGGTGTCGACGAACACCATCTTGTTGCTGTAGTTGGCGGCGATCTGGAAGTAGCGCCCGGAGGGATCGAAGAATCCGTCGTGCAGGTACTCGGCGGTCTCCATCTGCTCGATGCGCAGGTTCTCGATATCGCTGTAATCGACCTGCCAGACCTGGCCGGTCTCCTTGACGTTGACCAGGAAGCTCGGCGCGTTGGGGGTGTTGTAGAGCGCCGCGACGCGGGCCTCATGGACGTAGTTGCCCTCGGTGTCGTAGCCGCGGGTGGAGACGACCTTCAGCGGCTCCATGGTCTCGGCGTCGGCGATCACGAAGTGGGGCGGCCAGTAGGCGCCGCCGATGACGTACTTGTCTTTCCACTCGCCATAGTGGGAGACGGCCACGTCGCGGGCGTCGATGCCGATGAACACCTCGGCGGTCACCTGGGGCGGGTCCATCCACAGGTCGATCTTGGAGAGGCGGCCGTCGCGGCCCTGGACGTACCAGAAGCGGCCATCGGAGCTCTCCTTGGCCACGTGCACGGCATAGCCGGTCTCGGCCTCGGTGACCAGCTCCTTGGTGTCGCCGTCGATGATCCCCATGGCGCCCCGGTCACGCAGGATGGTGACCATGAAGTTTTCCCAGTTGCGGTCATGCTGGGGCTCGGTGGGCCACTCCTCCTGGGGGACGACGATCTTCCAGGTCTCGCGGATGTCGGCCAGGGACATCTCCGGCGGCTCTTCCGGGGTCTGCTGGATGTACTTGGCGATCAGCTCGATCTCGTCCTCGTCGAGGATGCCGTCGAAGTTGTTCATGCCACCCTCGGTGCCGAAGGTGATGATGCTCTCCAGGCGGCGCTGGCCCATGTCGACGGTGGTCTCGGGCAGCAGGTTGGGGCCGGTGGCCCCCTTGCGCAGGGTGCCGTGGCAGCCGGCGCAGCGGGAGAAGTAGATCTGCCCCGCGCGATCCAGCTCCTCGGCCGACATCTCCGGCGCCGCCGCCTGCACGCCGCCCGCCATCATGGCGGCCAGCGGGAAGCTGAAGGCGAAGATCCCCTTGCTCAATGCTCTCTTGGTCATAACGTGCCTCGCTTGATTTCCCCTTGGGGTGTGCCTGGCGGGTGCCCGGCATGACCTTTCCAACCCCGGTCGGTCATCACCAGCCGTCACCCTCCACCTGCCGGTAAGTAGTAGCAGCTTTACCTCTTTACTCACTTGACCACTGTCAATTGATGCACCGGGGAGTTGACTTATGTCATGGGTGGCGCCGAGAAAGTCGCGGCGGCACTCCCGAGGGGGTCCGGCGCGGCCTCGCTCAGCGGGCCATGGGCCGGGACGGCAGGTCGGCAGGCAGGTCGCTGCCGTTGAGGCGAGGACAGGCCGGCATCGGCTGCATCGGGTCGCCGGCGCCGGACAGGCGCCTCAGGGCCGCGAGGTCATCGATGCACACGGCGTTGCGCTCGCAGCTGACCCCGAGCCCCTTGAGTCGCGCCATGGCCCGGGAGAAGCTCTCCGGCTTCATGCCCAGGCGGCCGGCGATCAGCATCTTGTCGCAGGGCAGGCAGACCTTGGCGCGGGCGGCGTCGTCCGGGCAGAGCGAGACCAGGAAGGCCGCCAGCCGCTGATGGGTCGACTGGTTGGTGAGCTGGTCGAGCTGCCGCACCATTCCCCTGAGCATCGCGGTGAGGTTGGCCAGCAGGTTGAGCGTCAGGCCGTGGTGCTGGCGCAGGGTCTCCAGGAAGTGCTCCGCCGGGAAGACCAGCAGCCGGGCCTCCTCGGCGGTGGCGGCGTTCACCGGGAAGCCCAGCCGGTCGAACATCGCCGCCTCGGCGAAGGACTCGCCGCGGGTGAAGAGCCCCACCAGGCACTCGCTGCCCTGGGGATTGTCGCGGTAGAGCTTCACCCAGCCGTCCAGTACCACGTAGAAGCGATCCGCGGGCTCCCCCTCGCTGAACAGCCGGGTGCCGCGCGGACAGCGGCGCTCGTGGGCGCCGCCGGTGAGAAGCGCCAGGGTGTCATCGCCGAGACCGGCGAACAGCGGCACCTGGCGCACCGTACGCAGCGTCTCGCGACTCAAGCGAACCGTCATCTTGACCTCCTTGGCCCTTGACGCCAGGGCAGCAGCGGAAGCACCGCGGGCTGGCCCGGCGGCACTCACTCCTGGCGAAGCGAGAGTTGTGACAGGTTGCCGCGAATCACCTCGGCCTCGGCCGAATCCGCCGGCAGCACCGCCAGCAGGCGCTCCCAGTAGCCGCGCGCCTCGTCGAAGGCCTCGGCGCGATAGGCCCGGGTGCCGGCCAGCCACAGCCCCTGGGCATGCTCGGGGTCGATGGCCAGGGCCTGCTCGATCAGCGCCGCCGGTTCGCCCGCCAGCCCCCCCTCGAGTTCCGCCAGCACATCGGCATAGCGCACCAGCACGTTCGGGTCGCGATCGCCGCCGTGGCGAAGCGCCTCGCCGAAGGCGCGGCCCGCCGCCTCGAACTCGTCGAGGAACACCAGGGTGCGGCCCAGCAGCACCCAGCTCTCCAGATCCTCGGGATCCTGGGCCAGGCGGGCCTGGAGCCCCTCCACCAGCCGCGTGAACTCGCGGGTCATCTCCGCCTCGCTGGGCGCCTCTTGCGCAGGCGGGGCCAGCTGGCCGGACGGCGCACGGGCGGCGAAGACCTCATCGGCGTGGCCCACCGACAGGTAGATCCCGGCGGCGGCGAAGGGCAGCAGCGCCAGGCTCGCCGCGGCCAGGCCGGTGACCAGCCGACGCTGACCGCGGCGCTCGACGCCGGCATCGCCATCGGTGTCCAGGCCTCCGCTGTCGAGCAACTCGCGCTCCAGGTCGGCCAGGGCGCGGGCATGGCGCGCCGCGGTCAGGGTGCCGGCCGCCAGGTCCTGGTCGAGCTCGGCGACGCGGTCGCGGTGCACCGCCAGCAGCGCCTCGCGGCGCCCGGGGGCCTCGGCGCCCCGGGGCTCGCGCAGCAGCGGTATCAGCACGAAGGCCAGGGCCAGCACGCACAGGCCCAGGGCCAGCAGCAGGAAGACGCCGTTCATCGCATCCCTCCGGGGTCAGTTGCCACGGCGCAGGCGCTCCAGCGCCGCACGCTCCTGGTCGGTGAATTGGGGCTCGTCATCGGGCCGGGCGCGCCGGCGCATCACCTGCCACCACACCAGCAGGCCGCCACCGAACAGCAGGAAGGGGCTGGCCCAGAGCAGGGCGGTGTTGGCCTGCAGCGGCGGCCGATAGCGCACGTAGTCGCCGTAGCGGGCCACCATGAAGTCGACGATGGCGTCGGCGGACATGCCGTCCCGGGTCATCTGGTAGACCCGCCGGCGCATGTCGGCGGCGAGCTCGGCGTTGGACTCGTGGATCGTCTCGCTCTGGCACACGGTGCAGCGCAGCTCCCGGGTCAGCGTCTCGTACTGCTGGCGCTGGGCCTCGGTCTCGAACTCGAGCGGCTCGCCGATGGCCGTGGCCAGGGCGATGCCGGGCGAAAGCGCCAGCGCCAGCAGCATGAGCAGGCCTGCCGTCCAGCGGGTCATGACGCCCTCCCCGCCGACTCGGCTCTCAGCCTTTCGATCAGGGGCAGCACCTCGTCGAGCAGCAGCTGGCGGGTGAGCGGGCCGATGCGCTTGTAGCGAATCACCCCCTCGGCATCGAGCACATAGGTCTCCGGCGTGGCGTAGACGCCCCAGTCGATGCCGGCATCGCCCGCGGGGTCATAGGCGATGGTGCGGTAGGGGCTCTCGGTCATCGCCAGGTAGCGCAGCGCGGCCTCGCGCTCGTCGCGGTAGTTGAAGGCGTGGATGGGGATGCCGGCCCGGGCCAGCTCCATCAGCAGCGGCTTCTCGGCGCGGCAGGTGCTGCACCAGGTGGCCCAGACGTTGACCAGCGCCACCTCACCGATGAAGTCCTGCTCCGTCAGGATCGTCTGTGGGTCCTCCAGGGCCTCCAGGGCGAAGGCCGGGGCGGGCTTGCCCACCAGCGGCGAGGGCAGGTCCCGGGAGTTGAGCCCCAGCCCCAGCAGCAGCAGGCCGAGCAGGGCGGTGACCGCCACCAGCGGAATCAGCAGCTTGAGCTTCATGAGGCGGTCACCTCGCGGTTCAGGCCGGTCGCGGTCGCCGGCTCGCGCTCGCGCTCGCGGCGCCGGGCCAGCCGATAGCGCCGGTCACCGGCCGCCAGCAGGCCGCCCAGGGCGAGCAGAATGGCGCCGCTCCACATCCAGGCCATGTAGGGCTTGTAGTAGAGCCGGAAGCTCCAGGCGTCCCCCACCAGCCGCTCGCCCAGGGAGACATAGACGTCGCGGGTCGCCGCGCGGTGCAGCGAGGCCTGGTGCATGGGGTTCTGGGGCTGGGTGTCGTAGTAGCGGCGCTGGGGCAGCAGGGTGGCCACCGGGCGGCCGTCGCGGGTCACCGCGACCACCGCCTGGTCGGCGTCGTAGTTGGGGCCGCGCACCTCCTCCATGCGCAGCAGGGTGAAGTCGAAGCCCGCCGCCGCGGTGGTCTGGCCGGGCTCCATGCGCACGTCGCGCTCCACCTCGTAGGTGTTGACCATGGCGATGGCGACCACCACCAGCGCCAGGCCCACGTGGGCCAGGTGCATGCCCAGGAAGCTCGGGCGCAGCACCCGGCGGAGGCGCGTGGCCAGGGGCTGGCGGCCGGCCAGCCGCCGGCGGATATCGAGCGAGGCGGTCAGGACGATCCAGATCGCCAGCATCAGCGACAGGGCGGTGAGCGGTTGCCAGGCGCCCAGGGTCAGCGGCCAGAGGCCGCCGGCCACGACGCTTGCCAGCAGCACCCAGCGCAGCTGGCGCACCACCTCGGCGGGGTCGGCCTGCTTCCACATCACCGTGGGGCCGAGGCCCACCAGCAGCAGCAGCGGCAGCATCAGCGGCGCGAAGACGGTATCGAAGTAGGGGGGGCCCACCGAGATCTTGCCCAGGCCGAAGGCGTCGAGCACCAGCGGGTAGAGGGTGCCGATGAAGACCGCCGCGAAGGCCACGGTGAGCAGCACGTTGTTGGCCAGCAGCAGCGACTCCCGGGAGAGCCAGTGGAAGCCGCCGCCCAGGCCGACCCGCGGCGCCCGCCAGGCGTAGAGGGTCAGCGAGCCGAGCAGGGTCGCCGCCAGCATGGCGAGCAGGAAGACGCCGCGGTCCGGATCGGTGGCGAAGGCGTGCACCGAGGTGATCACCCCCGAGCGCACGATGAAGGCCCCGAGCACGGTCAGCGCGAAGGTGATGATCGCCAGCATCAGGGTCCATACCTTGAAGCCGCCGCGCTTCTCGGTCACCGCCAGGGAGTGGAGCAGGGCGGTGGCGGTGAGCCAGGGCAGGAAGGAGGCGTTCTCCACCGGGTCCCAGAACCACCAGCCGCCCCAGCCCAGCTCGTAGTAGGCCCACCAGGAGCCCATGGCGATCCCCAGGGTGAGGAAGACCCAGGCCACCGTGGTCCAGGGCCGCGACCAGCGCGCCCAGGCGGCGTCCAGCCGGCCGCCCATCAGCGCCGCCATGGCCAGGGCGAAAACCACCGCGGTGCCCACATAGCCCATGTAGAGCAGCGGCGGATGCAGGATCATGCCCGGATCCTGGAGCAGCGGGTTCATGCCGCGGCCGTCGACGGGACCGGGCACGATGCGTTCGAAGGGGTTGGAGGTGAAGACCGTGAAGGCGATGAAGGCCACCGAGATCATGCCCATCACCGCCAGCACCCGGGCCAGCATCTCCCGGGGCAGCGCGCGGCTGAAGCGGGCCACGGCCACGCCCCAGGCGCCGAGCAGCAGCACCCACAGCAGCAGCGACCCCTCGTGGCCGCCCCACACCGCGGTGACCTTGTACAGCGTCGGCTGGGCCAGGCTGGAGTGGCTGGCCACGTAGCGCACGCTGAAGTCGCTGGCCAGGAAGGCCCAGGTGAGCACCCCGTAGGCGATCGCCAGGAAGACGAACTGGCCGCTGGCCAGGAAGCGGCCCGAACGCATCAGTCGTGCATTGCCCAGCCGGGCGCCCGCCAGCGGCAGCACGCTCTGGAAGAGCGCCAGGCAGAGCGCCAGGATCAGCGCGAAGTTACCGAGTTCCGCCACCATCTGCTGCACCCTCCCGCCGCAGGTGATGCCCGGCCGCCCGGCCGGGCCTGGATTCACCGGGTCGACGCGTCGCGCCGACCCTCTGCAGCGAATGGTCGGGGAATCCCCTCATAAGATCCATACTCGATACCTCTTTTCAGCCCTCCCTCGTGACCCATGTCAAACAATGCCGAGCCCGTGGCCAACGGGCTGCCCCCAGCGCTGTCGCCGCAGCCTATGTCACACTGGCGAAAGGCGCCGGGGACAGGCCGGAGAGGGGGTCCTATGCCAGGGATGGCATCGGAAGCGCCCAGGGAGGGGTTTACAGCGCCCCCTCGCAGGCCTGTCGCCGGAACAGCCTTGAGCAATACGCCGGCCTAACGCTGACAGGGAAGCGTCCGGCGCTTATGCTGGGGGCCCATCCTTCGGCCACAAGGTGAAACGCCCCGTGAAACGCCCGCTGATTCCCGCCCTGCTGCTCGCCGCCGCCCTGCCCCTGGGCCTCGCCGCCACCACGGCCCAGGCCGAGGAGGCGACCCCCGACGTGATCCTGCACACCAGCCATGGCGCCATCGGCATCGAGCTGTTCCAGGCCGAGGCCCCGGAGAGCGTCAACAACTTCCTCACCTATGTGCAGGAGGGCCACTACGACGGGACGATCTTCCACCGGGTGATCGACGGCTTCATGATCCAGGGCGGCGGCTTCGATGCCGAGATGCGCCAGAAGCCGACCCGCGACCCGATCACCAACGAGGCGGACAACGGCCTGAAGAACCGCCGCGGCACCCTGGCCATGGCCCGCACCGGGGCCCCCCACTCCGCCACCGCCCAGTTCTTCATCAACGTCGACGACAACGGCTTCCTCGACCACGTCAGCCCGCAGTCCAGCCAGACCTGGGGCTATGCGGTGTTCGGCCAGGTGGTGGACGGCATGGAGGTGGTGGATGCCATCAAGCGGGTTCCCACCACGCGCCGCGGCCCCTTCCAGGACGTGCCGCAGGAGCCGGTGGTGATCGAACGCGCCGAGCTACCCTGAGCCCACGCCATGCACAACCGCTACCTGCTGATGCGCCATGGCCACAGCCAGGCCAACGCCCGCGGGCTGATCATCAGCTCGCCCGAACGGGGCCTGGACGACTTCGGCCTCTCCCCCCGGGGCGAGGCCCAGCTCGAGGGGCTGCTGGCCGACTGGGCCTGGCCGACGCCGACCCGGCTGCTGCACTCGGACTTCCTGCGCACCACCCAGACCGCCGCCCGGGTGGCGGCACGCTTCGGCCTCGCCCTGGAGGCCGAGACACGGCTGCGCGAGCGCCACTTCGGCGAGCTCGAGGGCGGAACGGATGACGGATATGCCCGGGTCTGGGCCCATGACGCCCGCGACCCGGCACATGGCGAGTACGGGGTGGAGCCGGTGGCGGCGGTGGCCCGGCGCATGTGCGAGGTGATCGACGCCCTGGAGCGCCGCCACGCCGGCGAGACGATCCTGCTGGTCAGCCACGGCGACCCGCTGCAGATCCTGCTGACCGCCCTTGAGGGGCGCGCGCTGACCCGCCACCGGGAGCGCGAGCCGCTGGCGCCGGCCAGCATCACCCCGTGGGGTCAGCCGTGACGGGCGGCCCGGGGAGGTAGACGATGGCAAGGCTGCTGTTCCGGCTGGGCAACGTGCCCGACGCGGAGGCCGAGGAGGTGCGCGAACTGCTCGAGGCCCACGGCTTCGACACCTTCGAGACCCGGGCCGGTTTCTGGGGGCTCGGCGTGGCCGCCATCTGGCTCCACGACGAGGCCCAGTTTGATGCCGCCCGGGAGGTCCTGGACGCCTACCAGCAGGGGCTGGCCGAGCGCATGCGCCGGGAACGCGACGACCTGGCCGAACGCGGCGAGGCGCCGACCCTGTGGACGCGGCTGCGGCACCACCCCGTGCGGATGCTACTGGTGGCCGCCGCGGTGCTGGCGATTCTCGCCGTCACCCTGCTGCCCTTCGTGGGGCTGGTGGAGTAGCCGCCCCGGGCCTCAGCCGACTCGGCTCCGGTACGTCCCTGCCGTCAGCGCCTCGCGCAGCTCCCGGAGCCGCGGCGTCAGGTCCTCACCCAGGGAAGCCACCGCCGGTCGCGCATAGAAGTAGCCCTGCTGCCGGGTGAGACCGGCCCGGCCCAGCCAGAGCGCCTCCTCCCGGGTCTCGACGCCCTCGGCGATCACCTGGAGCCCGAGCTCGTTGGCCAGGCCGCGCACAGCGCGGAGCAGCGCCTGGCGGCGAGGGTCCCGGTCGCAGTCCATCACCAGCTCCCGGTCGACCTTGAGCTTGTCCGGCTCCAGCACGGTGAGCAGGTCCAGGTTGGCATAGCCGTTGCCGAAGTCGTCCAGCGCCGTGGTGAAGCCCATGGAGCGGTAGCTGTCGATGATGTGCTTGAGGTGCGCCTGGTCGCTCACCCGCTCGGTCTCGGTGAACTCGAAGACGATCTTGTCCGTGGGCCAGCCCACCCGCCGGGAGACCTCCAGGGTGGCCTGGATGCAGGCGGAGGGCTCGTAGACCGCGTTGGGCAGGAAGTTGATGGAGAGCTTCTCCTGCATGCCGAGCGCGCTGGCCATCTCGATGGCCCGCACCCGGCAGGCCTGGTCGAAGCGATAGAGCAGCTCGTCGGTGACCTGGGAGAGCACGCTCCAGGCCGACTCGCCGTTCGGCCCGCGAACCAGGGCCTCGTAGGTGGTGACCCGCGCCTCTGCAAGGTCGACGATGGGCTGGAAGGCCATGGTGAAGTCGAAGGGCAGCTCGCCCTCGCAGCGACCGCAGTGCCCCGCCACTCGTGCACAGTGTTTCATCTCTCGTTCCCTTGCTGCCCCGTCTCTTGTGGTTACTGCTTCAGCAACAGCTCGACCCGTCGATTGGCCGCGCGCCCCTCGGCGCTGTCGTTGCTTTCCAGCGGTTGTGTGTCGGCATAGCCGATGGCCCGGAGCCGCGATTCCGCCACCCCTGCCTCGGCCAGGTAGCGCAACACGGCGATGGCCCGAGCGGTGGAGAGCTCCCAGTTGGACGGGAAGCGCACCGTGGCGATGGGAATGCTGTCGGTGTGGCCCTCCACCGAGACCTGGCCCTCGAAGGCCTCGAACATTCCCACCAGGCCCTGCAGCACCTCGCCCCCGCCGGGGGTGAGTGCCGCCTGGCCGCTCGAGAACAGCAGGTTGTCATCGATGCGCAGGGTAATGCCCTGCTCGCCCTCCGCGACGCTCACCCCCTCGATCTCCAGCCCGCGGAAGCGCGGCTGCAGGCCATCATGCCGCGGCTGCAGCCCGGTGGCCACGGGCCCGAGCCCGCCCGCCACCGCCAGGGCAGAGACCTGGGCGGCCGGAGAGACCTGCCGCGTCGACTCGCCGGCATGCTCGCTGCCGGTCACCTCCAGCCCCTTGCCGGCCATGGACAGCAGCAGCACGAACAGGGTGATCAGCAGGGTGAGCACGTCGAGGTAGCTCATCAGCCAGCCCTCGCCCTCGTCGCCCCCCGCCCCGCCGGGCAGCAACGCCTCCCGGGCGTCCCGATCAAGCATTCTGGCCCGCCCCGTCGGGGGCCTGGCGCGGCGGGCCGGCGTCCCGGATCTCGTCGTGGTAGTTGGCGACGAAGGAGTTGAGGGTCTCCTCGATGAAGGAGGGCAGTCGCCGCTTGGTGATCAGGGAGATGCCCTCGAGCACCATGTTCATGGCGATCAGCCGCTCCTCGGTGCGCCGCTCGAGCTTCACCGCGATCGGCTTGAACACCAGGTTGGCCAGCAGGATGCCGTAGAAGGTGGTCAGCAGGGCCACGGCCATGCGCGGGCCGATGACCTCCAGGTCGCCGGCCTCCATCACCTCCAGCATGTTCACCAGCCCCACCAGGGTGCCGATCATGCCGAAGGCCGGGGCATAGGTGGCCATGGTGCGGAAGATCTGCGCCTCGGCCTGCTCGCGGGCCTTGAGCCGCGCGATGCGCCAGCGCAGCAGATCGAAGATCTCCTGCTCTTTGGTGTTGGCGATCACCAGCTGGATGCCGGTGCGCAGGAAGGGGTTGCGGGTCTGCTCCAGGGCCGCTTCCACGGCACGCACGTCGCCCTTGAACCACAGCCGCGACATGTCCACCAGCTCCTTGATGTCATCGCGGCTGTAGGTGTTCTCGCGCCGGAATACCAGCCCCACCAGGCGCACCACCCGCAGCACCTCCTTGAGGGGGTAGCTGATGAAGGTGGCCGCCATGGTCCCGGCCAGCACGATGGCCAGGCCCGGCAGGTTGAGGAAGCTCTGGGGGGATTCCGCGGTGAAGAACAGGACGCTGACCAGCAGCACGCTGCTGGCGAAGATGCCGATGAGCGTCGACGGATTCATGCACGGCTCCTTGCCGGTAGTCGGGGTGTTAACGGGATATCGGCCACCACCCCCCAACCTTTAGGCGTGCCCGGCGGACAAGGCGCCGGCGGGGGTGATAATCTCATGGCCACGACCTGCCACCCGAGGGCCCGGCGCCCGCTACCAGAAAGGCAGGCATCATGTCGCAGGGAGAGAGACACATGACCGGAGAGAGGGAGGCCGAGGCCTTCAGCATCGCGCTCCAGCCGATCCACGACGCCGAGGACAAGCACGCCGCCGACCGGCTGCTCTACCGCCACCACGGGGAGCCCCAGGACGACCCGGTGGCCGAGACCGCCCGGGCGCTCGCCACCGCCATCTACGAACTGGATGATCGCAAGCGCCTGGGCCGGCGGGACCTAGTCATCGACCTGCCGGTGGAGTGGCTGGATCGCCCCGACCTGCTGCCCGCACCGGCCAGCCAGGTGATCATCGGCCTGCCCCGGGACCTCGGCCTGACCCCGGAGCTCGAGGCCCGCCTGGACGAGGTCCGCGAGCGCGGCTATCGGCTGCTGGTCCATGCCTCCACCCTGCGCACCCAGGGCCGTGAACTCCTGGCCCGCACCGACCTGCTGCGCCTGCGCCACCCCGACGAGCTCGACGACGACCGGCTGCGCGCCCTGCGCCTGCGCGGTGTTCGGCTGCTCGCCGACGACATCCGCGACCGGGACCACCTCGAGCGCTTCCGCGCCCTGGACTGCCACCTCTTCGACGGCCGCTACCTGGCCGAACCGACCTTCTATACCGCCCGTCACCACGGCCGCCACGGCAACCGCGCGGCCCACCTGCGGCTAGTCAACGAGCTCTACCGGGATGACGTTGACCTGCTGCGGCTCTACGAGCTGATCCTGCAGATGCCCCACCTGCACGTGGCGATCCTGCGCCGGGCCAACTCCAGCTTCTACGCCCACGGCGCCCACCAGGCCGACCTCAAGCGGTCGATCCAGATCCTCGGTCTCAACGAGCTGCGCCGCCTGGTCATGACCCTCTCCCTGGCGGGGGAGATGCCCTCGTCGAAGCTGAAGGTCCGCATCGCCCTGATCCGCGCCTTCATGTGCCGCAACCTGGCCGCGCCCTTCCGCAACATCGATCCCGAGGACGCCTTCACCACCGGGCTCTTCTCGATGATGGGCCCGCTGCTGGACGAGTCCCAGGACGAGCTGCTCGATGAGCTGCCGCTGGATCCGGCCATGAGCGAGGCGCTGACCCGACGCAGCGGTCACCTGGGGGCTATCCTGGCCCTGGCCGAGGAGCACGAGCGGCAGGTGGCCGAGGCCAGCGACACCCTGACGCCGGACCGGCTGCAGCAGTGCTACCTGGACGCCATGGACCAGACCGACCTGCTGATGGGGCACCTGTGAACTGAGGAGCCTGTCGGACTCAACGCTGATCTACTGCGAGATCCGGTCTTTCGGCCAATTTCATTCGATCTGATTCGTTAAATAGCCGGCTATTCGCCTCATCAGATCGATAAACTTATCTCGAAATCCGAATCTCTCGCTACGATCGGTCAAATCCGACAGGCTCCTGGCGTCAGTCGTCCCGCAGCTTTACACGCAGGCGGCTGACCGCCTGCCCGTGGAGCTGGCAGACCCGCGACTCGGTCACGCCCAGCACGGCGCCGATCTCCTTGAGGTTGAGCTCCTCCTGGTAGTAGAGCGCCATCAGCAGCTTCTCGCGCTCGGGCAGCGCCTCGATCGCCTCGATGAGCCGCCCGCGCTGCTCCCCATCCAGCAGGGCCGCGAAGGGTGACGAGAGGGCCTGGTCGTCGTTGCCCGGGTCGGCCCCCTCCGCCACCAGCTCCTCGTAGGGGAGCAGCTGGCCGTTGTTGGTGTCGCTGAGCACCTGCCGGTAGTCCGCCAGGTCCATGTCCAGCTCGGCGGCGATCTCGTGCTCCTCGGCGGGGCGACCCAACTGCTGCTCCAGGCGACGCACCGCCTCGTCCACCGCCCGGGCGTTGCGCCGCACGCTGCGCGGCAGCCAATCGCGGCTGCGTAGCTCGTCGAGCATCGCCCCGCGGATGCGCTGGCTGGCGAAGGTGGCGAAGCTTGCCCCCTGGCCGGCATCGAAGCGTCCCAGCGCCTCCAGCAGGCCCACCATGCCGGCCTGGATCAGGTCGTCCAGCTCGATGCTCGCCGGCAGCCTGACCTGAAGCGCCAGCGCCTGGCGCCGCACCTGTGGCAGGTACTGGGTCAGGAGCTCGTTCTGGTCGATCTTGCCCTTTGCTGTGTACATCCCGTTCGACTGCCTCTGTCAGGACCCTTCTCTTACCGGTAGTTGACGATCACCTGCAATCCCTGGACCGTCACCGCCCCGCGCTGCCCGGGCGCCAGCGAGAAACGAAAGTGCAGCGGGGTGCCCGCCGGCAGGCCCGCCAGCGCCTGGCTGGTGCCGTGGCCGCCCGGCAGCGGCAGGCAGCCGTCGGCGTGGCAGAGCCGGGCATGCACCGCCTGACCCGGCGCGGTCCGATACTGCCAGACCACGCTGTCGATCCGTCCGGTCTCCGGTGCGCCGGCCGCCAGGGCGTCGGGCGCCGTCAGCGGCGCCGAGGCCACCTCGCGCTCGACCATCACCGCGCGCACCGCGGGCGCCGTGGCCACCCAGCTGCCGGCCGCCTCGGCCTCGCCGACGGGCAGCAGCATCACCAGTGCGCCCATGACCAGCTGCGTGGCGGTGGCCAGGGCGCTCATGTCAGTACCACCAGCTGGATGCCCAGGTAGTGCGCCGCGGCCTGCTGCAGGTTGTCGAGCAGCCCGCGGCGATCGATCCCCGGCGGGTGCACCAGCAGCAGCCGGCGAGGCCCCGCTCGCTCGGCCAGCGCCAGCAGCAGCCGCCAGGTACGCCGAAAGGCCTCGGCGTCAGCCTCGACCCACAGCGCCCAGTGCGACTGCTGCTCCGCCAGCAGCGGCAGGTGGGGGCTCTCCGCCGCGACCGGCACCAGGCGCCACTCGTCGGGGTCGCCGACCCAGCGCCGCCCCCGCTGCTGCCAGTGGGCCAGCAGGCCGCGCACCCTCTCCAGGTGGCGCTCCGGCAGGCCGATGACCAGCAGCGTCGTGGCCGGGGCATCCGCACCGGGCCCGGCGGCGTGACGGGCCGGACGGGCCGGACGGGCCGAGCGCGCCGGGCCTGGCGCCGGCGCGGCCGTACCGCCACTCGTCTCCTCGCGGGCCAGGGCGACCAGCGTCTCGATCACATGCGCCGGACAGCCTCCGCTGCCCGTCGCCTGCTGCGAGGCCCACTGCCTCAGTCCCGCCGCCTGATCCATGCCCATCTCAGTGCAACCCCTCGAGCCCGACCGACCCCAGCTCACGCAGCGCCTCCCGGGCGAGCCCCAGATGCAGCAGCGCCTCCAGCAGCGTCTCGGCGTTGCCGCGGCGCCGCCCCCCCAGCAGGCCCAGCAGCTCGGCGCGCAGGGAGATCGCCCAGGCCTCGCCGCTCGCCTCCAGCTGGACCGCCACCGCGGCCAGGCCCGCCGCCAGGGTCAGGCGCAGGGCCGGCGCCATGGCGGGGTCGACCTCCGCCAGTCGGCGGTTCGCCCGGCGGGTCAGCGCCGGCAGCGCATCGGCGGCGAGCTGGGCCAGCAGCAGCGGCACCGCCCGGCCCCGCAGCGCCTCGGGGGCCAGCCAGTAGCAGCGTTTCAGGGAGCGGCCGCTGTCGAGATCGACCAGCTCGCCACGCCAGGCGCGCAGCGGGGCCGGCTCGCTTCCCAGGGTGACCGGGCATGCGGCCAGCCTGAGCTCCGCCTCGCGGCCCCGCCAGCGAACGCCCCGGGGCTGACGGGGTGTCATGGCCGCCTCCAGGTACGCCAGGGAGTGGCGCTCACCGCCGGCCTCGACGCGCAGGCTGCCCCGCACCTGGGCGACCCAGTCGCGCCTCCGCTCGGCCAGCCAGCCGCGGGCCGCCTCGCCCGGCAGCCCCGCCAGCAGGTGGGCGCCCAGCGGGCCCGCGGCTTCGGCCTCGGCCAGTCGTTCGCGCTCCCCGGCCGGCACCAGGTGCTGGGGCCGTGGCAGCGCGGACCACTGTCCGGCGGGATCCAGGCACAGGTCCGGCTGGGACCACTCCTCGCCTCGCACCCGGGCACGCGGCATCCAGACGCGGCTGCCGCGTGGCGGCTCGGCCCGGGCCAGCAGGGCGTCCAGGCGCATCGCCTGCAGGCTGGGCGGCACCCCGGCCAGCGCCCAGGCGGCCTCCAGGTCGCGGAAGCCGGGAATCCGATCGCGCAGGGCGGCCAGCAGCACGGCGAGGCGCCGGCCCTGGCCCAGCAGCGTCGTCACCCCCGCCGCCGGAAGGGCCTGCCGCCCGGCGGCACGGCGCACCGCCAGCGCCTGGCGCGCCAGGGTTTCCGCCTCGACCACGGCCAGGTCCTCGGGCACGCGCTGGCCGTGGGCCACGAACAGCAGCCGCAGGCCGTGGCGCATCAGCGCATCGAGCAGCGGCCCCAGGCTGCCGGCCTCATCCTGCTTGCTGATCACGCAGTCATCCAGGGCCAGGCCGGCCGCGCGGGCCGCCTTGCGATAGTTGGTGATCACCTCCTCCAGGGCCTCCGGCTGGCTGGCGGCATTCAGCAGCAGCACCGGCCGCACGGCGGCCCCGCCCTGGAGTCGCGCCACCTGATCGATGACGCGCTGGTCGCGCTGGCTCATGCCCACGGTATCGATGATCACGAACCGCCGGTCGGCCAGCGCCGGCAGCAGCGCCTCGAGGGGCTCGTCGAGGTCCAGGCCGTGCATGGGTATGCCCAGCAGCTCGGCATAGATGCGCAGCTGCTCGTGGGCGCCGATCCGGAAGCCATCGGTGGAGACCAGCGCCACCTGGTCCGGGCCGTGGCGCATCACGAAGCGGGCCGCCAGCTTGGCGGCGGTGGTGGTCTTGCCGACCCCGGTGGGGCCGACCAGCGCCAGGATGCCGCCGCGATCGAGCAGCGCCAGCTCGTCCTCCTGCACCGGGAGCCGGCCCGCCAGGCGGCTCACCAGCCAGCTCTCCTCGTCGCCGTCCGCCAGCGACTCGGGCAGGCCGGCCAGCACCTCGTCGGCCACCGGGCGGGAAAAGCCCGACTCGGCCAGCCAGCCTGACAGGCGCTGCCGGGGGGTGTCGGCTGCCGTCTCCGGACGCTGGGCGGCGAGCAGGCTACGCATCTCCTGCATCTCCTGCAGCAGCCGGGCGCTCATCGCCTGGAAGGCCTCATCCTGGCCCGCGCCGGGCGCGGCCGGCATCGGCGCCTGAGTCACGGAGGGCTCGGCCATGGCCAGCACCTCGACTCCCGCCTCGGTGCGCCGGTTGGCCAGGATCAGGGCATCCTCGCCCAGGGCAGCCCGCACCTGGCGCATGGCGTCGCGGCTGTTGGCCCCGGTGAATCGCAAAACGCTCATTGACTCGCTGTGCCTCTCGCTCATTGTCCGCCGACCAGCTGGGTGACCCGCAGGGTGCGGTCATCGGGAATTTCCGCCTGGGACATGACCACCAGGTGGCGCAGCCGCCGCCTCAGGAAGCGCGCCAGCACCGGACGCAGGGCGTGCTGCACCACCAGCACCGGCGGCTCGCCGCTGGCCTCCTGGCGCTCCAGGGCCTTCTCGGCCTGGGCCATCAGGGTCTCGGCGAGCCCCGGCTCCAGGGCTCCGCTGCCGTTCATGGCCTGCATCAGCACCTGCTCCAGCTGCGCCTCCAGGCCGATCACCCGCAGCTCCTCGTCGCCGGGGAACCACTGCTGGGTGATGGCGCGGCCCAGGCCGATGCGCACCAGGGCGGTCAGCTCGGCGGCATCCTGCTGCTGCCCGGCATGTTCGGCCAGGGTGTCGAGGATAGTGCGCAGGTCGCGGATCGAGACCTCCTCCTCGAGCAGGTTCTGCAGGATGCGCTGGAACACCGTCAGGGAGAGAGCCTTGGGCACCACCTCCTCCACCAGCGACTTCTGCTCCTCGCCCAGCTTGTCGAGCAGCTTCTGCACCTCGGCACGCCCCAGCATCTCCGGGGCATGCCGATGCAGCAGGTGGTTGAGGTGGGTGGCCACCACCGTGCTGGCATCCACCACGGTGTAGCCGTAGACCTGGGCGTGCTCGCGCTGGCTGCTGTCGATCCACACCGCCGGCAGGCCGAAGGCCGGATCCCGGGTGGGGGTGCCCTGCAGCTCGCCGGAGACCTGGCCGGGGTCGATGGCCAGCCACTTGCCGGGGAAGGCCTCGGCGCGGCCGATCTCGGCCCCCTTCAGGCTGATCACATAGGTGCTGGGGCCAAGCTCGAGGTTGTCGCGGATGTGCACCACCGGCGGCAGGAAGCCGACGTCCTGGGCGAACTTCTTGCGTACGCTCTTGATCCGGCCGAGCAGTTCGCCCTCCTGGCGCTGGTCGACCAGGGGGATCAGCCGGTGGCCCACCTCCAGCCCCAGGGTATCGACCAGCTGGACGTCGTCCCAGCTGGCCTCGGGGGCCTCCGGCGCCGGCGGCAGCTCGGCGGAGAGCTCCTCGGCCACCTGCTGCTTCTCCTTCTGGCGGATCAGGTACCAGGCCAGTCCGCCCAACAGCACGGTGAACAGCAGGAACACGAAGTTGGGCATGCCGGGCACCATGCCGAGCAGGCCCATCACCGCTGCCGCCAGGATCATCACCTGGGGATTGACGAACAGCTGGCTGATCATCTGCTGGCCGACGTCCTGGTCGGTGTTGACCCGGGAGACGGTGACGCCCGCCGCGGTGGAGATCACCAGCGCCGGGATCTGGGCCACCAGGCCGTCGCCGATGGTCATCAGGGTGTAGGTGCGGGCCGCGCTGCCGAAGTCCATGCCGTGCTGCAGCATGCCGATCAGCAGGCCGCCGATGATGTTGACCACCATGATCACCAGGCCGGCCATGGCATCGCCGCGCACGAACTTGCTGGCACCGTCCATGGAGCCGTAGAAGTCAGCCTCCTGGGCCACCTCGGCGCGGCGCTTGCGGGCATCATCCTCGCCGATCAGGCCGGCGTTGAGGTCGGCATCGATGGCCATCTGCTTGCCGGGCATGGCGTCGAGCATGAAGCGGGCGCCCACCTCGGCGATGCGCCCGGCACCCTTGGTGATGACCATGAAGTTGATGACGATCAGGATCAGGAACACCACCAGGCCCACGGCGAAGTTGCCGCCCACCAGGAACTGGCCGAAGGCCTCGATCACCTTGCCGGCGGAGTCACCGCCCTGGTGGCCCTCCATGAGGATCACCCGGGTGGAGGCCACGTTGAGGGAGAGCCGCAGCAGGGTGGTGAACAGCAGCACCGCGGGGAAGGCCGCGAAGTCCAGTGGTTTCTCGGTGAACATGCTGACCAGCAGCACCATCACCGCCAGGGCGATGTTGAAGGTGAAGAAGAGATCCAGCGCGATGGGTGGCAGCGGCAGGATCAGCATCGCCATGACGAACAGGATCAGCAGCGGCCCGGCCAGCACCTTCATGGGCACGTTGGCCAGCCAGTCGCCGCGGCCCAGGTAGTCGCTCCAGGCCTTCATGGTGTCGCCTCGTCAGCGGGTCCCGGCACTGCCAACGCGTCGGGCACCGGCAGATCCTCGGGTGTCGGTGGCACGTCGCCCCCCTCCTGTGACACCCGCCGCAGCCGGAAGGCCCAGGCCAGGACCTCCGCCACAGCGGTGTAGAGTGCTTCCGGGATCTCGGCATCGAGATCCACATGGTGATAGAGCGATCGGGCCAGCGGCGGCGCCTCGAGCCTGGGCACCCCGTGTTCCTCGCCCTGCTCGCGGATGCGCTGGGCGACCTGATCGGCCCCCTTGGCCACCACCCGCGGCGCCGCCATGCCGGCCTCCTCGTACTTCAGGGCCACCGCATAATGGGTCGGGTTGGTGATGATCACGTCGGCCTCGGGCACCTGGCTCATCATCCGGCCCCGGGCCATGGCCTGCTGCTGCTGGCGGATCCGCGCCTTCACGTGGGGGTCGCCCTCGGACTCCTTGTGCTCGCGCTTGACCTCCTCCTTGCTCATGCGCAGCTTCTTGGCATGGCTCCACAGCTGGTAGGGCACGTCGATCAGGATCACCACCAGCAGGGTCAGCACGATCAGTCCGCAGGCCAGCGCTGCCAGCTCCAGGGCGTTGGCCAGGGCCTGCTGGATCGGCTGGTCCATCAGGCCCATGTAGGTGCCGCGCTGGCTCCACAGGAAGGTCACCGCCACGCCGCCCACCAGCAGCGACTTGGCGATGGCCTTGGCCAGCTCCACCAGGGCCTGGACGCCGAACATACGCTTGAGCCCCTTGAGCGGGTTGAGCTTGGAAGCTTGAGGCTTCAGCGACTTGGCCGAGATCAGCCAGCCGCCGAGCAGGGCCGGCGCCACCAGGGCCACCACGGCCAGCAGCAAGAACAGCGGCAGCATCGCCATCAGCGTGCGGCTGCCGAGGTCCAGGGCCTGGCTGAGCATCGGCGTGGTTTCCAGCGCGTGGCGGCGCTCGAACAGGAAGGCCTGCTCCATCACCATCCCCAGCTGGTCGTAGAGCATGGCGCCCATGCCCCACAGCCCCGCCACGCCGCCCAGCAGCAGCATGAAGGTGGTCAACTCCCGGGAACGGGCGACCTGCCCCTCCTCGCGCGCCTTTTCAAGGCGTCGCGGCGTGGCCGGTTCGGTCTTTTCCTGATCGCTGCTCTGGTCGGCCATGGCCACTCGTCGGGACAGTCTTACGGACCCTGGCCATTGTGGGGAGGTGGGGGAAGGGGTGATACGTCAAAAAGCGCCGATAATCGCGAGCTATTTCACGACTCTCGGCGCGTGCCAGGGGGCGGGGATCAGAACCCCAGCTGGTCCAGCAGGTCGTCGACCTGGTCCTGGCTGCTCACCACATCGGCACCATCTGGCTTGATCTGGGGGCCGTTGAGCAGCTCCTCGTCGCGCTTCCTGGCGTCCTTGTGGCGGCGATCGTCAGCCAGGCGCTGCATGTCGTCGCGCTTCTCGCCCTCGGGCACGCTGTCGATCAGCACCTGGACGAGCTGGCTCTCGATCTCGCGGATGACGTCCATCATCTTCTTGATCACCTGGCCGGTCAGGTCCTGGAAGTCCTGGGCCATCATGATCTCGAGCAGCTCCTTGTTGGTGGCCTGGGTCTTCTGCGGCACCTCGGCGAGGTACGACCGCGTCTCGGTCACCAGCTCGCGCGCTTCGTCCAGCGACTTGGGCTCGGCGAACCACTCGGCCCAGCGGCCGTCCAGGGCCTCGGCCCGCTCGCCCAGGTCCTCCTGCAGCGGCTGGGCGCGGTCAATGGCGTTCAACGCCCGCTCCGCCGCCTGCTCGGTCATGGTCGCCACGTAGCTCAGCCGGTCGCGGGCATCGGGAATCGCCTCGGCGGCCTTCTCGATCTCCTTGTCGAGCCCCAGTTCGCGCATGCTCTCGCGCAGCATGCGCGTCAGGTGCCCGATGCGCTGAACCAGGTCGTCGCTGGGGGCCCCCTTGCCGGTCTCGAACGCTTCGTTCGGGCTCATCATCCTCTCTCCTTCGGTCGGGCCTGGGGCCCTCGCATCACATGCCCAGCTTCTCGAAGATCTTGTTGAGCTTCTCTTCGAGGGTGGCCGCGGTGAAGGGCTTGACCACATAGCCGTTGGCGCCGGCCTGGGCCGCGGCAATGATGTTCTCCTTCTTGGCCTCGGCGGTGACCATCAGCACCGGCAGGTGCTTCAAGCCGTCGTCGGCGCGGATCTGCTTGAGCATCTCCAGGCCGTCGAGGTTGGGCATGTTCCAGTCGGAAACCACGAACTGGAAGCCGCCCGCCTTGAGCTTGTTCAGGGCGTCCTGCCCATCCTCGGCCTCCTCCACGTTGGTGAAGCCGAGCTCCTTGAGCAGGCTGCGCACGATGCGGCGCATGGTCGGGAAGTCATCCACCACCAGGATGCTCATGTTCTTGTCTGCCATTGGCTTTCCTCTCGATAGCGTCTTGCATGCCGGCGGTTGAGCCGCCGGCCATGGTTCAGAATTCTTCCCACTCGTCCTCGGTCACCGCCTCCCGGCGCGCAGGGCGGCGAGTCGGCGACGGCAGTCGCTGCGCCGGCGCGCCCTCCTGCGGGGCGGCCTCGCTGCGGGCGGGCGCCGGCTCGGCCTCGGTGGCGATGCGGGCCTTCGGGGCCGGCATGCCGGCCAGGCGGAACACCGCCACGGCCTGCTCCAGGCGGGCCGCCTGCTCCTCCAGGGAGGCCGCGGCGGCGGACGCCTGCTGAACAAGGGCCGCGTTCTGCTGGGTCACCTGGTCCATCTGGCCCACCGCCTGGCTGACCTGCTCGATGCCGTCGCTCTGCTCCTGGGAGGCCGCGGAGATCTCGTCCATGATGTCGGTGACCCGGCGCACCGCCGCCACCACCTCCTGCATGGTCTCACCGGCCTGCTCGACCAGCGTCGAGCCCTCCTGCACCTGGGCGACCGAGCCCTCGATCAGCCCCTTGATCTCGCGGGCTGCATCGGCGCTGCGGCTGGCCAGGTTGCGCACCTCGCCGGCCACCACTGCGAAGCCGCGGCCCTGCTCGCCGGCCCGGGCCGCCTCCACCGAGGCGTTGAGGGCCAGGATGTTGGTCTGGAAGGCGATGGAGTCGATGACCCCGGTGATGTCGGCGATCTTGCGGGAGCTCTCGGAGATGCCGTGCATGGTGGTGACCACCCGCTCCACCACCTCGCCGCCCCGCGTGGCCGTGCCGGAGGCGTCCAGCGCCAGGCCGCTGGCCTGACGGGCGTTGTCGGCATTCTGCTTCACCGTGGCGGTGATCTGCTCCATGCTCGCCGCGGTCTCCTCCAGCGAGGCGGCCTGCTGCTCGGTGCGCGAGGAGAGGTCGGCGTTGCCGCTGGCGATCTCGCGGCTGCCTACGTGAATGGAGCCGCTGCCGTCGCGCACCTGAGCGACGATGCCAGTCAGGCTCTGCTGCATCTCGCGCATGGCGGCGAACAGCCGGCCGATCTCGTTGCGGCCGCGCACCTGGATCTCCCGGGAGAGGTCCGCCCGGGCGATGGCCTCGAGGTTCTCCACGGCGGCATCCAGCGGGCGGATGATGATGGTGCGCAGCCCGGCATAGATCCCCACCACCAGCAGGCCGATCAGCACCAGCAGACCCAGACCGACCCAGGTGAAACGGTCGGTCTGCAGGTCGTACTCGCGCATCATGGCGTCGGTCCGATCGAAACCGTAGGCCACGAACTCGGTCATGGCCGCATCCAGCGCCGCGACGGGCGCCTCGAGCTCCTCGCGCAGGCGGTTGAAGGTGGTGGTGTCGAGCTGGTCCAGGGCAGTGTGCTGCCGGCGCAGCAGCTCGAAGACCGCGGCGAAGGCGGTCTCCACGCGCTCGGCCATGGCCTCCCCCTGGTCGGTCTTGGGGCTATCGGCGAAGTTGCTGACGCGCGCCTCGGCCCGGTCCAGGCGATCCAGGGCGCTGTCCAGGTGGCCGCTGGCCTGACCCATCCGGCCGATCATGATCAGGTTGGAGGCGACCTCCAGATGGTTGCGCCCCACGTTCATCAGGGCATCGCCGCGGTTGACCTCGTTGAGCTGCTGGTCGCTGATCAGGCTCAGCGTCTGCAGGGTGCTGCCGGCATTGCGGTCGGCCACGACCCCCATCCCGGCGATCACCGCGATGAAGGCCAAGAAGCAGGCCAGGACGGCGACCATGGCCGCGTGGATGCTGATGTTGCGCATGAGTCGAGTCATTCCGCTGCTTCCTGTGTTGTGGCGTCGTTGTCGTGTGCTACACCCGCTGGGCCCGGCCGGAGGCCGCCACCAGCGCCATCAATCGAGGGGCGATCTCGTCAAGCGTCACCACCTCGGCGGCGCCGCCCAGGGCGATGGCCTCCCGCGGCATGCCGAACACCACGCAGCTCGCCTCGTCCTGGGCGATGGTCGGCGCCCCGGCCTGGCGCATCTCCAGCAGGCCGGCGGCGCCGTCCTTGCCCATGCCGGTCAGCAGCACGCCGATGGCGTTGCGTCCGGCCTGGGTGGCCGCCGAGTGAAAGAGCACATCCACCGAGGGCCGGTGGCGGTTGACCGGCGGCCCGTCATCCAGCCGCGCCACATAGTTGGCGCCGCTGCGGGCCAGCCTGAGGTGGGCATCCCCCGGGGCGATGTAGGCGTGGCCGGGCAGGACTCGCTCCCCCTCCTCGGCCTCCTTGACGCGGATCTGGCAGAGCCGGTCGAGCCGCTCGGCGAAGGAGCGGGTGAAGCCGCCGGGCATGTGCTGGGTGATCAGGATCGCCGGGCTGTTGGCCGGCAGCGGCTCGAGCACGCGGCGGATCGCCTCGGTGCCGCCGGTGGAGGCGCCGATGATCACCAGCTTCTCGCTGGAGACCAGCGGGGCCTTGAGGCGCGCCGGCGGCGGCTCGTCGCGGCGCCGGGCCCGCTGGGGCTGCGAGCGGGCCGCGGCACGGATCTTCTCGGCGATCTCCTCGGCGTACTCCAGCATGCCGTGGCGAATGCCGAGCGAGGGCTTGGCCACGAAGTCCAGGGCGCCCAGCTCCAGGGCCCGCAGGGTCACCTCCGAGCCGGCCTGGGTCAGCGAGGAGACCATCAGCACCGGCATGGGGCGCAGGCGCATCAGCCGCTCCAGGAAGTCGAGGCCGTCCATGCGCGGCATCTCCACGTCCAGGGTGAGCACGTCCGGGTTGTGGCGCTTGATCAGGTCCCGGGCCACCAGGGGGTCCGGCGCCACGGCCACCACCTCCATGTCGGGCTGGCTGTTGATGATCTCGCTGAGCAGGTCACGAATCAGCGCCGAGTCGTCGACGCACAGCACCCTTATCCTGGCTGCACTCAAGGCAGGCCTCCTCTCATTCGGCGTGACACTGCACACAGGCAGCCCCGCAGGATCTGGACTCTGATGGGACTATCGGCAGGCGGCGAGAAGACTTTAGCCGCCCGAGGACGGCGGGAGGGGAAGCCGGCGCGAATGGCTCACGCCAGGGTGTAGACCGTCTGGCCCCGCAGCCGGAAGGCCTTGGTGATGTAGGAGAAGTTCTCGGAGTGGCCGGCGAACAGCAGGCCGTCGGGCTTGAGCAGCGGGGCGAAGCGCTCCAGGATTCGGGCCTGGGTCGCCTTGTCGAAGTAGATCATCACGTTGCGGCAGAAGATCGCATCGAAGGGCCCCTTGAGCGGCCAGCCCGGCGCCAGCAGGTTGAGGGGCTCGAGCTCCACCATGGCCCGCAGGTCGGGGCGCACCCGCGCCAGTCCCGCCTGGCGCCCGGTGCCGCGCTGGAAGAACCGCCTAGTACGCGCCTCCTCGAGCTTGTGCACCTGCTCCAGCGGATAGATGCCGGCCCGCGCCCGGGCCAGCGCCTCGGTGTCGATATCGGTGCCGACCACCCGGGCCTCGCCCGCCCGCGACCCCAGGGTCTCGGCGAGGGTCATGGCGATGGAGTAGGGCTCCTCGCCGGTGGAGGCCGCCGCGCTCCAGATCCGGATCGGCCCTGGGCGGCTGCGCACATGCTCGGCCAGCAGCGGAAAGTGGTGGGCCTCGCGGAAGAAGGCGGTCAGGTTGGTGGTCAGGGCGTTGGTGAACGCCTCCCACTCCCGCGCCTCGGGCTGGCGCTCCAGGCGCGCCAGGTAGTCCCCGAAGCGGGTCAGGCCGTAGTGGCGCAGCCGCTTGGCGAGGCGGCTGTAGACCATCTCGCGCTTGTGCTCCGCCAGCACGATGCCGGCCCGCCGGTAGATCAGCTCGCGGATGCGGGTGAAGTCGGCATCGGTGAGCTCCAGGTCCCGTTCCATGGCCCCGCTGGATGACCAGCCGCCGGCGGCGAAGGCCGGCTGTTCCCTCGGCTCGCTCAAAACTCCTCCCACTCCTCGACGTCGGCGGCCGGCTGGCGCACCGGCCGTTGCGTGGCCTCGCGGGAGACCGTCGGCCGGGCCCGGGGCGACTCGGGCTGGCGCTCACCGGCCTGGCCGTCGTCCGACCCGCGCCGCTCGGCCAGGCTCGGCGCCTGCTCCATGCCCGCCCCCCGGGTGCGGAAGGCGGTCACGGCGATGGCCAGCTGCTCGGCCTGGCGCTCCAGCTCCATGGCCGCCCGGGCCGTGGCCTGGACCCGCTCGGCGTTCTGCTGGGTGACCTGGTCCATCTCGGTGATGGCCTGGTTGATCTGGATGATGCCACCGCTCTGCTCCTCGGAGGCCGAGGAGATCTCGCCCATGATGTCGTTGACCCGCGTGGTGGCGGCGACCACCGCCTCGATGGCGGACTCGGCCTGCTGTACCACCGCGGCACCGGCGCCGATCTCCTTGGACGAGCCGTCGATCAGCGCGCGGATCTCCTTGGCGGCATCGGCGCTGCGCCCCGCCAGGTTGCGCACCTCGCCGGCCACCACCGCGAAGCCGCGGCCCTGCTCGCCGGCCCTGGCCGCCTCTACCGAGGCGTTGAGGGCCAGGATGTTGGTCTGGAAGGCGATGGAGTCGATGACATCGATGATCTCCGCCATCTTCTTCGAGCTCTCGGTGATCCGCCCCATGGTGGCCACCACGTCGTGCATCAGCTCGCCGGTCTCGCGCACCCGGGTGGCGTTCTCGGTGGCCAGGCCGCTGGCCTGGCGGGCGTTGTCGGTGTTCTGCTGCACGGTGGTGGTCATCTCCTCCATGCTCGACGCCGTCTGCTGCAGCGAGGCGGCCTGCTGTTCGGTGCGCGACGAGAGATCGTCGTTGCCCACCGCGATGTCGCGGGCCGCCGGGGTCACCACCTTGATGCCCGAGTGAACGTCGCCGACGATGCTGCCCAGGCTCTTGCGCATCACGTCCAGCGCCCCCAGCAGGCGTCCCACCTCGTCGCGGCGCCGCTCGGGCACCCGGGCCGCCAGGTTTCCGGCGGCGATCTGCAGGGTGAAGTCGATGGCGTGGGTGAGCGGACGCATCACCGCCCGCAGCAGCAGGGCGCCCAGCAGCACCAGCAGCAGCAGGCCGGCGACCAGCACCCCGAGCTGCATCATCAACATCTGCTGCTGGCCCGCCTCGGCGGCCGCGGCCATGGCCTGGGCGGCACGCCGCTCGCGCTGGATCAGCGCGTTGACGGACGCGGTCAGCTCGGCCGAGGTCTCGAGGAGCTCAGGCGCGTCGTTGTTGAGGGCCATCATGGCGTCGAAGGCCTCGCCGGTGAGCGAGCCCGCCACGGGCAGCAGCCCCTCCTGCAGGTAGGTGTGCAGCGCCTCGCCGAAGGCGCGGGTCTCGGGCGCCTGGTTCACCTCCCGAGCCATGAAGTCCGCCCAGATGCCCTCTACCCGCTCGACGGTCTGCTCCAGGCCCGCCGCCAGCTCGTGGCGGATGTTGAGCAGCGCCATGCGCTCCTGGCCGGAGAGGCTCTGGGGGGCCTCGCTGACCAGCTGGCCGATCTGCTGCAGACGCACCACGTCCTCGAGGCCGTCACGGTTGAGCTCGGCCAGCCGCTCGCCGGAGGCCTGGAGGCCGAACAGCCCCATCCCGCCACTGGCCACCAGCAGCAGGGCGGCCACGCCCACCATCAGGGTGATGCGGGCACGCACGGTGCCCAGATTGATGCGCGCCAGGGCGCCGCGCAGCCCGCGGCGACGCAGGCGACCGCGCACCAGCTTGAGGTGCCGGCCCTTGCCCTCGCGGATCCGCGCATAGGCCGCCTCGGCCTGGTCGATCGCCTCGCGTGTCGCCTTGACCCGCACCGAGGCGTAGCCCACCAGGGTGCCGTCCTCGATGATCGGCGTGACGCTGGCATCCACCCAGTAGTGGTCGCCGTTCTTGCGGCGGTTCTTGACCAGGCCGCGCCAGCTCTGGCCCTCCGCCAGGGTCTCCCAGAGGTTGGCGAAGGCCTCCGGCGGCATGTCGGGATGGCGCACCAGGTTGTGGGGCGAGCCGATCAGCTCCTCGTGGGCATAGCCGCTGACCTCGACGAAGGCCGGGTTGGCATAGGTGATCCGCCCCTTGAGGTCGGTCCGCGAGATCAGGAAATGATCGTCCTTGAGCTCGTACTCGTGCCCGGTGACTGGCTGGTTATCGCGCATCGTCTGCTCCCTTTGGCGACTTTCGGCGCCGCTCTTCTGGTTGGCTTATGGGTCGGCGGCCAGCGCGGGGCCTTGCCCGGCGCTAGCCGCCACATTCGGTCCCGGGGTCAGAAGGACTCCCACTCCCGGTCGGGGTCGGCCTTTCGCGACGCGCCGTCTGTCACCGGCCGCGCGGCGGCGGCCGGCATCAGCGCCGGCATCCAGCGGGCCAGGCTGTCGCCCGGCCGCACCGCCTCCGGGGCCTCGCCGGCCCGCGGCGGCACCCGGAACCCCGCCACCGCGCCGGTCAGGCGCTCCGCCTCGGCCTCCACCTGATTGGCCACCGCGGCGGCCTGCTGCACCAGGTCCGCGTTCTGCTGGGTCACCTGATCCATCTGGGCCACCGCCAGGTTGACCTGGTCGATGCCGTGGCTCTGCTCCTGGGAGGCGGAGGCGATCTCATCCATGATGTCGCTCACCTTCTGCACGGCGGCGACGATTTCCTCCATGGTCTGGCCCGCCCGGTCGGCCCGCTGGGTGCCCGCCTCGACGCGGGCCACCGAGGCCTCGATCAGTCCGCGGATCTCCCGGGAGGCGTCCGCCGAGCGGCCGGCCAGGCTGCGCACCTCGCCGGCCACGACCGCGAAGCCGCGGCCCTGCTCGCCGGCCCGGGCCGCCTCCACCGAGGCGTTGAGCGCCAGGATGTTTGTCTGGAAGGCGATCGAGTCGATCACCTTGATGATCTCGGTGATCTGCCGGGAGCTCTGGCTGATCTCGTGCATGGTGGTGACCACCTCGCCCACCACCTGGCCGCCATCCCCGGCCGTGCGCGACGCCTCCCCGGCCAGCTGGCTGGCATGGCGGGCGTTGTCGGCGTTCTGCTTCACCGTGGAGGAGAGCTCCTCCATGCTGGAGGCGGTCTCCTGCAGCGCCGCCGCCTGCTGCTCGGTGCGCGCCGAGAGGTCGTTGTTGCCGTTGGCGATATGCTGGGAGCCCTGGTAGATGGCATCGCTACTGCGTCGCACCGTTCCCACCGTGTGCGACAGGCTCTGCTGCATGGTCTCGACCGCCGCGTAGAGCCAGCCGATCTCGTTGTTGCCCAGGTGCTCGATGGGCACCGAGAGGTCCCCCTTGGCCATGGTGTCGAAGTGGGTCACCACCCGCGACAGCGGCCGCAGCACGTTGACGGTGACACCCCAGACCACCGCCAGGGTGGTCAGCACCGCCGCCGCCAGCACGCCGAGGATGGCGAGCCGCAGGGTGGCGGAGAGCTCGGCGAAGGCCTGCTGGTGCCGGGCGCCAGCCTCGCCGGCATGGGGGGCGAGCTCGGCCATGGCCGCGCCGGATTGACCCAGGACATGGAGCCCCAGGAAGCTGAGGATCAGGATCAGCACGAAGAAGGTGCCCAGTACCAGGAACCAGCTCAGCCGCACCGTCATGTTGTCGAAGATCCGCTTGATCAGTCGCTTCACGCTGCCACCTTGTGTCTGCTGCGAGCGGGCCGGAGCCGCCCGTCATGTTCCGGGAGGGGCGGCATCTGTCGGCCGGCTCTCCTCCCCTGGCGCCAGGGGGCGTCGGGTGCCGCCGGTTCAGCTCTCGGCCAGCGCCGGTTGCCGCTGCGGCGCCGGAAGTACCGCGTGAGACTCGGGCTCGGCTGAGGCCGAGGCGGCCGGCCGCGCCGCCTCGCCGCCGGTCCGGAAGCGCAGCACGTGATCGCGCAGGCGGTGGCTCTGGGTGGCCAGGCGCTGGGAGGCCAGGGTGTGCTCCTCGACCAGGCCAGCGTTCTGCTGGGTCATGCGATCCATCTGCGACACGGCGTCGTTGACCTGCTCGATGCCGTGGCTCTGCTCCCGGGAGGCCGCGGAGATATCGCCGACCAGGGTGCTGAGCTGGGTGATCTCCCGGGCGATGCCGGCAATGATCTCGCCGGCCTCCTCCACCCGCCGGCTGCCCTCCTCCACCTGGCCGCCGGAGGTCTCGATGAGCCCCTTGATCTCCCGGGCGGCATCGGCGCTGCGGCTGGCGAGCTTGCGCACCTCCTCGGCCACCACCGCGAAGCCGCGGCCGTGCTCGCCGGCGCGGGCCGCCTCGACGGAGGCATTGAGCGCCAGGATGTTGGTCTGGAAAGCGATGGCGTCGATGGTGTCGACGATGGTGATCATCTGGGTGGCGCTCTCGTTGATCGCCGCCATGGAGGCCTCCACGCCGCTCATCGCCTCGCGGCCCCGCTCGGCGCTGCTGGCCGAGCTGCCGGCCAGCTCGCGGGCCTGGTCGCTGTGCTCGGCGTTCTGCTTCACGGTGGCGGTGAGCTGCTCCATGCTCGAGGCGGTCTCGGCCAGGGAGGCCGCCTGCTGCTCGGTGCGCGTGGCCAGCTCGTCGTTGCCGGCGCTGAGCTCGTCCACGGCCTCCCCCAGCTCGTCGGCGCTGCGGTGGATGTCGCCGATGGTGGCCGCCAGGGTGGCGCGCATCCGGTCGATGTCGTGCAGCAGGCTCTCGCCCTCGGCGCGGCCGAGCCTGACATCGCGGGTCAGGTCGCCGTCGGCGATATGGCGCACCACCTCCGCCGCATAGCGCGGATCGCCGCCCAGGCGGCGGGAGATATCGCGGATCACCAGGCCCATCAGCAGCGTCAGCGGCAGGCCCACCGCCAGCAGCGACAGCAGGTTGCCGATCAGCGACTCCAGGAAGGCCGCGTCGATGTCGTCGATGTAGACCCCGGTGCCGACCACCCAGCCCCAGGGCGCGTAGTAGCCGTGGAAGGAGGACTTCTCGGCCAGCCCCCCCTGTTCCTCGTGGGCCCAGAGATAGTCGACGAAGCCGTCGTCCTGGTGCACCGACTCCACGAACTCGCGGAACAGGTAACGCCCCTCCTCGTTCTGGAAGTCGCCGACGAAGGTGCCCACCGGCAGGCGCGGGTGGGCCAGCAGCTCATAGGCCTCGTTGAAGATATAGATGTAGCCGCGACCCTGGTCGTAGGTCATGTCGCGCACCATGGCGGCCGCCACGCTCCTGGCCTCGGCCTCGTCCAGCTCGCCATCGGCCATCCGCTCGGCCTGGCCGGCGATGGCGTTCATCGCCATGTCGATGCTGTCACCCAGCGCCGCCTTGCGTTCGGCCAGCATGGTCTGGCGGTTTTCCCAGGCCCCCCAGCCGACCAGCAGCAGCATGGCCAGCCAGATTACCCCCAAAAGCCCCCAGAGCTTCTTCGTCGTCGACAGTCCCTGCATGCGTCCCTCGGTCTTGCTTGTTATTGATAACGAGTGTTGGTGATGAATGTTCTATCGGCGGCCGCCGGGTCTACTTGAGCCCGGCGGCCGGCAACGCGACCCGGCGTCAGTCCGAGGCCTTCTCCACCAGCGCCATCTCCTCGCTGGTCAGCAGCTTGTCGATGTCCACCAGTACCAGCATGCGGTCGTCCAGGCTGCCCAGGCCGCTGAGGAAGTCGGAGGAGAGGGTCACCCCGAATTCCGGCGCCGGCTTGATCTGCTCCGGGGTGAGGGTCATGACGTCGGAGACGCCATCCACCACGATGCCGACGACGCGGTCGGCCACGTTGACCACGATCACCACCGTCTGGCCGCCGTACTCCACCCGCTCGAGGTGGAACTTGATGCGCAGGTCGACGATGGGCACGATCACGCCGCGCAGGTTGGTCACCCCCTTGATGAAGTCCGGCGCATTGGCGATGCGGGTGACGTTCTCGTAGCCGCGGATCTCCTGGACCTTGAGGATGTCGATGGCGTACTCCTCGTCCCCCAGGGAGAACACCAGGAACTCGCGGTTCTGGGCTTCGGCAGCCGCCATGGCGGCATTGGCATTCAGGCTGGTCATTGGCTGTCTCCTTCCACACGGAAGAGCTGGTCATCGTTGGCAGGCGCGCGGCTCGGGCGGCGCGCCTCCCGCTTGGTTCGGTCCAGGCGATGCAGGCCGGCGATATCCAGGATCAGCGCCACGCTGCCATCGCCGAGAATGGTCGCCGCGGAGATGCCGGGGACCTTGCGATAGTTGGTCTCGAGGTTCTTCACCACCACCTGCTGCTGGCCGACCAGGTCGTCCACCAGCAACGCATAGCGACGCCCCTCGCCCTGCACGATCACGGCGATGGTCTCGGTGAGCTCGGTGCGCGCCCCCTGGACGTCCAGCGCCTCGTGGACGGCCACCACCGGCAGGTACTCGTCCCGCACCTTGAGCACCACATCGTCGCCGGCCATGGAGTAGAGGTCCTCGCGGGCCGGCTGCAGCGACTCCAGCACCGTGGAGAGCGGCAGAATGAAGACCTCCTGGCCCACCTTGATCAGCATGCCGTCGAGGATCGCCAGGGTCAGCGGCAGCACGATGCGGATCGTCGTCCCCTCGCCCCGGCGCGACATGATCTGCACGTGGCCGCCCATCCCCTGGATGTTGCGCTTGACCACATCCATGCCCACGCCGCGACCGGAGACATCGGTCACCGCCTTGGCGGTGGAGAACCCCGGGGCGAAGATCAGCTGCCACACCTCGTCGTCGCTCATGGTGTCGGAGACCGGCAGGCCGCTCTCCCGCGCCTTGGCCAGCAGCCGGTCGCGATCGAGGCCGGCGCCGTCGTCGATGACTTCGATGAGGATGTTGCCGCCCTGGTGGCGGGCCGAGAGGGTCAGCCGACCGGTGCGCGGCTTGCCCTGGGCCTCGCGCTCCTCGGGCGGCTCGATACCGTGGTCGAGGCTGTTGCGCACCAGGTGGGTCAGCGGGTCGATGATCCGCTCGGTCAGACTCTTGTCGAGTTCGGTGGACTCCCCTTCGGTGACCAGCTCGATCTCCTTGCCGAGCTTGGCCGAGGTCTCGCGCACCACCCGCGGGAAGCGGCTGAAGACGAAGTCCATGGGAATCATGCGGATCGACATCACCGCTTCCTGGAGGTCCCGGGCGTTGCGCTGCAGCAGGCTCATGCCGTTGAGCAGCGAGCCGTTGCCCACGCCACCCAGCTCGCTCACGGTCTGGTCGAGCATCGACTGGGTGATGATCAGCTCGCCCACCAGGTTGATGATCTGGTCGACCTTGTCCACCGAGACGCGGATCGAGGTGGACTCGGCGCTGCCCTTGGAGGCGGGCTTGGCGCGGGGCGCCGCCTTGGGCCTGTCGGAAGCCGGCGGCGCGGCACTGGCCTCGGCGGGTGCCGGGGCCGACTCGACGGCGGCCGACGGAGCGCTCGCCTCGGGAGCGGCGGTCGGCTCGGCCGGGGCGCTAGGCTCGGCGCTCGCCGGCTTGACCTCCACCTGCTCCGGTTCGGCGATGAAGCACATCACCGCCTCGATATCGTCGGCGCTGGCGGTGGTCGCCAGCACCACCTCGTAGCGGGCCTGGTCACCGGATTGGCAGCGGATCTCGCCCAGCTGCTCCAGCTCCTCGACCAGCAGCTGACGGTCGTCGTCGCTGACGCCCAGCAGCGCCACGACCAGGGCACCGCCTTCGGCGTCCGCGACAGGCGCCGGTGCCGCGCCGGCGGTATCGGGAACCGCCTCGTCCTGGGCGGTGGAACGGGAGGCCGTCCCGCTTTCCGCCGTTTCCGGCTTGGTCTCCCTGGGCGCCGGCGCCCCCTCCAGCCCCTGGCCGATCTCCTCCAGTGCCAGCTGCTGGAGGGTCTGGCAGATGCGCTCGAAGGCGGCCTGGTCGGGCTCGTCGCCGTTGCGGTAGGCGTCCAGCTGGTCGTTGAGCATGTCCTTGGTTTCCAGGAAGGTATCGACGATATCCCGGCGCAGGGTCAGCTCGCCCTTGCGGGTGTGGTCGAGCAGGTTCTCGAACAGGTGGGTGGTCTTCTGCAGCACGTCGAAGCCGAAGGTCCCGGCGCCGCCCTTGATGGAGTGGGCGGCGCGGAAGATGGCGTTGAGCTGCTCGGCATCGGGCGCCTCGACGTCCAGCTCGAGGAGGTGGCGCTCCATGTCGGCGAGCAGCTCCTCGGCCTCTTCGAAGAAGGTGTCGTAGAAATCGGTGATATCCATCCGCACATCCTGCTCGTGAATTAGAGGTTGGCCTCGGGGGCCGCCTCTCCGCCGAGGGCCTGGCGCAGGCTCTCGGCAAACGCCTCCACCGGTGCCAGGTCGACGTCGCCGCCCCCGAGCCTGGCCGCGGGCGAGGGCATGCCCGGCCCGTCCAGCAGCGCCGGGCGGCGAATCTGCTCGCTGACATCGGGGAACAGCACCAGCAGCTCGATGCGCCGGTTGGCCGGGTCCATGGGCTCGCGCTCGGGCAGCGTCACCCGGTCGGCGAAGCCCGAGACCCGCAGCAGCTTCGCCGAGTCAAGGCCGCCGGCCACCAGCTCTCGCCGGGAGGCGTTGGCCCGGTCGCTGGAGAGCTCCCAGTTGCTGTAGCCCCGATAGCCCCCGGCGTAGGGCATGCTGTCGGTGTGGCCACCGATGCTCAGGTCGTTATCCAGCTCGTTGAGCAGCGGCGCCATGGTCCGCAAGAGGTTGCGCATGTAGGGGGCGACCCGGTCGCTGCCCACGTCGAACATCGGCCGCTGCTCGGTATCCAGCAGCTGGATGCGCAGTCCCTCCCGGGTCATGTCGAAGCGCAGCTGGCTGCGCAGGTGCCGCAGCTCGGGGTCCTCCTGGATCGCCGACTCGATGCGCCGCTGCAGGTCCATGAAGAAGTTGCGCTGCACCTCGCTGGGCCGGGTCTGGGTGCGCATGTCGATCCGCGCCCGCTCGCCCTCGGAGTGCACCGGGTCCGGTCCGCCGCCGGGAATCACGCTGCTGGTCTGGGCGCTGCCGTCACCGCCGGTGATGGCCGTGACCAGCGGGGTGCGGAAGTACTCCGCCACCCCCTCGCGCTGCTCGGGGCTTGCCGCCGAGAGGATCCACATCACCAGGAACAGCGCCATCAGGGCGGTCATGAAGTCGGCCAGGGCGATCTTCCAGCTCCCCCCGTGGTGCTGGTGGACGACCTTCTTGCGCCGGATGATGATCGGGCGCCGCTCGCCTGCCGCGCTCATGCGCTACCCGGGCCCGACTTGGCGTTGCGCACGTACTCCTCGAGCTCGCTGAACCCGGGACGATCGGCGCTGTGCAGGGCCTTGCGGCCGAACTCCACCGCCAGCTGCGGCGCATAGCCGTGCAGGCTGGCCAGCAGGGTGACCCGCATGCACTGCAGCACCTTCTCGGCCTCCTTGGCCTGGCGCTCGATGCGGCTGGCCAGGGGGTTGATGAAGCCGTAGCCCATCAGGATGCCCAGGAAGGTGCCGACCAGGGCGTGGGCGATCATCTGGCCCATCTCGTCGGGGCCGGCATCGGCGGTGCTCAGCGCCTTCACCACCCCCAGCACCGCCGCGACGATGCCGAAGGCCGGCATGGCATCGCCCACCTTGGCGATGGCGTCGGCCGGGATATGCGCCTCGGCCTCGAAGGCCTCGATCTCGTGGAGCATCAGCTCGTCGAGCTCCATGGGCTCCATGCTGCCGCTCACCATCAGGCGCAGGTAGTCGGTGAGGAAGTTCATGATCATCGGGTCGGAGAGCACCTGGGGGTGCTCGCTGAACAGGGCGCTCTCCTGGGGATTGTCGATGTCCCGCTCGATGCCCAGCATGCCCTCGCGGCGAATCTTGGCCAGCAGCTTGTACTGCAGGGCCATCAGCTCCATGTAGAGCGCCTTGTCGTACTTGGCGGAGCGCCGCAGGCGGGGAAAGATGCGGAAGGTCGCCTTGATCGCCTTGCCGTTGTTGGCGGCGATGAAGGCACCGATGCCCGCGCCACCGATCATCAGGAGCTCGGTGGGCTGGAAGATCGGCCCCAGGCTGCCGCCGGCCAGCACGAAGCCGCCGAACACGCAGAGGATGACGACGATATATCCAAGGGGTATCAGCACAGCCGGAATCCTTTGCTCACCAAGTGTCACCTGATCCGCGAGCCGTGCTAACTGGCCCGCGATCGTGTCCCGGCACGCCGGCCCGGCAGGGCCACCACGACGGGGACGTCACTGTGGGTATCGGCCGCCCCCGGGCAGACTTGAGGGAAGAGAGCTCAGAAAAAGACGGCGCCCCGAGAAGGGGCGCCGGTCGGGGAAGTGACTCCGCGGTGACGTCAGCAGGCGCGGCGTCTCGCGGCCTGCCGGGAGGCAACGGCCTCCTGCTGGCGCTTGCGGGTCTTGCCGGCCCGGGAGGGGGGCTGGCAGATGCCGCACACGTAGTCGTGGGCGGGGCTGTGGGCGTGGGCGACGAACTGGCCGCCACAGCGGGTGCAGCCGGAAAGCTGCAGCAGGTCGCTCTCGAAGAAGCGCACCAGGGTCCAGGCCCGAGTCAGGCCCAGCACGGTCTCGGCACCGTCGAGCTGGACCTGTTCCTGGTAGAGCCGGAAGGCCCGCACGAAGGCCTCCATTCGCTCGCAGCCGTGATCCTCCCGCAGGCGCAGGTAGATGTTGTAGAACAGCGAGGAGTGGATATTCGGCAGCCAGGTGATGAACCAGTCGGCCGAGAAGGGCAGCATCCCCTTGGGCGGGGACATGCCGCGCACCTCCTTGTAGAGCTTGATCAGCTTGGCACGGCTGATCTCGGTCTCGGTCTCCAGCACCTGGAGCCGGGCCCCCAGTTCGATGAGGTCGATGGCCAGCTGGACCTGCTGCATCTCGCTTACCAGACTCTTCTGCGACATGGCTCAGGCCCCCTCGGCGGCAGACAGCGCACCCGCGCGGGAGGCCATCAGCAGCGATGCATGGAAGCGGCCCAGCCCCTGGTCGCGGGGGTTCTCGGTCACCTGGCGAAGCCGGTCGGCGCTGTCGTGGCCGAAATGGCAGAGCAGCTGGTTGGTCCGTGCCAGGCGGGCCAGCTGTCGGGCCCCCAGGGTCAGCAGCAGGTCCGCCATCTCGTCGTCGATCTTGAGGCGAAACATCGCCGAGACGCGATCGCTGTGGAGCATCCGCTGGGCCAGCAGCAGATAGGCGAGATTGATTTCCTCGATCTCGTCCAGGAGGTCAATATTTTGCATGGTTCCCTAACGCCAAGTTGTAGGCTGCGCGACAATGCGCCGCACACAGCATTCTTCTTGTCGCCCGACTCGGCCGATCCGGCTCGAGCAGGCTTGACGGTTCCCGACGTCTCTCTGGACGACTTGGTCAGAATGTGAACGATTGTGGGGGAATGCGGGGGCGATGCAACTCACCCGAAAGTGGTAGGCGTAAGCAAGGAAGGTGACCCAGGTCATATTAAAAAAAAAGAATGAGAGAAATCATCCTTCTATGATGAAGCAGATCATCATGTGTCACGAAAGAGACAAAGCATGCTTTGGACTTTTACTCTACGACAACTAAATTTTACATGATGTTACTCAACTCGAGACCCCTCCTCCGACTGCTCGGCGATCTCGCGCACCCAGACCAGCAGCTCGGCGATCACCTGGTAGAGGGTCGGGGGAATGCGCTCGTCCAGGTCCAGCCCCATCAGCAGGCCAACGAGCTCGGGGGCATCGTGCACGTGAATGCCCTGGCGACGCGCCTCGGCCATGATGCGCTCGGCGATCTCGCCGTAGCCCTTGGCCACCACCCGGGGGGCATCGTCGCCGTCGCGGTAGGCCAGGGCCACCGCGCGGCGCCGCTGCTCGGGCGTCCTGTCGCTCACGGCCCTTCCTCCGCAGTCCTGATCCGCACATGGACCTCGGCCAGGCCACAGGCCTCGAGGCGCGCCTGGAGCCTCTCCACACCCCGGGCCAGCTCATCCCGAACGGCCGCCTCGGCGGCGGTGAGGTCCAGGTCCAGCCGCGGCTCGCGCAGCCACAGGCTGACCCCCACCTCGCCCAGCCCGGCCACCCGGAGGGTCATCTCGGAGCGCCACCCCTGGCGCTCCCGCTCCTCGCCCTCGTCCTGCTCCTCCCGCCCCGGCTCGCCCTGCTCGCCTGGAGGAAGGTGCATGACCAGCGCCATGAAGAGCCCGGTCCAGACATCGCCCTCCCAGCGCAGCACCGGCGTGACCAGGAGTTCCAGCTGATGGCGCACGATGCCCTGAAGGCTTTCCTGGACGGGGTCACGCACCGGCCGGGCCGCCGACTCCAGGCCGCCAGCGGCTGACTGGGCAGAGGCCGCCACCTCGCGGCCCTCCGCCACCGGGGCGGTGGCCGCAGGCACCGGGCTGGCCGGAGCGGCAGCGCCCGCGGGGGCGCCGGAGGCCGGCGGGGCACCCGCTGCCAATGACGGCGCTGCCGCGGCGGCCGGCTGACTGGCCGGGCGCTCCGCCCCCGCCATGCCGCCCCGAGCCGCCTCGCTCGCCGGCAAGGGCAGCGGCAGCTGCAAGGGCGACGCCGCCTGGCCACCGACGGGCGCCGGGGCCGGCGTGAAGGCCTGGGTGCGCCACATCTGGGGCTCGCGCAGCAGCTGGTCGCGGGGCATCTCGCCGCGGTACCAGCGCGCCAGGTGAGACTCGTAGAAGAGGCCGCTGTCGCGCACGCTGCCCTGCAGCCGCTCGGCCAGCTGGCCCGCCGCCGGCGCCTCGCCGGGTAACACCAGCGGCTGTGCCGGCTGAACCGAGGAGGGCGGCGCCGGAAAGCGCAGCAGCACATCGGCGATGGAGCGGGCGGAGGGCGTGAAGTGGATCTGGGTGGAGGCCGGCGGGGCATCGCCGGCAGGGCGAACCGCGGCCGGCGCCTGGCCGGGCTCGCGCTGGGGTCGCGCGGCCTCGGGCACCAGCGGGGAGCGGGCACGGGCATCGAGCCGCGAGTCGCTGTGCAGGGCCCGGGGGGCATCGGCGGGAGAGACCGGACGGACCGGCTCGTTGAGTTCACGGGGCGGCGGGGTATCCACCCGCTTGCCCAGCACCTGGTGCAGCAGGGTATCGATGAGAGGGTTGATCCCGCTCACGGCACCTTCTTGGCGAAGCGCTGCTCGGCCTGGATGGTGGTCGCCCCGCCCTGCTGCGGGCCATAGGCCCGGGAGAGGGCGAGCTGCTTGCGCGAGCTGCCGATCAGGCGATCCAGCTCGTCACGACGCTCGATCAGGCGCTGACGGATCTCGAGGTCCTGCTCCAGGATCCGCTCCAGCAGCGCGGCCTTGCGGGCGGCACGGCGGTCATCCAGTGGCTGCTCGGCATCCAGCCGGCTGAGCCGCTCCACCTGCACCACGTACTGGGTCTCCTGGTCCACCAGGCCGTCCCAGTCGGCGGCACGCACCGTGGCGAGCATCCGCGTGGAGCGCTCGAGAAGCGACTCGTAGGCGCCCACCAGCACGTCCTGGCGGGTGCAATCATCCCGCGGCGGTACCTGAGCCGGCATGGTCACTCCCTGCCCGCCTGGCTGCCGATCTCGCGCCAGGCCGAGGCCACGTCCTCGAGCAGCGCCTCGGCCTGGTCCAGGCTCTTCTCGTCGCTGTGCAGGTTGGCGGCCAGCAGCAGGCGGGAGATGTAGTCGTAGAGGGAGGCCAGGCGAGAGGCCACCTCCCCGCCCTTCTCCTCGTCCAGGGCGGCCATCAGGCCGTTGTTGACGATGTCCAGCGCCTTGGAGATCGCCTTCCCCTTCTCGGCAACGTTGCCCGACTGCATATGGATGCGGGCGGCACGCATCGAGGCCAGGGCGCCATCGAAGAGCATCACGATCAACTGGTGGGGGCTCGCGGACATGACGCCGCTCTCGACCCCGACCCGGGCATAGGCGCCGGCCCCTCGCTTGTAGGCCGCAGCCCCGGAATAACTGCTCATGGAAGGCTCCTTGTGAATCCTGACGATTCTGACAGGCGAGGCAAATGATGTTTCCGTGAATAGCCTGCCCGTTGCGGGTTATTTCCTGTTATCGGCGCCGGCAAATGGGACTTGAGGCGCCGGCATGGGGTTTCGTCACACGGAAACCGGAATCTCCTCGACGGGGGAGCCGAGTGCCGCCAGCCGCTCGCCCCGCAGCACTTCGCCCAGGGCCTCGCCCGGTGGCTCGATCGTGTCGGTCAGCTGCACCTGGACGGGGCGTCCCTGGCCGTCCAGCCGCTGGACCCACCCCAGCTCCCCGCCCGGGAAGCGCACCAGCGAGCCGATGGGCAGCAGGCCGAAGTACTTGATGTAGCGCTTCACCCAGCGCTGATCGAAGCGCTCGGGATGGCTGAGCAGATGGCGATAGGCCTCCGCCACCCGCCAGGCGGGCCGGTCGGCGCGATCGCGGCGCATGGCCTCCAGGGCGTCCACCACGGCGGCCAGGCGGGCCAGCTCACCCAGCCCCTCCCCCGCCACGCCCTCGGGGTAGCCGCTGCCGTCGAGCCGCTCGTTGATGCGCACCACCACCGCCTCGACCACGCTGGCGGCCAACCACTGGCAGTGCGTCAGCCGCGGCGTCAGCAGCGCCACGTGGGTCTGCAGCTCGGCCCGCTGGTCGTCATCGAGGGCGGTCGCCTCCAGCAGCCCTTCCGGCAGCAGTGCCTTGCCCAGGTCATGCACCATGGCGCAGGCCACCAGCGCCTTGCGCACGTCGCGCGGCATGCTGCCCACCGCGGCCAGGTCGAGCAGGTGCACGGCCACCCCCAGCCCGTGCCGCACCAGCAGCGGCTCGTGGCGCAGGCAGCGCGTGGCAAAGAGCAGCGCCTCGCGATCCTCGTCGTGCAGGGCCAGCAGCCGGTCGGCATGGCGGGAGAGCTGCACCGAATCGAGCGAGCGCCCCTCCTGAAGCTCCAGCAGCTGGGCATCCAGGTAGCCGGCCACCCGGGCCAGCCGCCGGGCCATGGGCGTGGCGTAGGGCTGCACATTGCGTCGGCTCACCGGCGCCTGGGCGGCGGCATCGTTCTGGAACAGCAGCGAGGGCAGCAGCGAGACATCGGTAACGTTGGCCTGCCGCGCCGCCTCGCGCTCGATCTCCCGCACGAAGTGCCACAGCTGCCGCTCCTGGTCCCCGCTGGTGCCCGCGAACTGGAAGCCGGCGCGCACCGACTGCCGCTCGGCATCCGTCACGTGGTGGCGAGGGTTGCCCCGCACCACGAAGCGGGTGCCGTTGGGAAAGCACAGCTCGATCTCCAGAGGGAGCGGCGACGCCAGCCGGCTGGCCGCGGCCAGGGGCAGCTCCAGCTGGCACCCCTCCAGCGACAGGTCCTTGAGGTCCCCCTGCACCGGGGGCTCGTCACCGCTGACACGCAGGATGGCGCCCACCTCCATGCCCAGCCGCAGCCTGGCGCGGAAGGATTCGCGCCGCTGCAGCACCTCGAGGCTGGTGGGGTAGGGGCAGCGGCAGAGCATCCGACCGCCCGCTTCATGGCACGCCTCCATGGCGAGCGGCGGCGTGCGCAGGATCTGGTCACGGGACTGCCCCAGCAGCCGGAACTCGGCCCCGCGCCTGAGCTCGCCGGCTACCTCGCGGATGGCGCTGATATCCAGCGTCAGGTGCTCGCCGGGCACCTGCTCGGTCACCAGCACCGGCATCGGCTTGCTGCCGTCGGCGTCGAACTGCAGCGAGGCCCCGCCCGGCTGGCTCAGGCTCTCCAGCAGGGCTTCCATGTCGGCGGGTGCGGTGACCCGGTTGTACTGTTCCTGCGCGTCTGTCATCCCTGCCTCTTGCACCCTTAGACGATCCACCAAAGGGAAATGGGTCTGTCCCAATCATCGGCCGCAGGAACAGGAACTTGAGCGTCGATGGCGGGCGACCGGCGCAAGACTCGCCCGCGCAAATTTCTGTACAAAAGCTGTACTAATAAAAAATACAGTAAAGTTTTCGGCGTGCCGGCCGATAGCTCTGCTCAGGGCGGCATGACGCTTCGCCTCCCCGGCCCTTTCCCTCGACAGGAGATACGCCATGCCCCACCCACGGACGCCCCGCCGCGGCCAGGCCGACGCCCGGCACCAGCAGCGCATCGACCGGCTGATGTGGATGCCCGCCGGGCTGCACCTGGCGCTCTGCCTGGCCCTGGGCGTCTTCAACGGGACCCTGCCGCTGGCGATGCTGTTCGGCGGCATCGCCTTCCCGCTGGTGGCCCTGCTGCAGTGGCGCCTGCCCGGCCATGCCCTCAACGGCTACGCCATGGCGGCCCTGTTCATGGGCCTCTCGGCGCTGCTGATCGAGCAGAGCGGCGGATTGATCGAGGCCCACTTCAGCATCTTCATCATGCTCTCGGCACTGATCCTCTACAGCCGCTGGCGGGTGATCCTCTTCGGCGCCGCGGTGATCGCCGTGCATCACGTCGCCTTCACCTGGCTGCAGTACCTCGGCATGGTCAACCTCTACGCGGGCCTGGGCGAGCATGCCCACCACGATGCCGCGGCGCTGGTGGTCTGCCTGCTACAGCATGCCGGGGCCGTGGTGGCCCAGGCGGCGATACTGGGCTACCTGGCCCAGGTGCTGAACGGCATGGTGCAGGACGGCCTGCGCGTCGCCGCCTTCGCCGAACAGGCCGGAGAGGGCCGGCTGGACGCCACCTTCAGCGAGCGGGAGCGGCGCCGCCCCATCCTTGCCGCCATCGACACCATGCAGCAGCGGGTGGCGGCCACCCTGCTCAAGGCCCAGGCCACCGGCCACGAGGTCGGCACGCTGAGCGACGCGCTGTTCACCGGCCAGGCCGGGCTGCGCCAGCAGGCGGAGCGCAACGCCGCCCAGGTCGAGCGGGTCTCGGCCAGCGCCACCGAGCTGAGCGCCACCACCCGCGAGAGCGCCGCCGAGGCGAGCCGGGTGCGGGAACTGGCCGGCGAGGCCGCCGGCCATGCGCGCAGCGGCCAGGCGGAGGTCGATGCCCTGCAGCAGGCCATGCAGGCGCTGGAAGCCAACGCCGCCGGCATCGCCGAGCTGCTGGGGGAGATCGACGAGATCACCTTCCAGACCAACCTGCTGGCCCTCAACGCCTCGGTGGAGGCGGCCCGAGCCGGGGAAGAAGGCCGCGGCTTCGCGGTGGTCGCCGGCGAGGTGCGCAAGCTCTCCCAGCGCACCCGTGAGACGGCCGAGCAGATCCGCACCCGCATCCGGGAGACCGAGGAGAGCGTGCAGGCGGGCGTCAGCCGCACGCGAACCGCCAACCAGGCCATGGCGCGGGTGCTGACCGCCTTCGACCGTGTCGCACAGCGGCTGCGCGAGATCGATGGCGCCAGCCAGCAGCAGCACCAGGGCATCGAGGAGCTGGAGGGCAGCGTGCTGGAGATGCAGGCCTCGCTGCAGCACTCCACCCGCGCGCTGGACGAGGCCCACGCCACCGCCGAGCGGCTGGCCGACGGCGCCGGCGAACTGATGGCGGCGGTGGGCTCCTTCAGGCTAAGGGTCCCGTCCGCGGAGCCGCGGCTGACTCACGCCGGCTGAGGGCTGGCCAGGAAGAGCGCCAGATCCTCCAGCGGCATGGGGCGCGCCAGCAGGTAGCCCTGGAAGGTGTCACAGCCGTAGTCGGCCAGCTGCTGGCGCTGCTCCCGGGTCTCGATGCCCTCGGCCACCACCCTGAGCCCCAGGTGGCCGGCCATGGAGATGATGCCCTGCACGATCGCGGCATCCTGGGGATTGCGGGTCACGTCGCGGACGAAGCTGCGGTCGATCTTGACCGTGCTGATCGGCAGCTGGCGGAGGTAGCTGAGGCTGGAGAAGCCGGTGCCGAAGTCGTCGATGGAGACATCCACCCGCATGCCGCGCAGCGCATGCAGGATATCGATGGCCAGCTCGGTATTGTCCATCAGGATGCCCTCGGTGAGCTCCAGCTCCAGCTGCTCCGCGGGCAGGCCGGTCTCCTGCAGGGTCTGGCGCAGCGTGGCGAGGAAGCTGGGCCGGTGGAACTGCAGGGGCGAAAGGTTCACGGCGACCTTCACCCGGCCCAGCCCCTTCTGCTCCAGTGCCAGCATGTCGCGACAGGCCCGCTCCAGCACCCAGCGGCTGATGGGCATGATCTGCCCGGTGGACTCGGCCAGGGGGATGAACACCGCCGGCGAGACGAACCCTCGGCGCGGATGCTCCCAGCGCAGCAGGGCCTCCACCGCCACCAGCTCGCCGTCGCGATCCACCAGCGGCTGGTAGTAGAGCTGGAAGGCCTGGGTATCGATGGCCTCCTGCAGGTCGTTGCGCATCGAGACCCGCTCGCCGAACTTCTCGGTGATGGCGCGGGTGAACCACTGGTAGGTGTTGCGGCCCTGCTGCTTGGCCTGGAACATCGCCATGTCGGCCTGCTGCAGCAGCGCCTGGGGGTCGGCCATCTCCGGCTCGCTGAGGGCGATGCCCACGCTGCAGGTCAGGTAGAGCTCCTGGCCGTCGACGCAGTAGGGCTGGGCGATCAGCGGCATCAGCCGCTCGACCACTTCCAGCACCTGCTCCTCACTCAGCAGCCCGGGGAGCAGCAGCACGAACTCGTCTCCGCCGAGCCGCGCCACCGTATCGCCGGCCCGCACGGCGGCCTCCAGGCGCCGGGCCACCTCGATCAGCACCCGGTCGCCCACCGCATGGCCGAGGGCGTCATTGATCGGCTTGAAGCCATCCAGGTCGATGAACAGCACCGCCAGGCGGTGCCGCTGGCGCTGGGCCAGCGAGGCGTCATGGGCCAGGCGATCCTCGAACAGGCTGCGGTTGCCCAGCCCGGTCAGTGCGTCGTGGCTGGCATGGTGCGCCAGCTTCGCCTCGTAGCTCTTGTGCTGGGAGACATCGTGCTGCACGCCGACGAAGTGGGTCACCTCTCCTCGGCCGTCCCGCACCGGCGAGATATAGAGGTCGTTCCAGAAGGGCGTGCCGTCCTTGTGGTAGTTGCAGAGCGTGACGTGGACCTCCTCGTGGCGCGCCAGCCGGGAGCGGATGGCCTCGACCGCCTCCGGGTCGGTGTTCTCGCCCTGCAGGAAGCGACAGTTGCGGCCCTGGGCTTCCTGGCGGGAGTAGCCGGTCAGCCGTTCGAAGGCCGCATTGACGTAGATGATCGGCAGGTCGGGCCGGTTGGCATCGACGATCACCACGCCGTTGATGCTGGACTCCACGCTGCGCTCGAGCAGCCGCAGGGAGCGCCGGCTCTGCTGGCGCTCCACGGCGAGGGCCACCAGGCCAGCGGCCTTCTCCAGCAGCGCCATCTCCCCTGAGCCGGGGGCCCCGGGCTGGCGATAGTAGGTGGCGAAGGTGCCCAGGAGGCGGCCATCGCTGCCCAGCACCGGGCAGGACCAGCAGGCCGCCAGACCATGCTCCCGCAGCAGCGGGTGAAAGCCGGACCAGCGGCGGTCCTGCGCCAGGTCGTCGCAGATCACCGGCGCCTGCAGGAAGGCCGCGCTGCCGCAAGCCCCGGCCCGGGGGCCGATGGCGATCTCGCGGATGCCTTCGCAGTAGGCGGCCGGCAGGCTGCCCCCGGCGGCCAGCCGCAGGACCCGGCCATCCTCGCTGGCCAGCATGATCGAGCAGAGCGAGCCGGGCAGCTGGCGCTCCAGCATCCGGGAGATCTCGGCCAGCGTCGATTCCAGCGGGGCCTCGCAGGCGATCATGGTCTGAATCGCGTGCTGGGCCTCCAGCTGGGAGCGGGCCGACGCCAGGGCGCGGGAGCGCGCCATCAGCTGCCCGGAGAGCCCCAGGCTGAAGGCCAGCAGCCAGCTCAGCAGCAGCCACCCGGCCGAGATCCGGGCCGGCGCCAGGCCCGCCTGCAGCCAGTCGTGCTGGGGGCCCGGATAGGCCGCCAAGGTCAACCGCGTGCCGCCGGGCAGGCCGACGTGGCGCCGCGCCAGCAGCTGATCCTCGAAGAGCCCCGCCGTGGCCCAGGGCAGGGTGCCGGGCAGGCGCAGCTCCAGCAGCGGCCGGGCAGCCTGCTCGACCCTTACCCGGTAGAGGCCCAGCTGGACACGCAGCTCGTTACCCAGCAGCGTCGCCGTATCCAGCAGGGTCACCAGCTGCTGGCCGCTGCTCGGCACCGCGATGACCATCAGCGCCAGGCCCGGGCTCTCGGCACTCGGTACCATCATGCGCGGCTCCTCGAACGGCGCCGCCAGCCATTCCATCACCGCCGCGTCCTCCAGCTGAACGCGCAGCCACTCCGCCCGGCCTGCATCGCGGCCGTGAACCCACACCCACTCGCCGGACCCATCACGCAGGCCGATCCCCTGCAGGCTGCCGGCATCATTGAGGTAGCTCTGGACGTCGCGGCGCATCACCCCCGCGTCCAGCTCACCGCCGGCCGCATCCAGCCGGTCCGCCATGCGGCGCATCAGGGTCAGCCGCGAGGCCATCACCTGTTCGGCGTTCAGCTGGATGTTGTCGAGCAGATAGCCCGCCTGGCGCTGGGTCGCGGCATGCTGCTCCCCACTCAGCACGGCCCAGGCGAGACTGCTGGCCAGCACCCCCGCCAGCCCGGCCACCATGGCCAGGCGCCCCAGGCGCTGCCGGCGCCATAACAGCCCCACCAGGGCGAGACCGGCCAGCAGCAGAGCCAGGTAACCACCCGCGCCCAGCAGGCCGAACAGCGGCGACGCGCCGGGGGCCAGCCACCCGGACAGCAGGCCGGCCAGGCCCAGGGTGGCGAGAAGGGTTGCCACCATCAGCAGCAGCGCATCCAGCGCCAGGTAGCGGATCTTGATCGGCATGCCACGTGCTCCTGCTGTGGGTGTCGCGAATGATGGGTTACGGGTCTTGTGCGCCATCGTCAGCGCAGTCGCTCGATCGCCTGGAAGCGCCCTTCGGCCGAGAAACGCAGCCGGAAGACCCCGTGCACCCCGTCCCGGGTCACCACCCGGCGCAGCGCCTCGGCGGGGAAGATCACCCGCCGGCCGTCCAGGCTGCGGGTATGGACCTGGCCCGTCCGCCCCTCGTAGTGGGCCAGGCAGGCCTCGGGGGAGAGCTCGATGATCACGTCGACGACGGGCATGATGACGATTCCTGGCCGTCCGCCGGGGCGGGAATGCCATCCCGCACCGGTTCGAACCTCTCGTAACGGTTCTTGCCCCGGCGCTTGGCGCGGTACATGGCCTGGTCGGCCTGGCGCAGGAGCTGGTCGGCATCCAGCTCCTCGCCGGCCGGGTAGAAGGTGACACCCAGGCTTGCCGAGACCTCGAGCCGCTGGCCATCGATCTCGACCGGCGCCGCCGCCACCCTCCGCAGGCGCTCCAGCACCGGCAGGCAGGCCGCCTCGGAATCCAGATCGCCCAGCACGGCCACGAATTCGTCGCCCCCCAGGCGCCCCAGGGTGTCGCTCTCGCGCAGCGCCGCCTTCATGCGGCGACCCAGCTCGATCAGCAGGCGATCCCCCATGGCGTGCCCGTGGGCGTCGTTGACCGCCTTGAAGCCGTCGAGGTCGATGAACACCAGCGCCAGGCGCTGCTGATGCCGCCTTGCCGCCGCCATGGCCTGGCGGATCCGGTCGGCGAGCAGGGTGCGGTTGGGCAGCCCGGTCAGGGCGTCGTAGTGGGCGATATGCTCCAGCTCCTGCTGATGGGCCTTGAGCGAGGTGATATCGGCGATCAGGCCCACGTAGCGCTGCACCTCGCCGCTGTCGTCACGCACCGCGCTGATGGTGAGCCGCTGGGGATAGACCCGCCCGCCCCGGTGGCGATTCCAGATCTCGCCGTCCCAGTAGCCGCGGTCGAGCAGCTTCTCCCAGAGGCTGGCGTAGAACTGTGCGTCGTGGCGGCCCGAGCTGAGCAGGCTCGTGCGCTGCCCGATGGCTTCCTGGCGTGAGTAGCCGGTGATCTCGCTGAAGGCCCGGTTCACCTCGATGATCCGGCCCGCCGGCGAGGTGATCATGATGCCCTCGTGGGTATGGCTGAAGACGCTGGCCGCCAGCCGCATCTGCTCGCGCTGTCGCTTGAGCTTGCGGTTGCGGCGCGACAGCAGCACCAGCAGCAGGACCACCACCAGCAAGGCGCCCAGCAGCGCCAGCAGGTAGGGGCGGTGCTGCTCCCAGATATCGTGCCAGGTGATCGGCGGCGACTGGTCGAAGGGCGGCAGGCGCAGGCTGCGCGCCAGGTTCTCCACGGGCAGGTAGTCCATGGGCGGGGCGAAGCCGGCGATCCCCGCCGCCCGGGCCACGGGGTGTTCCGGGGCCAGGGCGAACAGGGCCATGGCGATGCGCTGTACGGTGGCCCGCTCGACCTGGGGCAGGGCGATCAGCGGCCACTCCGGGTAGAGCCGCGTCGACACCGCGAAGGGAAAGCCCGCCAGCCGCTGGGCATTGAGCACCTTGAGCCGGTTGCGGTCGAGCCGGCCATCCCGGGAGAGGCTCTCCAGCACGCCGGTACGCACGAAGCCGGCATCCACCAGCCCCTCCAGCACGGCGTCGACCACGGCATCGTGGCTGCCCAGCTGCAGCAGGGCGAGGTCCCGGGCCGGCGACAGCCCGGCCTGCTGGATCTCGTAGGCCTGGGTCTGGTAGCCACCCAGGAAGCGCTTGCCGGGTATCGCCACGCTGCGGCCCTTGAGGTCGCGCAGGCCGGCGATGTCGTCGCGGTCCGCCCGGGTGATCATCACGCCCCCCAGGGCGCTGACTTCCTGACCATGCTCCAGGCGAATCTGGGTGGCCAGGGCGCCGGTGAGGCTGTTGCGGCTGCGCACCTCCAGGTAGTGGCTGGGGTTGGTCATCAGCAGGTCGATCTGGCGGTGGGAGATGGCGCGCTCGATCTCGTCCAGCCCCAGCACCTGCAGCGTGACCCGAGCCTCGGGCAGCTGGGCATCCAGGTAGTCGACCAGCGGCTGGTAGCGCTCGATCATCACCGCCGGCTCGCGGTAGGCGAAGATGCCCAGCACCAGGTCGTGCTCGGCCTGGGCCTGGGGCACCAGCACGGCGAGCCAGAGCGTCAGGACGCCGAGCCCACGACAGAGGTTCCGCCTCATGACACCGGCCCCCTGGGCAGGTAGCGCGCCTCCATCAGGCCCTCCAGGCGATCGGGGGCGGCCAGCGTGGCAAGGCACTCTCGACGCTGCATCTCTCCTCCCTGCTGCCTTCGGCCCGTGGGAATGGCATTGCAAAAATGCCCGCCATGATACCCTCCCTCGTGCGGCGGCGGGCGTTGTCAGGTCAATTCAGCAGCCTTTGGCTACAACCTCCCTCGCTTATCGGCGCGAGCCGGGTTGCCTTTAGAACAAGGCGACTAAAGTCCCATGCCGAGAGGCCGATATGGAAACCTCTTCCAATCTACCCTTTCGTCGAGATCCCACCATGCCCGATACCCAGCCTGCCCCCAGGCGCTCCATCAGCCTGCAGACCCGCCTGCTGCTGCTGGTCCTGATCCCCCTGCTGATGGCCATCCTCGCCCTGACCGTCAGCCAGGCCCTCTCACGCGTTCAGGACGGCCACGCCCAGCTCGCCCAGCAACGCCAGCTGCTGCTGGAGACCCGCCAGGCCGGCGTGCAGGACGTGGTGCAGAGCGCCCGTTCCGCCATCACCCCCGTGCTCGAGAACCCGGCGCTCAGTGCGGCCGAGAAGCGCCGCCGGGCGGCCGAGGTACTCCGTGCCATCCGCTTCGAGGGCGACAACTACATCTTCGTCTACGACGTCGACGGCACCAACGTGGTGCTGCCTTACAGCCGCGAACGGGAAGGCACCGACATGAGCGGCCTGCGCGCACCGGACGGGCGCTACCTGGTGCGCGACTTCATCGAGGTCGGCCGCAGCGGCGGCGGCCGCTACGACTACCCCTGGGAATACCCCGGCACCGACCGCGTCGAGCCGAAGTACTCCTACGTGGACGCCATTCCGGAGCTCGGCTGGGTCCTCGGCGCCGGCGTCTATGTCACCGATATCGACGAGAGCATGGCCGAGGCCGAGGCCGTGGCGGCGACCGAGCTGCGCCAGAGCCTCACCAGCGCTGCCCTGATCGGCCTGCTGATCTTCGCCGGGGTCGCCGCGCTGGGCACGCTGCTGGTACGCCACACCGTTCGCCCGATTCGGGATACGGCCGCTGCCATGGGCGAGATCGCCCGTGGCCAGGGTGACCTGACCCGACGCCTCACCGCCGTTCGCGATGACGAGCTGGGGGACCTGGCCACCCAGTTCAACGCCTTCGTGGCACGCATGCAGGCAACCCTGCGCGACGTGCGGCGCAGCACCTACAGCGTGGATCGCGCCGCCGGTGAGATCGCCCAGGGCAGCGACGAGCTGGCCACCCGCACCGAGCAAGCCGCCGCCAACCTGCAGGAAACCTCCGCCTCCATGGAGGAGATCACCGCCACGGTGAACCACAGCGCCGAAGCCGCCGAGCAGGGCAACCGGCTGGCCCAGGAGACCGCCGGCGTGGCCCGCGAGGGAGAAGCCGCCATGCGCGAGGTGGCACGCACCATGGCCGATATCGACCACTCCGCCGGACAGATCAGCGAGATCATCACCCTGATCGATTCCATCGCCTTCCAGACCAATATCCTGGCGCTCAACGCCTCGGTGGAGGCCGCCCGCGCCGGCGAGAACGGACGCGGTTTCGCGGTGGTTGCCCAGGAGGTGCGCTCCCTGGCCAGCCGCTCCAGCGAAGCGGCCAAGGAGATCCGCACGCTCATCGATGCCTCCGTCTCCCACACGCGGGAAGGCACCGGGCTGGTGGAGCGCGCCGGCACCACCATGCAGGGCATCGTGGAGAGCGTCTCCCGCGTGAACGAGGTGATTGCGGCGATCAGCGCCGGAGCCCGCGAGCAGAACAGCGGCATCAGCCAGATCAACACCGCGGTGGCCGAGATGGACACCATGACCCAGCAGAACGCCGCCATGGTGCAGCAGACCGCCTCCGCCGCGGAGGAGATGCGCCGGCATGCCACTCAGCTGAGCACGCTGATCGATACCTTCGTGCTGGGCGACGACCCGCAGCTCAAGGCGCAGAGCACCACCCCACCGCCTGCCCGCCCCCAGCCTTCGCCGGCCCGACCGCCACGGCAGCCCACCGCCGCAGAGGAGGAGTGGGAGACCTTCTGACGCCCCTAAAGAATCCGGCGCGGCGGCCATGTTCATGGGCCTCTCGGCGCTGCTGATCGAGCGAGAGCGGCGCCGCCCAGGTCGAGCGGGTCTCAGCCAGTGCCACCGAGCTGAGCGCCACCACCCGCGAGAGCGCCGCCGGCGGGCTGATGGCGGCGGTAGGCGTCTTCCGGCTGGGGGGGGGGGGGAGCGCCGCATGGTGGCGCCGACGCCGAGAGCTACGTCGATGCAGGGCAGGGGTTCAGGAAGGAAGTGAGGCCGCCTGCCGCGCCGGTTGGCTGACGACAGGCGGCCTCGGGGTCCCGCGTGGTGAATCAGGCCCGGGCGTCCGGGCCTTTCCGGCTCAGCCGAACAGCCAGCTGGCGGGGTTCCTGATCGGCTCGTCACGAGAGACACGCACGAGGCCCATGATCATCCGCGTATAGAACCAGACCACCAGCAGCAGCCCGGCGATGGTGACCACCGGCAGCAGCAGGTAGCCGATGCCGATGAACATCAGGGCGAAGGAGAGGGTATAGGCCAGCATCAGGCCCACGCCGCCGATCAGGCTGATCCAGAAGGTACGTATCTGGAAACGGTAGTGGCTCTCCAGCAGGGCAGACCCGCTGCCTCGCTTGACGTAGCAAAGCACCACGGCGATGAGACAGGTGATGCCAAGCAGCATGGTGGCGAGGTTAAGGCCATAGGTCACGAAGGCGAAGGTCTTGTCGTTCTGGGCAGCGGAGCTGGCCGGACTGGCAGGCGCTTCCAGGGTGGTGTCGTTGTGGCTCATGTCGTTTCCTCGGGATTGGGTGCGTGGAAGTCCACGGAGTACCTGGGAGCCGAGGATCGGCCCCCAGGGGGTATCAGGCCGCCAGGGTATCTAGCGGTGCGTAGTCGCCTTCCGGGGTGCGGCACCAGATGGCACCATCCGCCACAACGCGGTCTTCTACCGACAAAGAGGTGCGCGTCGGGCGACAGTGGGTCCCCGTGGCCAGGCTCGCGAGCCTGGCCTGTTCCTCGGAGCTCACGGACTCGCCCCGCACTTCCGCCAGGTAGGCCACGGACTGGCTGTCGTGGGCCGGTACCGCCTTGCCATAGATGATCTGGCCGTCCACATCGCGGCGCTGTTCACTGGTCCAGTCCATGGCGCCGGCGCTGCCCTCATCGGCCATCAGCGCCTGGCGGGTGGTCTGCGCCAGCGACTCCTGCTCCTGCTGGTTGAGGTGGTCGGCGAAGCGGTTGCCGACATAGCCCCCCAGGGCGGCGCCCAGCGCCATGGCGACCAGACGGCCGTTGCCATCCCCCAGCTGGGAACCGGCCACCGCGCCTACCAGCGACCCGACGCCGGTCCCCAGGGCGGAGCGCTGTTGGGGAGAGAGGGTCTGGCAGCCGCTGAGCAGCAGGCCGAAGGCCAGCATGGCCGCCACGACGATGGCGGGGCGAAACGTCTTCTTCATTTTTCGAGCTTCCTGCGTGGGTTGGGTGTTGCGGGTTACCGACCGACGGAATGTCAGCGCCTCACCTCGGCTTCCATCGGGAGCAGTGCCGGGTTGTCGGTGTCTGCCAGCCGGTCGTTACGAAATCCCAGATGGCCCGACAGCGAACCTCGGCTGCCCTCCAGGAAGACGTTCTCGGGGTCCTCGAACAGCAACGCCGTGGCCAGCTTGCCCTCGAGCTGGCAGCGGTCATCCTGGCTGCAGAGCAGGCGGCCGCCCTCGAAGTGCGCGCTGCGGCTATCGGTGCCGAGATCGACGAAGCTGTCGGTCAGGCGCCCTCCGGCGTCCGCCATCAACTGCATCCGTCCCTGAAGCCGGCGACCATCGGCGTCGACCTCCAGGTCGTAGCTCGCCACGCTGGAGGGACGCACCGCCCGCACGGCCAGCTCGCGGGAGAAGTCCACCGGGTAGCCGTTGGCCAGATACACCGCCTGCTGCATGAAGCCGCTCAGGGCGTCCGCGGCGGCGGGGTCCTCCAGCACGGCACCGGTGCCGAAGCCGTAGACCATGGCCCCCTGGAAATCGAGGCGTGGCAGGCCATCCACCGCGGCCATCGCCAGCTCGAGACGCTGCTCGGCGTCACCCGCCAGGATCGCCTCCACGCCGGCCAGGCCGGAGTTCTCCACCATGTCCGAATAGAGGATCACGCGGGTGGGCAGGTCGCTGTCGAAGCGTGCCGCATCCGCCTGCAGGGCGCGCAGCAGGTGCCGCTCCTCCAGGCGCTCGGCGGCCAGCCGCTGACGCGTCTGCGGTGCCCCGTCATAGGCCTGCCCCACGCGGTCCTGCATCTGGACCTCGACCTCCTTCTGCAGATCGGGCAGCTGGTCGATGAGATCATTGGTCAGCAGGCCTCTGATACCGTTGCTGGCGAAGCGATCGTGATAGCGCTCCTCGATGACCGGATAACAGAGCGTGGAACCATAGGACTTGGCGGTGCCCTCGGCGCTGTCCAGCACCACGATCTCCAGCGGCTCGGCGGTGGTCATGGTCTGCTGAAGCATCTGGTTCAGCGCATGTGTCAATGGCCATCAGAACTGACCCACCAGCGGTCAACAAAATTGACCCACCCGTGATCGTCAGCTGAGCGTCTTCTGCTTCAGCCGGTAGCTCT